>NZ_QXIY01000001.1:0-47221 GCF_003570995.1 Candidatus Cryosericum septentrionale
CATCGACCAGCTGGAACTCGACAAGCGTCACAAGGACGAACAGAGTGCGACCCTGGCGGCGGAGATGGAAGGGGTCAAGGCGAGTCGTACACGCCTCGAGGGCCGTGTACGCGAGCTGGAGGTCCTGCTGGCGGAGGGGAAGGGCAAGCTGGAGCAATTCACGGCGCGCGATGACTTCGCACAACTGACGGAAAGAACTGAACCAGAGGCAAACCTCGAACAGATGCAGAGCGAGATGGACCAGGTGCGCCGCAACATGACGAACCTGGAGCCCGTGAACATGGCTAGTATCAAGGAAAGCGAAGAGCTTGCGGAACGCGTTGCGCATCTCAAAGCGCAGGATGATGATCTCTCTCAGTCGAGAACGAAGCTGCTCGCGCTGATCGACGACCTCGATCGACGCGCGTCGACATTGTTCGAAGAGACGTTTGTCGTCATCGAGAAGGCCTTCCAGGAGAACTTTGTCAAGATGTTCGACGGCGGCGAGGCAAGACTGGTGCGCCAGGAGAACGGGGAACTCATGGGGATCGACATCGACGTCGTGCTGCCGGGCAAACGGCGGCAACCTCTTGAGCTGCTTTCAGGCGGCGAGAAAGTCCTGACGGCCGCGGCTCTGCAGTTTGCTCTCTTCAAGGCGCGCCCCAGTCTGTTCTATCTTCTCGACGAGGTGGACAATTCGCTCGACGAAAACAACGTTCATCGTTTTGCGCGGTTGCTTCGGGAGCAGGAGGGTTCACAGTTCCTGGTCGTGACCCACAACCGTGAGACCATGCTGGCAGCGGATGTCCTGTACGGTGTGACGATGCAAGAGACTGGCGTGTCCAAGGTCGTCTCGCTTCGGCTCGACGGCGACAAGGAGCTTGCTAGCCAGTCCTGAGACATCACTGTCAAATTGAAAGGAGGATAGGATGAACTACCGAAGGATTGGCCGTTATGGCGTTAAAGTGAGCGAAATGGCTTTGGGTAGTTGGCTTACCTATGGCGGTTCCTACGGACAGGAACAGGCGGATGCATGCGTAAAGAAGGCCTACGATCTGGGGATAAACTACTTCGATACCGCTGATGCCTATGGCGTCGGACAGACACATCCCGGTGCGGCAGAAGAAGTCCTGGCTAAATCTCTGGAGGATTTCTCCAGGTCTTCATACGTGCTTGCTACAAAGACCTTCTGGCCCGTGGGTGATGGTCCCAATGACAGAGGACTTTCCAGAAAGCACATTATGGAACAGTGCAATGCCAGTTTGAAGCGTCTCAACACTGATTACATCGATATCTTCTACTGTCACAGATACGACCCTGAGACACCTGTTGATGAGGTTATGCGGGCGTTAGACGACCTGATACACCAAGGTAAGATTTTGTACGCAGGGGTCAGTGAGTGGAGTGCGACGCAGATACTTGATGCTCAGAGCACGGCCAGGCAGCTGAATCTCAACCCTATTGCCATCAATCAACCGGCGTATAATATGCTGAACAGGTATATAGAAAAAGAAGTAATGTCGATGTGCACCAGGGAAGGATTGGGAATTGCCGTATTTAGTCCGCTGGCCGAGGGGGTTTTGACAGGAAAGTACAAGAAGGGCCAGGAACTACCCAAAGGAAGCAGGGCAGCAGATCCCAAAGTCGGGCACTTTGTAGAGCACTACTTGACCGAAGAAAGCCTCGACAAGGTTGAGAGGATCTCAAAGATAGCATTGGAGAACAATGTCACAACGGCACAACTGGCTTTGGCCTGGATCCTTCATCACAAAGAGATCAGCAGTGTCATCATCGGTGCGTCAAGACCGGAGCAGGTCGAAGAAAATGTCAGGGCTGTCGACGTTGCCCTGGATGAGCCAACCATGAGGACCATCAATGAGGTTTTGACCAGCTGAGCCATCAGGTCATGAACGCGTAGTGACTACGCAGGAAGCGGGGGATCCCTCCTCACAAGGGGGGATCCCCCGCTCGTTCTGTCAGTTTTCCCAGTACTGTGTGCCTTTAGTATCGATGTAGCCAACCATTGTCGGTCTGTCCCCTCCGCCCACCATACTTCCCTTCCCAATGAGGAGAATGGGCGCGAGACCATGGTCAAAATCGGTTACTTCATAATCGTTCGCATCATGAATGGCCGGTACGGCAATTTTTCCGTCAGTAGCAATGAAGCCTTCTTTTCCATTGATTACTACCCTTGCAAAGCCCTCATTGAAATTGCCTGCGCTGTCATAAGCCAGCTGTATTACCGTGGTTCCGGTTCTATCAACAAAACCGAATTTACCGTCAAGATGAACCAGCGAGAGGCCTTCAAGAAAAGGGCCCATCTGCTCATAAGCCACGGGTATGACCATCTCCCCCTTGCTGTCGATGCAGCCGAACTTGCCATTTGTCACAACAATTGCGATTCCATCGGTAAAAGGCTCTGCGCGGTCATACATAGTCGGTATTGCAATTCTCTTCTGTGAATCACAGAATCCCCACTTGTCACCTTTCCTGAAAGGAATGAGCGTTGTGACTTCCCCTTCCTTGCCCGTACGTGTCCTGATCACTTGATACACGACAAGAGACGTGGCCAGCAGAACCACGATGAGGACAACCGGCAGGACGATCCTGACCTGGGTCTGCGTTCCTTCATTTCAACAGCCGCCGCAGCGTATCCCCCGCCAACTTCGGGTTCGCCTTGCCCTTGCTCTTCTTCATGAGCTGGCCGACGAGAAAAGCGAGTACTGCCTCCTTGCCGTTCCTGAACTGGTCAACCTGGGTTGTGTTCTCCGCTATCACCTCGCGTGCAAATCCTTCGAGTGCGGAGGTGTCGGAGACCTGTTCGAGGCCAAGGCTTCTGACCGCCTCCATGGGCGTTGTCCCCGTGTCCACGAGAAGGGGCAGGACGTCTTTTGAGGCCGTGTTGCTGATCGCATTGTCTTCGACCATCGTCAGGAGGCCGGCGAGTGCCACGGGCGTCAGCTGCGTCTCCGTCAGCGTCTTGCCGCGTTCGTTCAGGAGCCTGGCTACCTCGGTCCCCATGTAGCTGGCTACCTTCTTCGGGTTGTCATAGAGTGCAATGGTCTGCTGGAAGAACTCTGCCGTGGAGCGTTCCTCGGTCAGCAGGGCCGCATCATATGGCGAGAGGCCGAGGTCCCGTTCGAAGCGTGACTGTACCTCCCAGGGCAGTTCGGGCATCTGTGTCCGCACGGATTCCAGCTCTGTCGGATCCAGCTGCAGCAGGGGCAGGTCCGGTTCCGGAAAGTAGCGGTAATCGTTGCTGGCTTCCTTGCTGCGCATGGAGGTCGTTGTTCCCTGCACTTCGTCGAAGTGCCTCGTCTCTGTCATGATGGGAGTACAGTCGGTAAGGCACTGTGCCTGGCGCTGCTCTTCGTAGTCGATGGCCCGCTTGACGCTGCGGAAGCTGTTGAGGTTCTTGATCTCCACCTTTGTACCTCGCTTCGCAGGGTCCGGGCTGACGGAGACATTCACGTCACACCGCATGGCACCCTTCTCCATGTCGCCTGACGATACGCCCAGCCATCGAACAAGCCGCCTCAGGTTGCGCAGGAACTCGTACGCTTCATCGCCGCTTTGCATGTCTGGTTCAGTAACAATCTCGATCAGTGGCATGCCACAGCGGTTGAAGTCGACCAGCGTCTCACCCCCGAGCGTGATGTCGGCGGCATGCATCGACTTGCCGGCGTCTTCCTCAATATGGGCGCGTGTCAACCGGACGCTGCGGGCGCCTCGTTCGGTGACGATGGGAAGCGATCCCCCTGTCGCGATCGGGCGGTCGAACTGGGTGATCTGGTAGGACTTGGGAAGATCCGGGTAGAAGTAGTTCTTGCGTGAGAACTCGGAGACCTCGTGGACAGTGCACCCCAGTGCCGTGGCGATCCTGGTGGCCAAGCGCACGGCTTGGGCGTTCAACGTGGGCAGGGCGCCCGGCAGTCCCAGGCAGACGGGGCAGACATGGGTGTTGGGCTCGTCCCCGAACGCCGTGCTGCAGCCACAGAACATCTTGGTCTGTGTGGCCAGCTGAACGTGAATTTCCAGGCCGATCGTCGTGGTCATGACTCACCTCCAAGCGCCGTGAAGAAGACGTTCGCGGAGGAGAGGAGTTCAGCATCGCTCCAGCGGGGGCCCATGAGCTGCAGTCCGATAGGAAGACCGGCGGCGTCCTTTCCGGCGGGAAACGAAATGGCAGGGACCCCGGCCAGGTTCGCGGGGATCGTGAACACATCCGCCTTGTACATTTCAAGCGCGTCGGTCACGGCTCCAAGCCTGAACGCTGTCGTCGGGGTGGTCGGTGTCAGCAGTACGTCGGCGGACTGCAGCGCGGCGTCCAGTTCGTCGGTGATGAGCTGGCGGACACTGCTTGCCTTCTTGTAGTAGGCGTCATAGTACCCGGCCGAGAGCACGAATGCGCCGATGAGGATGCGCCGCTTCACCTCGGTGCCGAATCCGGCATTGCGGGTCCTGCTGTATGTTTCCGTCATGTCCCGTCCGTCGACGTGCAGGCCATAGCGGACGCCGTCGAACCGTCCGAGGTTCGCGGAGCACTCGGCAGGCGCGATGATGTAGTAAGCGGGCAGTGCGGACAGAATGTGCGGCACCCTGACGTCGACAATCGATGCACCGCTTTTCACGGCTGCTTTACGGGCCGTCTCCATGGCTGCTGCGATTTCCGGCTGGACATCCAGCCCCTGGAGTTCACGGATGATGCCCACCCGTTTGCCTGCAAGGGTCGGTTGCAGTGCGGCCTCAAAGTCCACGTGGGGCCGCTTGACGCTAGTAGCATCCTTTGGATCATGGGCAGCCATCACGTTCATCATGATGGCTGCGTCCCGGACGCTCCTCGCAATGGGACCGATGCAGTCGAGGCTGGACCCGAAGGCGACCAGGCCGTACCGCGACACAAGCCCGTAGGTCGGCTTGAAACCGACGACCCCGCAGAACGCAGCGGGCTGCCGCACTGAACCGCCGGTGTCGGAGCCGATTGCCCCAAGAGCAAAACCTGCGGCGACCGCAGCCGTCGAACCGCCGCTGGACCCACCGGGAACACGGGTAAGGTCCGTGGGGTTGTGCGTGGGGAAGAAGGCAGAGTTCTCTGTGGAGGAACCCATGGCAAACTCGTCGAGGTTGGTCTTGCCCGGTACGACAGCCCCCGCAGCAAGCAACGATCGCACGGCAGTCGCCGAATAGGGGGCGACGTAGTGTTCAAGAATCCGGGAGCCGCAAGTACAGCGCTCGCCGGCCATCATGATGTTATCCTTGACCGCTATCGGGGCTCCTGCAAGAGGAGACGAGGGATCGGCGGCCTGCGCATCGGACCGGGCGGCGTCGAGGCGCAGGTGCAGAAACGCCTTCACTTGAGGGTCTCCACGTTCGATGAGCTGCCGCGTCTCGTCCAGATACTCTTCCGCCGACAGTTCGTGCGCGCGAACAGCGTGACGATACTGTTTCAGGGTGCGTGGAAGTTCGCTACTCATCCTCGCCTCCCATGACGTTCCGCACGACCACGAATGCGTCACGCATCGCGGGCGCTCCACCGAGCCCTGCTTCTCGGGTCAAGCCCGCGCTTGGCTCATCCGGACGGAGTTCGGTCATGGCGGGGCGCTTACTGACGATGGCTGATGTATCGACGGAGCTCAGCTGCGCGACATACCCGAGGATTCGTTCGAGGTCCCCCAGAAGAGGCCCCTCCTCTTCTGGAGTTATCTCGAGACGCGCGAGTGAAGCCACGTGTTCAAGCGTCTCTTTGTCGATGATCATTGCCATGATACCTCCTATGCCTGTTTTCTCAGGTCCCCTGCCCAACGAGGGAGAGGAACTGCTGTTCGTCAAGGATCTCGATTCCCAGTCGCCGGGCCCTGGCCATCTTGCTCCCCGCGGCGGATCCTGCGACGAGCGTCGTCACCTTCCGGGAAACCGTCTCCGACGTCTCGGCTCCGAGCGTACGTACCAGTTCCTGTGCTTTGCTGCGGGCCATGGTGGATAGCTCGCCGGTGAAGACGAAGACCTTGCCGCTGAGGGGACCGTGCGCCCCGGGGGCCGTGGCGGCGACCATGTGAACTCCTGCCTTCCGGAGGCGCTCGACGAGCGTGCGGTTGTGCTCTTCCTGGAAGAAGGCCGTGATGTTCTCGGCCGTTTTCTCTCCGATGCCGTAGACATGGGTCAGGGATTCAGGCGTGGCCGATGCAAGAATCTCCATGGAGCCGAAGGCCTGGGCCAGATCGCGGGCGCCTACCTCACCGACCTGAGGAACGCCCATGGCATACAGCACACGGGCAAGACCCTTTCCCTTGCTCTCTTCGAGATGAACCAGCAGCTTGCGGGCTACGAGAGATCCCATGCGCTCCAGTCGAAGAAGCTGCTCTTCCGTCAGGTCGTAGAGGTCGGCGACATCGTGTGCCAGTCCCAGCGTGACGAGCTGGTCGACCACGGCTTCTCCTATGCCCTGGATATCCATGGCGTCCTTCGAGCACCAATGCAGCAGCCTTTCCCGCACCTGCGCGGGACACGAGGCGTTCACACACTTGGTGGCGGCTTCATCTTCGATACGCACCAGCTGCGAGCCGCACACTGGGCATACGGCCGGCATGATGAAGGGGCGCTCGATACCGGTGCGGGCGGAAAGCACTGGTCCCAGAATCTCGGGGATGACCGAGCCTGCCTTGCGCACGATGACGGTGTCTCCGATAAGGATGCCAAGACGCTTGATCTCGTCGTCGTTGTGCAGGGTCGCCCTTGAGACGACCGACCCATCGATCTCTACGGGAGTGAGTACTGCGACCGGCGTTGCGACACCCGTTCGACCGATAGAGACGATGATATTCTCGAGGTGTGTTTCCTTTTCTTCAGGAGGGAACTTCCAGGCGGAGGCCCATCGTGGTTCCTTGACCGTCTGGCCCAGCGCACGCTGCAGCGATATCTCGTTCACCTTGAACACGATACCGTCGGCAGCAAACGGCAGCGAACTGCGGGCAGCTGAAATCTCCCGGGTGGCTGCCCACATCTCGGCGGGTGTCCGCACCAGGCGCACAAACGGCGATACACGGAATCCGACGCCGGCAATCCAGTCCAGCAAGCTCTTCTGAGTGGGAAGAACAAGATCTTCCGATGTCTCCCCCAGCGCATAGGCCACCAGATGCAGTGGGCGCGAAGCGGTGATGTGCGGGTCCAGCTGACGCAGCGATCCAGCCGCCGCATTGCGTGGATTGGCAAACACGGGGTCGCCTGAGGCAGCTCGCGCGGCATTCAGTGCCTCGAAGTCACGCCTGAACATGACCATTTCGCCACGAATCTCGACCAATGCTGGAATACGACTCCCTACGCTGGCCAGGTTCATGGGGATGGAACGCACCGTCCGGACGTTGGCGGTGACGTCTTCGCCCGTTGCGCCGTCGCCGCGTGTGGAGCCTTCTACCAGGAGACCCTTCTCGTACCGAAGCGAGATGGCAAGCCCATCCATCTTGATCTCCGTCAGATACTCGACGGGGTCATCCCGTCCAAGTGCCCGCCGGACGCGGGCGTCGAAGAGGACGACGTCTTCTTCGGAGAACATGTTGCTGAGGCTGAGCATCGGAACGCGATGCCGGACGGTCGTGAATCCCCCGAGAGGGGCTCCGCCCACGCGTTGTGTCGGTGAGTCCGGCGTCACCAGATCCACAAACTCGTCCTCCAGACTCTTGAGCTCGCGCATCAGGGCGTCGAAGGCTGCGTCTGCTATCCTCGGGCTGTCCAGGACATAGTACTCGTAGTTGTGAAGTTCGATCTCTGTCTTGAGCTGCCGTATGCGTTCGCGCGCTGTGTCGCGGTCCACGGATCCCTCCCGTCAGGGTGCTAGAATGGAGAAACCGCTGCCGAGAGCAAGGGCGGAGCGCATCCCCGGCAGCTGGAAAACTCGTACCTCGTCGCTCTCAGCCGTACTCCACTGGCGCACAAGTGCGCGTGCTTTCATGTCGTAGATACCAAGGAAATAGACCGCAGTCTGAGAAGTGGTCTGCTCCTGGAACAGGAGTGCGCATTCTCCATCGGACATCGAAGCGTCGATTGTATTGAAGTTGAGTTTTGAGGCTGACAGCAGCAGCTTTCCGTCCTTGTCGAAGATCTCTGCAGTGCGTCCAAAGGTCAGAAAGTCGTTGCCTAGCGCGCGAAGGCCGGGATTGTCGGAAGTGGCCACAATCTGGGCTATCCTTTTTCCCGTCTGGTCGAACAGATAGCGGGGCAGGGGACCGGGGGCGCCCGAGACGCTGCGGCCGTAGCCGGCCAGGATGCGTGTGCCGCTGTCGTCGACAACCGTGACGAGTCCTGCCAGTTTCTGGTCTGGGTTGGGGACTGTGAACTTTGCGATGACCTTTCCTTGCGGCGAGACGGTGTAGATGGTGCCGCTTTCCAGCGTTACCACGAGCATGCCGCTGTGCGCAAGGCTGATCTGCGACCCACGGCCGAAATCGGGTACGGTGTAGCCATCCTGGTACTTGCCGGCAAGGTCGTACGTGACGAACTGCCGAGATTGGTTCGCCAGGAACGAGTAGACGACGGCAACCCCTCCGGTGACGGTGAATACGGCTTGCTCGACCACGCTGGGAGCTGTCGTTGTTCGCGACCATTTCTGGCGAAGGGCATCGTCCAGCAGTGTCAGCCGCTGTCCCGATACCAAAAGGTACTTGCCCGATGTACTCAGTGTCAATGACGTGGGGTTATCCCCCAGTTCCACGCCTTCGCTCTGGCTCGTCCATCCGCGCAACGCAAACACCTGGCCGGCCGCCGTCAGGGCATATCCCTGGTCCTGTGTGCCTACGATCCCAATTGGATAATCACTGGTCTTGAACTGCGAGACCACGTGCAGCGCCGTCTCTTTTCCACGAAGCGCCCACAAGGTCATGGCACCCAAGGTTGCCGCCACAATGACAAAGGCGGCCAGCCAGCGCTGATAGTCGAGGGTCATGTGCCGCAGGCCATGCGACTGAACGGTTTTCTTCATCTCATCACCGTGACAATTCTAGCCTGAACGTCAGGTTTGGCAAAGAAGAGGTTGGTGGGCCCAACGGCATGTGGCTTCTGGCGTTGCTTTTGGCGGATGCTCCAATATACTGACATTGTCGACCAGGGAGGTGACCAGTGGACAAGTTCACGGAGCGGGTCATTGCGGGCGCGAAGCGCCTCGGCGCAAGCTACTGCGATTGCCGTCTCATTGACATGGAACGAGAGGACGTGTCGGTTGTCGGAGGAGCACCCCGCGCCGTCGTGCATGCTCACCAGCGTGGATTTGGGGTCCGCGTCATTGCGAACGGGGCATGGGGATTTTCATCATCGTCCGTCGTGGCCGACGCCGAGGCCGACCATATCGTCGAAGAGGTGGTGGCCATCGCGCACGCGAGTGCGCTGGCAAAGAAGAAGGATGTTGTGCTGGCCACAGTTGCTCCCAGTCAAGACATGATACCGCACCAGGCGGACGTGGATCCCTTCACGATCCCTGATTCTGAGAAAATCGGACTACTCGCCGAAGCCACCAGAGCGATGATGTTACCGGGAGTCGTCCTGGCACGAGGTCAGATGCAGTTTCTGAAGGAGCGCAAGATCTTCGCGTCCTCCGATGGCTCATACATCGTCCAGGACCGGGTCGAGAGCGGGGCCGGCGTCAGCGCCATGGCTGCCAGTGACAAGGGTGACGTTCAGATCCGCAGCTACCCCATGTCCTCCTCCGGCGACAACGCTCAGTCGGGCTGGGAGTTCGTGGAAGCCATGAAGCTCCTGGAACATGCGGAGTCGACCGCCAGGGAAGCACTGGCACTCCTGGCTGCCAAGCCTTGTCCGTCGGGAGTCAAGGACCTGGTCGTTGGTGGACAGCAACTCGCGTTGCAGCTCCACGAGTCATGTGGCCACCCCTCCGAGCTGGACCGGGTCATGGGCATGGAGGCGTCGTTCGCTGGGACATCATTTCTGACGCCCGACAAGAAAGGCAGCTTCCGCTATGGGTCCGATATTGTCAATGTGACCGCTGATCCCACGATTCCGCACGCCCTGGGCGGACTCGCGTATGACGACGAGGGGGTGAGGGGCCGCAAAGTGTACCTGGTACGGGGCGGCATCTTCGAGCACTACCTCAACTCTCGTGCATCAGCTCCCGTCGTCGGCGAGGAGCCCATGGGGGCGATGAGGGCCGACGGCTTCGCACGCTGTCCTATTGTCCGTATGGTGAGCATCAACCTCGAGCCGGGCGACCTGACCTTCGAGCAGTTGATCGGCGGCGTGGAGGACGGACTCTACGTGGAGGGCATCAAGAGCTGGTCCATCGATGATCGACGCCTGAACTTCCAGTTCGGCAGTGAGGTCGGCTGGGAGATCAGGGGAGGGAAACTGCAGGACATGGTCAAGAACCCGACATACACCGGCATCACGTATGAGTTCTGGAGGTCATGTGACGGCATCGGAGGCCCTGATCTGTACCACGTGTGGGGTGTCGACAATTGCGGCAAAGGAGAGCCGATGCAGGTGGCACATGTGTCGCATGGCACATCGCCTGCCCGGTTCCGCCACGTTCAGGTGGGGGTGTTTCATGAGTAAGGAACAGCTTCACGGCCTCATGCACGACGCACTGAGGGTGTCGGACGCAGATCAGATAGAGATCGTGACCATGACCTCCAACAGCGCTCTCACGTGGTATGCCGAGAACATCATCCATCAGAACGTGGCCGAGCATACGGCGCAGGTTCAAGTGCGCGCCGTCGTCGGGAAGAAGGTCGGAAGTGCGTCGACGACCGACTGCTCTCCCGAGGGTCTGGTGCTCATTGTTCGGCAGGCATCGCAGGCTGCCCGGCTCATACCTGACGATCCCGGGTTTCCAGGTCTTCCGTCTCCTCAACCGATAACTGCAGGACGCGTTGATGGATGGGTCGCGGCGACCGCCGCCTCCCAGCCCGGAGAACGCGTTCTTGCGGTGAAGAAGGTCATCGAGCGCGCAGAGCACGAGGGCCTGCGGGCGGCTGGGACCTATCAGGTGCAGAGCTCTGAACTGGCAGTTGTGAGTTCGATGGGCGTAGCAGCCTATCACCAGTATACGGTCGCGGCGCTGAAAGCCGTCGTCATGGGCGATGACAGTTCCGGATATGGTCTGATGTCGTCGGCTGACGTTGCGGACATTGATCCGGAAGCCGTAGGCGAGCAAGCTGTGCGCACGGCGGTGGAGACACGGCATCCCGCTGAGGTCGGACCCGGAGCCTTTGAGGTTGTTCTGAGCCCGTTTGCCGTCGAGGAGCTCATGGGCATGCTGGCCTATCTTGCCCTGTCTGCTCGCAGTGTCGAGCAGCACACATGTTTCCTCGAGGGGCACGAGGGTGAGCAGATCGCCTCCCCTATCGTCAGTCTGTACGACGACGGGCTGGATCCTGCAGGAATGCCCGTTCCCTTCGATTTCGAGGGAATGCCGAAGCGTCGCGTCAATTTCCTGACTCAGGGCAAGGGAGGGAACGTCGTGTACGATTCCTACTACGCTGCCAAGATGGGTCGCGCGACGACAGGACACTCGCTTCAGCAGCCAAACGACATCGGCCCTTATCCGCTCAACATCTTCATGGGTGCGGGTGACAGCAGTGAGGCCGACATGGTTTCCCACGTCGAACGAGGCATCTACGTGACCCGTTTCTGGTACGGCAATCCTGTCGAGCCGCGCCGCGCCGTCGTCACCGGGACGACGCGAGACGGCACGTACTTCATCGAAAACGGCCGCAAGACGCATGGGGTTCGAAACCTGCGGTTCACGCAGGGGCTCGTCGACATGCTTGCGCACACTGTCGAAATCAGTCGGAACCGCGCGGTCCTGGCTTCATCATTCGGAATCGGCGCCATGGTGCTCCCCAGTATCCGGGCCGAGGGGTTCCAGTTCACCGGTGTGACCCGGTAACAGAAAGGGAAAGGGAGGAACACAGATGAGACGTATCGCAGTCATGACGGCAGGGGCGGACGCACCAGGTATGAACGCAGCCATTCGCTCCGTTGCAAGGCGTTCATTTGAGCTCGGATACGATGTCCTGATGGTACGGGACGGGTTCGAAGGACTCGTGCGTGGCGAGATCGAGATCATGAACAAGAAGACAGTCTCCGGTATCCTTCCTCTGGGTGGAAGCATCCTCGGCAGTTCTCGCGTGTCGCCCGAGTTTGCGGTCCAGAACCTGGCGAAGATACGCGACGTCCTGGAAAGCAACAGCATCACGACCAGCATCATCATCGGCGACCGCAGTGCCGTCGGTGTGGCGGCAGTATTTGACGCAAACAGCATTCCGTGTGTCGTCGTGCCCAATAGCATCGACAATGAGATCTTTGGCACCGACTTCAGCATAGGATTCGACAGCGCGATTACGACCATCAGCGATGCGCTGGACAAGCTCCATTCGACGGCGTCGGCGCATCACCGGGTCATGATCGTGGAGGTCATGGGCCGTCAGTCTGGCTGGCTGGCGCTGTACGGCGGCCTCGCAGGGGGAGCCGATTTCATAGCCATCCCCGAGCAGCCTGTACCCATAGAGACGCTGGCAACACACCTCAAGCAGCGGAAGGAAGAGGGGAAGGATTTCTCCATCGTCGTCGTCGCCGAGGGATACCCGGTAGCCACACATGAACTGACTGTTGCGGGCAGGCCCGTGGCGGGATACGGATTGGCGGAAGCATTGGCCAGCACAACCAACCTGTCCATACGTGTCACGGTGTTGGGCTATCTCCAGCGGGGCGGCTCACCCACGGTCTTTGACAGGTTGCTGGCCACCCGACTGGGCCTTGCGGCCGTGAACGCGGTGCGCGAAGGCAAGTCTGGCATCCTTGTGGGCGAGGTTGGGCAGCGCATCGCCTTCACCGACCTCAGGGAAGCGACGACTCAGCCACATGTCATCCCGGCCGATATTGTCCTTCAAGCCAAGACCTTCTACTAAATCCTGGCCGACCAACCACACTGCCGCTTGACAGCAAACGCCCCGGCCATCAGACCGAGGCGTTCTTTGTTGATCAATGCCTTGAGGTGGCGCGGACTACTTACGCCAGTCGCGCGGGTAGAGGAAATCGATGCCGACGGTGCGCTGCGACAGCTTGGCGATAGGAGGAGGGACGCGTTTGAACTGGGATGTCAGAATCTTGCGCTCGACCCGTTGCACAAGGTCGAGTTCGAAGCCTTCCGAGTTGACTTCGGCGGACGAGCACCGCTGGTCGACCAGGAGGAACAGGACCTGGTCGAGCGTCTCGTAGCTCACGCCGATTTCTCCCTCATCCGTCTGGCCGGTCCAGAGGTCGGCGGAAGGCAGCTTGGCGATGACCTGCTGCGGCAGTCCGAGGTGACGCGCGAGTGACCGCACCTGAGTCTTGTACAGGTCGCCGATAGGCATGAGGGCACATGCCATGTCACCATACCACGTCGAGTAGCCGACCAGCAGTTCGCTCTTGTTGCTGGTTCCGACGACGAGGGCGTTCTCCTTCTTCGACTGGTCGAAGATGACGGCCATGCGCAGGCGAGCCAGCAGGTTGCCCGTCCGCAGCCGGTCGATGCCGGGCTGCAATGCAAGGTATGCATCGGCCATGCCGCTGATGTCCAGCTCCTGCCAGGGAATGCCACAGAACTCGAACATCGTATGGGCATCCCGCTTGCTTTCAGCTGAACTGGCCTTGTAGGGAAGGAAGATGGCGTGAACATGGTCGGCTCCGAGAGCGTCGACGGCCAGTTTGAGCACCAGCGCAGAGTCGAGTCCACCGGAAAGGGCGATGCACGCCTCTGTGAACCCGCTCGTGTGCAGCTCTTCCTGGACGAAGCGTTTGAGATAGTCGTAGACAAATTCGTTGTTGAGGGCGAGGGTATCGGGTGTCATGAGTTCCTCCTCGTTTCCAGAGCATGGCGTACGATTGCCAAGTCTTCCTCCCGGCGAATGGGAAGCTGGTAGCGGTGTCGTGCAATGTGGGACGTGTCGATGGTCCCGAGGAGCTGCACTGCCTCAAACCGTGGGGCCGAGACGGTGATGCCTCCGACTGGGTCGCTCAGAGCCGAACCTCCGTAGAAGCCGAGCCCGTCGTCGAATCCAACGCGGTTCACGTACACGACGAACATCCCGAGAAACGTGCTGGCCGAACCGAGGGCCAAGCTGACGGTCTGCTCGATTGCCAGTTCCTCGCCGCCAAATCCACGTGCCGGCATGGCACTGGGCGCCAGTAGTAGCTCCACGCCGAGAGCTGCCATCGTGGACACCTCGAGGGGATGGAACAGGTCACGACAGATGACGATGCCAGTGCGCCCGAAGCGTGTGTCGAAGACCGAGAGTTCCTTCCCGCGTCCAAGGAACTTGAGTTCCTCGAACATGCCGTGTGTGGGCAGGTACATCTTGCGGTGGACGTGGCAGACTTCACCGGCATCCATGAAGAACGCACTGTTGTAGGGAATGCCGTCTTCGCCTTCTTCGACGAAGCCTGCGCAGATCGCGATGTGGCGCGAAAGCTCACGGAGGCCGGCGAATTCGGGGCAGTCGGCGCGGCGCATGACGTCAAGCGTCTGGTCCTTGAGCAGGTATCCGGAGAGTGACAGCTCGGGAAACACAATCAGGTCGGCGCCGGCTTCACATGCTTGCTCCGTCTGGGCGACGTGCATCTTCACGTTGTATTCCAGGTCACCGCACGCAGGGTTCACCTGGGCAAGAGCGACGGTATAGGTCATCGAACTTCCCCCACGGGGCGGATATTGTGACGGACCAGGACAAGTACGGGAAGGCCGAGAAGAATGACAACGGCCGCCTCACCAGCCAGGATCGAGAGCGCCACCGGCACGTAGACTCCCCAGGAGAAGTGCGCCAGGATGAAGCGCAACCCCGCCGTGAGGCTGTGTGTGAGAGGCAGGTTCTCAGCGCCCGGCAGGGTGAGTGTCGATACGTAGGCGGACACGATGAGCGCGTTGAGGACGATCGGCGGTATGGCTGCCAGCCAGAGCTTACCGGTTCTGCGCAAACGTCTTGTGAGAAGGGCGGCCAGCGCAGTCACACTGGTACCGATAACGACGTCGATGAGGCCAAACGGGGAGAACAGGTTGGCGACAAGACAACCGACGACCACGCCAACGACTGCCTCGTCGAGCAGAAATGGCAGTAGGACTAGAGCCTCTCCCAGCCGGAACTGCACGGCTCCATAGCTGATGGCATTGAAGGGTGGAACCATTGTGAAGACGATGTACATTGCGGCAATGAGGGCGGCGCGGGTAATCTGGACAGTGCTGTGCCGGTTCATTCTGGAGATTTGCGCTCGCTGGGAAGAGTTGTCGCTGTGGTATCGGCGATGTCCTTGCTCTCGCCGCCTGTTTTCAGCCGCTTGTTCTGGTCAAGCATCATCGCGCGAAACCTCTTCCGGAGGGCTATGTCGCCGGCGAAAGCGATCACTGTGGCAAGCAGCAGACCGATGAAGAAGGAGGCGTAGGCTACTGCTTTGACTGACGTCTGTATTGTCGGGAAGAACGGAATCGGCAGCTTAACGGGCTCTATTGGCAACTGGCCAATGACGACTGCGAGGACGGCAAACACGACAAGAAGAACGACCAGACTGGTCAACACTCGCTTCATATAACACCTCCAGACTCTACCCTATTCTACCCTATTATACTATAGGAATTCTTGACAACGGCAACTTTCTGCCTACTATACCCCAAGGGGTATATGATGGAGAAGACAAAGGTCTTGCATAGCCTTCGACGTGTCGAAGGGCAGTTGCGCGGGATTCAGAAGATGGTCGACGAAGGTCGTCCGTGCGATGAAGTCCTTGCACAGCTTGTGGCTGCTCATGCGGCCATAGGTCGCATCGGAACCGACATCCTTCTCAACGAAGTCGGCTGTCGCGTGCAACAGGATCTTACCCCCGAGAAGGAACTGGAGCGCCTGGAGAGACTTCTTCTCACATACAGTGGGCTCAAATAGAGTGGCGAAGCAGACATGGCATTGAGCAGACAATCCTGCAAGGAGGAACACATGGAAGACAACGAGATTGTTGCAACAACCGCGAATTTTCAGACCGAGGTACTCTCTTCTTCGCTACCTGTCCTGGTCGATTTCTGGGCTACGTGGTGCGCCCCATGCCGCATGATTGCACCAGTCGTTTCTGAGATTGCCAATGAATATGCAGGTAAGTTGAAGGTCGCTCGTCTGAATGTGGACGAGAATCAGGAGATTTCCGCTCGCTATGGTATCATGAGCATACCGACGCTGGCATTGTTTAAGGGCGGCGTCGTCGTCGACCAGGTTGTCGGCGCCGTTCCAAAGCGGGCCATCACAACGAAGGTCGACGCCCTGCTCCAGAAGAGTTAGGACACCTTCACAGTCCTCGAGAGCGGGCGGTTGCCTTTGTGGCGGCCGCCCGCTTCTTGCTTGTCAGCCCGGCGCTAATCGGTACAATAGATGAGGTGAGATAGATGTTCCTGACAGAACGGCAGAAGCGCATATTGCTGGCCATCGTCCGGAAGTACATGGACGACGGCGAGCCTGTCAGTTCGGGATTCGTAACCAGCCAACTGGGCAACGACCTCTCGTCTGCGACGATCCGCAATGAAATGGCGGAGCTTAGCAGCATGGGATATCTTCAGCAGCCTCATGTATCCGCCGGGCGCGTTCCGACGGTCCTGGCGTATCACATGTATATCTCGGCATTCCTCGTCGAGGCGACGCGTCACCGCATGTTCACTGGACCGATGGATCTCCCACTGCGGTACGAGAGTCTTCCACGTCTGTTCGACGGTGTGGCGACGGCCGTGTCTGACCGCACGAAGAAGGTGAGTTTTGTCCTGTCTCCCCCGATCAACTCTGTGACTCTGCGTCATGTCAGCCTCGTGCCGTTCAGTGAAACAGTGCTCATGCTGGTCTTCATCACTGACCGCGAGAGCGTCGAGGGATACAAGCTGCTTGCTCCGGCAGACACGACTGAGCAGGAACTCGCAGACATCAATGCCATTTTTGCCAGGGAACTCCGCGGGAAGAGCCTCGAAGAGGGCATTCATACCCTTCGCTTTGGCAACATGCTGCCACAAGACTTTGCTCTGCGCTATGGAGGTGTTCTGGACGCCGTGGCCCAGCTTATGGAAGGCGAGTTGCGCAAGGGAGAGAGTCAGATCTTTGTCCGGGGTATCGAACAGATGCTGAGCGAGCTTCCCGATGACCAGGTTGCAGCGTTTTCCACACTAAGCACCTTCCTGAGTCGCGAAGAGGTCGTGAAACCCTACCTGAACTCGCTGAGCGATCGGGGAGAGATCAGCCTGTTCATCGGAGAGGAGAACCAACGGGAGGAACTGAGGAGCTTCAGCCTCGTGTCGGTGAGCTACTCGCTTGATTCGAACCAGAGGGGCGTTCTCGGTCTCGTCGGCCCCATCCGCATGAACTACATCCGGGCCATCACGGTCCTGGAGAGTTTCGCAGGATACCTCGGCAGGGTCTCGGGTAGCGGCTGACACATGCCGGCGTTCGAGGTGGGTCGGTCGCTCAGGCTGGGCGAACATGTCATGCTTGGGGGCACGCCTGCTGCACACCACATTGCAGATGTCCTCCGTGCTCGTCACGGCGAACGGATCGTCCTGTTTCACGCAGGAGAACTGTATGACGCGGTTGTTGAAGATGCCTCCAGATCCGGCCTTGCCGTTTCCGTGGCGGGCGTCCGCCAGTCGCCCTTTTCCCTGCACCCCGTCACCCTTTTGCAGGCAATCATCCGACCTGCACTGCTCGATGACGTTGTCCACGTTTGTGCTCCGCTGGGAGTGCATCGTTTCGTCCTGTATGCCGCTGAGCGCAGCCAGCCATGGAATGTTGCCGGGCGGCTCGAGCGCCTGAGTCAGGTGGCTCTGTCTTCGGCCGAGCAGGCCGAGACAGGTAACGTCCCAACAGTCGAACTGGCAACAGGGCTCCAGGGTGCTTTGTCATGTGCCGGCCCTGTGGACAGCCTGATCATGATGTCTCCTCGCGCAGCCTCGACCATGATGGGACTTGCGCGTGACGGGACATATGCTCTGGATGGTTCGGTTGCGGTCGCAGTAGGCCCGGAGGGTGGGTTCTCGGGGCCCGAGGAGGCTCTGCTCATCGAACGAGGCGCCTTGGCCGTTCGCCTCAGCACAGGCATTCTCAGGAGCGAGCTGGCCGGGTTCGCCACCATGCTCATGGTGCGGGAGTTGCAGGCGACATCATGAAGGTGTTCATCTACACGCTTGGTTGCAAGGTCAACGAGGTCGACTCCGAACTCTATGCACAGGAAATACGTATGCTGGGCGCCGAGACGACCATAACGCTGACTGAAGCCGACGCCGTTATCGTGAACTCGTGTAGTGTCACGAACCGGGCTCAGGCTCAGAGCCTGCAGTTTGTGCGCCGTGCCCTGCGCGAACGGCCGGGTGCCCCCGTGTATCTCACCGGATGCGGGGCAGCACTGCTGAACCTGACACGTACGCAAGCTCCTGCCGGTGTCGCCGTCGTTGCCATGCGTGATCGAGCGGAAGTGGCGAGGTTTGTCGTCGGCTCAGGTGACACAGCCCAGACCGTTGCGCGATGGGTCGACGGGCGCATCCGGAGAGCGGGCCCTCGCAACCGCGTGGATGTGCGTGTTCAGGAGGGCTGCGACAACATGTGCACCTATTGCGTGGTACCGTTTGTGCGTGGCTCGCGCCTGGAATCCAAGCCGGTCGACATGGCAGTAGACGAAGTCATGGGGTTGGCGACGGCAGGTGTCAAGGAAGTTGTGCTGACCGGGACGGAGATAGGCAAGTATGGACAGACGCCACTCGCATTGGAAAAACATGCTCGTGAGGAGGTGCAGGACAGGCTGCCCGTCCTGCTGGAAAGCATGCTGAGGGCGCTTGAGGCTGCAGGGCTTCCGACTCGTGTACGCATCAGCTCGCTGAACCCGGACGCGATCACGGAAGCACTGGTCAGCCAGTTTGCAAACCATGGCGCGCTGTGTCCGCAGCTGCATCTTCCCTTGCAGAGCGGCAGTGACGCAGTGCTGAGGCGCATGCGTCGGCCGTACGCATCGAAGGACCTGCTCGGCAGTGTGCAACGCCTGCGGGCGGTCGATCCGTCGTTTGCCCTGACGACAGACGTCATCGTCGGGTTCCCCGGCGAGACCGAGCAGGACCTGCAGGATACCTTGGACGTGGTCCGGCTTGCGGCGTTCGCCAAGGTCCATGTCTTTCCCTATTCACCTCGTCCGTTCACCCCTGCGGCGCGTGAAAAGAGTCAGGTCCCGGCGGGAGTCGCGAAGGAGCGGCTGCACCGTGTGCTTGAGGTCGCGGAGCAGACGGGCATGGCATTTGCCCGTCGGTTCATCGGTCGGGACGTAACGATTGTATCGGAGAAGTCCTCCCCCGGGGAGGTCGAAGGGTACTCAGAGCACTACCTCTGGACGGAGGGACGGACGCACGGGAACGAGATGCTCGAACGCGACAGCTTTGTCGTCGTTCGTGTCGAGGGCTGTCACTTCGACGGCGACCGGGTCGTCCTTTCCGGGGGCGTAGCCGCATGATGGGCGCGAACGAACAGGACTGTGTCTTCTGCCGTGTCGGCCGGCATGAAGCGCCGGCCGAATATGTCTACGAGGATGAGACGGTCTTCGTCATCAAGGACCGATTCCCGAAGGCGCCGGTACACCTGCTCGTGATCCCCCGCAAGCACATCGCTCGCATCGATGCTCTCAGCACAGAAGACAATGGACTGATCGTTCACCTCTTCGAGGTTGTCCGGCTGATCGCGGTCAAGTATCACCTTGAAGCAGGGTATCGCGTCATCATCAATTCCGGCGCCGAAGGTGGACAGACCGTGTCACACCTGCACGTTCACCTCATAGCGGGCAAGTGTCTGGGGTTCAGGGAGGATGCTGCTCTCTAGAACGGTGCGAAACGGTTCTCCGCCCAGATGCGCTCTTTGAGGAGGTCGTATGCCTTCTCGAGAAGATGAAGGTGGAGTTTCTCCCATTCTTCCAGCTGTCGGTAGAGTGAAGCCTCGTCGGGCTGGGTGGCCTTTTGGGCCGCTGTATGATAGAATTCCCATGAATTGCGCTCAAGCAGCATACCCGTGTGAATCGCGGAGGCTTCGTGCTGCGAGAGATCCTTTGCGCTGCGCACGGCGTCGACCAGGACTTCATCGTGAGTCGTCTCTTTCAGTGCTCCGAGTCCAGTGATGTCCAGCATGCTGCCTGCCTGCACGTGGTCCAGTTCCTTGTTGATGTACTGCCGGTGTTTCTCCTCCTGCTCGGTCAGATAGACGAAAACGTCACGCACCGCCCCTTCGGGCAGGGTGCCCGTTGCGTCGCGGTAGAACAGCCATCCTTCGATTTCCAGCTGTAGTGCATCCTTGAGAAGAGCAACCATTCCTTCTTCGCTCATTCGCCACCTCTAGTGGTCGTGTCGAGTTTGTCGAGCAGGAGCCCGAGCAGAACACGTGCACCATTCTTGTCCAGCGGCTTGTTGTTGTTGCCACACTTGGGCGAGTACACGCAGCTTGGACAGCCATCCTTGCAGGGGCACTCGGTTACTCTGTCCAGTGCAAGGTGTACGACGTCGTGAAAGCGTCCGTATGCCGATTCAGTGAGGCCGACGCCTCCAATATGTCCATCGTAAACAAAAATGCTGGGTTTCAACGTATCGCGGTGAAGAATGGTGGAAATGCCCCCGAGATCGCGCCGGTCGCACAGCACGACGATCGGCATCAGGGCGATGAGCAGGTGCTCAGCGGCATGCAGGCTCCCTGCGATGTCGTAGCCACCTTCCTTGAGCGTATCGAGCATGGCGTCAGGGACAGTGATCCAAAGCGCCATCGTCTCATAACTGATCTCGGGCGCCTCGATGTATTCACGCCCAACCTCGGTCTCGATGTGAAAGCTCTTCTTGATGAAGCCGACCGTCTGCTCGGACACCACGACCTTGCCAAACGACAGGCCGACGTTGCCGTAGTCGTGGTGCTCCCGTTCGTTCTGGACGACGACGTCACTCCGGATAATTGCATCGGTGTAGTAGTTCTGCGTTGTGGGGATGGCATGGACGACCTGCTGTTCGTGATCATTGTCCGTGACGAGATACGAGTCTCCCTGATGGAGGAACACGGCACCGGGGTAGAATTCCTCGATGACCTTGTAGGCGTCGGCTTCCTCGATGACCTGCCCGTCGCCTTGGTTCAGAATGTGGTAGCGTTTGTCCGACAGCGTCCGCAGGCTGACGAACCGGTGGGGATAGGTCTCCGTCGATACGACGAGCGGGCCACGGGCGCGCAGCTTCCCGTCTGCCTCCAACTGTTCAACGAGCGGCGTGTACTGCGGGCCGAAGTACTCGACATCGATTGCTGCTCGCAGCGGGAGTTCATATGCCGCGCAGCGGAGGTGAGCGCTCAGGATGTACTCGTTGCCAGGGTTGATCGTCGGCGTGCCGAAGCGGCCTGACGACAGGAATCCCGGCGTCTGAACAACATATTGGTCGAGAGGGTTCGATGACGCCACAAACACGGACAGCGAATGGTCTCGTTCGCGCCCTGCCCGTCCCATCTGTTGAAAGAGGCTGGTCACGGAACCAGGGTAGCCCGCCGTGATCGACACGTCGAGGTGTCCGATGTCGATGCCGAGTTCGAGCGCATTGGTCGCGATGACGCCGGTCAGCTCGCCGGAGGAAAGACGGTGTTCGATGCCCCTGCGAACAGCAGGGAGGTAGCCTGCGCGGTAGGTCGCGACGCGGTCCCCAAGGCGCTGGCCCTTGCCTGCTCCGGCATCCCTGACGTACTTGTACAACAACTCTGCTTCCTGGCGCGATTTCGTAAAGACGATCGTTCGCACGTCTTCCTGAACGGCGCGCTGAAAAAGCCACAGCGCTTCCTTCATGACGCTCTTGCGGATGTTGTTCTGTTTGTCGACGATCTTCGGATTGAAGAGCAGGAGGGTCTGCTGTCCCTTGGGAGCTCCGGACGAATCCACGTTGTGGACGAGTTCTCCAGTAAGCTGGGAAGCGAACTTGCCGGGTTCGTCGATGGTAGCGGATGTGACGAAGAACACGGGGTGGGCGCCGTAGAAGTTGGCCAGTCGCCGAAGACGCCGCAGGAGCAGGGCCATGTGCGAACCCAGGACGCCATGGTAGTAGTGACCTTCGTCGACGACGATGAACGCCAGTCCGCGCATGAACCGTGACCAGCTCTCGTGATACGGCAGAATGCTGTAGTGGAGACTGTCGGGGTTGGAGAGGATGAGGCGTCCGAACTTACGTAGCTGGCGCCTCGCATCGGGCTCGGTATCGCCATCATAGACGGCGGTGTTGATGCGTTCCATGCATCGTTCCATTTCCCTCAACTTGGCCAGCTGGTCTTCGATAAGCGCCTTTGTGGGGTAGAGGAACAGAGCTGTTGCCCCCGGATGCTTGAGGAGATGGTCCAGGACCGGCAGCTGGAAGGCGAGGCTCTTTCCGCTCGCAGTGGGGCTGACCACCGTTACGTTGTAGCCGTCGCAGGCTCTGTCGAAACAGGCGCGCTGGAAGGCATACAGCTCGCGGATCCCCTTGTCTGCAAGGTCGGCTGACAAGTCGGGGTCCACAGCAGGCGGCAGAGGGGCGAACGTCGCTTCCCGCGCTTCGAAGTCCAGTCGGCCGACAATCTGGCCATCATAGTTCTGTGAGGTCGTCAGCTCTCGCAGCAGGAACTGCAACTCATGTTCTGTCATGAAACCAGTGTACCCGCAACGGGGAAGACAAAAAGGCGTGCGCGGGGAGCGCACGCCTTTCGACGGCTTCTATGGGGAGAGAAAGCTCAGGCGTTGTTGTCGCCGATCTTCTTGAGTTCTACCTGTTTTGCAGCTATCTGAGCTTCAAACTCGACGACTGCCGCCTGGACGGTGACGAATGCGCCGGTGATGTTATCGATGGTGTTTCCCTGCTCAAGCATGGCGTACACGTTCACGCCCAATTCCTGCTTCGCGTCTTTGATCTTACCCTGAAGACCTGCGATGTCCATCTTCAGTTTTGTGCTTGCCGCCAAGTCCTTTGCTCCGTCGGCGACCTTGCCCGCAGCATTCTTGAGCTTGTCCATAAAACTGTCCGGCATGGTTCCTCCTTGTACATTGTCGCGTACGCGTAGCGCATGTTCGTGAGAACAGCCCATTGCGTCCGAGTGGCACCACAATACGACCAGAGATGTCGGCTGACCGACAGTGCCGCGCCAGAAATGCCCGCGCGCAGCAGCGGCTACATCTGTGTTGTGAGCTGGTTGGCCGCCTTGCGAAGCTCGATACGCAGACGCCCGAGGTTCACTTCCGAGTTCGTGAGAACCACGAGAAACGCGTCGGGCAGGTCGATCATGAAGGCTTTGCCTTTGTCACTCTCGAGAGTAATCATACCAATCGTCCCTATGGCCATAATGCCAGATGTCGTCGAAGCGTTCTGAAAAACGCTTGCCGCCATGCCGGCGACAGACTCCTCATCCTGGTCTAGAGCGCTGGCAATGACGAGGCCGTCCTTGCTCACAATGGCACTCCCTGTCACACCCATTTCCTTGTTCAGGTTCCGCAAGACTTCTTCCATTGTGCCTCCTCATGCCCCTCTCGTGCTCTTTCGCAGGCGCGTGTCCTTACAAAGAAAGGCGGGCTTTCTGTCTCTCTTTTCATTGTAGAGACGATGAAATGCAAGTCAATTGTAGAGAAGCTCCGCATCCGGATATCTGGACACCGCATTGCCTGCACGTCGACGTCCAAGGCCCCTGCGTCCTCCCAGTCGTCACAGCGCCTCGCTTGCCAGCAGCGGCATTTTCTGGTACAATTGCCATGCAAGATTCCACACGCCCGGGATTCTGGAGTGTTCCGCATTGCGGTTCTCCGGAAGGTGAACGAGCGGAGGCAAAAAACTAACAGGAGGCACTATTGTGGCAGTTGTAACGATGAAGTCCCTGCTCGAGGCAGGCGTGCATTTTGGTCACCAGGTCCGCAGATGGGATCCACGTATGAAGCATTTCATCTTCACGCAGCGCAACGGCATTCACATCTTTGACCTTAAACAGACCGTCGCCAAGCTCGACGAGGCGTACGCGTTTCTTTCGAAGGTTTCGCGCGAAGGTGGCAACGTCATCTTCATTGGCACCAAGAAGGCTGCACAGGATATCGTTCGCGAAGAAGCGACCCGTGCAGGCGCCTGGTATGTCAACGAGCGCTGGGTCGGCGGTCTTATGACCAACTACGCCACTGTTCGCAAGAGCATCGACCACTTGAAGCAGATCGACCGCGAAGAAGCCGATGGCGCTGTCGAGGCGATGGGAATCAAGGAACGCACGAAGACCATGAAGTCCAAGGCTCGCCTGAGCAAGCTGTTCGGCGGTCTTCGTACCATGGAAGGTCTTCCTCGCGCCATCTATGTCATCGACACTCACAAGGAGCATAGTGCCATCCAGGAAGCACATGCGCTTGGCATTCCGGTGGTCGCCATCGTCGACACCAACTGCAACCCTGACGAGATCGACTACGTGATTCCGGCAAACGATGATGCAATCAGGTCTCTCCGTCTCATCACCGCGCTCATGGCCAGTGCCCTCATCGAGGGACGCGAAGGCGTGCAGCAGTCCGAGGCAAACGAGGAGCACGCCAGCATGGCCGACTTCGCCCATGAAGCTGAGAAGGCGAAGGAGATAGCGGTAGAGGTAGAGAACAGCACGGACGACGAGAATGAGGTGAGATAATGGCAACGATTGATATGCAGACTGTCAAGACCCTGCGCGAACGAACCGGCGCCGGTGTCCTTGACTGCAAGAAGGCACTCGTAGCTTGCGATGGGAACATCGACAAAGCTATCGACGTGCTGCGGGAGAAGGGACTGGCCAAGGCTGTTTCCAAGTCGTCACGTGAGGCTGGAGACGGCATGGTCTTCACCTATATACACGCCGGTGGCAAGCTGGGAGTCCTGGTCGAGTTGAACTGCGAGACCGATTTCGTCGCCAAGACCGAGGAGTTCCAAGGTCTGGGCAAGGAGATTGCGATACAGGTCGCGGCCACGGATCCTTCCTTCATTCGTCCGGAGGACGTTCCGGCAGACGTCGTCGAGCATGAGAAGGGTCTCTACCGCGTTCAGCTCGAGGCTGAGAAGAAGCCGGAGCAGGTCTGGGAGAAGATCATCGAGGGCAAGCTGGGAGCGTATTATAAAGAGAACTGTCTGATGCGGCAGCCGTATATCCGTGATGAGAGCAAGACGATCGAGGATCTCATCAAGGCGATGATTGCCAAGACCGGCGAGAACATCGTAGTCGCGCGGTTTGCGCGCTTCAAAATTGGCGGCAAGCCCGCAGTCTGCTAGTCTTCGACATACACTCACACCCATGGCGGCGTTGTACAAGAGAGTAGTGCTGAAACTCAGTGGCGAGGCTCTGAAGGGCAGCGGCGCCTCTGGCATTGATTTCTCGGTACTGCAGTTCATCTCGCGAGAGGTGGAGCAGCTTCTTGGACTCGGCGTGCAGGTCGGTGTGGTCATCGGCGGCGGAAACATCTGGCGAGGAGCCAACGCCGAAGGTACGGGTCTGGACCGTGCCACGGCCGACTACATGGGGATGCTGGCGACCATCATGAACGGACTGGCGCTGCAATCGGCGTTCGAGCAGGTGGGACTCGAAGCGAGGGCAATGTCGGCATTGCGTCTGGATCAGGTCTGTGAGCCGTACATCCGCCAGCGGGCTCTTGAGCACCTCCGCAGGAATCGCGTCGTCATTTTTGTAGGAGGGACCGGTCTCCCGTATTTCACGACGGACACCGTGGGTGCCCTTCGAGCCATTGAAGTCGGAGCGGACATCTTTCTGAAGGGCACAAACGTGGACGCAGTCTACTCGAGCGATCCACGCACGGATAAAATGGCGGCGCCCTACCGTCAGCTGGGGTACGACCAGTTTCTGGCACACCATCTGAAGGCGATGGACGCGACAGCCGTCTCTCTTTGCCGCGAGAATCATCTCCCAATTCTGTTGTTCAACATGAACAAGCCCGGTAACATTGTCCGGGCGGTGATGCAAGGCGACATTGGAACTCTCATTAAGGAGGCTTAGGTGGACAAGTACTTCACGCCAATCGATGCGAAGATGCAGGCTGCTCATCAGGCACTTCTCAAGGACTACTCCGAGATTCGCGCTGGTCGAATCACGCCGGCCTACGTTGATGGTGTCGTCGTTGAGGCCTACGGACAGCGCAACCCTCTGAAGGATGTCGCTACAATTTCGGCTCCACAGGCGAAGATTCTTGTCGTGGAACCATGGGACAAGAGCCTGTTGAAGGAAGTTGAGCGCGCTATTCTGAAGGCCAACATCGGCGTTACGCCCACCAATGACGGCCAGCGTGTACGGCTCGTCTTTCCGGATCTGACTCTTGACGAGCGGAAGAAGATGGTAGCGCGTATCTCTCAGCTCACAGAGAAGTTCCGTGAAGAGATCCGCTCCGTTCGGCGTGATGTTCGCGATGACATCAAGGCGAAGGAGAAGGCAAAGGAACTCTCCGAGGATGAGCAGCATCGGCTTGAGGAAGAGCTCGACAAACTTACAGACAAGCACATCACAGAGGTCAACAAAGCCTTCGAAGCCAAGGAGAAGGAGATCCTGTCTCTGTAGGGACGCCTGACGTCGTGAGCACAAGCAGTCAGCTTCATGTCGCCATTGTGATGGACGGCAATGGCAGGTGGGCGGTCGAGCGTGGACTGCCTCGAATTGCCGGCCACAGGCAGGGCGCTCAGGCAGTACATGACATCGTGGCGGCTGCGCCTGGGTTGGGCGTGACCGCCTTGACCATTTTTGCCTTCTCGACGGAAAACTGGAAGCGACCGCCGGATGAAGTGAGCTACATCCTGCAGCTGTTCGTCTCGATGGTTACGAAATGGTTGCCAGAGCTGATTTCTCAGCATGTGCGTGTGCGGATCATCGGAGATCGTGCGGCGTTGCCCGGCGACGTCAGCGCTTCGGTCGAGGCAATCGAGAAGCGTACGGCGTTCTGCGACGGTCTTCATCTCAACGTCGCCCTCAACTATGGAGGACGGGCTGAGATCCTGCTCGCGGCAAAGACGTTTGCTGCCGAATGTGCAGCGGGAACGGCGGCGCCTGAAGATCTTACCGAAGACAGGTTCGATTCGTATCTGTGGCTGAGGGGTGAGGTTCCCCCCGATATTGTTGTCCGTACCGGGGCAGAGTCGCGGGTATCCAACTTTCTGCTGTGGGAGATGGCCTATGCCGAGTTGTTCTTTCTGGACGTGCTCTGGCCGGATTTCACGCCGGCGACGCTCGACATGATTGTGCACAAGTTTAAATCCAGGAACCGGAGGTTCGGTGGCTCATGACAGGCAGCAAGGGTCTTGTGCTCTTTGGTTCGACGGGTTCCATTGGAACCCAGATGCTGGATGTAGTACGCGCTCAGCCCGAGCGGTACCACATCGTCGGTCTCACCGCGCACACCAACGACGAACTGCTCGCTGAGCAGGCGGTGGCCTTTCGGCCGCGCTTCGTCGCAATGTCGGACGATGCCGCGCGTGAACGGCTGATGATCAGGCTGGAGCGTCATGATCTGAGTATCCCGGTGGCCAGCGATGAGGACCTGCCCTCGATGCTCAGCAGGGTCGCTCTTGACATGCCTGTCGTCGCGGCAGCTTCCACTGACCTGGCGCAGGTCGTCTACGATCTTCTGCGATTGGGATTACCCATGGCCATCGCCAGCAAGGAACTGCTCATCACGCTGGGGGACCTGCTGGAGCCATTCAGGGCACAACTGCGTCCTATCGACAGTGAGTTGTCGGCGGTCTGGCAGTGCCTTGCGGGTGAGGATCCCGAAACTGTCGAGCGCGTTGTACTGACTGCATCGGGCGGTCCATTTCGAACGAAGCCGGCGGCAGAGCTGGACAGTGTGACAGCGGTACAGGCGCTGGCGCATCCCTCGTGGCGGATGGGCCGCAAGGTGACCGTCGACTCGGCGACGCTGTTCAACAAGGCGCTCGAGTTGGCTGAAACGCACGTGCTTTTTGGTGTCGACCCCTGGCGGATCACTGCAGTGCAGCACCCCCAGTCCGTGGTCCACGGTCTGGTCGAGTTCCGGGATGGCACCACCCGTGCCGTCGTGTACCGTCCCGACATGCGCGTCGCCATTGCATATGCATTGTCGGTTCCCGATCGCCCTCTGCACGAACAGGTGACCCGCTTGCGCCTGGAAGAACTGGGACAGCTTACGTTCGAGCCCATCGACGCGAAGTTTGAAGCTTTTGCCATTGGCCGTGAGGCAGAGATGCGCTCTCCACGGTCCATGCTCGCGCTTCTTGGTGCGGACGAGGTGGCTGTTTCACGCTTCCTCGTTGCACAGGGGACGTTTGGGGATATAGTGGCAGTCCTGCGATACGTGCTCAGCGAGGTCGGGAACGAGGTCCTCAATCCGAGTGTCCGAGCACATGTCGAAGCCGTCGCCCACGGGCGCCAACTGGCTGAAGAGTGGTATCAGAAGAGATACAGCACTCAGCCGGGCAACCGGGAAGGAGTCTGATCTGTGCAGATAATTGTTACGATCCTCGCGTTTGTGTTCAGCTTCACGCTGGCGACCCTGTTCCACGAGGGTGGCCACATGCTCGCCGCGGCCGCTTCCCATACGCAGACCGAGGAATTCGGACTCGGGTTTGGCCGTACCGTGTGGTCCCGTACGTGGCGCGGAACGGTCTTCAAGATCAACGCGTTGCCGATCCTTGCATATGTGAAGATCAAGGGCATGGAGTCCAATTACGACGCACCCGACGGTTTCTATACGAAGGGATGGTGGGCTCGCCTCTTTACGATGGTTGGCGGCATGCTTGGCAACCTGGTCCTGGCGTTCCTCATTTTCAGCATCGTGTTCTCGACGCTTGGAGACCCGCGTGCATCCACCAAGGTGGGCACGGTGACGCCTTCCTCTCTCGCAGAAGCGGCAGGCCTGAAGGCAGGTGACAACATTCTTGCCATCGACGGCGTGCCCATGAAGGATTTTGACCAGATCTCGGCTGCCGTCCAAGCCAGCGAGAACAAACAGATCGACATCCGCGTCGCTCGCAATGGATCGCAGGTCGACATCCTCGTGACCCCCGCACTGGATGCGAACCTCGGCTATGTTGCGATCGGCTATGGGCCTGGGTTCGTTCGCTACAACCCGTTCAAGGCTGTCTGGCGCGCGCTGACGTTCACAGGAGAATACATCGTCACCTACATCAAGGCGCTTCCACTGCTGTTTACGAAGAGAGGTATCCAGTCCCTGACCGGCCCTATCGGCATTGCCCGCATGACGGGTGAAGCCGCCATGAGCGGGTTCATGAGCCTGTTATGGCTGACCGGCATCATCTCGGTGGCCATCGGGCTGACGCAGCTTCTGCCCATTCCAGCGTTGGACGGCGGCTGGGTCCTGTTCCTGCTAGCAGAAGCCGTCATCCGCCGCCGCATCTCGCCGGAGCGCCAGGGGACAATCCAGAGCATCGGCTTGTTCGTGCTTCTCGGCATGATGGTCCTGATCTCGATCAAGGACGTGGCGGGAATCTTTATACGGTAGCGATGGAACGTCGCGTGTCGCGTGTCGTCAAGGTGGGATCCGTGGTCATGGGTGGCGACCACCCCGTCGTCGTACAGACGATGACCAAGACGGATACCCGTGATGTCGCGTCGACCGTCCGTCAGATCCAGGAGCTGGAACTTCGTGGATGTGAACTCGTTCGCCTCGCGGTCAAGGATATTGAAGCGGCTCGGGCCCTGCGGACCATCAAAAGGGAGGTGTCCATACCGTTGGTTGCCGATATCCACTTTGACCCACGCCTTGCACTAGCGTCCATCGAAGCCGGTGTTGACAAGATCCGCCTGAACCCTTCCAACATCAAGGACCGGGCGATGGTGCGTGAGGTCGCCAGGACTGCGAAGTCGGCGTCCGTCCCGATCCGCGTTGGCGCAAATCTGGGGTCGATGGACCCTGAGCTCACGCGTTCAGAACGAGCCCATGCCCTCGCTGAAGAAGCGCTGGGAGAAGCGCGATTTCTGGAGGAAGCGGATTTCCATGACATCGTGGTGTCCGTGAAGAGCAGCGATGTCCGCGAGATGGTGGAAGCCGTGCGTATTGTTGCAGGCTGCAGCGACTACCCTCTTCATCTTGGGGTCACGGAGGCAGGACCGCTGAGACAGTCGCTTGTCAAGAGCAGCGCCGGGATCGGTTCCTTGCTCCTCGAGGGCATCGGCGATACGATTCGGTACTCCATCAGCGGCGACCCGGGTCTGGAGGTCGACGCGGCATGGACGTTGCTAGCAGGACTAGACCTGCGACGACATGGCGCACAGATTGTGTCGTGCCCGACATGTGGCCGTTGTGAAGTCCCCGACATCCTGTCCCTTGTGGCTCAGCTCGAGGAACGGCTGGGTGAGATCGTGAAGCCAGTGACCGTTGCCCTCATGGGTTGCGTCGTCAACGGTGTCGGTGAGGGGAAGGCGGCAGATGTCGGCATTGCCTGCGGTCGTGACCAGGGTGTCCTCTTTGTGCGTGGCGAACCCGTCCGCAATATCGAGCCTTCCGCCTTCATCGACACTCTTATCGCCGAAGCCAACAAGCTGTAGTCCCTTTCGCACTCCTTCCCCTGTTGCGCCTCTGCGTACGCGCTCCAGTTCGATGAGCTTCGACATAGAAACAACCCCTCCGCAAGAGCAACGCTGAGGGGTTGTGGTCTGGGGTGAAGAGCTGGCTAGAGAGCCAAAGCTTTTTGCAGGCGCTCGTGAATCGAGGATGGCTCCAACATCAGGAACAGCTTGACGATCTCCGGGCCGTCCTTGGCGCCAAACAGCGCAACACGGATGGGACTGTAGAGCTTCTTGGCAGGGAGTGGAATCTGGTTGCGAAGGTCTTCCACCCAGGAGCTCATTGCGTCATTGCCTTGGCCGAATGGGATAGCGGCGAAGTGTTCCATGAGGTACTGCAGGACCTGTTTTGCCTCAGGCGAGCCGATGACTTCCTGCGACTTCTCGTCTGTGATGACGACGTCTGGCTGGACGATGTTGCGAGCGAGGTGGAAGAGATCCGGGAGGACCTGCGCATTGCCCTTGGTGAGGTCGATGGCGGTCACCGTCTTGTCTTCAGGGAGCCCGCCGAATACTGCAGCATACTGTTCGGCGAAGTCCTCCTTGAGGATCGTCAGAATGGCTGTGGCATCTTTTCTGGTAAGGTACATGTGGTTCATCCACGTCAGTTTCTTCTTGTCGAAGACGGCGCCGGACTTGCCCACGCCCCCGAGCGAGAACTCTTTGATCAGCTCGTCCACGGTGAAGAACTCACGGTCGTCCTTGGGGGACCATCCGAGAAGCACGAGGTAGTTGATGAGTGCCTCGGGCAGATATCCTTCAAGGCGGTACTCGCCTACGGAGACGGCGCCGTGTCGCTTCGACAGCTTGCTGTGATCCGGGGCAAGGATGAGCGAGACGTGGGCGAACTGCGGGACATCGAAGCCCAGTGCCCGATAGATGAAGACCTGGCGTGGCGTATTGGACAAGTGCTCTTCTGCTCGGATGATGTGCGTGATATTCATCAGCGCGTCGTCGATGACGGTCGCGAAGTTATAGATGGGAATACCATTTTGACGGGCAATGACAAAGTCATCGAATTCCTCTGACTTGAACTGGACGTCGCCCCGAATGAGGTCGTGGACGACGACGTCTTCCCGTGGAATGCGCAGGCGGATCGCGTACGGCTTGCCTTCCGTGATGTTCTTCTCGACCTGTTCAGCACTCAGGTGGGCACAGGTGCCGCTGTATCGATAGATACGGTGTTCGGCTTCCGCTTTGCGGCGTTCGGCCTCGAGTTCGTCCTTGGTGCAGAAACACTGGTACGCTTTGTCCTCATTCAGCAGCTGCTGGATGTACGTATCGTAAAGGGGTTTGCGCTCAGTCTCGCGGTAGGGGCCGAGACTACCGCCTTTCAGGAACCCTTCGTCCCAATCCAGGCCCAGCCAGCGAATGTCGTCGAGCATCGAGTCGATGTTCTCTTCGGTCGACCGTTCGAGATCGGTGTCGTCGAGGCGCATGATGAAAGTTCCGCCCTCGTGTCTGGCATACAGGTAGTTGAAAATCGCTGTCCGGGCATTGCCGACATGAATGTGTCCGGTAGGGCTCGGTGCGTAGCGTACTCTGACCATAGGTACCTCCACAACTGATTCTCACATATTCTATGGTCATGGACCCAAAATGCAATGATGAAGCTGTCACCGGGGTGCTTGTGGTACAAGCTGCCATCCTACGCTATACTCATATTATGGATACAAAACTGATTGCCATCACGACAGCTTCAGATGAAATGGAAGCAAACATGATTGTTGGCCTGCTTGCTGCTGGCGGGATTCCCGCCATGGCCAAGCGCTCGGTCAGGGACGGGTACGGCACTGTCTACCAGGGTCCCTTTGGGTCATTCGACATCCTGGTGGACGAAGAGAATGCGACGGCAGCACAGACAGTTCTGGACGCCGAGGATGTGCCCGGCGAACTGGACGAGAAGCCGGACATTCCTGCAGACTGAGCGTATCTCGGCCCCAGCGGTTGCCTGATCGAACCTGCGGCGCCGAGCCCGCCTCCTTGCCGCCAGTTGCCGGAACAACACTCGTGGCAATCGCTGTCGTTGTCCAGGATGTTCCGTCTCAGACGCTGTAGAGCGGAAGTTTACTAATGCCGTTCTCGTTTGCGCGGAACAGGATCGCCTAGTTGACACCCGTCATTAGAGACCGCATCATGGTTCAATCGGTGCGATTTGCTGTCTACGTTGATTCCACCGGATCGATTCCTCCCTGCAAGTGCTCGAGCAGTCTGCCCTTGGGGAGCAGACCCACTGGGCTGGGGTGTCGGGCCAGACGCGAGCCCGACTTTCCCTCGCGCGCCTTGTTACGGACGTGCAAGCGTGAGGCCCATCGTCATTGCAATCCAGTCGATTGCTGGTATGATGCTACACGTTAAAGTAACGTCCTCATCCTTACTTTACTAATCTTTGAAAGGGGGTGGTGGTCGAAATGCGCACCGAAGGTAGACACATGGTAGTCGAGGTCTCTGGGTGTAATCCGGATGTCCTGAACGATCTGGACAGAGTTAAGGAGATCTTGCGCGAGTCTGCTCTGCAAGCGAATGCAGAGATCCTGGAATTGGCGTTTCACCATTTTACTCCTCAGGGGGTTAGTGGGGTAGTAGTGATTTCCGAGTCACATCTGTCCATTCACACATGGCCTGAGTACGGATACGCTGCCCTAGACGTTTATACCTGTGGAGAAAAGACCGATCCATGGCGGGCCATGGAGTATGCCGCTGAGAAATTTGAGGCAACGACAATCGTCAAGACGGAGATTGCTCGTGGACAGGAGATTGAGGGACGCCCAGGCGTTTATGGGCACTCGGTCGTCGAGACGGAGGTTATGAGAGATGGCGTGGCAGTGGTATCATGACACGTTTGAGCCCGGGGAGGTCCACCTCCACGCGCTGACTGGCGTGATCGCCACCAGGAAGACCAAGTATCAGACGGTAGAAATCGTCGAGTCTGAGCACTATGGCAAGATGTTGATTCTCGATGGCGACTGCCAGAGTTCGGTAAAGGACGAATACATCTATCACGAGTGCCTGAACGAGCCGGCCATGGTATGCCACCCGGACCCGCGCAGGGTGCTTGTCGTCGGCGGCGGCGAAGGCGCGTCTCTGCGCGAACTGCTGCGCTTCAAGTCGGTCGAGCACATCGACATGTGCGACATCGACGAGGAAGCCAACCAGTTGTATGAGCAGTACCTGCCGGAGTATCATCAGGGCGCGTTTCACGACCCTAAGGTCAGCATGCACTTCGAGGACGCCCGCAAGTTCATCGAGCGTCAACCTGACCACTCCTACAGCGTTATCATCGAAGACCTGACCGATCTCTTCGAGGGTGGGCCGTCTATTGTTCTGTTCACGAAGGAGTTCTATCAGCACGCCTTCCGCGTTCTGGACGAGGGGGGTACTCTCTGTGTTACTTCGTCGTATCTGAAGCCGACGAACGTTGCAGTCCACAAGAGGATTCTGGATACCATCCGTTCGGTTTTCCCGATCGCCCGTTCGCTGTATTCCTATGTTGGCGCGTACGATGTTCCCTGGTCATATATCCTGGCTTCCAAGAAGAACGACCCACTGGACATGGATGCCGCGACGGTCGACAGGATTCTGGCTGATCGCGTTGGGGACACCAGTGCACTGAAGTTCTACGACGGCGTGACGCATGAGCGCATCTTCCGCATGCCCAAGGACATACGGAGCATGCTCTCGACACCCGGCGAGCCTCTCGAAGACGGCAAGTTGCTCGGCATAGCTCCAAAGGGCATCTAGAGTTACAGGTTTACGACGCATGTTTCAGCCCGCCCTGACAGGGGCGGGTTTTTCGCTAGCGAGATTTGTGCAAGATTTGCTATGATATAAGAAAAGGAGCGTGCGCGATGGTACGAGTATTCACGTCGGCCAAGATACTTGATACTGGGCGGGGAAGTGATGACGCGACGCGCGTCGTGGATATTCTTGTGGACGGAATGAAGATCAGCCGCATCGCTGACCACGTGGATCCGCCCATGGGCGCCACCGTCGTTGACGCGTCGAGGTACTTGGTTACTCCTGGGTTTGTCAACGCCCATGGGCACCTTGCCATGACGCTGCTGCGCGGGCTTGCCGACGAAGTGTCGCTTGACGTGTGGTTGCATGACTACATGTTTCCACGCGAAGCTCTCATGAATGGTGACGACATCTACTATGGTAGCTTACTTGCACTTGCCGAAGGCATCATGTCCGGGACGACGACGTTCGCCGAGATGTACTTCTTCGAAGACGATGTGGCTCGGGCTGTGGACGAGGCCGGCGTACGAGCCAATCTCTCGACGGGTACCGCCTCCCTCGACAACGAGCGGGGCAAGCTGGAGAAGTCTGAAGAGTTCGTCGTGCGCTGGAACAACAAGGCCGATGGTCGCATCAGGACTAGTTTCGGCCCTCACGCTCCCTATACGGCGAGCCCGGAGTTCATTCGGGAGAACTTCGAACGTGCCCGCGATCTTGGCGTCATCGTGCAGTTTCACCTTCACGAGACAGCCAAGGAGATCGAGGAGTTCACTGCAGCGTATGGGACGTCTCCCATCTCGTACTACGCTGACCAGGGATACTTCAAGAATCCACCGCGGCTTCTGGCTGCCCACTGTGTCCACATGACCGCCCATGACACAGAGATCCTGCGTGATGCGGGGGCAAGCATTGTCCTGAATGTCCAGAGCAACCTCAAGCTCGGGTCCGGCATCGCTGACTACAGGCTCCTGCTGGGCAGCGGAGTGAACCTTTGTGTCGGAACGGACGGAGCGGCCAGCAATGACAACCTCGATATGCTGGAGGAATTGCGGGTGCTGGGTTTACTTATGAAAGGTTCGACCATGGACGCCTCGGGTATCAGCAATGCCAGTCTCCTTGCGATGGCGACCGCCAACGGAGGTCGAGCTCTCGGGTTTGATGACGTGGGAACGCTGAGCGAGGGGGCTGCAGCTGACCTGGTCTTCTGGGATCTCGAGGATGAATCGTTCTGTCCAAGGAACAACGTGGTCTCCCATTTCCTCTGGTCGGCAAACAGTCGAGCTGTCGACTCGGTCATGGTTGCCGGCTCCTGGGTCATGGAGCACAGGCAGTTGCTGGGCATTGATATCGACAAGGTGCGATTTGAGGTGGCACGGAGGGCGCGTCGCCTGGCGAGTGGATGAGCGAAAACGCGGACGAGGGTCTCGTGGCGGTTGCCGGAGCACTCTTGAACCTCCTGGCTCAGCACGGCTGGCGCCTGGGTACGGCTGAGTCGCTCACCGGGGGGATGGTCGGAGAAGCCATCACTGCTGTGCCAGGAGCGTCGGTGTCATATATGGGCGGCGTGATCAGCTACACGGACCGGGAGAAGACAGCACTGTTGGGAGTACCGGCCGAGTTGCTGGAGAAGTGTGGCGCTATCAGCGTCGAGGTGGCAGAAGCTATGGCTCAGGGCTGCAGGGAGAGGTTGAACGTGCAGGTAGGGCTTGCGACGACAGGAGTAGCCGGACCGACATCGGACGGCAGAGGTACGCCTGTCGGGACCGTGTTCGTAGCCTGTGCGACACCACGAGCGTGCACAGTGGAGCGACTACTGCTGGACGGGGACCGACTCCACATCCGCGTCGAATCGACACGTGCAGCCCTGCGGCTGGCCATCCGACTCGTAACGGCAACCCTGCCAGGGGCGGAGGAGATGACATGAAACCAGCGAGGCTCAGTCGTGTGGAGGAGAGCGGGGCCGTCAAGTGCCTTGCCTGCGCTCATGGGTGTGTGGTTACTGAAGGCAGAACAGGATTGTGCGGTGTACGTCGCACGGTGAAGGGAGAACTGCAATCCATGGTCTATGGTCTCCCGGCCTCGGTTGCCCTCGATCCTATTGAGAAGAAGCCGCTGTACCACTTCTTTCCAGGATCGACCGCGCTCTCACTGGGCACATTCGGATGCAATTTCACCTGCGCTTTCTGCCAGAACTACGAACTCTCGCAGGCACGAGATATCGATGAGGAGCTGTCCCGTCTGCCTTTCCTGGACCCGGAAGCCGTTGTGCAACTGGCGCTGCGGCAGGGAGCGTCATCGATCGCCTGCACATACAATGAGCCCGCAGTGTGGGCGGAATACGCCCTGGACATTGCTGTACAGGCAAGAGAAGCCGGCTTGCGCACGGTGTTCGTGTCCAATGGATTCTACTCCCGCGAGCTTCTGGATGAAGCGCTACCCCTGATCGATGCCTACAATATCGACCTGAAGTCGTTCTCCGACGACTTCTACCGACGCGTGTGCGGCGGGCGCCTCCAGCCTGTCCTCGATGCCATACGAGCGATCCATGAGGCAGGAGCCTGGGAGGAGATCACGTCGTTGATCATCCCTGGGCTCAACGACTCTGAGCATGAACTGAGGGCCATGGCGCACTTCGTTGCGTCAATCGACCCTGCGATACCGTGGCACGTCTCGCGGTTCTTTCCGATGTACCATATGCAGGATACGCCGATCACGCCGGCTGCTTCAATCGAGAGGGCGGTACAGGTCGGACATGAGGAAGGGCTGCTCCATGTCTATTCGGGGAACCTTTCAGTCCACGATGGATCCAGCAATACGGTGTGCCCACGATGTGGGGCAACAGTCGTGGAACGGCAGGGCTACACCGTGACAGCCCGGACAGGCCTGACGTGTCCGACGTGTGGGACTCACATCAAGGGGGTGGACCGATGATACGAAATGCCGTTGTTGCCGGGCAGTTTTACCCGGCGGAGGCTCATGAACTGCGCAGCGACGTCGAGGGATACATCGAGGGCGCACGTATCCCAGCCGACGTCGTCGGTGCCGGTGCTGAATGCAGGGGGTTGATCGTTCCTCATGCCGGGTACGTGTACTCGGGTCCAGTGGCGGGAGGGGGTTACGCCTGTCTCGCGAGCCTGGACAAATCTGCGCACACGACCGTGGTCGTCCTTGCCCCGAGTCACCACGTGTGGTTCAAGGGTGCGGTACTCCCGGAAGCAGACGTGTTCCGAACGCCACTAGGAGACATCAACGTTTCGGATGCAGCGAAACTCCTGACGAAGGGCTCCTCGGTTTTCACGTCCGGTGAGGCCCATGCACTGGAGCACGCGGTCGAAGTGCAGTTGCCATTCCTGCAGGTATCTCTCATGGACTTCAGCATCATTCCATTGGTACTGGGAGAAGTGGACACAGAGAGCCTGGCTCAGGAGCTCCTGGCACTGAATCTTCCTCACATGCTCGTCGTCGCCTCCAGTGACCTCAGTCACTATGATCCATATGATATGGCAGTGGAACATGACCACACCACGATTGGGCACATATTGGAGGGAGAGGGCGACAAGCTGGGTGGCGACGATGCCTGTGGGTTTATGCCGATCAGGACGATCCTCGCCATGGCACGCATATGTGGCTGGAGGTCCCGTCTCGTCGACTACAGGAATTCTGGTGACACTGCAGGGGACAAGTCCGCCGTCGTCGGATATGCGTCGATTGGCTTCTGGGAGGACAGGAATGGGCATGAATGAACATGAACGCCTTCAATTGCTTGTGCTGGCACGTGAATCGATTCGTATGCGGCTGCTGGATGCACACGAACTGACACCGACGCGCGAGGAATTCCCTGATGATAAGTTCTGGCAGGATCAGGGAGTGTTCGTCACGTTGACCGAGCATGGAGAGCTTCGAGGCTGCATCGGGACGATCATGCCCGTGTCTCCTCTGGTTCAGGCGGTTGCGTCCAATGCGCTGTCGGCGGCTTTCAGCGACCCACGGTTCGAACCCGTTGAGGAGTCGGAGTTTGCAGACCTGTCTATCGAGGTCTCTCTGCTTTCTGTTCCAGCTGAGCTCGCCTTCTCCTCGCTAGCGGACCTTCAATCGAAGCTGGCGGCAACACGTCCCGGCGTCATTCTTCGGCGTGGAGTCTATCAGGCCACATTCCTGCCACAGGTCTGGGAGCAGCTACCCAACGTCCACGGATTCCTCGAGGCTCTTTGCCACAAGGCTGGACTCCACACGGAGAGCCTCTCTCAGCCGGGTCTGAGCGTTTTCACCTACACCGTCGAGGCGTTCTCCGAGGACTGCAAGTAGGCAGGCCACAGACGCACGAGATCCCTGTTCTCCCGCCGCCATTGCAGAGAGAACACGAGGGAGTGTCTCGTCGGGTGGTCCAGTGGCTCAATCGCTTTCCAGAGGGCAACGCGGTACTCTTTCTCGAGCTCGAAGCACTCCCTTGCAGCCTGCTTCCGGTACTCCGGTGCGGCACCTGCCATCATCCCCTCGAAGTGCTGTTCGAGCGGGGCTCGCAACTTCTCGATAGCCTTATGTTTCTCGGCGTAGTTGTTCTGCAGGTTCCGTGAGATGCGCTCGTTCTCGAGCCAGTAGTTGAGCGCCTCTTCCTGCTGGTTCTCACCGAACATCCCGGCACCTTCGGCATCCAGCGCGATCGGTTTGAACGGGACGATGCACGGCGCCGATGCGCCTGTGACCCACGCGACGGGCCCTGACTTGTCGAGGTCGGCCACCATGCTTCCGACAGTCTGATCGCCCACAAGACCGCCAAAATGCATGCACACCGAACCGACACTGCCTGCTGAGAGAGCATAGCCCAGGTCGTCATGCTGACGCAGCGCTGCTTTCATCGTTGCTGCAGTGGCTGGCGCCCCTGAATCGAGAGCGCTGAGACTGCTGGCACGACGCGCGTGTGCTCTGGAGAACTTGGTAAACAGAGGGTCTGAAAATGAGGCTGCGAAATCCATCCTGTCCTTGCCGCGTCGCAGATGCTTCTGCTCGGCGAAGGCTTCGGCACCTGGCGACAGCTCATCCCAGTCGGAGCCGATCGTCAGGAGGTTGGAGATCGCCCCGGCTCCGCTGATCTGCTTGCGAGCCCACTGCTTTCCGACCGTCTCCAGGACCCAAGCCTCAGTTGTATCAGCGACCAGGAAGCTGTTGTTGTAGAAAAACTGCTTGGTGAAGCCACAGTTGCCACCCTGGCCATGTTGTTCCAGCAGAGTAATGATCACATCTACGGCTGAGCGAGCACTGTCGCAGCGTTCCAGAGCCAGCCTGAGTAAGTCCATGCCGGTCAGCCCCGTTTTGCCGTATCCCCCACGGGTGAAGACCGCCTCATTGCCGATGGCGATGCCATGTTCATTGACGCCCATCTCGGCACCCCACATCCAGAAAGGTCTGCAGAGCAGAACGGCGTTCGTCTCCCGCACCTGATCGACTTCGATGTAGGTCGTCTTGAGTCTCGGCTCGCTGTGGGTCCTGTGTGGCACACCCGTCAGGAGCTGGGCCTCGTTCGGCTCGCGGTCGCTGTTTTTTGCCAGGAAGGTGTGGGCATCTGTGGAGGTTGCTGCGAGAGCCGCAATCGTATCACACATGTTGTGCCCCCAATGGGCACCGACATCAGATTCTTGCTATTCTGGTGCCAGTGCCCGATAGAAGAATTAGACGGAACTCAATTCTTAAGAAAGGGATCCATTGCATCCCTGAGACCATCTCCGAGAAAGTTATAAGCGAGAACGGTCAGAAAGATAGCGGCGCCAGGAAAGAATGCCATCCATGGAGCATTTCCAATAAACCGCTGTCCGTCATTGAGAATGGCCCCCCAGCTTGGCGTGGGAGGTTGTACCCCGAGCCCGATGAATGAAAGAGCTGCTTCGGTGAGGATGACTCCTGGAATAGACATGGATACTGTGACGATGATAGGGGCGAGACAATTGGGGAGTATATGACGCAGGATAATACGACGGTCGCTCATTCCAATGGCGCGTGCTGCCTCGATATACTCCTTGGATCGTATGGACAGTACCTGACCCCGGATCAGTCGAGCATCTCCTGCCCAGTCGACGAGAGCGAGAGCAATAAAGAGACTGAGAATTCCACGTCCGATGGCGAAGATGATGGCAATGGCGAACAGAAGGCTTGGAAATGCAAACATGATGTCGGCCAGGCGCATAATCAGCAGGTCAATCCAGCCCCCGTAGTAGCCGGAAATAGCTCCGAGAAGGACACCAATGCCCACACTCACGATAACGGGAAGAAATGCAACTGCAATGGAGATACGGCTGCCATAAATGATGCGGCTGAACAAATCGCGTCCGAACTGATCTGTGCCAAACAAATGATCGCGGGAAGGAGGCAGCAAAGCGTTGTCAAGATTCTGGTCCCGATAACTGTAGGGGGCAATAACGCTCGCAAAGACGGCAGTCAGAATTAACACGCTAATAATGATAAGCCCTGCCATTGCCAGCCGGTGCTTTTTTAGACGATGCCAGATATCCGTGATCATAGACGTCTGTCGGGCCTCTGCCTCACTTTCTGCAGCAAGAAGCTCTTCATCTTTCTCCTGAACCGTAGTGAATGGCGCACCACCCGTTTCCGGCTTGTTCTGTTTTGGGCTAATCATAACGGATCGTCGGATCAAGATACGCATACAGGATGTCAACGAACAGATTGATGAGAACGAAGATAATGGCAACGAAAATTACCCCTCCCTGAATCATCGGGTAGTCGAGATCAAGAGTGCTGTTTATGAGCAATTTTCCAACTCCTGGTATCTGAAAGACTGTCTCTGTTAAAGCAGCTCCGGTAAGCAACCCACCGAATTGCATTCCGATCAGAGTAACGACGGGGATAAGGGCATTCCGGAAGACGTGTCGAAAAATGACTATTCGCTCTGGTGCTCCTTTTGCACGTGCAGTCCGCACATAGTCCATGCGGATTACCTCGAGAATGGAAGAGCGTGTCATGCGTGCGATTGAGGCTGAATAGATGAGCCCCAGTGTAACTGAAGGTAGGACAAGATCGCGGAGTCCTTCAAAACCAGAGACGTGAAACCACCCAAGTTTGACGGCGAAAAACAGTTGCAGGAGCATCGCCAGCCAGAAAACAGGCATTGAGACGCCGATAAATGCGAATAACATGCTGAACGTATCCCAAACGGAATAGCGTCTCACGGCTGAAATAATGCCAGATGAAAGGCCGATCAGAAGCCCTATGATAAGGGCGCCGAACGTCAGTTTGATCGTTGCCGGCATGCGCTCGAGGATAAGCGACATCACCGAAGCCTTGAATTTGTACGAGTTCCCAAGGTCTCCACGCAGTACACCTTTCACGAACTCGAAATATTGTACAACCAGAGGTTTATCCAGTCCAAGTTGATGTCGGAGTTTTGTAACGAGTACTTCATTTCCTGACAGCTTTCCCAGCAGTACCTTTGCTGGGTCGCCCGGAACAACATGCATCAAGATGAACGTTACCAGAGTTACTCCCCACAGCACCAAGATGAGCAGGAGCAACCGGCGAATAATATAGTTTCTCATAGTTCCTCCGCAGCATGACCCGGCTGGGATATGCCAGCCGGGTGAATTTTTCTGGTTAGTGCGCCAGATAAACTGGGTAGTAGGCGACGACTCCGGAGGGGTGCAAATAGTAATTGCGCACCTTAGGATTCAAAATAACGGTGGTAATCGTATTCCAGAGCGGGAACTGCACGGCGTCCTGGTAAATCAGTTTTTTCTCCAGGTCCTGGTAAAGCGGAATACGGTCGGACATACGCGTCAACTTTGCTGCCTTCTCGATGATGGCGTCATATTCCGGTTTTGCCCACCCCATGTTGGAGTCAGTCCCTGTATGGTACAAGGGAGCCATAAAATTGTCGGGATCAGCAAAGTCGGCATACCAGTTGCGGTAGGCAATATCGGTTTCACCGGCGCCCAGGAGCTGCCAGTATGTGGCGCTGTCGAGCTTTTTCAGGTTCACCGTAATGCCAATCTGTTTGAGGGCTTCCTGGAATGCAAGATGCTCGTCCTCCATTCTCCCCGATCGCATGACCATCTCGAGTGAGAACCCATTGGGGTAACCAGCGTCTATCATGAGCTGCTTTGCCTTGGCCAGGTCGTAGCTGAACCCAGGGAGGGTAGCGTTATAGGCGGGTAGCCCTGGAGGGAAGATGCCTTTTGCAAGATAACCCTGCCCTTTCAGGATCTTGGCGAGGATTTGTTCGCGGTTGATTGCATAGCCAATGGCCTGACGGACGCGTATGTCCTGAAGCGGGCCCTTCCGTTTGATGTTAAAATCAATGCGGTAATAACTCATATCTGCGGTTTTGTAGACGTTGGTAGCATAGGTCTTGACCAGCTCGTCATATTGTGCAAGGGGTGGGTACAGAACATCAAGCTCGCCCTTTTTAAATTTGAGGACCTGCGTATTCTCATCCTCGACGATATCGACATGGACTCCGTCAAGTGCCGGGCGACCCTTGAAGTACTTGAGATTGGCTGCATACAAAATATGGCTGCCGCGCTGCCATTCCTTGACATAGAACGGACCGGATCCGACTGGATGAGCAAAGTAGGTATCGCCCATCTTCGTCACAGCCTTCTCCGAAAGGATACCGAACGCCGGAATCGCAAGAATCTGGATGAACGGAGCGAAGGGTTGCTCAAGAGTAAAGGAAATCGTGTAATCGTCCAGAACCTTGATTCCAGAAACGGCCGAGGCCTTCCCGTCCGCTTTTGCCTGACCGCCGACAATCTTGACAGGAGTCAGATAGTAGTCGAGAACGCCGCTGGTATAAGCGGGGCCGTTGGGATCAAAACAGCGCTCAAACGTAAACTTGACATCGTTGGCGATCAGCTTGGTTCCGTCGCTGAAATAGATGTCGTTTCGGAGATGGAAGGTGATGGTTTTGCCATCTGTTGACGTGTCCCATGATTTGGCTGCATCGGGCATGATCGTGAAATCCTTGTATCCCACGGTCACAAGGTTGGAATAGATCTGACGACACGCATTGAACAGGAGCAAATTTGTATTGGACTGTGGATCGAAACCGTCTAGATCTCCGCCGTTGTAGTCATGCAGAATGCCGCCAATGACAACAACTTCCTTCCTGAACGTGATACTTACCGTGTGGGTCTTTGCATCCCAGCCAACTGTGGCACCGATAGCTTCCGAGATGAAGCGTACCGGAACAACGGTTCGCCCCGTTTTCAGGATAACAGGAGCGGCTTCCAGAGTCTTGCTGACCCCATTGACCGTTGCCGTCGTGGAGCCTATTTTCAAGGTGATATTATTCCCTTCAAGAACGTAACTGACAGTCTTATTCGTCGGATCGTAATCGACGAATGCGTCTAGCGCTTCGCCAATAAATCGGAACGGAACCATCGTGCGTCCATTGATAATGACGGGAGGCTGATCAAGCGTTTTCGGAACCAGGTTGACATAGGCCTTGGCACTGCCAATCGTCATAGAAATGATTGCGTCCTGGTCTGCGGCAACATTGACGGGAGCGACCCAGATGCCAAGAACAAGTGCAATTGTGAGCACAAGCGATATAACTCTCTTTGCTTCCATGAATCGTACCTCCTCTGAGATATAGGAATTCCGCGTTCTCTTTGCCGCACGATCTCGTTGGGATGGATCAACAACCTAAGGCCCTTTGTTCATCATCCCTCCTGTTCCTCGCACCTACGTCAAATTGTGGCAGCTTCCAACAGTCTTATCGATGCAGCGCTGGCGTCAAGACGCACGGCACAACCCAGCGGCAATGTTGTCATATCTTGTCCATGGCCACTGGGAAAATCAACAAGAACGGGTTTACCTAGACCGGACAGATAGTCGCGATAGAGTTCGGCGAGATGAAGAGATGGTTTGGATTCGTCAGGATTTTGGACGTTTACCATCTCTCCCATGACAATAGCTGTAGCATCCCGGAAGATTCCTGCAAGGGCCAAGTGGGCGAGCATGCGGTCAATATCATGCCATTCTTCATCTACATCCTCAAGAAACAGGATACGTCCTGTGCAATCCAGTTGCCACGGTGTTCCGAGAAGCGCCTCGACAAGCGTCATACAGCCGCCGACCAGGACACCTTCTGTGATGCCGGGCAGCATGGCGTGTGCCTTATTGGATGCACGATCGTACATGAGTTCGCCGGTAAATGAAGGCTCCGTCAGCAATTGCCACATTGTCTGCTCGACAAGGGGGCGCATATGATCATTGATGTCGATGGATACCATGGGCCCGTAGAACGTTGCAAGGTGTGCCTCTTTCCAGAATGCAAGATGTAAAGAGGTAATGTCGCTGTACCCCATGAACGGTTTTGGGTTGGCGCGGATGCACTGGTAATCCAAGAGGGGCAAAAGTCTCATTGCTCCGTATCCTCCACGTGAGCAGATGATTGCATCGATATCGTCTCGGTCAAACATTTCGCTGATATCTCCCGCGCGCGCGATATCGGTGCCTGCCAGATATCCATGTGTATCATGCACATGCGTTCCGACAATAGTCCGATACCCCCGACGCTGCAGGTAGGCTATACCAGCTTGAAGCTTTTCCTCATTATTAGGACCGGCGGGGGCAACAATCCCGATTGTAGCACCGGGCCGGAGGGCATGTGGATGAACTACCGTCATTTGCCGGTCCACTGTCTACTATCGACGTACAAGTCAGTCCAATGCTTATCGGCAAGCTTGCTTGTTTGCACAACTGGATGCTCATGCGTGGTCGCATGGATGAGTTTTCCAGCGCCAATGTATATGCCGACATGAGTGATGTTCTTGGTAGCTGGATTACCGAAGAAAATGAGATCACCAGGCTGCATTTTTGCTTTCGGAACAAGAGCAAATTCCTTCATACCTCGTTGAATCCCAGCATCACGCAGAATGATGATACCGTTCAGGCGGTAAACGAGTTGTGCCAGGCCTGAACAGTCGATCCCAAACGGTGAAACTCCACCCCACCGATAAGGCAGCCCAAGAAACTTCTTTGCTGTTGCCACAAAGTCAGAGCGTTTTCCCCGTGCAAACAGATAAGGGGCATTATCAACGATGACATCTCCCTGTTGGACCCACCCGATTTGCCCATCGGGAAGGCGTACGTGGAGCCATCCATCTTGCGTGACCATGTCCGGCACCTCGAGTGTTACCCCGATCGTGACAGTTGTCATAAGCGGTGAGTCCACTGACGGACCCTTATTAATGTTTGCAAAGAGATTGGTGGTTGTGGCCACATGACCACGGGATGCATATGGCTGATCCTGCTTTGTATAGAGTCGTACCATTTCAGCAGGGACCCAGCCTAGATAGGTGTCTGGCAGCTGGATATTGTACCAGCCCTCCTTGTTCAACTTCACGACGCATGTTGTACCGATGATCGCCTGACTGACAACCTCGGATTTGACATTCGCATCAAGATACATGTTGGCAATGTTGGCGGTAATGACACCTTTTCTTTGCAACGTCATGAACCCTCCTTAATAGTGAATTTGTGCCAGTTGTGATAGGTGAGTGAAACGTTACACCATCGGCGCCTGGCTGGCTAGTGCCGTCATGGTATAGAAGGCAAACCATGCCTGAAGATAATCATTGGTGTCAAATGCAAGCGTCGTGCCATCCAGGCGCATGGAGCCGGGCATCATGGACGCTCGGTCGGCCTCTCCAGCCTGAAGATACCGTACTTCCAGCCGGTAGGGGGCTGATGGCAAGTAAGGGCAGGCTTCGGGGATTATCCTCACAGCTTCAGCTGCTGTTTTGCGGATAAGTTCACGTGCGTTTGCAACGGAGAGATGGCGGGCGCTATAGGCAGATTGACCTTGCTTGACGGTGGCCGTCCGGATCCATGGAAGGTACTCACGTGCCTCTTCTGCAACATGCTGATCGCCACTTATCATGACGACGGGAACGCCAAAATAGCCTGCAATCATTGCATTAAGGCCAGTTTCACCGTACACCTTACCATTGATTTTGAACTGCGAAACACAACCACTGAACGTATGCACGATTGTAGAATTCCATGTGCCGGCACGAGCGTGATATCCAATGAAAAAAACACCATCTATTCCGGTATCCACACCCTGCATCATAGACAGGGGCTTCTGCGAACCAGTTATGTACTCGATGCGAGGATCCAGTTTCTCAGGAAGCAGATTCGTCATGTCATGGTGGGAATCGTTCACGAGAACAGAACTGGCGCCAGCATCGAATGCGCCTTGCGCAGCAGCATTTACCTCCCCCGTAATCTGTTCTCGGGCAAACTCATAGAACGGACCGGTGGGGGATGACTGTTTCTCCGTGACGATACCATCTACTCCTTCCATATCACACGAAATGTAGATATTCATGACAGAGCCTCCTGATTGGCAAAATGATTACGATATTCATCGTTGAGCTCCACTCCCAGGCCAGGGCGATCAGAAACCGTCAGCTGGTCTCCTCTTATCTCGACGCCACCGGTTGTCGGCTGGAATGCAAGATCGATGCATCCATCCAGATCGACATGCGTGACGACCGGTGATGCCAACGCTACATGTGCTCCTGCTGCAATCCCGACAGGAGTTTCTGTCATGCACCCGATCATACATGGGATACCTGCAGCTCGTGCGATAGCCAGAATGTCGAGTGCGCGGGAAATACCTCCAACCTTCTGTAGTTTGACGTTCAGCATGGAACATACGTGAGAACGGACTAACGCCAGCGCATCCTCTGGTGTATGGACGGCTTCATCGGCTGTTATCGGAATAGGGCTATGGTCACTTACCCATCGCAGGGACTCTGTGTCTTCTGCAGGAACGGGTTGCTCGGCAAAATCGATTCCTGCTCCAGCCAGTGCTAGCAGCACACGCAGAGCTCCTTCGCGGTCATATCCCTGGTTTGCGTCGACATGCAGCGGGAACGTGGGCCCTACTGCTGTACGAACCGCATGGACGCGTTTGACATCAAGAT
>NZ_QXIY01000001.1:47366-125629 GCF_003570995.1 Candidatus Cryosericum septentrionale
CTCGGACGAGGGGAGCCATAGCCCGGAAAGCTTGAGCCGTGCTCTCCATTGTCTCATGGCAGACTTCGAAATTGGGAGCTGCTTCTCCCAGCCCGGTAAGACCGATATCGGTAACAAGTTGCAACAGAATTCCGTTGTAAACTGTTCGCGTCGCATAGGCGACCTTGAGTTCTTTGAGCCGGGGAATGCTCACTGAAAGACATTTTATGGCAACGATTTTCATATAGCGCGTTCCTCCTTTCCAGTTGTATAGGTAATTGCAGCGACTTTCCCAAGAATAACTGCTCCTTCACCGTTATTGGCCAGTTGTGTCGCCATAAGGCACAGGATGAGGGGATCCCTGGCACCATAGACAAGTCCGACATCGAGGACCGATCCGGGAAGCCCGCCAGTTTTGTGTTCAGCACGTATTCCTTCTGGCAAAAATAACATCATGATATCCGCAAATTGCTGGTGGCCGAGAATTGTCTTCATTGTAGCGGACGCCCTGGAACTGACCAATTCATTGCAGGCAAGTAATTTGAAGAAACGTCCCATATCTGCTGGAGACGTTGTATTATCAATGTCTTGCTGAACCGATTCGGTATCCATCATAAAACGGCGTAACCTTGTATTGGTCATACCAATGTCCACTGCCAACTGATTGACGGCATCCATTCCTGTGAGACGGATGAGCACATTTGTAGCCTTATTGTCACTTGAGCAGATCATGAAGTGAAGAAGATCCATAAGGTCAGGGCGATAATCGGAACTCAGGAACTCGAGGATGCCGCATCCACCTGTTGGAGCTGTCGGGAGGACAGGATGTTCGGTAAGGGCGTGAGTTCCTGCTTCAACCTGTCGAAGAAGCTCGGCCATGATGAGCACCTTGATGGTGCTTGCCGACGGAAATACGCTCGAAGTCTGATACTCGAATAAAGGAACTGTCAGTGTTGCGGCATAGACACCAAATTTTCCCTGAGCACCGCCGAGCAGTGCACGTACTTGTTCCTGCCAGTCTTGCATACTTTCTCCTTACATAACAATCTACCATATGCTACAACATCATTTCATCTCTCTTCTTGCCTATGCTATAGCGGGCTGGATTTTTTTGCAAGAGCTCTGTGCTTAGCTTCGGAAAACGAACTCTACTTCGATATGCTTTTGAGTAGTGCGCATTTACCTGTGTAGGTATCAATTGGTTTGCAGCATGCAGAAGTGCTGCTCATACTGACTGCCATATAAATAAAACGGAAGTTGGGCATATGAGTTTGAAGCCGGCAACTCTCCAGTTCTACGACGACATGGATGAGAAAGGTCGATATCGTGTCGAAGTTTGTCTTGGCACTCATTATGGTGTAGTTGATGAATTGGGTACGGCTCCAGTAGAAGAACGTGCAGTGATCTGGATTTTGATAGCAGTACTTTTCATGATGATACAGATTGTCGGTAAGTTAGGCGTAACGAATGCATCTACATCAAGTACGTTCATCGCTGCATTACACGAACACATACAGACGGGACTCACTGTCTGTACGTGGGTGTTCCTCTGGGAGGTTGTATCAGTACTTGCGTTTCGAATTCCTGAGATGCAGGTCACGCTAGCGAAGCTGAGGAAGCTGCCGGACGCCGAGGTGCGGTTCTTCTACGAGGTCTGATGAATGCTTCAGAGAGTCTGGTTGCGTATCCACCGGTCGAGATGCTGCAAGAGGCTCTCCTGGTTTTCCATAGGCAGAAACAGCGATGGCGTCGGCAGGACAGTCCGGATACGATCTGCGTAGGCTGAACTGAAACTCCGGTTGTCCAGCATGAAGACACTTCGCAGGGTGTGCGGATCCATCTGGTGCAATGTGTATTGCAGCAGGGCAAGTGCATAGGGCAGGTCGAACTGCCGGAAGGCATCACCCCGCTTCTCTTTGAGCGCTTGTTTGAGGCGCGTCACCGTTGGAAGGAACGAGTTGGGAAACTGCAGCTTGGTGACAAACAGGAACTTCGCCGATATGATGTCGCCGAAGCTCAGGTAGTCGAACGGGATGAGCAGGATGGCTTTGTTCTGGCCGGCAAACTGTTCCAGGAGCTGCGTACGTGTGTGCCCATTCTTGGGAAGCAGCAGGCTGTATTCGGCCAGTCCAGGCTCGCGTGCAAGAAATGACTGCATGCGGTGCAATGTCTCGAGAGAGTTCGAGGCGACCATCGCTTTTCCGGGGAAGCGTCTCATCGTTTCGGCAATGAGACGGGCGCCGTTCTTTTCGAATCCGGACTCGTTTGGCTTGGGCAGGTGCAGTGTCACAAACGTGGGGATGCGAGGGCCGTCCGGCTCACGGTCGACGACAACGGCGGGGGCCTCGGAACCTGTGAGGCCGAATGTCTCGGGCAGAAATCGCTCGTCGCCGGCAGGACATACGCTCGTCCCGGCGAGGAGGAACTGGACGTGGGCGTTGCACGCTCGGATGCGTGAGGCAAGGACCGTCCTGGTACTCGCCAGCATGATCTCCTGACCCTGACGTTCCATCCATACGGCGTAGGCAGGGTTGTCTGCATTGTTCAGAACAGAAGCAAGGTCACGACACTGCGTCAGGTATGCCATTCGCATCGTAGCGGGCAGTGTCTCCCCTGCGTTCGCGAAGGCCTCCACCATTGCGTCTGCCGTGGATCTGAGCGCTGCGAACTCGCTGGCAGACCAGAGCGTTTCGCCGATTGTAATGCGCCCTCGGACCCCGGCGTTTTCCTGGTGGGTCACATGCACGTAGAGCTCCTCAAGAAGAGTCCCGGCGCGTGTAGCAAGATCGGCCACAATAGCGAGACCTGGAACTTCGCCTCGCTCGCCTGCAACACCGGCGATAATGCGCAACATGATCGAGGTGACCTGTACCTCAGGCACGTCGAGCACGTCACTCATGAGTTTCTCAGTTTCAGGCGAAGAGACCAGAACTGGTGTCGACTCGCCAAGTTCATGGAATACGTGTGGTGCCTCGGCGAGGTCGGTTACATGGAGGTGGGCGACACGCGCATGGGCCAGCGATTCCCGGACGGGACACACATCATGAAACGGACAGCTCGACTCGAGCTGGCAGTGAGCTGCGGATATGTGATTGACAAGGCGGGACTTCTTCAGGAACAACGGCATGCCTGGGATGAAGACTGAGCGTGTCTCCCATTCATAGACGATGAGAGCCGAGAGCTCAAAGCCGAATTCGCGACGCATGGTAGCACTGCGGGTCGCTCCATCGAGCAGCATGAGGCAGACGAGGTTGTTGGGGCTCTCCTGCGATATCCAGAGCGGTCGCGCGTCTCCAGGTCGTGCGTCCTCCAGGAGCGGTTCAATGGCTGCAGGCGCGCGCAGCAGCACGGCGCCGGGGCGTGCGGATGCCTGGATATCCCCAAGGTATCGGGCTCGAAGTGACTGAGGTTCACATTGCAGGAGGACATCGCGGCCGGAAGTCAGCAACGCCATCTCTGGAGAGACTGTGTCGCTGGCAACGCCTGGCTTCAGAGCTTTCAGGTGTGGCAGACGGGAAAGATCGAGGTCCGTCAGAACAGTTTCCAGGCTTGCCATCTCAGACGGCTGAACCGCCGCTCTGGTATCGCCAGTGTCCAGCAGCCCCAGGTCTGCCACGACCGGATAGAGAAGCTGGATTCGCTGCACGATGGCATCGGGGAGTGCGGATTGCGCGATCTTGTCCTTCAGTTTTCGGTAGAAGCGAAACAAGGAGAGACTGTCTCCGAGAGCCCTGTGAGCTTCCTCCTTCTTGATTTCGAGCGAGTCGACCAACGCGACAAGACTATGACTTTGCAGGTCTGGGAAGAAGATGCGTGCGAGTTCCAGGGTGTCAAACACAGGATTCGCGAGCTGACCGTGCAGCGCTCTGCGCAGGAAACCTTCATCAAAGCTGGAGTTGTGCGCCAGCAATGGACTGCCACCCGCAAACTGCAGGAACTGGTCGACAACCTGATCCACGGGTTCTGCTGGTTCGAGGTCAAGAGGGGTTATCCCTGTGAGGGCAGAGATGAATTCGGGCAGACGCGCCCCTTCCTTCAGGCGGCAGAACTGCTCAAATCGTCCGACCTCCTTGCCTCCACGTACCTTCACGGCACCAATCTCGATGATTTGATCGGAAGCCTGATCGAGGCCTGTTGTTTCGAGGTCGAAGAAGACAAGTTCCTGTTCGTTTTTCAAATGGTTCCTTTCTACTTGAAGTAGGCAATTGTCACCCCATCGCCACCCTCTTCGGGGTTCGAAAAGCTGAAGTGATCAATACTTGGCAGGGTCTTGAGGAATTGATGGATCTGCTTTCGCAGGATGCCCGAACCCTTGCCGTGGCAGATGTAGACGAATGAAAGGCCTGACAGGTAAGCGACGTCGATGTACTTGTCGAGTTTCTCGAGCGCCTCGTCGACACGGTTCCCATGCAGGTCGATCTTCATGGGGACGAACGGCAGTGTCGGTTCACGCGCTCCACTGTACTGCATGGCGCGGTTCTGATAGGAGTTGAGCTCGGGTTCGGTCAGCTTGCGCACTTGTGCTTCAGGCACCGTCGTACGCATGGAACCCGACTGGAGAACAAGCTTGCGCTTGTCCTTCATGACATCGATGACGATGGCCTGTTTGTTGACCGAGGTAATGATGACCAGATCACCCGGCACGATTTCTTCGACGGGTGTGAATGGGGGCTTCTCTTCATACGGCTCCGCTTTCTGGACAAGCTCCTCGCGTGTCGCTTCGACCTCCCGCTTGGCATCGCGGGCGGCCTGCGGCTGGTTCTTGAGGCTGTCCTGAAATTGCCTCATCAGATCGTCCATGCGCCTGCTGACATCGTCGACGATGCGTTGAGCCTCCCTATGGGCTGCTTTGAGCTCCTGTTTCTCGTTTGCTTCAAGCAGAGCCAGTTTTCCCTCGTAATCGTCCCGCAGCTTCGCGAGTTCCTGCTGGTTCACGTTCAGGCTTTCCTTGGTGTGGCTGATCTCCTGGGAATCAGTCACGATGCGGCTCATCAACTCGGTGGTTGCCTTGTGCTCTTTGCTCAGCTCATCGTGGGCGAGCGCAAGCACGGCTTCGGGGAGTCCCAGTCTCTCACAGATGATGAACGCATGACTTTCGCCCGGGGAGCCAAGGATGAGCTCGTAGGTCGGCTGAAGCGTTTCGACGTTGAATCCGACGGAAGCGTTTCGTACCTGGTCATACCGGTACGCGAGGAGCTTCAGGCTGCTGTAGTGCGTCGTGATGACCGTCGTGACTCGCTTCTGGTACAGGAAGTCGACGATGCCGGTTGCGATGGCGGAGCCCTCCTCGGGATCGGTGCCAACGCCGAGTTCATCCAGCAGGACAAGTGAGTACCGGGTCGCCTGCCCGAGGATACGGACGATGTTCGATGTATGCGCCGAGAACGTCGACAGACTCTGTTCGATACTCTGTTCGTCGCCGATGTCGACAAAAACCTCGTCATAGAGGCCAACCGTGCATCCGTCCGAAGCAGGGATGAATAGACCCGCTTTGCTGATGAGGACCGTAAGGCCAAGGGTCTTCAGGGCAACGGTCTTGCCTCCCGTGTTCGGGCCGGTGATGACCACCATGAAGTAGTCCTTGCCAATGGAGAAAGAGACCGGGACGCAGTCTGCGACGAATGGGTTGCGGACGTTGCGCAGGTTGGTTTCCAGGTTGGGGCTTACCGACGGCTTGATGCCATTCCACGATCGAGCCAGACGTCCCTTGGCCAGACTGAAGTCGAGGTGACCCGCCACGTTCAGCGATTTCTCGACATCTGGGGCGGCCTTTGCGATGAGGTCTGTCAGGTAGAGGAGGATGCGCGATATCTCCTTCTTCTCATCGGACTGCAGGATCTGCAGCCGGTTGTTGAGGTCGATCACCCGTGTGGGCTCGACAAACAGGGTCATGCCACTGTCGGACTGGTCGTGGACAACCGACTGAATTGCATCCTTGAACTCTCGTTTCACCGGGATCACGTACCTGTCGTTCCGCATCGTTACGATGCGGTCTTGAACGGCACGGCCATAGGTTTCGCTCCCGAGGATATCCTGGAGCACCTTATTGATGGTCTTCTGCAGCTCGATTTTCTCACGACGAATGGCTGCGATGTTGATCGATGCGTCGTCGAGGATGTCTCCATCCTGATTGACGCATCGTTCTATCTCTTGTGCGAGAGACGAAAACGGCTTGACGTCCTGGGAGATGCTGAACAGTGAGGGATAGAGGTCCTTGATCGTCACGAACGCCTTTCGCACACGTGACAGCTCGTTCAGGACGACGCAAACCTTCCACACTTCCTGCCCAGCGAGCTGTAGACGGATCTTGGCTTTGTCCAGCTCGGCCCTCACGTCAAGGAGGTTACTGAGGGTCAGATCACCGAACCGCTCCAGATATGAAGACGCTTCATCGGTCTCGGTCTGAGCTGCCCTGATGGCATCAATGCTGTCGAGCGGAGCGAGTGCACGTGACTCTTCAGCACCCAGCGCCGACTCGGCCTGGGATGCCAAGGCCTCCTGGATACGGTCGAAACCGACCTTGCCGTACGTGTATGCGCGAATCGCTTGCTGAGCCTCTATACCCGGGTTCTTCGTAGTATGCCCCCTACACGAGTTGCGAGGGTGGCCTCGACAGAGCTAACAAGGATATCGACCTCATCGCCCAATAGTGTTCGGTCGGGTGAGGCAAACTCCATCGAGAAGCCCACGCTCTTCTTGCCTGTCGGTAGACTGTCCCCCTGGAAACTGTCAAACACGACAATTGTCTTGAGCAGAGGGCCGCCATTTTCAGTGATGATCGCCTGCAATTGGCCGGCTGTCATGCTACTGTCCACCAGGACAGCGATGTCACGCCGGATCGACGGGAACCTGGAAAACTCCTTGAAACCGATAGCTGGGATACTCTTCAACAGGGCATCGACGGAAAACTCGGCGTAGAACGTGTCTCGTTCCAGACCGAGGAGAGCACCGACGTCGTGCCTGAGAATGCCGAGTGTGCCCAGTGCCGTGGTTTCCGAGGAAACCAGGACGCTTGCACCAGTCTCCAGGATTGCACTATCCGATGACACGACGTTACAGGGCACATGCAGATCGCGAAGAACTGACTCGATGATGCCCTTCAGGACAAAGATGCTGGTGCTGGCGGCGGGCGTCGTCCAGTTCGCATCTTGCCACTTGCCTGCAAGAAGAATGCCAAGCCTCGTCTCCTCGTCGAACGACTGGCCACGAACGCTGAACGTTTTGCCAATCTCGAACGAGGCGAAGCCCTCGCGGCCCCGCGACAGGTTCCGCACCGCGGCTCCTGCAAGGCCAACAGCCATTGTGGGGCGCAGAGCATCCCAGTCTACCGTGAGCGGGTTGAGCAGGAGCGGTGCCGGAGGCAGGCCCATCGCGGTTACCGTGCTCTCCCGCACAAAACTGACAGTGCGTGATTCGACGAGCCCAATGCCGACGAGAATCTGGCGCAGTCGCTTACAGAGCGCCTTGAGGGGAGACTCTGAACCGGGGCGCAGGGCAAGGTTCGGCACGTGTGAGGGAAACTCGTCATAGCCCTCCATTCTGACAATTTCTTCGACATATTCTGGCCAGGATGTCAGGTCGCCACGGAACGATGGCGGTGTCACCGATAAGGTTGTTCCCGTGACCGACGACGCGATTCCTTCATAGCCGAAGAGTCGTTGCATGTCTGTAGCGTCGAGGTTGGAACCCAGGTAGCCATTCACCTGATCCAGACCGAGATTCAGCGGTAGCTTCGCAGGAACAGGAATTCCAGCAGAAGCTACACGCGAGACATAGGAACCGAGACACTGCTCGCGGACGAGTGCCGATAGAACCGAAGGGACGGCGCTGACAGTGAGCCCTGGATCGGTGCCACGCTCGTAGAGATAAGCTGCATCTGACTTGATGCCGAGGTGCCTGCTCGCGTGTGCGACTGCTCTCGGATCGAAGTGTGCAATCTCGAAGACGATGCGGGTCGTCGCAGCCGTGACGCTGGATGCCAGTCCGCCCATGACGCCGGCGACGGCCACTGGAACGGCAGCATCTGCGATGACGAGCGTGCCTGGTTCGAGGGAGCGCAACACGCCGTCCAGTGTGACAATGGTCTCGCCGGGCAGAGACGTCCGCACGATGATACGATGCTCCTGAAGGCGATCGTAGTCAAACGCATGAGTCGGCTGTCCGTATTGTTTCAGACAGAGATTGGTCATATCGACAATCCTGCTGACAGGACGGACGCACAACTGGTAAAGCTGAGTCCGGAAAGCGTGACTCGATGGGCCAGAGGCAACATCCTGTACCAGGACAGCGATGTAGGAACTGCACAGGGACTGGTTGTTGATTGTCACAGCCAGGTCTCCGTCGTTCCGGGCGTGTGGAAGGGCTGAGGGCAGCGGTAGCTTGATGTCGCCCATATCGAACGGCTGATCCGCATCTCTTGCCTTGAGCACTTCGATCCACCGGGCCAATCCGAGAACCGACAGGGCGTCGCCCCGATCAGGTGTGACGCTCACCTCGAAGGCGGTGTCTCCTACGGGCCAGGCTTCCTCGAAGGGGCTCCCGACAATCGCTCCCGACCCCAGATGTAGGATACCTTCCTTCTCTTCGGAGGACAGGAGGTCACTGTCGAGTCCCAGTTCCTTCCAGGAGCAGAGCATACCGAACGATTCTACGGTACCGAACATGCGCGTCGCGATGTCCATGCCGTCGGCAGTCCTGCCACCTGGAATCACCACTGGGATGATGTCACCCTCACGCACGTTGGTGGCGGCCGTGTATACACTGGTCGTTCCGCGCGGACCGAGGTCGAGGTCTATGAGCTGAAGCCTGTGGTGTGTCGGGTGGGGGGCAGTACGCATGACCCGCGCAACGAAGACGTCCCTGAACAGAACATCGGTCCTTTCCGTCGATTCGATTTCAATACCGACGTCGCCCAGTTTTGTGACCAGTTCCTCGGGAGTGTAGTCAAAATCGATCGCGGCATGCAGCGCAGACAGCTTGACTCTCATCCAGTCACCTCAGAACTGACCCAGGAAATCCAGGTCGTTGTCGTAGAACATGCGAATGTCACGAATGCCGTATTTGATCATGGCTATCCGCTCGATGCCCCACCCAAACGCAAATCCCTGGTAGATGCTGGTATCGTATCCGACCTCCCGCAGTACGTTCTGGTGGACCATGCCTGAGCCGCCCATCTCGATCCATCCGGAGTTCTTGCAGGTTGGACAGCCCTTGCCTCCACAGATGGGACAGGAGATTGCGGTCTCAGCACCCGGTTCGACAAATGGGAAGAATGAAGGAAGGAGCTTGACGTTGGTGGATGAGCCGAATACTCCTCTCACGAATTCCTGGAGTACTCCCTTCAGATCTGCGAACGTGATGCTCTTGTCGATGACGAGACCTTCGACCTGCGTGAACACGGGAGTATGGCTTGCATCCACCGCGTCGCGGCGATAGCATCTGCCGGTGGCAATCATCCGTATGGGCGGATTCTCACGTTTCATCGTCCGGACCTGAATAGGCGACGTGTGTGTACGCAGAAGCATGCCGGGCGCCAGGTAGAACGTGTTTTGCATGTCGCGCGCGGGGTGGTCCGCGGGGATGTTGAGCGCCTCGAAATTGTAGTATTCCTGCTCGATTTCTGGACCCTCTTCTATGTCGAATCCCATGGAAAGGAAGACGGACTCGACCTCCTCCTCGACTTGCGTGAGGATATGTTTCTTGCCGGCAGGCATGAGCTGCCCCGGCAGAGAAAAGTCGATGTCATACCTGCGCGCCGTGGAAGACAGATTGGACAGTCTCTGCTCGATCGCTTGCGCTGCCCATTGCTTGAGTGCATTGACTTGCTCGCCGAACTGTCTGCGCTGGTCCTCGGCCACACCCGAAATCTGTTTGAGCAACGCTGTGACTGTGCCCTTCTTTCCCAGGTACTCGATCTGTGCATTTCGAACGTCCTGAGCATTGCGAGCGGCAGTCAACCGCGTCTCCAGGTCTGTACGGATTTCGTCTATCGTGCTTGGCATGTACTGCTCCTCGTTCAGTGTCAATCAAGCAATTATCATACAAATTGTACGTTGATTCGCCCTGTTTACAAGCGTGTGTGCAGTTCACACGAGTCGCTTGGAGACAAGCGCGGGGGCGTTGCGTCAGTCGAAGAAGGGTTGGCTGGCGCCGCTGCGACTCTTATGCGATTGCTGCTATACTTGCTCCTGCTAGAGGTCTGCGCATATTGCTGCAACGAGGAGATGTCATGGCTACAAAGCCCAGGGCAAGCGAACACATTGGCAAGAACCAGACCAGTATCAAGGCCGAGAATACCTCCAGTATCCTCCGGACCGTTCATGGGACAAACGACATTTCGCGGGCGGATCTGGTCCGACTTACAGGGCTGACTGCTCCGACGGTCTCACGCATCGTCTCTTTTCTTGTCGAACAGGGTGTCGTCACCGAATCGCCGGGAGCGAGTGTGGGAGTAGGCCGCAAACCCGTCGTGCTGCACTTCAACGGGAGGTCGCGCTACATTGTGGCCATCGATTTCTCATGGGCGCATGTCCGAACTGCGCTCATGGACTTGGGTGGTGGTATTCTTGACCATACGGAGCGGACCATCGATCCCAGGGGCTCTATTAAGACGGAATTCGAGAGAGTGCTGGAGACCGTGCAGGAACTGCTGAACCGTCACCGGGGTGTGAAGATTATCGGGGTGGGCTTCTCCGCGCCCGGCCTCATCAACTCTGAAGCGGGCGTCGTCATCAGTGTTCCGAACTTTCCATCGATCCGCAACCTCCAGGTCCGGCAGCTGCTGCAGACGCGCTTCGGTTTTCCAACATTCGTCATCAATGATGCGAACGCTGAAGCCGTTGCCGAGAAGTTCTTTGGTCAAGGTCGTGATACCTCTGATTTTGTGCTAGTGCATCTTGGCTACGGTATCGGCGCCGGCATCATTGCCGGGGGGCGCTTGTACACGGGCAACTTCGGAGTCTCGGGCGAAATCGGCCACACATCGGTCGACCGCCGCCACGGAAAATGGTGTGACTGTGGAAATCGGGGGTGTGTCGAATTATATGCCGGACTGCGCGGCATTCTCGAAGACGCTTCCGCTCAGGTGGGTCGGCAGCTGTCGTTTGCGGAGCTTCAGCAACTGGCTGCCGAGGGAGACGCCAAGGTGCTGGGGGTTCTGAAAGAGAAGGGAGAGCTCATTGGATATACCATGGTCAATCTGGTGAACCTCCTTGCTCCTCAGCGTATCATCGTGACGGGCCAGGTGGCGGCTCTGGGTGCCCCGATTCTGGAGCCCATGAAACGCATCATCGCCGAACGTTGCTTCTACCACGTCGCCGATCAGGTCTCTATAACGCTGTCCTCCTTGTCCGAAAACAGCACTCTTCTTGGGGCGATGACGGTCGTGCTGGACGATTTCCTCGAGAATCCATACGATTTCTTGACCGTTCGAGAGGAACGCCGTCACTGAGGGGCTTGCTCGACGGCTTGACAGGTCATGCTGTCATCCTACAATAACTTGAATAGTAACGTCGCGTACGAAATTGATTGAGAGGTTGGCGGCATGGACACATCAAGGGCGACGGTGCGCACTGTAGCAGGTGTGGACATAGGCGGGACCAAGGTTACGTTCATCCTCTGGTCGGGTGATGCCATTGCATACAGGGTGGTATTGCCATATGCTGCCCGGTCCAGTCGGGAGTTCTCAGAACTCATTCTGCAAGGGATGGGTGACCTCCGTCGGCGGGCGGCAGATGTAGGGGTTGCCATCATGGGTACGGGTATCGGGTGTGCCGGCATGGTCGACCAGAAGCACGGCGTGTTCCTGTTTCCTCCCAATATGCCCGGCGTGCGAGATGTGGCGCTTGCTGATATCGTCGGTGGGTTCACCGGTGCCCCGGCGTATCTGGAAAACGATGCTAACTGCGCGCTCTTCGCCGAGTGGGTCAGCGGGGTCGCCGTCGGTCGCCGCAATGTCGTGATGTTCGCTGTCGGGACTGGTGTTGGCGGAGCGTTCATTGTCGACGGGCACCTGTATGTTGGTCGCCACGGCTTTGCAGGCGAGATAGGGCACCTTCCCATGGTCGACCGTGGCCTGCTGTGCGGCTGCGGCCGTCATGGCTGTCTCGAGACCACCGCTTCCGGAACCGGTATCGAGCGATATGTCGAGAGCGCACTGGCTAAGGGGTCGAAGAGTCTCATGACGATGAAAGACGCAGCGTCGGCCCGGACAATCTCCGAGTTTGCTCATCATGGAGATCTACTGGCACAACAAGCCTTCAAGCGGGCGGCCCGCTACCTTGGCCGGGCGGCTGCGGCACTCATCAACACGCTCGACCCGGATATGGTCGTGCTGGGTGGCGGAGTTGCCGAGTCAGGGCTGCTCATGGACGAAATGAAGCGCGTTGCTCAGCGGCGTTCTCTGCCGCTCCTGTTTGAGGGCATCGAATTCTCGATGGCACACTACAGGAACGATGCCGCCGCCGTTGGTGCGGCTTTTCTCGCGGATCAGCTTCTCAAAGGGCAGACTGTCTACTCGACGTAAGCTCGTCTGACGCCTTGGGAGGTGTCTCTCCACGACCGTTTCTGCGGGTGGAACCTTGCTTGATGCTGGTCAGTTGCCCCTGGCAAGACGTGAACGAATGTCCGCGGCTTCCACCTCTGTGCCCGGTTTGGCCAGGAGAGCGAACATGTTGTGCTTGTACGCTTCTACGCCAGGCTGGTCGAAGGGGTTGATGCCAAGCATATAGCCTCCTACCGCACAGGCGACCTCGAAGAAGTACACAGCGGCACCGAAGCTACCTTCTGAGACATCGGGCACCGTCAGTTGAAGCACGGGGACGCCGCCATCGTGGTGAGCAAGAAGTGTGGCGATCCTGGCATCGTGGTTCATGGCAGACAGGCTTCGGCCGTTGAGATAGGCAAGCCCGTCTGGCGAGTCCGCATCACAGAGGAACGCGACGTCGGCGGGGGCGGGCACATCGACAACCGTCTCGAAGAGTGAATGAGTTCCTTCCTGGACATATTGCCCAAGTGAGTGAAGATCAGTTGTGAATTCGGCCGACGCAGGGAAGATCCCCTTGCCGTTCTTGCCCTCACTCTCGCCGAACAGTTGCTTCCACCATTCGCCGACGAAGTGCAGACAGGGCTCGAAACTTGTAAGCAGTTCGATGTTCTTTCCACTCGTGTTCAGAAGGCGTCGGGCAACGGCGTAGTGAAGAGCGTCGTTGGTCGCTGCAGGCGAACCAAGGCTGGCAGTGCGCTGTTCTGCGGCGCCTTGCAGCATCGCACGGATATTCAAGCCTGCGATCGCGAACGGAAGGAGACCGACCGGAGTGAGTACTGAATAGCGTCCCCCAACGTCGCGAGGCAGATCGAATGTGACCAAGCCCTGGTCCCTGGCAAGATCGTGCAGGGTTCCATGCTCCGAGTCCGTTATGGCCACGATGCGGGTGCGTGCCTTTCCTGCGCCGAACCGTCGAACCAGCTCTGTTCTCAGGATGTGGAAGGCAACCGCAGTCTCAAGCGTCGTGCCGGATTTCGAAATGACCACGACGGAGAAGCGGTGGCCCGCAAGCCTGTCCAGCAGCTTTTGGAGTTGCCATGAACTGAGGCTGTTGCCGGCGAAGAGGATGTCGGGCAAACTGTCGGTTGCCGAGCGGGACGGCACGCCGGCAAGGAATTCCAGGCCCGCTCGAGCCCCCAGATAGGAGCCCCCAATACCACAGACGACGACAGTATCCGATTGTTCGCGGAGGTCGGCGGCGGCGTGCTCGAGTCTGGCCACGACACTGTCAGGCGCGTCGATGGGCAGGTTGAGCCATCCGGTGTATTCAGAGCCGGCGCCCTTCCTGTCGACGAGGAGCTGGAGCTGCAGTGCTGCCTCTCTCATCCCTCCGTCGATCTCCTCGGCATCGATGTGATCAAGAGCCCATGTGTCATCCAGCCGTATTAGTCCACTCATTCCGACACCTCCACGTATCTCAAGCATTGTAGGAGTCTGGGAAAGCGCTGCAACAGCACGGGGCTCATGATGTCTGTGCCGTTCGTCTACGTGTCCAGCGCTCTGTAGCAAGATGGCTGTCGACAGATGCCGGCAGCCATCTTCAAGAGCCTGATTGGAGGGGGCGTGCTACGACTCCTTTGTCCCGCGCAGAGAGCGTCTCGCTCGCTCTCGTTCCTTCAGTCGTTTCCAGGCATACAGGGCAAGGGCGAGCGCTATGACGCCATATGACACGAAGACACGAAAGTACTCCCCGATCATTGCTGATCCCATGAGGTTCTTTCCTGCCATCGGAGATACGAGGAACATCAGATGAAAGAGAACAACTCCGATGAACACATTGGGGATGGAGGCTTTTACGACACTTGCTCCACCGATCAGCAGTGCTGCGGCTGCGAACGTAGCTGTTTGGTCAGCACCATTGTATGTATTCAGCGTGCCAATGTTCTGAAGATAGATGATTTGTCCATAACAGGCAAGAACGGTAGAGAGAATGATAGCAAGAATACGAGTGCGTTCTACCTTGATACCCGAATCTTCGGAGACACCCATGTCTTGGCCGACTGCTCGCATGTCGTGCCCTAGCTTTGTCTTGCCGAACCACCAGATGAATAGACAAAGCAAACCGATAATCACATATGTCGCAACTGGGATCGAGATGCCGGCGATCTTCAACGGGATGAGGTTATCGAGGCTCATTCGCATTGTCAGCAGGCTAAGAGCGTTGCGAATGCCGTACCCTCGTGACAGGACGAGGACAGGATTATGAATTGGGATGAGTTTGCCCATGAAGTAGAGCACGATGAGCTGGTAAATGCCACTAATGAAGAATCCGAGCATCATCGACGTTACCATCTCGCGTCCTTTGGCCTTGTTAAGAATGAGGCCGGAGAACCACCCGAGGAGTACGGCCATCGGCGTTGCAACTGCCATGGCCAGGAATAGCCCGCCTACTCCCTGGACTCCCCAGTTGAGAACGAGGATGATTGCGATCTGTCCCGACATAGCGCCCAGGACCATGCCGAAGTTGATTCCCATACCTGCCATGATTGGCAAGACCAGGGAAAGAACAAGGAAGGAATCACGACTGACCCTTATGACCAGCTGCTGAGTAAGGTAGGGGCCGGAGAAGCCTGAGATGGGGATGGCAAATGCTATGAAGACGATGAAGATAATAGGGACGGCATTGTTGATGAAGAAGTGGGAAATGACATCTTTGAGTCCATATCTTCTTGTCATGGTGTCACCTGGACTTCCTGGTCGCTCGGGTGAGTGCGTAGACGATCATTCCATTGGAAACGATGAGTCGTACAACTTCTGCCGCATCACTGTGAATAGCGGCGTTGATAACAGAGGGGGCCATGGTCAGGATGCCTTGAAACAAGATTGTTCCTATGACCACGTTGGTAATGTTGGCCTTGTTGACGCTGGCGCCGCCGATGAGAACGGCGGCGACTGCGGGGAGTGCCATGAAGAAGGGGCCGTTGTAGAGCGAAATGAACCCATAGCTCTGTTCATACAGGAGAATGCCGATGGCTCCATAGACAGTCGACAGGATAACAGAAGTGGTTCTCATCCGGTCGACGCTGATTCCACTGGCGCGGGCGTAGTCTGGATTCGAACCGACAGCAGTCATCGCTGTTCCGGTCTTGGTGTGAAAGAACGCCCACATGAGCCATGCCATGAGTGCGAAAAACAAGATCGTGCCAGTTGGAAACATAAAGTTTGGACCGATGTGGATGGCAAGCAAGTTGTCCAGTATCTTGGCCCAGAACCCGTCGACAGAAACGGTAGTCCTGAGACCTTGGCCACTGTAGCCCCAGATCATCGTCGGATTGTGATAGGGCAAGACCATCCACATGATGCTCATGAAGGAGACAGAGGAGAAACCAACGTATGTGGCGATCATCATCTCGTCGCCCTTGACGTGGTTCAGTAGAACGCCATATCCCCAGCCAAACAGACATGCGAGCGGAATGGCTATCCCGATAGCGCCGGCGAATCCCGCAACCCCAACAAGCCCCAGTTCAATGCTCAGGGTGGCTCCCAGCAGTCCGGCAATAATACCGAGTGGCAGACCAAAGTTGAGTCCGCAGCCTGCTTGTACCATGGGAATCATGGCGAGTACCATCACCCCGTTCATCCCAAAACGAATGATCGTGTCCATCAGTGATGCGTCGATTCGAACACCCCAATGTGGAGCAACCAGGAACAGTGAGAGTAGCACTAGTCCTATGATGATCCGAGGCCAACCTGCCCGGTCGATGAATTGCCGCAACCTATGCATGACTCACCACCTTATCATCTGTGTTCTTGAGTTTGCCGATCATGAGCATGCCAAATTCTTTTGCTGTGGCGGCAGGGGACAGAATGCCTGCCACGCGACCTTCGTCAATAATAGCGATCCGATCGCAGATGGAACGCAACTCCTCAAGCTCAGACGATACCATGACAATGGTCGTCCCATTTTCGCTGTTGTACCGCCGCAACGCTTTCAGGACCAGCGCTTTTGCGCCGACGTCGATACCACGTGTCGGTTCCGAGACGAATAGCAGATTTGGTTCTACACCAAAAGCCTTGGCAAGACAGACTTTCTGTTGATTGCCGCCAGAGAGTTCTTGAGCAGGCTGTTCAACTCCCGTGCACTTGATCTCCAGGGCCTCGATATATTCCCGGGTGACCTTCCGGATGGCCCGGTCATCTCTCCATTTGATGAGTCCGCCCAGGAGCGGTCGGAGAAACTTGTTCTGCACTTGCATCGCAGTGAACGCGATATTCCAGTCCAGAGGCTCTTCCATAAGCAGACCGACACCGCGCCTGTCTTCCGAGACGAATGCCATGCTGGCTGCCAGGGCGGCTGCCGGATCCTCCAGGTGGATTGGCTTCCCGTGCAGGATGACTGTTCCTCCCGCGGGGCAAAGTCCCATAATGCCGTTCGGAATACCAAGTTTTCCTTGCCCAGCGAGTCCTCCGATGCCAAAGATCTCTCCCTTATGAACCTCAAAACTGACGTCTCGAACTGTCTCTCCAGGCATGTCGACCCACAGATGCTCGACGGCCAGGACCGTTTCTTGTTGTGTGTCATACGTTGCAGTGGCAATTGCTTTTGTATCCACACTGCGACCCACCATGAGTTCCGCGACCTGACCGATGTCGGTGTCGTGGGTGGCTATCTCTTTCACGACTTGTCCGTCCCGCAGAATAACGATCCTGTCGCAAATGTCGAGGATCTCCTGAAGGCGGTGCGTGATGAAGATAATGGCAATTCCAGTGGCGGCCAGTCTGCGGAGTGAAGTCAGAAGAACCTCCGCCTCGGACTCCGTCAGGACTGCCGTCGGCTCATCGAGCACGAGCACTTTCATCTCGGGGCGATGGATCTCGCGTGCGAGTTCGGTGAACTGCCTATGACCGACCGGCATCTCGGCGACCAGCGTGTCTGGGCTGATTTCGACGCCCAGCAGCTCAATGGACTTCTCCGCGATGGCGCGCATTTCGGGAAGGTCCAGTGTCTTCAAGCGGGGCCCAAAAAGTTTCGTCACGATGTTGTCATGCAGAATTTCACCGTTGAGAAGGATGTTCTCAGTGGCGGTGAACCCTGGGATCAGCGAGAACTCCTGGTGAACCATGCCAATACCTGCCTTGAGGGCATCGAACGGGTTCTGAAAACTGACTTCTTTGCCATCGATGAAAACCTTACCGGCATAGCCTCCGGTCTGGACAATGACGCTCATCCCGAAGAGGATATTCATCAGGGTCGACTTGCCGGCACCGTTCTCTCCAACAAGGCCGAGGACCTCGCCGCGGTTCAAGTCGAGGGAGACATCGGTCAGAACCCGGTTCCCAAAGTATTCTTTGGTGATGCCCTGCATTTTCAGCAAAGGTTGTTGTTGAGTCATGTGGCCACCTCCCAGAAATTGAACACTTTCACCTATGGCTCTTCAAGAATACTGGTTAGCACACTGACAGAGAATTGTTGGAGGCCTTGGAAGCGACGTACCAAACACGCAGGAGCTGATTGCTTAACGGTGTTTGCCTCTTCTTCTCTATGGCATAACATAACACGATCGTGATCCTGATTGCCTTCCGACATCACGACAACAGTGTGCACGTTGAAGGAAAAGCGCTGGGGCAGACGCCCCAGCGCTTGAATGCCAGATTCTACTGAGGCTTGAAGGTGAGGTATTTCTCGGGGACTACCTGTTTGGCAGAGCCGAGGTATCCTTTGCCGAACACGTATGTGTCCTCGTAGATCAGGAAGTGATTGGTGTCCGTTTTCTTGGTGTTAAGATCTGTGTAGTTGGAGGCGTTCCATGCTGCGCCAGGAGTGTACTTCTGAAAGGCAGAGAGCATATCCTGCATGTTCGCAACCTTGGCCGTACCCTCGATGCAACGCTTGGCATATTCGCCGAGACCTGCTGTGGTTGTATAGCCGAGAGAGAATGCCCATGTGCCAAAACGGCCAGATCCGCCGTCGGCGACAATTGTAGACTCAACCTTCTTGAGGATGGCCGGCCAATCACCCTGCTCAGCCTTGAGATCGATACCGAAGGCTCCTGGATAGCCCATGGTGGGCGAGGGAAGGTCAGCTTCGACAAACATGCCACCGTATTTCATGACCTGTTTGAGCAACGGTTCGGTTTCCCCGTCGTTGGTGCAGAAGAATGCCGTGTCCTTGCCGTAATGCTGAACCCAGGCTGGAACGTGCTCGAGGATGAACTGCTGGGCGCCCGCCATACCGACGTCGCTGACGGGATCGGGGGCGGTCTCAAAAAAGGTCTTGACCCCGAGATCCTTGCCTGCCTGCTGCATGATGGCCCAGCGGCGGCTCAGAAGCTCAATGCTCATGTGACGGGCGAATGAAATATGCACAAAGTTCTTGGCGCCCATCTGTTTGGCTGACCAGATGATAAGGTAGCCGCGAGCCACGTTGTCGGCATCAGTGACGACGTCGGCCGCTGCGTCGATGACGTTAGGGTCTTCCTGCGGTTGACCGCAGAAGAGCAGAATGTCGGACCTCTTCGCGCGTATTTCCTTGAATGCTTCGGCTGTGCCGGGAACGCCCTGGTTGACGACAATGGCCTTCATGAGTGGGTCGTCGGCAAGGCCAACAATGTCAGCGATTACCGTTTCCTGCTCGGATGAGAAGTTGTCCGGGTAGGTTATTGCCTGGATCATGCCACCGTCAGCCACAGTACCGTATTCTTTCGCAAGAGCATCGCCACCACGAAGGTCGTCCTCACCCTGAGAGACGGTGCCTGTGACGATACCAATATGAAACTTGGCTCCAGTAGTACCAGTGTCCGTTGGCGTAGTGGTCTTCTTGCAGCCCGTGAATACAACTGCGACAAGCATGAATGACAGCAATACTGTTAGCAGCTTTTTCATCCTCTCTTCCTCCCGAAAAAGAATTAGCTATAGTTCAGCCGAATTCTATTTATAGCACAGTTGCAGTACTATTCAAGGTATCTTCACATGTTCCGGGAGCGATGATCAGCACTTGCCTTGAGGAGCATGCGTCCTGAGCCAAGCAAAAACCCCGGCCGTAAGGCCGGGGTTTTGTCGACAGACGACGAGTGAAGCAGAGTTCTAGTAGTCAGGGTAGGCCGGAGCAGCAGGCGCTGAACTCTCCGCCTTCGGAACGGTTGTGACCATGGCCGCCGTCGAGAGGAGCAGACTTGCAATGCTCTCTGCGTTCAGCAGCGCGAGGCGTGTGACCTTCAGGGGGTCAACAATGCCGCTCTTGAAGAGGTCCTCGAACTTGTTGCCCAGGGAGTTGAACCCGAGATTGTCGTCGCCCTCGAGAACCTTCTGAACCGCGATGACGCCCTCATAGCCAGAGTTGTCCGCGATGATCTTGAGCGGCTCACGAAGTGACTTGCGGACGATCTCGGCGCCGGTCTTCTCATCACCGGTGAGCTTGAGTCCGTCGATTCCCCTTCCTGCCTTCACCAGAGCTGCACCACCGCCGATGATGATGCCTTCTGCCACGGCTGCCTTAGTAGCATTGACAGCATCCTCGACTCTGTGCTTGAGTTCCTTCATAGCTGTCTCGGTGGATGCGCCGACCTTGATGATAGCAACGCCACCGGCAAGCTTTGCCAGGCGCTCCTGAAGCTTTTCCTTGTCGTAGTCCGACTTGGTCTCTTCGACCTGCTTGCGGATCTGGCCGATGCGGGACTTGATCTCTTCCTTGGTTCCCTTACCACCAACGATGGTCGTGTTGTCCTTGTCGACCTTGACTTCGTCAGCAGAGCCAAACATGTCTTCGGTGACCTTCTCGAAGGTGAGGCCAAGATCTTCGCTGAGAACCTTGCCACCCGTGAGGATTGCAATGTCTTCGAGCATAGCCTTCCGGCGATCTCCAAAGCCGGGCGCCTTGACTGCCGCGCATGAGAACGTGCCACGGACCTTGTTGAGCACGATTGTCGCCATCGCCTCACCGGTGATGTCATCTGCGACGAGCAGGAATGGACGTCCCTTCACAGACAGCTTCTCAAGGACGGGCAGGAACTCCTGGATGGACGTGATTTTCTTGTCAGTGATGAAGATGAGAGGGTTCTTGAGCACGACTTCCATGCGGTCGGGGTCGGTCACGAGGTATGCAGAGATGTAGCCACGGTCAAATTGCATGCCCTCGACGGTCTCAACCTTCATCTCGAGGCCCTGAGATTCTTCCACGCTGATGACGCCGTCTTTGCCGACCTTCTCCATGGCGTCCGCAATTGCTTCGCCGACGGCGGGCATCTTGGATGAGACAGTGGCAACCTGTGCCTTCTCTTCACGGGTCTTGACCGGGCGAGACAGCTTTTTGAGCTCTTCGACAACAGCTGTCGTCGCTTTGTCCATGCCAGCCTTGAGTGCGACGGAGTCTGCGCCGGCAGTGACGTTCTTGATACCTTCCTGAATCATGATTTGGGCAAGAACAGTGGCTGTGGTTGTACCGTCACCGGCCTGGTCCTCAGTCTTCTGGGCAATCTCTCTGAGGAGCTGCGCGCCGATGTTCTCGTTCGGATCCTGGAGTTCGATTTCCTTGGCGATGTTGACGCCGTCGTCGGACAGGACCGGAGAACCAAACTTCTTCTCGAGTGCAACGTGACGGCCCTTGGGCCCTAGCGTGACTCTGACTGTATTGGCGAGCTTATCGACACCGGTGCGAATCCTTTCGTATGCTTCCTCATTAAAGATGATCTGTTTTGCATCCATGGTCATTCCTCCTTACTTGACGATTGCGAGGATGTCGTGCTGAGAAAGCACAACGTACTCTTCGTCGTCGAGTTTGATTTCGTTGCCGCTATACTTGGAATAGAAAACCTTGTCGCCTTTCTTGACCTCAAGGGGAATCTTGGTGCCGTTGTCCAGCATGACGCCGGAGCCAACTGCCATGACGGTGCCCTGCTGAGGTTTTTCCTTGGCGCTGTCAGGCAGGACAATGCCACTCTTCATGGTTTCTTTGGCTTTCTCAACTTTGATGACGACGTGATCACCGATTGGTACCAGCTTTGTCATATTGTCGTACCTCCTGTACTAGAAAATCTTGATGGATTAGCACTCTCTTTGCATGAGTGCTAAGCCATTATAGGAGGGCATGGTGAGCTGTCAAGTATCGGAGAGGTCTGGCGCCGTACCTCCGAGGCCCCGGATGGGGAGCAAACGGAATATCACATCAGTGTTGTACAAGGGTCAGGTTCCTGCTAAGATGACTACCCGAACATGACCTACGAAACTTGCATAGAGGTACCATTCCAGAGCCGTTGCCACCAGTCTACTGAGGGCATTGGCATCCTGCTTGGGAGCTGTCTACTGGAGACGCTTTCACAGGGGAACCGTGACTCATTGGTTGTTGGACTGATCGGTCCTCTGGGCGCCGGCAAGACGGTTCTCACGCGTGCTCTCTCGGTAGCGCTCGGCGTCGATCGGGCAAGCGTCGCCAGCCCCACCTTTGTCCTGGAGCGGAACTATCTGGGCAAAGAACCGGTGAGGCATTTTGATCTCTATCGTATCGAGGATCCTCGACAACTGGTCGAAATGGGCTTCGAGGAAGAACTGGACAAGCGCGGTGTGACGGTAATCGAGTGGGCTGAACGGTCCGGAAGACTCCTCGAGATGTATGAACGTATTGAGGTCCATTTCGAAGTCCTGGGCGAAGAGATCAGACGCATTGTTCTGCGCGATTTCTACCAGCCTTCCATCATTGCGAGGTGTTTCGGTGTCGAGACAGTCCCTGCTTCTCATTAACACCGCCACCGTTTCCGGAGTCGTTGGCCTTGCGCGGGGAGATGAAGTACTGGCCCAGGCTTCACTGCAGTTGGCGACTGCGTCCAACACTGTCGTGGCTGCGATCGATCACGTGCTCGTGAAGGCAGGATGCACGCTCGATGACGTGGCGGGCATTGTGTTGGTCAAGGGCCCTGGAACCTTTACGGGGTCGCGGGTCGGCGCAAGCATCGCCAAGGCAATTGCCTACGCGTCTCCTTGCTCGCTCCTCTCCGTCACCACGCTGGAAGCGGTAGCCTGGAGCGGCTTCCTGACGAGTACAACACAAGTGACTGATGGTCCTGTGTGGGCGCTTCTGGATGCTCGTCGCCACGAGTTTTATGTGCAGGAGTTTACCGTCCGTGATGGAGCAATCGTGTCTCAAGCGGACGCAGTGTGTTTGGGACCGGGAGCCTTCGATACTGTCCGTGACGTGGGTGGACTTGCCGCCTGTGCCTTCTCGCCTGCGGCAGTTCCAGAGAACCAGCGCGGACGCGAACGAGAGAACGTGGCGTGGTCATTCGACGTGTATCCGAGCTGCGTCGGCATCCTTGCGGCTTCGGTGGGTGCCCGGAGTGAAGACCCGTTCACGCTCGAGCCGCTGTACCTCCGAAGCACGGAGGAATTGTTCGATCACCCGAAGGTGGCGTTGTGACGTCCGCGCCGTCAATCATCGTCCGGACAGCGAGTGTTCGGGATCTCAAAGCTATCTGGGCGATCGAGGAAGCGTCCTATGCGACTCCTTGGCCCAAAGAGACCTTTTTCGTGGACATTACCTTCAATGCAGATGCAAAGTATTTCGTCGCTACAGTCGATAAACGCATCGTCGGATTCATCGGCGGCTGGTTCAAGGAAGGACAGTTGCACATCGTCAATGTCGCTACGTACCCTTCCTCTCGCGGATCTGGTGTGGCAAAGCAGCTCGTTCTGTTTCTCCTCGATCTGGCCCGGGATCTCAAGATGGGGAGCGCTTTTCTTGAAGTCCGGAGGTCCAATGTTGCAGCTCAGAAGCTCTATGAGGGGCTGGGCTTTGGAGTGACGGATCTCCGACCGATGTACTATCCTGACAACATGGAAGACGGGCTGGTCATGACAAAGGAGCTACGCAGTGCGCATACTGGGGATTGAGACATCCTGCGACGACACGGCTGCAGCTGTTGTAGACGATACGGGGCTGGTTTTGTCGTCGGTTATTTCGAGTCAGGATTCGTTCCATCAGAAGTATAACGGCATTGTTCCTGAAATTGCTTCTCGCCGGCATACCGCGACGATTATCGCCTCTGTAGATGAAGCTTTGTTTCAGGCAGGCATGCGGATCAAAGACGTAGACGGGATTGCCGTCACCTACGGGCCCGGGTTGATCGGTTCTCTTCTTGTGGGCGTAGAAACGGCAAAGGGTCTTGCATATGCCAGTGGAAAACCTCTGATCCCCGTGAATCATCTGGAGGGCCATGTGATGGCGTCATTCCTCCGTGATCCGGGAAGCGACCTGCAGCCGCTGACGGGCGACGATTTTCCGGTGCTGGCGCTGATTGTGTCCGGAGGGCACACGGAGTTGGTTTATGTTGACCGATGGCTCCATTATCGAGTTCTGGGTGCAACGCGCGACGATGCGGCAGGGGAGACGCTGGACAAGTTCGCGAAGTATCTGGGACTTGGTTATCCGGGAGGGCCGGTGGTCCAGAAGATTGGCGCAACCGGGGATCCCTCGTACCACTCTTTTCCGAGAGTGACGTTCAGCCGGGGAGGGTATGAGTTCAGTTTCAGTGGCCTCAAGACTGCCGGCATCAACTATGTGAAGTCGTTGACATCGGAGGAACTCAAAGCTCATCTCCCTGACATCGTGGCAAGTTTTGAGTCTGCGGTCGTCGGTGAGCTCGCAGGCAAATCATTGCGGGCGGCCCGCGACCTCTCTCCCCGCACCCTCACCGTCGTAGGCGGTGTTGCCGCAAACAAGCGGTTGAGAGATAGCTTCGCGAGGACTGGGGATGTCCGGGTCTACTTCCCACCGATGAAGTACTGCACCGACAATGGCGCGATGATCGCCTACGCCGGGACACGGCGGGCCATGCTGGGTGTACGGGCGGCCATCGATCTTGATGCATGCTCCTCACTGGGAATAGAGGACAGTTCGCTGAACACCTGACGGAAGGTGGCGGCATCCGGGCCGGGATGCCGCAAAGTCCACGCAATTGCACCAAGGTCTGGGTTGCTGATAATGGAATTGGTGTGCATGCCACACGGTCAAAACGGAGGCGGGAAATGGACATTCGCGAAGAAGGGAGACCGTTCAGCGCGAAAGGCACGAGCGGCGTTGGTTGTCTCGTCATGCAGGGATTCACGGGGACAGTGGGGAGTATTCGCTACTATGCAGAGCAACTCGCGGCGAAAGGACTCTTCGTTGAGGCTCCACGCCTGACAGGCCACGGGACGAGATGGCAGGACGTCAACCGGGCTCGCTACACAGACTGGATTCGTGACGCGGAACAGGCATATCAGTTGCTGGCCAGCCAGTGCGACAAGGTATTTGTCACTGGGCTCTCGATGGGTGGAACGCTTATCCTGTATCTTGCAGAGCATCATCCAGAGATTGCCGGCGTCATCCCCGTCAACGCACCTGTCTTCATGACCGACAAGCGCGCGCCTTTTCTGCCCATCCTCAAGCATCTGATTGCATCGACGTCGGCGATCGCGTCTGACATCATGGAACCCGGTATCATCGAACCCGCGTACGACAGGACGCCGACCGCCGGTACTCACGAGATGGTGAAGCTGCTCGGAGTCACGCGCAGGGACCTGAGTCTTATTGCCCAGCCCTTACTCGTCATGCGTTCAACGCACGATCATGTCGTTCCCCAAGAGTGTGGTCCGTTTATCATGGAGCATACCGCTTCCATAGACAAGGAGATGGTTGTTTTCGAGAAATCGGCCCATGTCGTGACAATGGACTATGACAAGGATGGCGTGGTTGACAGTGCGTGGAAGTTCATCCAGCGGCTCTCGCACTGAACACGAACGCGGGAAGAGACAGCCGTAGAAGAAAAAAAGCGGATGGCTACCAAGCCATCTGCTGTGTCATTTTGTCATCTGCATACATGGTAGACCAAGCAGATCCTAGTTGGAACCTTCTGCTCGTAGAATTGTCGAGACTCAGCAAGATTGCTGAACAATCCGCGAACGACAACAACTGTGAGTCCTCAGGCACGGCAGCACCAGAACTTGGGGAGAGATAGCACCGTCCACAATCTTGGGAGTATCTTCGCAGTGTTCACTACCAAGGTCTCTAGAACCAATACTCTATTATTCTATTACTGTAGTTCTCTCACTCTCGTATACAATCTATGCTTCTCGGAGAAGAGTCCTCAGGATCCTCGCCCGCCCAATCAGCTCGTGTCTTCATCACCATGAGAGCATGAGCAGAAAGGTGAGACTATCGACTGTGCTGGTTGGGACTCGTCCGGACCTCGCCGCGCCAAGAAAGGGAAAGATGGGCGGCATTGACCTCTTCTCGGAAAAGAAGTGCACCGTTGGCCGACTGGTGGCGAATCCGCGGCAAGTCAGCAACATGATGGTGGCCGGGTGGTGGAGATAGGGGCGAACAGGCAGTCCTGCGATCCATCGCTGATCGCAGTCCTGAAGCTGTTGTTCGATGCCCTGTGGCTGGTTGGAACGGGAAGTGGACGCAAGTGACACGGCGTAGGTTGACTTCCCGTACTTGCCCGCCAGTATGGGAACTCGCACCGCCCTTTTGTACGCGGAGGGCACTCGCAACGCCCGGCGTGCCTGTGAGCGCTTGTCTCAGCCGTCGTTAATGTCAAACCGCCTCCACGCGTCTTGTCCGACTTGACCCAGCCACTGTTGTCTTCTATGCTGAGAAGGCAGCACGTCGACTGCTTTGGTTGGCTCTGACGGCGTTCTTGCAGCTTGAGAGGATCTAACGACGGTAGTTTGCACCCCTGAGCGGGGTTGTGGTGAAGTCTGGATTGGGTCTTGACATGATGGTCGGAGTTCTGCCCGACAGCTGGTCAGTCTGAACCCTACTGGAACCAGCTTTCACGTTGACAACCAGCGTAGTGCAAGACCGTGGACGCATCATGAAGGACGACACGAACGACGCGAATCGAGAGGGTTGACGGGAAGAAGACAGAAAGCTGTCTGAGGGGCATTCAGAGGCGATGCAGAAGCGGAAGCGAGCCAGGAGATCACTGGGGTCAAGGTCCATCTTCCCAAGGGGCGCTGATTGGAGCGTCAAAGAGGTCGGTCTTGTCGTCTCAGACTACTTCGAGATGCTTCAGGCAGAGACTCGCGGAAAGCAGTATGTCAAAGTCGATCACCTTCGAGCCCTGAAGCCTTTGTTGAACCATCGAAGCAAGGGATCGATCGAGTTCAAGTACGCAAATATCAGTGCCGTGTTCAGGGATCTTGGGCAGTCGTATCTCGCCGGCTACAAGCCCAGAGCGAATTACCAGAAGCTTCTGACTGATGTAGTCAAGCTACGTCTGAACGTCCCCCCGCAGCATTCGCTGCTGCTTTCAGACCGGGCCGATGCGCCAACTGCAGATTCTGTCGAAGTGGAACCCGGTCCACTCGGACCTGGCTGTCCAGCCAGTACTGTGCTGACTGGAATATCCCAGCGGAGCGAACTGAGTTGCCTCGTCGAGGAGTGTGGGGACATTACTTCTTCTCGGCTCAGCACGCTGGATGAGATGTCGACAAGGGCGGTAGTCAGCGCGGCATTTCCGTGCGCCGTCTTCCCTGGAGCAGACGGTGAGATAGACATTGAAGACGCTTCGGCGATCGTCGAACAAGCTGCCGTAGGTCTTTATCTCAGGCTCAGGCGCAACGTAACATTTCGGGGGCTACTCCAATCGATGACCCGGGAGTCCGACCTGAGCGTTGCCAAGATTGAAGCCAAAACTCTTGAGGGACTGAGTGATTCTGACCCCGGACGTCAATACGTGGGAAGCTTCGCCGCTGTAGTTGCCCTTGTGGTGCGAGTGCTCGGAGTCAAGGTCACAAACGATACACCATTGCTGCCTGAAGCACGTGTGCTTCCTGAAACACAGAAGGTTGTGAATCCGTTAGGTACGGACGCAGGACCGCATGAAACACTGACTCGAGCCGAACTCATCGCACGCGAAAAGCGGTCCCGTCTCGAGCAGTCAGTGCGTCAGTTGCCACTGGACGTGCTGCTAGCGGAGTACTGCGATTTCTCAGCTTCAAAGGCGCCCTCGGTCTCTCCGGCTGACCTTCGTTGCCTGCACGCTCGGTACGGGGGACAGAGTAGCCTGAATTCGATAGGCATGGCGGAAGGTGTTACGCGCGAGCGCATACGGCAACGGTTGTGGAGAGGCAGTAGACTCCTGATGGAGGACCTCCTAATGCACGTGAGTTTTCAAGACTACTGGCGCGGAATACATGAATACTCTATTCTAAGCCCTGAGATTCTTGAATACTCGGTACTTGGGAATATAGGAGACATGGAACGACTCGTGGATGCCAAGGCTATTGGTCGGCTGTTCATGGATGCGCTGGGCCGTGAGCGTGGTCTGGCCCGCGTAAGGTTGGGTACCACATCATTTCAGTGTTGTCCCCAAGCTGAGGAGAAGCTGGAAGAGCTTCTCACGTGGGTGCAGCACGAGGCTCTGAGCGACGAGCCACATACATCCGGACTGGAGGAGAGGCTCGGCCAGTATCTTGCCTCGAATGCGGTTCTTCCGCAAGGATCAACCTCGGCGGTTACCACTGAGCTGGTGACGGCCCTCCCCCGCGAATCACTGGGCGACCAGATCGAGACAGCTCTGAAGCAGTTGCAGGCTCCAGCTCACTTTGCAGACCTTGCGCGGTACCTTGAGGCAAAAGGGATTGCCCAAGTAGATCCACGAAGGGTAGAGAGCACGCTGGGGAGAGACAGCCGTTTTTCCTGGGCAGGGCTTGGCACATGGGCTCTCCGTTCATGGGGCTACCCGCCTGCGAGTGAGAGCCTCGATGTCGTCCTGTACCTCATCCGGAAGAAGGGTGGAGGTGTCACGTTCGACGAAATATGCGAGTTCATGTTCATGAGTCATGCGTACGCGGTCAAGCGAAGTTCGGTGCTCATCAGAATGAAGATCGTGGAGGGGGGAATACTGAAGAGGGTCGGCGCCAGCATCTGGGACGAGATGTGATGCAGAGACATGTGAGGGAGCACACTATGGGAAAGTTGAGACAAGCGCTAGAGAAGCGTACCGTACCGCCGACAACTGTGGGGGAACTCGCAACGTACCTGAACGTGCAGTACAAGACGGCGTGGGGGTGGATTGCCGGAAGGAATCTCCCGAAGGATACTCGAACGCGGCAGGTGCTGTTCAGCGTCCTCGGGTTGGATGAAGCGACAGTTGAGGCTGGGACCAAGCGTCACGATGCAACCCGCGCTGCGCATACAGAGGTCGCAGTGACTGCTACGCCAGACCGAGAGAGATTGATCTCGCTGTCAGACGAGATTCGCTCTCTCAGCGAGGATCTCAGCGCAAAGCTTGCGCAGTTCTCGAACTCTTCCGGAGTTGGGCCTGACGAATCAGACCAGTTCGTCAAGAAGTTTAGACGGCAGCTGAAGAGCCTGTCGGCAACTCTTGCTCTGGCACTTTCGGATTCGAAAGTACTGCAGGAGCTTCGTAGCAGGGTAAACGTGTATGAGCTCGCGTACGTCACGACGCTTCTCGGCGCCGTCTTGGACAACCAGAAGCTCGAACTATGGAAAGCCTTTCGGGACTTGCCTGGGAAAGGGGGCAAGGGAACATGAGCCAGATTCCGTTTGAGTTCCCGAACAAGACAAAAGTGATGTCTTTGCTCGCCTCCGTCTATGAAGACCCACGTGTCGCGCTGGCTGAGTTCATCGTCAACAGTATGGATGCCGGTGCGAGCGTTGTTGCGTTGGAGGCGGCAAGCGGCAAGATCAATAGCATCTCCGTACGAGACGATGGCTGTGGAATGTCAGAAGGGGAGATGGAGAGGGTCGTCCGAAACTTGGGCAATTCTATCAAGACGAACGAAGACGAGCTACGAAAGCGTCGTATCGATCCGTCAAAGGTCATTGGCAAGATGGGCATCGGGATTCTTGGATACCAGTCATTTGCTCGCAAAGCGGTCTTCATCTCCAAGATTGATGACGGAGGTGCCGTTTGGCGTCTTTCCATGGAGGCAGGGAAGCCCAACGCGGAGATACTGCCTGCATTGCTTCGTGACAAAGAACGGCTAGCGGACGTCCCCCATGGTACCGTGGTGGAACTCGTGGACATTTCGCGGGACATCATGCGCCTCTTCTCGCGAAGGACGCTCCAGCAATACCTGGAGAAGAACTTCGCTGATCTGTTGCGCCGAGACGGTGCGGCGGCCGTGATGATTGGCGGTGACCGCGTAGTACCTCCGCCTCTCGCCGGAACGCCCTTCTCCCTTATGGCGGTGCCAATTGGCGAGTACGGCCGTGTGGACCTTTCGTTGTCGATCGTAGCCAGCGGCGTTAGTGCTGGCGACGGTGTGGCGGTCTCCAGCAAGGGGCGAGTTGTCGTGAAAGAGATTATCAGAATTCCTGAATTCCAGCATTCGCCTTGGACCGATGGTGTCTTGCATGGATCGGTGGAGGCCCCGTTTCTGACAGTAGCGCCAACTCGTGGCATGTACATACGGAACGACGGCTTCGAAGCCTTCGTCCGTGGGATTCTCTCGATTGAGTCAAGGCTGAGCCAGGAGGTTGAGCAGGCACGCGCAAGGCGAGCCGAGGAACAGCAGTCAAACGTGCTGCGACGGCTGAGGGAGGCTGTGGGGCTTGCTCTAAGGGATCTTGAGCTCGAGGCGGCAAGGTCCGAAGCGCACAGGCCCGGGGGACCTGGCACGACGGAGCGCAGCGGCAGTACGCCGGGTGAACACAAGGGGGCACACGAAGGCGGTTCGAACCATCGACCACCAAGTGAGGGCGCCGAACGAAGGCAGAACCGCAGTCAACTCTATTTGGAGTGGCAACATCTTGGAACACCTGTGCACAGCAAGCTCGGCGAAGGGGGCAGAATCATTCTCAACTACGACTGTCCCGAGTATGCCGAAGAGTGTGCTATTCCGTCGGGACAGCGCGCGTACCGCTACATCACCAAACTGGTCGCGAAGGAGTTGGCCAAACGGAACTACGGAGATGCCGACACAGACGAGGTCATGGAGCAAGCGGTGGAAATTGAGCTGCGAATCCTGAAGTATCTCGGATTCGCAAGGGACTGATCGGTGTGGGCTGGTCATCGCTCGTATCCGCTCGCAGTTGTTGGCGCATATGGATGAACATGAGGGACTGGATCTTCGCCGAATCCGACTGTTGGGGAGGAGCACTTGAAGATAGCTGAGCACACGTACGTGTACGGAAAGGACGGTCATTACTATGTCTCGCGTTCCGACACCGGAGGTAGCAGAACACTCGGCCGATTTGCCGTCTTGCAGGATGCGTTGAAGGCGCATGCGAACGCATGGTTGCAGGTGCCGATTCACGGCAGGGGGCACGACGCCTGGTTGTCTTTCTGCTCGGATGGTCGCCCCCTCGGGGAAGGCACTCTCAAGACATGGCGAACACGTCGTCTAGAGGAGTTCGTGAACCGCCTTCCTGAACCACAGCAGCGGGTCATGATCTTGTTGGAGGGTATCCATGGTGAGAGCAGGCACAACCCCGATCAAATCGCCAGGGCTCTTGGTATAAGCATTGAGCGCGTTCAGGAGATTGAGAGGCTGGCGACGAGAACGATGAACGGGCTTCTGAACAAGGAGGAAATGATGGACAATGAAGCAAGCATGGACGATGAGGCAAGAACTGTCAGCACGACAGGTCAGCCTTTGGATGACGTACCGGATGACGAACTGTTGGACCTTCTTAGGGTTCTCATTCGAAATGACCCAACCCTTGCCGAGAAGATGAGTGAACTCAGGCTGTCGCGTGTGAACGTACGGCATGTCGAGATGATCGGCTCCCTGATGCTTCAAGTCCCCGAGCTCCGAGGGCTTGCGAGCAAGTGGCCTGAGTATAATACCCCCACGAACAAGAACCTCGAAAAGAGGGTTTCCGCCATTGAGGAAACGAACCTCTTCACTTCGCTTCTCGATTGGCTGGCCGGGCGACTCTGGGACTTGCCCGCCGAGGACATAGAATGCTCAGCTACCGATGGAGCAATCCATGCAGACAAGGGAGACGCGCGTGGACCTCTCGCGCAGAATCCTGCCCTCTCTGACTCAGTGGCCGGGCTTCCGGGAAGCGATTCCACCGGCGCAGGCGTGATCGAGCCAGAAACACCGGTTGGCCAGAAGCGTTTCTGCGACGCGGCCTCTGACCTTCTCGATGCAGCGGACTTCGCGATGAGCCCTTGGCATGAAATCTGGAAGCGTCTGACAGGCGAGCGTTCGAACAGTGGTCGTGTCACGCTGGCGTTGGAGCGCATTGAAGTCGCTCAAGCAGACACACGGGAGGCAACTGAGGAGGAGTTTCGTCGGAAGGGTTGGGCCCTTGACCCACTGACACGGGACACTCTGGAGGCCGTAGACGAGGTACTGGAAGGCGACGTGAACATCCCTGAAGACCTCTCCTCGACTTGAGAGCAGTAGGTGCCCATCTGGGGCTGAGAAGGCATTGCGAACGATTCGAGGGATGCCAAGGAAGTCACGTTTCCTCTGAAGTTGGAAGACTTGGGCGTTCGGGTGTATCACGGGTGCGTGTATCCTCCGTACAACAGCATCTATAGTTGGGCCAACCACTTGGGAGGCTACTGGCGAGAACCAACCGCGGATGACATTCCCCTTGCGAACATTGAGGAGTTGGCCCTGAAGGCCGAGAGGTTAGGCAAACCCGTCGATATTCTAACGGGAGAAGCGATTGAGGGAGGTTGGCGATGACCAAGCGACCGAGTACCCATGTGGATAAGAACGGGATTCTTCACTGGACAGGGATTCTTCACTGGACGGGGGCCCTTATTGTGGACGACAGCCCCGAGAGTGCTGACTGGATCAAGGTTGCCGGATGGGATCGGACCTTCAGCGACGAGGAGCGTCGGTTGCTTGAGACATTCAAAGGGTGCAGCAGCAGTCTGTGTCAGAGAGCATGGCTGGCGCAGTGCCAGTACCGCCTGAGCCATGGGAAGTTGGGGACCGAGATCGTAACGGATCCCGACCTGCACAAGGCGCTCCTCCTGATGCGTGCGGCAGGAATCCCCTGCGACCGGATGCATCCCGACGATGAGTGGGAGTTCCCAGAGCACATGAAGGAACCGGTCCCTTGAGAGGATACCAAGCTCTGCACTCACGGGCAACCTTGCGCGGAGTGCTGGGGCTATCCATAATCAGGACGCTGCAACTCCCGAATCATCAAGGCTCCACAAGCAAGTGCTACTGCTTCTCATACTCCAGCGCTGATTCCTAGATCCCAGAAGTGTCCGGTGGCTGCGGACAAAGTGTAGATCGCTGCTTAGTGGAGAATGCAGCCAAACGTGCTATAATTACAGTGCAAGAACAAGGAGGAACACCTGATGACAAAGAAGGCAGTTGAAATGGGCTCCCGTCCGCTCTCGGCTTCGGGTGTGGCGGTTATGCTTCATGGTACTGGCATCGCGGTTCGTCCGTGCGCCGAAAAGGATCAGCGTGACAGCGAAGTCAAGCGGATTGCTGAAGTTCTTCAGAGCGAGCTTGGCCCGAACGCTCCTGCGCGAATGGTTCAAGAGTCTGCCAAATCCTATTACAGGGTCTTCTGTGCCGTTTCACAGTCTCAGAATCGGCCGCTTAAGGCGAAGGCGTGTAAGGACTGAGAAGCGCCTGAAGCTGCACCTGGAGAGCGTCGGCGTTCTTAGGTTGGCGCCAGGATCTGCTCGATTGCCTCAGTGACCAGGTCCAATCTCGCTGGGATTGGGCCTATTCTATGTACGTCTGCAGCGTGCGGATCGTGCCCCGGTGAAGGGGATGGACACGCGGTCGTATCGTTTCTTTGACTCAGCAGCCATGCCGCATATTCCGTCCTAGCCTGACGGCAGAGAGCCTTGCGGGGGATCTTCCCTCTATGTCCTGAAGTGTCAACAGCTATATCATCGGTTAGCACCTGTACGAAGGACATGCCATGCTCGTACTTGGCAATGCCAGATGCAATTTCATCATCAGAGTCATCCAGGGCCTCAGAAAGGCTTATTGGTTTGCGTGCACGTTTGCTGGGCATGATGCAGACAGAGGGCCTTCCCCGGGCTGTCTCGCGGCCAAAGAGCCGTTTCTTGCGGTTGGTGAGCTCCTGTAATGTCATCTGATTGGCAGGAGTCCATCCCCAGTCGATAAGAGTGATGCCCCTGAATGCACGCGACTCTCCATCCTCGTGCTGACTCATTTGATCTGAATGGTCAATTATGTACACGAAATCCACCAGTTGGCGGCTTTCGTGTATATCCCGTGTGTTCTGTCCTCCGGTAACAGCCTTGCGAACACTTCGTGTGAACCTGTTGTTTGCTGTGCCGGTTAGCGGCAAAGACCGTTCGAACAAAGACCGGGAGCGAAGCTTGCTTACAATGTAACTGACGACTCCACAACAGTCCTGACGGTAGTAGTCCTCGGATTTGACCCTTCCCATTGTGTCAAGGAAGACCCAAACGTCTTGGTCTTCCATGAATGGTAGATAGCCCAGGAGCCTGCCAGCAATGTCCCGGATGGGATTCTCCGGATCCAGGTTCAGACAGGCATCCTGAAGGGCACGGTAACTCTCAAAGAAGGCGGTGGCAAGCATCGCGTTGGCGTTCTGTGCGACAGGGTGATTCGCGGTGTTGGCATAGAAGTATTCCCGGCTCATCAGGTTGAAAACAATGTCGTTCACGGCCTTAAACGGCCACGCGAGACTACTCTGGCCTCCCATGCTTGCAGGGAGCGTTACGAGCTGCACGTTGTCAATGATGTACTCCACATCGCCGCCAGCCTGCCCAGCACCCGTGAAGTAGGCGTCGCGCCGGTAGTAGTCAAACTTGTCTGCGTCTAGGTCACCATTGATGACGTCCACCAGAGTGCCTCCGTTGCCTCGGTCTCCGACGATCATTCGTGAGACAGTAAGCGGGTCGATCCCCAGAAGATTCAGCAGACTCCTTATTCCGAGTGAGGGGTTGCGTTCAAACACAGTCTGCTGGTCGCCAGTTCCAATCCGTGCTAAGCCTCTTCGGATAAGGGCCAGTGCGATGGGATGGTCGTAGATCAGCCGCACCCCATTGACTTCATGTGGTTTCGATCTATCGATCGCTATGCTGTCCTCTGGGAACTGATGATACGCAGGTATCCCCCCAGCCCCACCCTCTGACCATCCCCAGACGCCACCACGATTGTCAGAGAGACTCTCCTCCCACATCTCCGTGCAGTGCGAGAACGGTCCATGGCCGATGTCGTGTAGAATAGCTGCGGCCAACAGGGCCTTCTTTCCCGATGACGAGACTGACTTCCCGAGACTTGTACAGATCTGCTGGGTATTCCAGGCGACGCCAAGCGTGTGGTCGAACCTGGAGTGCCTCGCCTCCGGATATACGAAGTGCACGAGTCCCATCTGACCAATCTGCCGAAGCCTCTGTACATATGGCATGTCGACCACTAGCATCAAGTCGGGGTACTGGAGATCGATATCCCCGTAGATCGCACTCCTGATTTTTTTCCTCCTCCCTCGCCCGCCACGTAGGTGACCATCTTGAGTGTGCGCGTTGAGAAGAGACTGCATCTCCTGCCAGTATCCAGCCCACCGGTTCTCCAGAGCATCCAGAAGATTCTCGACCTGCTGCAGGGACTCCATTTCCACGTCGTTCGCAGTTCTCCTTGGTTGCAGTGACGGACTCTGGTTTGAAGCTTCACGTGTCGGTGTCACTGAGTTGCCTCCCTTTGTGCTGGGGCGTCAAGCCAGACGACTCTCATGAACAACGCAACAATCGAGTACCAATTCATCAGTCAAGCCTCCCCTTCACTAAGCACGAGAGAGCCTTGGAACAGAACGTCGTGATGTACCACAGATCGGCTTCCACCCTCGTTTAGTAGTACTGCGCAATATAGCCGTAGGCCTTGTCGAAGAGGTCTTGGTCCTTCATCTCGTACTTCACGTAGAGGACGTGACACAGGGCCTTCTGGACTTCGCGCTCGCCAGCGCTGCCCAGACCCAGGACAGAAGACGGGACCATCAGGGACTCCCCCTTCCACAATTTGGACAGAACATCCGGTGCCTCCTTCTCAGACAGTACGACTCACGACTTTTTTGCAGGGTCGTCAGGGACAGTCAGAGCAGTGCCGCACTTGAGACAGAACTTGCTCCCTTTTGGATTCCCATACCCACAGGAGGGGCAGAACAGCAAAGAAGACGAATCGACGGTAGGTGATAGCGATGGGCGAGGAGGGGCGTCTGTGGTCAGAAGTGCTGCGTCTTTCGCATCCTGCTCTCTCAGTACAGCAAAGCACAGAAAGGTACAGCCCAGCGAGAGCAACAATGTCAGATAGAAGGCCGGTTGGAACTCAAAGTGGATGAAGCCGGACATTGCGGCTATCTCCGAGGAACTCGTGGATCCTTGAGAAATCTCGTTGTAAAAGGCAATGGGTGCTCCGATGTAAAGGCCGACGAGGATCAAGGATTGAAAGGAGGATGAAAACGCAAGAGTCATGTCTCCATCTTCATCGGGCGCAAATCCTACGAAAAAGCCAATGACCGATAGGAAAAGGACAATGAAGAGGATGGTCCGAAGAATGATCTGAAAATTTTGTGACGCTGCGAATCCGTTTGTTTTCATAACAGTTGCATATTGCCCCGTTTCGATTTGGAATCCCGTGGCACTCATGATTTTCTCCCCTCCGCATGAGACCAGTACCCAGGGAAACAGGAACATGACGATCATTACCAGAAACAACAGCTTTACTAACGATTTCTTGTTCATGAATGACCGTCTACTCTTGCTTCAATAACCTTCTGTATCCCCACCGGGACATTCGACAGGAGATCATCCCCTGTGGCTTTCTCGATCGCGTCGACACTGGTAAGGTAGGTCTGCCACTTTGAATTGACGCTGTTGATGTTTGGCGTGTTGATGGCAATGACACGGGTCTTCGTGGTGATGTGGCTGAGATCTTTGGTTCCATTGGGCAACACGACTGCAACTTTCCAGATGTGGGCAGGTACCGTGACGTGTCCGCCGTCGATCGTTGTTGCAGTACCCTTTGAACCAGTACCACCACTGCCGTAGGAACCCATGACGATGTACAGTTTATCCCCGCTTTTTACCAACCCACGCAGGTAATTCTCGAAGTACATCCAGGTACCCTCATTGTTTCTCGGTGCCTGCGGGATCATGTTCGTCATCAGGAAGGTCGATGAATTGGCGGCAACAGAAGAAGTCCTGTCTGCTGAAGGACAGTTGTGGCCACGGTCGAACCCGCTGCGGGAGTAGCCGTTCGCCTGCACCTGATACCAACCGGCAGGAAGGGTGTTGTCCGCGCGGAAATTGTTCAACCTGTCTGTTGAGCCGAGCGAGGAAGGACCGAGATACCAGCTCACCCAGTTTGGTTCACCACGGCCCCGGTTGTAGGAAAGCGTGTAATTGCTTGTCGTCATCAGGTAATTGTTGGGTGACGTGGTGCTGTGGACAGCCTTGGACGGATTGCCCAGAAGCAAATTGCTTCCATCGACTGGCACTGCGACTGTTGGCTTCACCGTCGTCGACGACAAAACCGTGGCTGCCGACGGGACAAGGAGTCCCGCGACCAGGAGAATGGTTGCCAGGAGTTTCAGCAGACGCGATCTTCTCATGAGTTCCTCCTTCATTAGGAACAGCAACGTCATAGTGTGTGCCAAGTTCCCGTCCAGGTCAACAATCGCATCGACTCATCCAAAATGTGCGTTGAACCCTTGTCCTCATGTCCACCGCGGCTGCGATAGGAGTCAGTTTGAGAAGGTGTACTCGTTGAGGTGCCCATACAAAAACAGCAAATCTCGCCATGCTTGAACGTCGCTGGAGTTGAGACTATACTCGGCGTAATACTGACCACCGTTAACGCGTACCTTGAGTGGCGCCGTACCAGAATAGTTGGCAATCGCCTGGAATAGCGCTTCGCTTCCTGCGTCTGATTGCCGGAAGGTAACGCACTCGTATACGCCGCCGTAGAGAACGTCCGTCTTGACATCATCGCTGAAGGACTCCTTGACCACGGTGGAGTAAGTGGTGTCTCCTATCTTGACCATCACTTGCTTGGCGAAGAGCCAGTCTTCGCGATAGAGCGTGAGACTCAGGAACCACCAACTGCTCGACGAGTCCTTCCCCAGGTAAGGGTAGAAGCGAAACGCCTTCGATCCATCGTCCCTGCTGGAATACACGAATGTCAGGTTGCGAAACTCGTCATTCTCCACTCGGCACAGCCGCACGATGCGAGTCACTTCGCTCTTGATCAGCTGCCCATAGAGCGTTTCTTGTTGGCTGGACCATACTTGGCTGGTACGCACGGACTCAAGTCGTGCCATGGCGTCGCGGAATCGACCTTTCTGTTGCAGGGCTTTCGCGTCCTTCACTGCTTGCTGGAGCAGGGCTGTCTGTTCTTTGCGTCGGGCTGCCTCTTCCTTGAGCCGAGCTGCCTCAAGCCTCTGGGTCCTGTGCTCGTTCGACTCCATCTTCGTGAGAGCCCCTTGGAGCGTTGCCATGTTGGCACTTGTAGCGCCAATAGTAGTCGTGACCAATGGCGAGCTTCCGTCAGACATTGTGACTGCGACGTGAGCGGTCACCGGTCGTTCTGTCGTACCCTTCGTGACGGAGAAATCCTGAAAAGAGAGGTAGGCCTCTTTGCCGGGCTGCACCTTGTCAAGGAGAATCATTTCCTTGTTGTTCGCGTCTGAGATGACAATGTTCACAGCGGTCGTCGTCCAGTACTGCGCGTCGCTTAGCGCACGGAAAAAATCGAGTTGATCTTGTGGTATCGGCTCCGGAGAACAGCCCGGTAGAACAAGCAAAAGCGAGAGTATTAGTATGATTGCTGTGAGAACTCTTCGGTCATGCATCTACATACCCCCCATCCTTGACTGGCAAGTGAACTTCAGCAGATGCTGTGACGGAGATGGCTCGTCATCGTCTCAGTCTCCATTACCAGTGTTTCGCCGTTCCCGCCGTTATCAGAGACCATGAACCGCTTTCACTGTAGTACTGCAGCCACGACTGTCCATTGTGCATGCCTCGGAGCTAGTTGCTCCGATGTCTTGCTGTGAGTCTCATTGGAGTAGAAACAAGAAGGCGCCCGGTTTTGTCTGCCATATCAAAGTTTTACCATCGCTGGTCACAGTAATTGGAACGTCGTATGCTCGTGACTTATATAACAGGTTGGCAATGCCATCGTAGTTGTTCCCACCAGACGACACGAGCGTTACCGAGTGCACCGTCAGTCCGTAACCGTTGTACGCAGGGTCTGTGTTCATCTTCTCTTGGAACGAACTCGTCACTTGCTGCTCCAACTGCTTTTTGCTTGTTCCACAGCCCGTCAGCAATAGGACCAGAAGCACCATACCTACCAAGACGGTCAGCGAATGTGTTCTTCTCATGAGTTCCTCCTTCACCATCAACAACGCGCCGTTTCCGTACGGGGTCGCAGCGCAGATCATACCCTTGTTTATTAGTATGATGCGGTGGTGATGTTTTTGCTAATCGGTGGGAGAGAAGGGGCAAAATGGCAGAACTCTTGAATTATGTCAACTAGCTGAATCAGGCTAGACGGCACCGGCAAACTGGAGTCAGTACGGGTTTAGCAGGTTTCTATGATCGATTGAAACTCTATGAACTCCTGAATCTCATCAGAGTGCCACTTCTTCTTCAGCAAGTTCCCCCTGAGGAGTTGAAACCAATAAGCCCATACTTGTCGTAGGCGAGCAGGATGCTATTCAGGAGTGGAACAAGACATCATAGTCTGAGCCCGGGCGGTAATTTGCCTTGCTTGGACCCAGTATTGTAATTCTGTGCTGTCAGTTAGAATAGGAAAGAGGACGGGGTTAGCTTAGCTCCGTTGCCAAGCGCCGAATAGGGGGTGAAGCAGGTGAACAAAGATAAGGGAAAGACAACCAGGCATTCAGTAAATGCCCAGCCAACGAAGCCAGGCAGTAGTCAGGGCAGGGGGATCTCCAACCAAGTCAATCCGGACCGAAAACCGCCTGTCAAGCCGGTTCAGAGTTCAACATCCGACAAGCATGGCAAGTAACTGTCGGGGGGACCAGCAACTCGGTGAAGACTTTGACGACACTGCCGAAGGCGTAGCCCAACAGCACAAGTACGAGTCTCTGACTGAGTCACATCGGCATGATGCGAACGAATGCTGTTGGGAATCATCGCGGCAACTCCTCCTGGCCGCATCTGTACTGTTGGCGGTCACAGGCACGTTCTTCACGCAATCCGGCAGGCTGGACGGTTTCGCTGTGTGGGTTCACGTGGAAGTCCTCTGCTCTTGGATCCTGCACCTGGCATCTATGATTTTGGGGTCTTTGTTTTTTCTGTCGGAGGAACGTTTCTTCATGAACTGGACCGATTTCTACAACGACATTGCAAAGAAGTACTCCAATAGCACTATCCCTGTCGCCCAGACATCTGAGGAGGCACGGGCAGGGGGGCAGGAACTGCAAAGAAAGAGTCCTCGAGTTCTTCAGATGGTTCAGGTTGGGTTTTTCCTAGTGGGGTGCTTTCTGGACGTGGTCGTGTTCGCCACGCTAATCCTTTAGAACGGACTACAGCACAGATATCAGCGAGCCGCTCAGCCCAACCGTGGGCGTGCACGCCAACATCTGTATGGCATAGCTCTCTAGCCTTCCCTGAAGAACAACTTTGGGCTTCTTATTCCGTGATGTGCCTTTCTCTATGCTTAATCGCACGCGAGGAAGGGTACCGAGGTCCACCCCTCATATGAATTGCTTCTGTCTCGCACGTTCAAATATGGTGTCTCACTCCAAGGAATAGGGGGCCTTTCCCCCTTGGACATTCACAAGGCGGTCAAAAGAAGTGGCCTATTTCCGCAATTTGACCCTACTGGTATGTGTCTCGGCATCTTTCATGCTCGCTACGGGGCTAGAATGAGATGCCTCTCAGCCAGGGCTTCTTGCCAAGGGGTCGGTCGCCGCAACCTTTCTCCGTTCACGTTGGTTTCTTAATGATGTGGCCAAGGGAGTTCGGGATGAATTGAGATGATGCAACGCGCCCCTCGACTTTTCGGATAATGATTCCATACTAGTCACAGTATTTTCGGTTTGTGTAAGAACAGGGGAGGCGAAAGATTATGAGCAATCTGACTGCCTTAAGTGTGGCTGGCTACTTCATAGAACTTGCAGCGGAATCGGATGAGAACGATCTCACTAATCTGAAGCTGCAGAAACTGCTGTACTTCGCTCAAGGTAAACATTTGTCACAATTTGACACACCGCTGTTTCACGACGATATCGAGGCTTGGAAGCTTGGCCCCGTTGTTCGAGCAGTCTACTCGGAGTACAAGAAGTGCGGGGCATTTCCTATAACCGTGTTTGATGGTTCCCCCACGTCTGCATCTCGCAATCTGCCGGAACCCATCAAGGCATTTCTCAAGAAGAGAGTGTGGGACAAGTACGGCAAGTATTCTGCCAGTTACCTAGTCAGCCTTTCGCACAAACAGGGAGGACCGTGGAGGAAATTCTACAAAGCAGAGACCAATGCCACAATTCCCTTGGATGCATTGAAGGCGGCTGGTGAAGAGTAGTTGTTCAAATAAGTCTAGAGTAGGATATCTCCCGTGCTTCTCGATGTACAATTACGCCCATTTTCCCTGTGAGAAGCTGTATTGCAACGTTTCCGCAGTTAACAAAGTGAAACAGCTGATGTCTGCTTTCGTTGACAACTGCGATCCCCGGCAACTACACCTTGACGCGGGAATTGGAAAGGGAGGAATAGAGCCCATTAGACCTGACACCAAGGAAGGAAAGAAATGGATAGGGCTATTCTCGGTTCCTTTCCAGATCTATCGTATTGACTACGGAGACACGAAGTTCAAGGTCCTATTTGGATTTAGCACCTCGGACGGCAAGCGGATGGCCTATGTTCTTGCTTTTGACATGAAACACGAGACGTTTGGGTAGTCCTTTGAGCTCGGCTTCTCACGGTTGTCGTCCGACCAGCCTTGTCCAAACCGCGGCGTCATCGGAATTGCAGAGTGGGGGCTCAACAGTGTCCGCACCGCGTATCGGTCGTGGGCTAAGTGTCAAGCTACAGTCCTCTGTTGCTCGCAGGGGAGATCTCAGTACCGCTAGATCGTTCGCTTCCCCGCAGCCTTCAGTTTCTCGTTCAGCTGGTCCGTCGTGCGCATGATGGCTGCTGGCTTCACATAGTAGAAGTCGAAGAGCTCGTCTAACACATCCAGGTTCCACTCGGCTTCGCCGGGCTCCACGTCTATGATTGCCGCGGTCGTTGCGTCCTTGTCGGGATGAGCAGCGAAGTTTCCGATGGTCCGAACCTGATCCAACATCTTGACCAAGTATCCTGGTAGTTGAGACCCCACCTCATCAATCTGCTGAGACAGCTTCTTCTCGGGTGTCGCCCGTCCTGCGCTGACAAGTACCGTTTCCAGACATCTTCGCGAAATGGCTGCACTGCCCTTTGAACTCAGTGGAAGGATTAGGGCTGCCTCGTCGTAGTCTGCCTTGATCGCGGGTGGAACTTCCGGAGAAACAGGAGCTCTCTTCGAGTTCAGAGGGTATATGAGCGTCTCTCGCGAAGACTCTCCTTTCGGATGGTGAATGAGGGTAATAACAATACCATGACAGTGCGGACAGTCAACCCAGCGAAGTGAATAGTCAGTCCAATACGGTCCCACCTGGAGATCTTCTGTGCCCCCCTTTGTAAATTGAACGGAGATTCCGCAGTGAGGACAGCGAGCGCTACCTTCAACAGAATAGTCATCCATGTAGTTGCTCTCCTTTCTCAAAACGAGGAATCGAGATCATTGCTCTGTCTGATCATCCCAGAGACGAGCAATAGCAGCGCCTAGAACCAATGCTCTATTACTATAGTCATCTCACTCCAGTATTCAATCTATGCTTCTCGAAGAAGAGTTCCTGGAATACTCGCCCGCGCAGAGACTCCGGGACGACCGTCGGAATTCGCGAGCTTGACGAGTCGGTCAACACTCTCGGTCTGGTTTGGAATGTCTTGGTCCAATCCTTGGCGTTGCAGTCGCCTGTTCATCCCCTGAAAACGTCCACGTATTCGCGAGGCCTCTTATTGTTTCGTTTTTGCCGACGACTTTTCTGGGTCGCACACTTAATGTCGTCGTTGGCCATCGGATGCCCAGAATCCTCGGTTACCGGGTCACGGACTCTGCCACGGCAAAACGACGTTGTTCATAGCGAATCAAGGCGGCGTAAGCTTCCACCCGCCAGCTCGGCGCCGCATTCGAATTCTAGTCGGGGAAAAAGGGCGAACAATCGGCGCAGAATCAGTCATTCTGACTGGATGGAGATGAACCCGCCAAGGATGGTCTTTGGCAATCGCAGTCGTTTTTCGAGCTGCAATGCCCTCCGTTTGCGTCCGGATCGCAACTTGCTGCTTGTTGGCATTGACTGACATTGCCTATCTGTGCCTGATGACTATACTCGATTCATAATGCAGGCTTGTTGACACTACAGAGCGGAGAGCGCTAAGGACGCTCACCGAAGTTCCATCTTATGAGAGGCAAAACCCGGAGGAGGATACAGTGGACCAGACGATAGACCTTGCAGGCCAAGCGCGTAGCCTTGTCCGGTCAGAACGAGAGAAGATTCTCTGCGAAATCCCGGAAACCGAGCTCCATGGGCATCTGAAATCTCTGTTTGAAAAAATGCAGCCAGACTACACAGTCGAGGTCACGCACGGAGTCGCGGAGTACGGAAAGGATCTCGTCATTGTGAAGCGGGACAAGTTCGCTGCCCAGGTCGTCGGCATCGTCGTCAAGCGCGGAGACATCAAAGGGAAGACTGTTGGTCACGTCGAGGATATTCTGTCCTCTGTTGAGCGAGCTTTCAAGACAGGAACACCTCGGGAGCTTGCGGAAATTGAGAGTCAGATGCGTCAAGCTGCCGAGCTTGGCGCGGAGTTGAAGGCTACGTTTGCCGAGTTGAGGGTGACCGACGTCTATGTCGTGATCGCAGGCACGATAAGTGTTTCTGCCCGGAAACGCCTCAAAGGTCAACTCCACGTTCCCATACAAGTGTTTGACCTAACGTGGCTCGTAGACAATTTCACAGATTTCTACCCGCAGGTTTTTTTTGATGGGCGGGCGCAAAACTACATTCAGTCCGAAATCGAGAGACTTCAGCGTACTCCGTGGATGAGCCAAAAGGGTAGAAACCTGACGGACTACTATGTTGACCCGACTTTCATGTCCTGTGACATTCCTATTGACCTGAATCTGGACCACCTTGCCGCGCTTGCGGAGCTTCGACGTTTTCCATTTCAGAAGCTGCCAGACATAATCACCCAAAAAGGGCACGTGCTAATCCTTGGGGATCCTGGAAGCGGGAAGTCGGCAGCACTGGCGAAGATGGCGCTGGACAAGCTTCGGGTGGCATCGACGCAGTTGCGTGCGGGCCAGCGCAATGCCCCTGAGCTCAGAATCCCCGTGTTTCTGACGGCACGCGAGCTGTTGTCGATTCGAAGTGCGGAGGAGTTGCTTACACTTCGGCTCAAGGATCCAAGAGTAGTGCCCGAGGGAGCACGTATTGACTGTCTCCTTGTCGACGGACTCGATGAAATACCGAGAAAAGACAGGCTGACGGCTCTCCAGAGGGCTACAGAGCTCGCCGATTCACAGAAGTGCTCGGTCGTCGTGGCAAGCAGAAGAGTAAGCGATGTTCAGGCAGTCAGTAACGGCAACTATGCACGGTATGAGATTCTGCCGTTCGGAACAGGGCAGGCCATCGAGCTGTTCAAGCACCTGGCGTCCTCTAGCATCATGTTGGAGGCACTTACCGAAGGGCTACAGCGCATTCAACTGCAAATACCACTTTTCCCCCTGTCGCTTCTGCTCCTCATCAGGCTTGTCGAACAAGAGAAGGAAATACCTGCATCTATTACTGAACTCTACACCGATTTCCTTGACATTGCGCTTGGCAAATTCGATCCAGACAAAGGGATCCAGGTGCTCTTTGAGTACCACATGAAGGAGGACTTTCTTGCACATCTCGCCTACGGCGAGTTCTTCGAGAAAGACCGTCTGGCGATACCGCGTGAGGATTTTGACTCCTTCTTGGACACGTATGTCGTTGATTTGGACATCAACAGAGAGAAACTCCAGGATTTCTTGACAGACTTGGAGAGAGCCGGCATCCTAGATTTGAAGGACGAGGTCGAGTTCAAGCATCGATCCTTTCTAGATTACTTCACTGCGTCCTACATCTATGGACACCGCGAAGAAATCGAACATCTCCACGACCGCATTGTCCAGATCTACTACGAAGGATTCTGGGAGGAAGTCGCGTTCTTCTACGTAGGGCTGAAAATGGAGTTGAATGACGACCTAATGAGCAAGCTGCTGCAGCATGAACACGTGACGCTCTCCGACCTGGTGCTAAGGCTGCTGATTGGGCGCCTGCTGCAGGCGGGGTGGAAATCGACGTCAAGCGTGAAGCGTCGTGGTATCGACGGTGCAATTGATGTGGCAGAGCCAATCTACACGTCATTCCTCGAAGTGTGCAGGAAACGCGATGCAGTCTTTCCTTCGATATACTCCGATTTTCTTATGTTGAGTCTTGTAGAGGCGTCTTTCAGCAGCAATTTCCTGAAGACGCAACTGGCGGATCTATTCGCACAGTGCATTTCTCGGAACGACGATAGGGCGCTCTCGCGATCAATCTTGTTTCTCTGGGCAGAGCAGCGCCTGATGACACCAGGTGAACTCCGAGGAGCTGTAGAACAGTGCTCAAAACTCCTGAGCGGCGTTCGCGCTTTCTTGCCTGCCGAAAGAGCGAGGTACCTCTGGCTGCTGAAGTTGATTGGTAGAAAGGATCGGGAGCTTGAGCAACTTATCACTAAGAAGTTGAAGAGGCTGACGAAGGTTCATCCCGATGTCATGAAAGGATTGCTGCCGTACCGACAGCCTCTGCGAAGCCTTAAACGCTGAGTCTTCGGAGTCCTTGTCCACCTTTCGCCGGACGCAGGCGCCTCGTCGAATAGTTCTGTCAGGGCGCTCGTCGTTCAGAATGCATTGTGGCATGAATCCTTCATCAGTATGTCGAGGGTACTGATACATTCTGTGGCGTTCACAAAACGGAAGAATGCGGCGATGGGAACGTGCGTCACACAGATGCTTTTCCCGGCCGACGACGCCTCGCAAGATGCAGGAAACAGCAGCATCGTCCTTGGGTTCTTCGCGTTCTTCACCAGCCGCGGTAGCAGTTGTTGGCCATGACAAACATGAGGCGCGCGTGTTGGACCATCTGGTCGATCGCCAGCCGCATTTGTTCCAGCTCCCGTGGCAAGTAGAGGTAGTCATAGCGCTGCTCCCTGCTGGCGCCGAACCAGTTGGGGTTGCGGCCGTGCAGGCGGAAATACCTATATCACTCGTGACCGCACGGATCAGGGGGATGAGTTCTGGCAGATGCGGTTCCTCCACGGCAACGTACCCGAGCCGCTCCCATTCCAAGAAGGTTAGCGCGTCACCCTCGTGCCATAAAACATATGGTGGACCCGGGCGATTCCAACTGGAACCTGTTGTTGGCAGAACTATCAAGACTTAGCAAGATTGTTGAACGACCCACGAACGACAGGGACCATGGGTCCTCAAGCACAGCAGCACCAGAGCTGAGGGAGAGATAGCAGCACCCACGATCAGGGGGATATCCTCCCGATGTTCACTACCCAAGTCTGTAGAACCAATACTCTATTACTATAGTCATCTCACAACAGTATTCAATCTATGCTTCTGGAAAAAGAGTCCTTGGGATCCTCGCCCGCATCGAAGAAGTCGTCACCGGATGTGATCGCTACGGTGTCGCAGGCGATGAGATCCACAGTGTGACTTTCCCTCGATGCGCGGGAGACCGTGGGTCTGGAGGTTGACGAAGTGCCAAGCTTTCCTGGAATGCCCCAGTTGGGACATGTCACTTCCGGTCACTTCCCGCGCAGCTGCTCCACGACCTGCCGCGCCTCGTCTTCTCGATGCGCCTTGGCTGCAGTTGCCAGAAAATCGGAAAACATACCGTTCAAGGTGGTCTGTAGAAGATCACCAAGCTGCCGACTGGCTTCCGTCGTCGTGTGCAGAACGACCTTAAACCCTGGCAGCACTGCCCTGGCAGAGACGTCTCCCGCCGTGTCAAGAAAGTCCTGCATAGTGCCGCAGATCTTGCCGACTTCATCTTGAGCTGGCCGCACAGCGGTTGTCAGGATCCCCGTTAGGAGACCCATGAACTTGAAGTTACTGTCCAACTGACTTGAAAAGTCGGCACTCGCCGGGTCGAGCATCGCAGTGTAGACATAGCCCTTCGTTGCTGCTTCTACTGCACTGAGGCAATGAGCGGATGCATCGTTTGCAGAACGGCTCATGTGCTCGAGAGCGGCCGTCAGGTCTTGGCCCAGGTAACCGCGGACAAGGCCATCTCTGATCGTCTTTGCCGACATGTCTTCCAGCAGGACAGCTGTCTCGAACTCCTCGAGCCACGAATCGCGTAGGGAATCCGCGAGAACCAGAGTCAGGATGACAAGACCCAGGAGGACCCCGATGAATGCAAATCCCGCAGTCAGGAGATTGACGCCACCTGTCTCAAGAGCAAGCACATTGCTCGATCGGTAGGCGAGCACCCAGGCTATCGTAGTTGCCACCATGATCACACAGCATAGCCATTTCCATAACCCCCCCTCAAGGAAGCCCCACAGGTTGATGCTCTGCTCTCCCAGAGTGGCACGCCGGTATGAGCGAATGGTCCATGTGACACAGTAGTAGAGGGCGGCCCAGAACGCCCAGTAGAAAACAGAAGGGGTCCATTGGGGCTCAGTATTCATGCCCGTGACAAACCAGAGACACACGCAAATGAGAAGCACCATGGACAGTCCCCACCCACGAACGTGGTCCTGCGCAGCGCTGAGTGGGGCGACTGAGTGGATGTGTTTCGATTCGTGGAGAGCACGGTAGGCAGCGGAGACTGGCCCTGTCAACAGCGAAAAAAGCACGATCACGCCCGCGTACAGTTCCAACGATGTCACTACGAGAAGGTCGGAGCGAAATTGCAGGTCTACCACCAAACGTGGGACGAGCTGAAGCACGCGAGAGAAGCAGAGCGCCGTGAACGCCAGAACCGTCCATGCCTGAAATCCGGAAGAAGTGCGTCTGTTCAGACGTCGGTCGTTCAGATTCCGTACGTACTGAATCCAATCTGCCTTCTCAGTATCCGGCAATGTATGCCTCCGACTCACGGACAGTCCGTAGGGATGGTTCGAGAAGTGCCGTCCCCTCCCTCAAACGTGTTCTGCCAACTGCAGTTCCCGTGCTTTCCAAGCGCTCCGACACACTGGATCTGTGCGCGAGGCCCTCCTCCTCCTCATATTTTACCTTCAATTCCAATTGGTTTCAACGCCCGAGGACCATTGGGCGCAGGCGGCACCGATGGGCATAGGAGAAGCGTGAAGAAGCCGAAGCATTACGCAACCGGTGAGGGGCGGGGTCGTCTTCGGGTTGTTCCCGTCGTCTATCACACCCTCGCCCGTTGCCAAAGAGATGACTCTCTGGTCTCCAGCTGACGGGACAACAAGCGGCACCGACTTCCCCCACTCATCCAAAAAGAGAGGAAGAGAATTGGCGGTCTCAGGAGTACCACTGCAGAGAATTGCCGCCACACACTCCCGATTGTCGAAGCTCGCTCCGAAACGGATGCAAAGGCTCGCACAATAGCCACCTAGTTTGCTTGACAAAGCACGAGGGCATCGTACCATGGTTGTTGAAGGCGTGACAATGCTTGAAGGAGGGTCTTGATGGACTTCAAGGACGAGATTCACAGGTTTGGGGCAGGGGCGGTCCAGCTACGTACGCGACCGCGTACTGCCGGACAACTTGAGGCTGCGGTGCAGACGTACGAGGCGAAAACCACAGAACAGCGGCCATGACTGGGAATACTGACAGCAAGGAGGGCCTTCCGGACGGAATCGGCGATTTTGGTTTCGTTGGTTCTGCAGACCTGAGGACAAGCCTGCAGAGCGACTACGCGGAACTCGAGAAGGCCCTTCAAGGGGAGCTGTGGAAATCGGCTTGTGTGCTTGCTGGCAGCATTGCGGAGGCAGCCCTACTTGATTACATAGACATTCTTGGTCACTGCTCAGCAACGCAAGAGGATCTCGCGCGCGAGATGTTGCCAGGCCTTATCAATGCGGCTGTTGGTATCGATGTGCTCACAGCATCGCAACCTCAAGCAGTCGCTTGGAGTCTCACGGATTTGACTCAGGCAGGCAGAGACGCACTCAGGTCCGACAGTGATTATGCTCTCAGAACGGTCTACTTGATGTCCTCAGCCGTCAAGGATTTTCGTAATCTCATCCATCCTGGACGAGAGCTTCGCCTGAGAGAGAAAGCCGACAGGAACATTGCGATGGCGGCCCGAGCCTTTGTCGATCGACTGATACTGGAATTGGGAAGGGAGTCCAGGAGACGCTTTCCATACTCGGCAGAAGACGTAATCAATAAGGTCCAGTGCGATGAAGGCGCACGGACTGTTCTGTTGGACATTGTACGTAAGACGCGCCCGTCTGAGATCAGCCGTCTGCTGGTGGACTTGGCGCCCAAGGCCTATCTGGATTCTCTGAGTCTTCTACTGAACGCTCCTGGACCGGTCCAGGACCAAGACGACCTTGACTTCTTCAACAAGACACCGGATGACGTCAATGTCGCGGATGCCAAGAGTCTGTGCAAGTGGGTAACGCAAGCCTATTGTCTGGCTTTCGATTCTGCCAGTACGGACCAGAAGAGGGCCGCGCTTCACGCTATTGCCTCGCTGCTCGTGAAGAGGTCATCGTCGGAGGTAACCAACATAGAGCTTCACCTTCTTCGCATGCCCACTCTGCAATATGCTTCGACCGAAGACCAACTGCTCATTGTTGGTGATGTCCTAGACCGTATCCAGGTCTATCCTTCCGGCAAACGGTTCATCGAATCCGGTGGGGGAATTGGGGCATTCCTGACTCCGGAGCAGTCAGCGGGACTCGCGGAGACTCTGCTGGGCAAAGGATGGCCGCTTTGGGGACCGCAAAGCACTGGGAAAGAGGCGAAAGACTTCCTGAGGCGGGAGTACTCCATCATGCCTGCCGACAGCGCAAGATCTGTCTCTGCCGTCGCAGACCGCCTTCGCCGAAAACTCGGCACTGTCAAGGGGTCCGAGGATAGAGCCAAGAGCATTCAGGAACTGCTAGATTACTGGGACCGGGGGTCTCCGCCCCCTGATGGAGTTTCGCACTCATCCTAGCGTTCCATACATCGATGTACATTGGAGGGGGAGAGACTTGACTAAGATGGTTCACGTCACATACGAGGACATCAGGAAGATTCTGAAGGCCCATGACAAAGAAATCTCCATCGGCCCCCCCGACAGCGAGCTCGAGTACAATGAGCTGAAGACGGCTCTGGAAGCCGTGGTTAAGCCTAACGATCAGACCCCAGTGGCCGTACTTGGCATCGATGTGTACAGGTACAGTCAACAAGCCGACTCCCTCCGGCAGTCACTAGTGCCGTTTGTGCTACGAATGCTGTACCAGACGACATGGGCAAAGTGCTGCAAAGAATCGCAGTATCTGTTTCAGAAATACACTGCCAGCGACTATAACGAACACTTCATCGATACCGGGGACGGCGGTTACCTGCTCTTTGACACCCCAATACATGCTTTGATCTTTGCAATCAACTTCGAGATCATGCTCAGGCTCTTCAACTCATTCTGGTGGTACCCGGGCCTGCGGACTGTCCTGGGGGAGGAAATCAGTCTGCGATATGCCGTGACCTATGGCGGTGTGTTCTCCTTTGGGACCAATTTTTACGGACCGAGCATCATAACCAATGCGAGGATGCTCGGGAAGGACCATCTCAACAGGTTCCTGATTGACCAGTACACGTTCGGTTGGTTCGTCAAGTCTATCAGAGGTATTGAGAATATACCGTGTGTTGGACTGCAGGATCTGAAGAATCTTCCGGAATTTGGCGAGTACGACCCATCCCTGATGGACAAGGAGAGCTCCGCGTTCTTCCAGAAAGAAGGCACGGCGGAAGCTAAGTCGCATTGGAAAGACATCGATGTCCTGAAGCTCGGAGACATCACGGTCAAGGCCCAGACTATGTGTGTCTATGGTTTGCACATTCACTACGTGTCCACACTAGTCGCTCACAATGACAGGAAGAAAAGGAAGATACCGGTCACCATCACACTTGGGAACCTGAATACCTCAGGGATTGAATAGTGGGTGGCACTGATGCCGACGTGAAAGGCGACTCGCTCGACGAGCTCTACGAAGTTGAATCCTAGCCAACGTGGACTGTGGATAACAGGCGTTGCTGGTGTGGCTCATGTTATTGGCGGAATCACGCGTGTGGGCAGGGGCTGAGCACAAGGGACCGATAGGATGTCTGCCCACGTCAGCGTCACAAACAGGAGCGCACCGGCGCGAGAATTGGAGAGGCCGAGGAAAAACGACTTCGGCGTGATGGACACACGAGCGTGCTGGCCGATTGCAGCTGAGACAACCGATAGGAGGAGGCCCAGGACATGAAGCTAGATTCACTTGCAGCATTGTTGAGGGAGTATCAGGGCATCCTGGGAGCGCTCTTGGGAGTCCTGCTTACCCTGATTGCGACGTCACTACTGCGATTCGCAGGGAAGACGTCATGCCACACGACGAAATGGAGTCTGCACATGTCCCAGCCCGGCGGAGATGCGAAGACCATAGAACAGGCGGATATGCTAGGATATGCACTGGAGGTCGATTTGTTCAACCCATCCGATGTTCCGCGCGGACTGCGCAGTTTCGCGGTCACTATCGAGGCAAGTAGAGGAGACGCCGTGGCTACCGAGCAGCCCTATGATAGCGAGACGCGGCACGAAATCGCTGAAGGCTGGTCATTCACGGAATGTGACCCAGTCCGAATTGTTAATCTGAGTCCTCACTCATTCCGACCACTCAGTCTTGAGGGCTCAGTCTTACGAAAAAAACACCCCTCGCTCTTCAAACCCGGTAGCTACGTGGTCACCCTGACAGCTGCTGGCCCACGGGGGCGCAAAGCCAAATGGGTTGTGGCCCGAGTAACCTTCGACTAGTCGCGGAACACCCGCGAGTAATCGGGTGGGGTTCTCCAACCGCTCTGTGAGCCATCATAGGCCCATACCCGGAACTCACTTCCCCCAAATGGGCCTCTATTCTGATATCATACGGTGCTATGTACGGTTATGCATCCTAGATTGCAGCAGAAGGGCTCTGTTGAGGTCACGCGGGGTCGCTAAAGCTGGCAGAGATTCAGAGCAGATCCCTCCCATGCTTGACGGAGAGAGATACCACCAGGACAGTGTCGCTTGCAGTCATGGACAGCGAAGTGCAGCCAAAGGGCCTTCTCGTCACAGTGCAAGCAGTATTCGTGGCTCTGCTTCTGCGTAAGCTCGATCAAAGTCGCATGCGATGCTCGAACCAGCCTTAGCCACTCCGATATCTTGCGCAGAGCGTCACCCTGCTGGTTCTGTCTGGTCCAAAGCGGACTCAAGGCTTGCCTTGAATCGGTTCTCATCCTGACTGTTGTAGAATGGGAGGCCAATCAGACGATAGTACTTGTCTCCCAAGATGAGTCTTTCGCCTTTGAACCTCTTGGCGATCTCCTCCAGGAAGGTCTCCTTCCAGCTGTCGTGTTCGATGAGATGTGCTCCTTTGGGTTCGATGAACAGTTGGTACCCCAGCAAATCACCATCTTTCTTGCGCAGGAAGAGAACGAAGTCGGGTTGGAAAGCTTGCCCATCAGAGAAGTTGTAGATGGAGAAGTGCCCTTCGTTACGCACAAGGTAGATTTCATCGTATCGTGTTCCCAGTTTCTGCATTTCTCCATCGAGAACGTGCACGAGGCTCTTCTCTTCGCTTGTTCCGAAAATGGTGTTGAAGGCGAACCAGTCTTTGGAAGACACGAAGTGATCAAAGTCTTGGTCTTCAGCAGCACGTAGATTGCTAGGAGTGAACTTAAGAGTCTTGTTCTTGAAGACTTCTTTGACCCCTGCGGGGTGAAACTCCTCCGTTCCTTGGTAATCCGTGACCTGTTGGCGGATTTTGGCTTCGAGTTGCATTAGCAGACCTTGCACGGCCGACAATTTCTCGATGCGATTCTCCTCGAGCCCATCGAGGTTTCCGCTGAAGGTGATCTGTAGTCCGCCGAGGTAGTCCTCAGACGCCACAAAATCCTGCATCGAAGCGAGATTCGGGAAAAGACGCTTGAGAGAAACGAAAGTAAAGAATGGGTTGCGCGCTAGAGCGGATTGCACAATGTTGCACTCGATTTCCTTGACTCGAATATCGCGGCGCGCTTCTTCACTGGACACTGTTCCGTTTCTGTCGTTGTCCAGCGCAACGGTTGAGCCTCCATGGCCCGTGGCAATATGGTGGACGTAGTTGCGGCGCTTCACGCCCAGGTCAGAAAGCGATTGTACGTCGTGGAAGTCACTAGGGCGGCGGAGGTTGAACCAAACGACGCCATGTTGGTAGAAATCGGTTCTCTTGAATAGCTCTTTGAGTCTGAGCTCACGAGTGACCTCTTGTTGATCCATCATGCCCTGGTCAACAAGTGCGGACTGGATTTCAGCAACGTAGCGCGAGTCATTGATACTGTGATAGTCCAATTCTTCTAGCACGCGCAGTTCATGGTTCAAATCGCGGTCGAATTTGCGGCGGAAGAGATCATCGTTCCCGGGGAGGGCGAACGGAAAGTAGCGTGCCCCACGCCCGATGAGTTGTGCCTCGGACATCGTTGTTGCGCCGATCCTGTTATGTCCTGAATCGCGCACTTCGTAGCACCGGACGATATCGAACAAGTTCAGGACATCCCAGCCTTCGTTCAGTTTCTGCACGGCGAAGATGGCACGGGTGCGGTTGGTCTTGTCTTCGAGGGTGTTGAGCCGAATTTGGTCTCTCTGTGTTTCAATGTCATTGTTGACTGACAGGCAGTAATCAGGCTGAAACTCCCGCTTCAGTCGTTTGGCAAGTTGTGCAGCCGTAATATCTTGAGCGTCGAAGAAAGCAAACGCGCGGCGAATCAGTGGGATGTCCGACGCACGGCGCAGGGCGGTGATGTCCTTGGCTGAAAGGTTCTCGATGATTCGGTGAAAGTTGGCTTTGTTCTGGCGCGATTGTTCAACGGTATGCTGGGCCTTGAACAGAATGACGGGTTTGAGGTTGATGCGGTATTTGGCCGCTACCTCCTGTTTGTACTGGCTGAGGATCAAGGCCTGCAGAATGCGCCCGTCCTGCTGTAGATCAGAGTGAATAATAACAACGTCTTTCGAGTAGCGCTCGTTGCGGAACTGGCGCAGGTCGTAACGGATGATGACCTTGTTGCGATATTTGTCCACCATCGCGCGCGTTTCGTAATCATGTGTAGCAGTGAATTCCAGCAGCAGATTATCTTCATTTTGAGTGAATATGTCCTCGACGGTGTTTTCCCAACTCTCGAACATCTCCATCTCGGATTTGGTCTTGACGTTAATGTGATGCGCTTCGTCCGCAATCAACACGACTTTGTGTTTGCGGAAGTCCTCGTAAGTAATGGCATTCTCTCTCTCAGTGGTCAGATCGGAGTGGAGCTTCTGGATCGTCGTGAAGCAAATGTTGATATCCCCAGGATTGACACCTTCGAAGTTTCCGACGGGCGAAACGCTCACGCGGCGATTGTCGACATGGATTTCCCGATTGAACAGGTACTTGATTGAGGCAGGGTTGAGGAAGTTATCTTTGGTCTTTTCGATGATGTTGGTGGAGTTGACGAAAAACAGGAAATCGCGGTAGCCCTGCTCATAGAGGTACAAAATCAGCCCTGCCATGATGAGCGTCTTGCCGCTCCCCGTAGCCATGTTGAACAGCAAGTGGAGGGGATATTTCTTGTTAGGGAAGTCGTTCTTGTAGGAGTAAAAAAAGCGTGCAAAGGCTTCTACTTGATATGGGCGTAGTTCGTATTTTGGGTTCAGGTTCTGCCCGACGCAATCAGGGACTTCCTTCTTGAGAAAGCCCATACTTGAGACGGAGTCGAGTTGTTCATAGAGAAATTGCTTAGGCGTCGTATGCGTTTCCATAGAATGCCTTGTTCAGTGCTTTGTCTTCCTTGCTCACCTTGAATTGTGCGTCGTCAATCTCCGAGAGGTTGACGTAGAGCTGGTTCTTGTCGAGAAGTTCTGCCAGCAGGTGCTTCTGCTTCTCAAGTCCTTTCGGCTCTTTGCCAATTGCCTCAAAATCCCTGAGGGCATCTTCAGGCATTGCCGAATTGACATACCAGTTCAAGAATGAACCTTCCGCCATATCTTGCCAGATTTCCAGCAGTTCTTTGCTGGTCTTGGCGGTCTGAATACGTTCCATGAAAGCCTCGTTGTACTTCATCAATTCACAGTAGATGAAGTCGCAGTCTTGTCCTACAGCCGCCTTTCCTACTCTATTAACGGTGACATCACTTACATAGTCCATTTGCTCGCACAGAATGAACTGCCTGTTGCCCCCGTCTTCTCTGTTCAATTCTACTACTGCGTGAGCGGTCGTTCCTGATCCAGCAAAGAAATCCAGAACAGTATCATTCCCCCCGCGTTCAGTGAGAATGTCGATCGTATCTTTCACGGCATAGAGCGATTTAGGGTAACTGAAGACCTTCTCGCCGTTGAACATCCCCTTTAGCAGCATTGTGCCATTTGCTGACGCATCGTATTTTGAGTCAGTCCAAATCGTTTTGGGTTTTCTGCCCTCTTTTACCCTGTCTTTCATATACACAACCCACTTGCCAGTGGATTTCCTGCACACCATGTCCCCCCTTTCCACTGCTTTCAAGAACGAGGGTCTGGTCTGTCTCCAGACTCGCCTTTTTCCAAGCTTGTCGATAGGCAGAATCTCGACAGATCCTTCATTCTTCTCCAACGAGAAGGCTTGCTTCTTCTCGTTGTAGTAAACAGGATAGTAAGAGTTCGGTCTTTCTTCGGGAGTCGAGGTGCCTCCGCTTCTTCTAAACGGCAATAGGCGATAGTCGCCCGACTCATCCTTCTTGTCAAACTCCAGTTCTTGTTCCTTTGTCAGCTTTATGTAATTCACCGAGACGCTGTCGATATCTTTCGCATAGAACAGCGCATATTCGTGACATGTGGCGAAGTGCGTATTTGTTGTTCGTCCTCGCGGATTGCTTTGAATGACGATGGTCCCCAAGTAGTTCTCTCTATCGAATACTTCATCACACAGCAATTTCAGGTGGGCGTATTCATTGTCATCTATCGTAGCAACCAGAACTCCATCCTCCCTCAGCAAATCCTTCGCGACTTCTAGACGGTTCTTCATGAATGTAAGCCATGTCGAGTGGTTGAAGTTGTTGTTATACCCAAAGGTGTTGCTGTCTCCTGGGGTGTTATAGGGCGGGTCCGCATAGATCAACTTGACCTGTCCACGAAACTGCTGTGTCAGCGTGTGCACAGCCAGCAGGTTGTTCCCCTTGATTATCAAGTTGTCGCGAATCACGCCACCTTTATCGCGCTTGAAGTCAGTCACGGGTTCTGTGCCGTTCGCGGCGTGGCGCGCAAAGTTGGTCAGTACTTTGGGAGCGAGCAGGCGGTTGATTTCGTCCTGGGCCAGCACTTCGTTGAAGAAGATCTCTTTGCGCGTCTCTTCCTCCTTCGTCTGTCCACCCTCCAAGACCGTGTCTTTGTAGGGCCACACTAGCGCAACCTCGCCGCGCTCGCTCAGGAATCTGCCGCCAACTGTCAAACCAATGCGGTTCTTAAAACGCGTGTACGAGTTGTCCAGGAAGTCCTTCTGGGAGATGTAGTCAATGAAGGTATTGAGGTTGAAAACCCGGTGCCCGTCAATGTCATCAAAGAACGTGGCTTCCAGGTCAGCGTTCGCCAGCAACAGCCGCATTAGGTCATGGTCCATCTTCCAGGCGGAGTCCTGCACGGCGGCAAGGACGAGTTCGCCGTCATCATCCACAAAGCGCGGGTCGGTCTTGAGCAAATCGATTAGTGTCGGGTACAGTTTCATGGCAATCTCCTAGTGGCAATTTGTCGCTGAGTCGGCCACGACTCGGCAAAGATGCTGCCGTGAGAAGCACTCAGTCCACAATTAGCAATGAAGTTGTTGTTTCCAGCGTCCTAACCTCCGAGAGACGCGCTCTCATGTGCAGAAAGGTCTCCCAGAAGACTATACCACAGTGGAGCCTCCAGTACTAGCCGGGCGCGTTGGCAGGGCCAAACGGTCAGGATGCTTTCAGTGGAACAAAGAAAGCAGAGAGGAACGCAGTGCTTTCCAAGCGTTCTTCCGCTGTGGCGCCGGCAGTTCCAGGCGCTATAGGACCTCCACGTGACGGCTTACACGGTCAAACATCGTTCTCGAGGCGGGATCTGACCCAATTCGGTCCTCCCAGAGGAATCCGAGGCACCGTCCAACCGCTTCACTGGCTAGTGTTGGCCACTTCTCTGATCTTGTTCCACGGAAAAAAGGGTCTGTTCTGACGCCACATGAGTCAACATACCTGTGTGGAGTCCAAATCGCAGCAGACGGCCTCTATTGAGGTCACGCGATAGTCCCAGAAGCGAAAGAGACCCAGAACACCTTCCTGCTTCGTACGTCGAGACATTCCCGCAGATACCATCTGCCTCTCGCTGCACGAGTGTCGGTATCAGGAGTAGAAGTACGTTGATGCGACACACCAGAGTGCGATGTGTCGCCGTGCTTTCCGTGCGAGGAGCAGGAGAGTCCCCGCCTTGACTTAAGAGAAGTCATCTCTAAATGCCGTCAACCGCACGGCGAAATGCCTATGATGAGTAGTCTTACCACAGAGAGCACGTTGGTTTAACGAGTTCAGTACTGGATGAGGTGATATTCCGGATTCTTTGACATTGCTAGTGAGGGTACCCTTCCTGTTGTCTTTATATTCTTCGGACTGTATATGGGGGCTAAGGCACGTACAAGTGCAAGTGCCGTCGCCCCCAAAGCAACTACAAGGGCGGGGCGACGTTCCTGGTTCCTTTGTTCTTATACCCTCGTATGGTTTCCATACGACGGATTCCAATCCCTGGAGGTTTCCCATGTATAGAATCATAGCTGACGCTGGTGTTGAGTACCTCATGTCCGACGCTAAGCGCATCTCGTTTGTCCATACGCAGGCTAACCAGTCTCTCTCCGGCCTCAACAGATTACTCGCCCGCGCCAAGGGCACCCGCAAGGTCGACGGCAGGTACATGTTCATCCTTCCTGAACTCGACGCTCAGTTGACCTTTCAGCCCAAGAGCGGTGGACTCGCGTATGCAAAGGACGCAGATAACGACTTTGGTTGTGTCTTCCCTGACCTGTAGTACTTACTGTCCTCGCCCGCTCTTGAGTACACTACGGGCGATGACCTGCTCGCTCGGAAGGGAGCTCGCATGAAGTAACCGTGCGTACGTAAGCAACTACGCCTCCGCCTTCAACTACAAGGCGGCAGAGGCTTGCTGTCATCAGTGTGTTTATCCTACTAACTGGAGGCTTAATATGTCTACTACAGCTCGCGTCACTCTCCCTGTTGTTGGTACGGAAGGCAGCAACATCGGCGACTTTGGTAACGGCGCAGGAGCATTTGACTACACAACGTACGCGGAGTACCTTGCCCACGAGCAGGAACAGGACCGCTGCGCTGACATCGCCCACAGGGTAGATGCTGGCTTGAACGCAGAGGGCGACCTGAATGTTAGCCCTGAGGACATCGCCTGGTTCCGTGCTCATGTTACCAGTGAGCAGATGATTCCCTCCTGCCTCCTGTAAATCGTTCTACTACTCGCCCGCCACAACCTTCGTTCGTGGTTCGTACGAGGGAATCGACGGGCGAGTAGTCCTCTTTCATCAAGAGAAGTCTCCAGACTTTTCGTAAATCTGACAAAACCTGTCTCGTGCGTGTAGTGATGCACCCTCCACACGGGACAAGTTTTCTCCATGTCGTGGGATGCCGTCAATTATCAAGGAAGAGGGAGTTTCCAAGAGAGATTGTTCTCTGCCGAGTAATAAGGAAACCACCCTCCCATCTGATGAACACTCACTATTAACGAAGGTACACTACCCCCTTTTCTGTCGATCGTAGCATCCAATCCTCAATAGACATGTCAATATGCACTCCCATGCCACCTACCATCTCTTGAACAGCACTTCTGCGAGCCTCTCCCCCGGCCCAAAGTGTCAAAAGCAATATCGCATCTGCGATGTGCTGTTCACAAGTTCACAGTATGGTGTCTTCTCTCATCACTCTGATCCGTGGATAGCGTCCTCTTCCTCGCCCGCCAACAGCGGTGGACTCGAGCAGTTAGGTGCAAGTACGGCGGCCGCACAAAACGCACCCGCCTTTCCCATGGTTTGTGTTCTTCGAGACAGGGCAACTGCGCCTCCGCCAAAGCAACTACTACGGCAGCGGAGGCTTTCTTTGGTTGTTGTCTTTCTTCTCCTTTGTCGATTGAAGACTGGTGTGAACCAATCTTGAGTTGGCAACCGCTGACTCACATTCGCTCAGGCCCAGCAGTGCTGACGAATGAACCCCTGGAGGTGTACGATGTCTCAAACCGTTTCCCTACAGAGTTTGCTGAAAAGAACCATGCGTTCCAGTGACGGCAAGATTGTGACGAGCCCTATCAACGGCCGCGTCAGTTGCGTCCTGGATAATTGCGGTACTGCCAAGAAACTCGCCGACAATCATCTGCGCGTTCTCTTGTACGTGTACGACGCCAACACGGGCGATGTGGTCAGAGACGAGAAATCCCGTCCGTATACCTTCAACAGGCAGTACAAGAACCTGTCCGTGAGTCCGTGGCTGAGAACCGACACCGCGCATGAGTCCAATGCCCAAGTGAAACATGCAGTCGCGCATTGCGACGTGCTCCGTGACGAAAGAGGCAACTACCTGCTGAACGCTGACGGCACCCGCCAATTCAAGTGGTCCGTCGTGCCCGACACGTTCGTCTGGATTGCCAATGCAGAGCGTCCTGAACTTCAGGGGATGCACCAGTTCGGCGACACGTTCGAGAGCATTGTCCTCGAAGCCCAGACCAAGGGTGCAGATCTTGTGCCTGCCTGCGAGGATGACGCTGATCTCCTCGCCGACTTTGATCTCGAACGCGCGTAGTCTGCGCGACTTCCTTGTCTGCCACTGGAGATCCAATGACATCCTACACACTTGTTCTTCGCGATGCATGTGGGGCGAAGTTCCGGGAAGTCGTCTCTCTTGACCAGCTGAAGAGAGAGAACCCTGCCGACGCTCTGGACATCGAACTTGCCCTCACCGCCGGCAGAAATTTCCGGGTCCGTGACCGCAGAGGTTCACTAACCGTTTACGCGCATTAGCACGGAGCCTGGAGGGCATCGTCCTTCAGGCTGTCTGAGAAGGCTTTATTCGGGGGGACGCCGTACGTACGGCGTCCCCCTTTTTGCATGTCAGGCCCAGGCAACACATCCCGATCCGGGCTACTGCACGGCGCCTTCTACGTTCATTGCTCCACTGTCACCATTCCACTTCGTCGACAAACACCTTGAAAGGAGGTCACTATGCTTGAAGCGCTCTTTGTTGACACTGATGTGCATTCATCCATCACCTCACTCCGACCGGGAACCATGAAGACTGCGGACCTTGTCACCTATGTTCGTGAACGCACGACCGGCAGCCCAGTCACTCAGGACCCCAACACCAAGGCCGCGCTTGCCGTGATCCTCGGGCCAGAAGCAGCTGCTCGTTTGTTCGCGAAGGCGGCACGCGACCAACATGTCGAACGTCCCAGCTTGGCCGAACTGCTACGGGCACTGAGAACAGCGCCAGATACCTTCGAAGAGGTGCTTACAACAATGCAGACAGCACGTATCATGGCCGCAGCGGACCTCGCCCGCGCCCTGGTTCTCGAGCATGACCATCCGAAGACGGTCATCCGGGTCACCAGCGCGGAAGATGCGATCGACTATGTCCTCCACAACCTGGGCGCATTGCACGACGAGAGCAACGAACACTTTTTCGCCGTCTTGCTTGATATCCGGAACAAGGTCATCGGAGCACCTATTGAAGTCAGCCGAGGGAGCGTCAGCGCATCGGTCGTCGATCCTGCGGACATCGTCCGGGAAGCCTGCATCCACCACGCAAGTCGCGTCATTTTAGTGCACAACCATCCAAGCGGAGAGTGCGATCCCAGCAAGGAGGACCTCGACACCACCAACAAGATTGTCCAGGCACTGAAGTACGTCGGTGTCCGCGTCCTTGACCACATCATCGTGGGCAAAAGCCGCCAGAACTATTTCAGTTTCGCGAAGGCGGGATTGGTGTAGTGCCTCACCCATTTGCGCCACTGAACCCAGAAGCATCACGGAAGCCGGGGATCCACCGGCAAGGGAGAGAACTATGGAAGCGACTAGGAATCGTATCAGGGAACGCCGGAAGAGAGTCAACCACGCAGAACGCGCAGCCATGCAGACAGCTGCTCTTGGACGGGCACGGGAGGGGAGGACCTGTACGAATGACTTGCTGATTATCGCAGCATATGCAGCCAAAGGAATCGACGCCCACCCGCGTATCGATGTCTTCACGTTCAATGCGTGGAAGGCCCTCCACCGGCACGTCAGGAAAGGCGAGCATGGCATTCACGTTGCGATCTACGCGCACAAGGACACGGTGAAGTCCGACGGCACCACGGAAGAACAGAGTTTTCCCGTCTCCGCCGTTGTGTTTCACGTCACCCAGACCGATCCGGACACTGAGAATGTGACAGCATGAAGGGCGCAACGTTGAACGTTCTCCGAGTTCAATGGGAGCGCGCACTGCTTGAAGGTGACTTCGACAGAGTCGACAGAATCGTTTTTGCCCGCACCAGGATCGAGGCTCTTGCTCCGACCAGACAGAAGACCGAAAGACTTCCACAGGCGGAACCCAGGATGATTGTTGAACCGCCAACCGATGATGGCGACGAGTACGAGGGAAAGTAGCACTATGACAACCAGAACGCACTACCGTTGGATCGGAAACATGCGAGAGCCTATCAAGAAGGGAGGTGCATGATGGGCTTCACCGCTGAGCTCGCCACAGAGATTTGGGAACGACAACAGGTAATCCTGGAATCGGGAGTCACTTCGGAAGACATGCCCGATGTGCTGGACCGGGAACTCGCAGCACTCGAACGTTCTCTCGGCCGGTCGTTCGTCGACTCCTTCTACGCCGGCAAGATGAGCCATCTGGTCGAGGAAGAGGCAAATGCCTGGAATCAGTGGTTCAGGCAACTCAACAATGGGGATGCGGGCGTATGGTCCGAACTCTCAGATCGGATGCAGGCACTTTATGATGCCGAGGAATGTTACTTCTACGATTGTTATCGTCTGGCTGTCGAACAGGGCGACGCCGCCCGTGCCCATGGGGAGGAACGTCATCAGAAGTTTGCGTAGAAGGATCCACCGCCAGAACGAACTGCGGATGCAGCTTGAAACGGACCAAAGGACTTACGGGTCCATTGGCCGGGAGAACTCCCCGACGTTCGCTGGCTGGAAGGAGACGCCGGTTACTGATCTGATCGCTGTCCTCAACGACGAAAGAGCGTACGAAGTCATGCTCAAGGAGCGGCGGCACAAGGAAAGGCGTCCCGTTGAGGAAGAGGAAATCGTGGAGCAATGTTAACGAAAGGAGTTTACATGAACAAGAGTCTGCTTCAGGCAATAGCTTCAACGCTGGAGGACACCCAATCGATCCGGAACAGGATAAGCGGTATCAATGCGACAGACTCGCCTGCACCAGTAAGAATTCTTCTGCGGTCCGTCTTCACGCACTGCAACGCAATCGACTCGCTCCTCGAGGAAACTCTCGCTCGGTCATGCAGCTTGTCCGGCAACATGCTGCCCGTCGAGGAGGACGAAACCGATGACAGAGATCTCGTGCTTTCCGGAATCGTTCGATGAAGTGGTCCGGCTTGTCGTCCAAGGACAGATGGAAGCGGCAGGTATTGTCTGGGATGGCACCATGGAACGGATGGCTGAGTACGTTCAGGAAAACCAGACGAACGATAGAGGGCAGTAACGATGCCCAATTCAGAATTGCGGTTGTTCCAGTTCAACACTTCGCCCGTCCGCACGGTCATGGTCAATGGCGAGCCATGGTTCGTAGCCAAAGACATCAGCGACGTCCTCGAGTTCAGAGACACAGCCAATGCTCTACGCAGTCTCGAGGACTGTGAAAAGGATCTCCACATTGTGGAGACCCTTGGTGGAGACCAGTCTATGACTAGATCCGAAAAGGGTACCAGTAATGTTGGTACCCTTGGTGAAATTCAATCTATTCAGGAACTGGAGAGCTCTGCAAAGGGTGAGTGCAAAGCACCGACCCTCGGCACAACACAGTCGATTCAGAGACTCGAAGACCTCGAAAAGGGTGTAGGTTTAATCTACACCCTTGATGGAGACCAGTCTACGTCCGACTTGACGAAGGGTGTCCACAGTATGGACACCCTTCGTGGAGAGCAGTCTATACCCGATTCCATGAGGGGGGTGACTAGTATGAACTCCCTTGGTGGAAATCAGTCTATGACTATCGTTGCGGAAGCAGAGATGTACAAATTGGTGTTTACAAGCCGAGAGCCCCATGCGGAGGCGTTCACCAACTGGGTTGTGTCCGAAGTCCTTCCCGCTATCCGTAAGACAGGATCGTACAGTGCTGTCACCACAGAATCTGAACTTCCCACCACTTTCTCTCCGGCGCTCTACCTCGCCGCGAAACAGCAGGAGAAGATCGAGGAGCAACACGTGAGGCTGGTGTCTTCCTGTGCAGTACTGTCAACATGCTCTTGATGACGCCATCGACAGTGACCTCGAAGTGCACCAAGACGTGGCCCGAAGCAAAGATACAACCCAACTAAGAAGGCTATCAAAGAGCCCAAATCTACTAAACCAAGAGGAGAACTAAAATGCCAATGTACAAAGTCTCAAAAGCAGAAACACCAAAGTCATTCGATAAGAAAGACGGATCCGGTTCAGGCCAGATGCAAAAGATCGTCCTGAAGAGCGACGACGACCAGAAGGAGTACAAGTGTACCATCTTCTCGCCCGACGAAGTATTTATCGGGGATATTGTCGAAGCAACGATGAAGGGGTACAAGGAGAAGTTCAAGGAGTACCAGTTCACTGTCAAGACCGTGACTCCTGGCCCCCGCGAGATCCCGAACACCCCGAAGGAACCCAAGGTTTCCGTCGAAGGCGAAAAAGGGGGGTCTAATTCGAGATCTCCAGAAGATACCCTTAAGATAGTCCGCCAAGCAACACTTAAGGTTGTAGGGGGGCTGTTCCAGGGCAAGGGTGACATCGAGAACGTCGGTACCTACCTCGCCCTCGCAGACGAGATGACGGAATGGTGCATGACCGGAACGGTGACCCCGCGCATCACGAAAGAGGAGCGGGAGAACCTTGTGACGCAGTTCGGTTCAGTTGAGGGCGCAAGACTCGTCGCGATGAATGCTTTCAGTATCCCGTTCCTGCATCTGTTGACCCAGAAAGAATATGAGACCCTGGTGGGCGGGCCGACACGGACATCTCCCTTGGTCTGACGGCTGTCGGCACACCATTGGACTTGAGGAAAGCGACATGCAACTCATACCGCACGGAATCGCGGCAACTCAGCGTCGATGAACTCGAGTCACTGAAGATGCCCGATGGCATCACTCCCAGAAGAGAGTCTTGGTGCAACGCTTGGCTGGGACGCAGCAAACCAGACGATACCGATAACGTACGCGCCATAGCATAAAGCGATACGAACCCCTGGTCAGACCTACTGGCTGGGGGTTCGCCTCTTTCCAGAACCACAACGATACCGTTGGTGGGCGACACTCAGATTTCGAGGCGAGGGCCATACCTGAAGATATGAAGTGACCGCTGGGAAGGAGGGCATTGATTGCCAGCGGTCTCTTGCATGATAAAGCGGCTTTCTTGCTTTGCAATTCCCCGCATCACCCTATTGATAACGTCTGTGAGATCAACTTGGCTGGAAGGGGATGCTCGATCCCAGGTTCCATCCCGAGGATGCACTGATGGACTATCAACACGGTCCAGCTGAGTACGGACATGGATAGACTTCGTGACATACGTCAAGGCCTTCGCCCCGCAAAGGCGGAAAAGGAACACATGGGTGCAGAGATAGCAGGAATCATCATCGTCATTTTCTTCTGCTTGCTGGCATGGTGGTACATCAACAACGACGGATAGGGAGGACCGCGCTGGCGCCCGCCCCTGTTCATCAAATGCGCCCCGGACGGCGAGGTCCAGTTAGAAGCGAGCTGGAGAAGGGAAGGCTGACCGTCCAACCAGGGCATGCACACCTAGCGCACGGTTTACTAGAGTTCATGGAACAAAATATCCAGTTCATGTGTCTAAGTCATGGTAGACAGATACCATAGTGCATAGCGCGGTCATGAAGGGGTACTTGACAAATCCTGAAAGTGTGCTATACTGTTTTTATCGGGAGGAGGTCACATGACGATTGAAGAACTGCTGCCGGATGAGCCGGCTAACATAGTCCACAAGAGGATTCTACGCGGGATCACCTTCCGCCGGGAACCCGGGAGACTGGTGGCCGAATGCGAAAACACTACACAGGTCCAATACATCGACCTGGTTGTGTCACAGCTCTTGCTGGCCACGGCACGGAAACGGTTCCGAGACAGCTCGCTCACCGAATGCAAGGTAGAGATCGCCGCTGCCGGAGTACATCGTACGCTGCCGTTGGTACCGGAGGGGAAGAACGTGCGGAGAGTTCCTCACCCCGAGCACTCCTTCGGCATCTATGTTCCGGGCGAAAGGAACCGGGAAGCGGTTGGATCAATAGTCAGGTTCGCGGAATCCGCAGGATCGGGTCATACAGGAGGAAGGCTCTTGTACGTCTACGGCCCGAAGGGCGCTGGCAAGACACATTTGCTTGGGGCAGTCGTCAACGAGTGGGTGTCCAACGCACTCCAGTCTCAGGCTTATGAGGCAGTGGAACTCCTTAGTGAGATCTCTTCGTTGAGAACGCGCGTCGGCCAGAGCCTTGCGTCCTATTGGAGACTGCAACTGACACAGGCACCATATCTCGCTATCGACGATGTCGACGTGTTCATGGAAGCCGGAATGGAATGGACGCAGGTCCACCTCCACATGATTCTCGAAGCGCTCGAAGAGACCTCGGGATATGGCATCATTACGGGGACCCATGCCCCCGACGACAAAGGCTACCACGTCGCCCCGGTTCTGGCGGCGGTCCTGCAGAAGGCAGAGGTGGTAGAACTCAAGGCGGCAGACCTGTCGATGCGCCGCGCGATCGCCTGGAACTGCTTCCGGTACGGTCATGTAGCGGTCGCGGACGACGTACTCGATTTCATTGCTCATTCGGTTGTGGACGTACCACGGATGCTGCTGGTCTGTCATATCGTCTCTATGCTCGCCGCAAGTGGCGACTCGGTAGGGATCAAGACCGTCCAGTCCATACTCCACAAGAGGGGAGTGCCGAAGCGGGCGGAGGACGATCAGACGGTCGCCAGGAAGACTGTTGCGGCAGCCATCGAGGCGATGGGCGAACAGGTGCCGGTGGAACGTATCTCCGGACGGCGCCTTGGAAAGGAAATGAACGTGCTGCGCAACCGGATCGTCGTGCAGCTGGTCGAGGAGAAGCAGTTCAAGCAGAAGATGGTCGCAGAGGCGCTTGGCATCTCGACCCAGATGATCAGTCTCATTATGAAAGAGGCAAAGGAGGGCTTCTAGCTCAACCTGCACTGTAGCACGCGACCATCGAGACGTTGCGTTTGAAAAGCGGCCAAAGGTGCCGCAAGGAAACTGGAGTCAGCTGCTCGGAGTTGCCCTGTAGCAACCAATGAGAAGCAACTGCTCTCGGAACAACTGGGGCGAACTGCCCCGTAAGACTAATCTCCTTCCCTTCAAACACGAACCAAGAACCCGAACCCTGGCAGGCGAGCGCTTTGTCTCGCCCGATGCCAGAGGAAGGTTGTGGTTCGGCGGCGCAAGGATATGACCTTCGCCCTCCCTGACTTTCGGAGCGTTTGCAGACCGACAACCTATGACGCGGGAGGCTCAGCTCCTCTCTACGGCTCACCAACAATGCGCGATACGCCGCGACAGACCACTGCCTGCAGGGCACACGCATTGCCACGCTCCGAGCGCACGTCATGTGCGTATCCGCGGCAGGGTGCCCGCATCCTCAATGGAACATGCCCCATGGGACAACAGACTACATGAACAGTGAGTACAGAAATGCAGGACATTCAGATATGGTATCAATGCCTGGCAACAGAACGCTGGAACCAGCCTCTTCACTGCCGAGTGAGCATGTGACCGTCGTGGGGTCGCAGGCATGATTGACAACGAGGTTCTTCGTGGAAGAATGCAAGCGGAACTGGACGTGCTGGGCCTTGCTGGAGAGGACGCCGACAAAGTCGTCCGGGAGTTGAATTTCCTATCTTGTCTGCTGATTGAGGCCACGCGCGAAAGGAGACTCAATGGCTGAGATAACTGAACGAAAACGAGCTGTCATCTACACACGCGTCTCGTCGGTGGAGCAAACCAAAGGATTCAGCCTCGAGACGCAAGAGCGTTGCTGCCGTGACTATGCAGTCGGGCTTGGCTACGATGTCGCCAAGGTCTTCGTGGAGCGCGGCGAGAGTGCCAAGACCGCTGACCGCACCGAACTCCAGTCCATGCTCAGATACATGGCCTTGAACTCGAAGAGCCTAGAGGCCCTGATCGTCTACAAGGTCGACCGCCTGGACCGCAACACGATGGACCATGGCCAGCTCAAGGTTCTCTTCAAGCGCTACGGATTGCGCCTACTCTCGGCCACCGAGAGTTTCGACGACACTCCTGTTGGCAAGCTCATGGAGAACCAGCTCGCCGGGTTTGCGCAGTTTGACAATGACATTCGGAGTGAACGCTGCAGGAACGGGATGATCGCGGCCGCAGCCTCAGGCAGGTACGTCTGGGTGGCCCCCCTCGGATACCTCAACGGCAATTCGAGGAACGGTCCGAGCCTCGTACTCGATACTCCCGAGGTTGTGCGGCTCGTACGTAAGTCGTTCGAGCTGGTAGATACCGGGCTCACTCTCCCAGAGGCTAGGCAACAAGTGACGAAGGAGGGTCTTCGAACCTCGAAGGGGAAGGCGCTGAGTGCCAACGGCTTTCGGAAGATGCTGACACGCAAGACCTACACAGGATCCTTCACGGCTTTCGAGGAGACAGTGCGTGGTGACTTCGAAGCCATAGTTCCCGAGGAGGTCTTCCTGAGAGTGCAGCCGAAGCTGCACCGAGCAAGGAGCACAGGGAGGATAGTGGCCTATCGCATCAACAACCCTGACTTTCCCCTGCGCGGTGCAGTCAGATGCGCGAAGTGCGGGACCCTGCTTACCGCCAGTAACTCAACCGGTCATGGAGGCAGGTATGGCTACTACCGCTGTCCCCAGTGCGGGGGACCGAGTCTAGGGAAGGCGCAAGTGGAGGGCCAATTCACCCAGCTCCTGAATAGCGTAAGCCTAGAGCCGGCTCTGACGAAGCTTCTTGGTCTGGCAATTGACGCCAACCTCGAGTCCAAGAGGTCGATGGGTGTGAAGCAGATGTCACAATTGAAGGTGAGGCTTGGAGCACTGGGTACGCGCCACCGGCAGATACTGGACAAGTCCCTCTCGGGAGTCTTCTCCGATTCGGACACCAAGAGGTTGCTCTCTGAAACTGAACAGGAAAGCGATGACGTCCAAGCCCAGATAGCTCTTGCCGAAGGCTCAGAGCTAGTGCCCGAACAAGTGATCAAGACAGGGCTGGCAATTCTTCAGGACATGGGGACGTTCTGGCAGAAGGCTGGCCTGACGACTAGACAGCAACTCCAAAGGTTCTTATTCCCGGAAGGAATCCCGTTTGGCCAGTCAGGTTTTGGAACATGCAAAACCGCCTTCTGTATACAGCAGAAGGCGGTTGTCTCGATGGCTGAAAATACTGTGGTAGCGCCGAGGAGAATTGAACTCCTGTTTGGGGATTGAGAGCCCCCCGAACTAACCACTGTTCTACAGCGCCATACTTGGCTGAGGAAGATGGATTCGAACCATCATCGGTAGCTCCAGAGGCTACTGTCCTACCGTTGGACGATTCCCCAACACAACCGAGAGTATACCAAGAACTTGCCCTGAATCAAGATGCCTGGGCGCGAAATTGCCTGGAGGCACTCAGGGATTGGTGTCTGTGGATTCCTCGATCTCGATCCCATCCTGCGTCAGGAGTTCGCGACCTTTCTCCTTGATGGTCTCCGTTTGATCGCTGATTTCCTTACCCAGTTCGAAAGCCTTGTCTTTCAGCAGCTTGCGCGTTTCTTCTCCACTCTGGGGGGCGAGAACCAACGCTGCCAAGGCTCCAACAATGCCACCCATCAGCAGTCCGCCCATGAACGATCCACAATCATTGCGCCCACTCATGATTTCCTCCTTAGGAAGATGGACTTGAAAATCTTGTACGCCGACACCACACTTATGGCAGTGCCCACCATTCTCGGCAGCAGGCCGCTATCTCGGCCGGAAGCTCCCGCGGGCAATACTCTCACAGCCATATCGGCAGATGCCGTGAGCTTCGTCAGCTGTCTTGCCAACTGGTCGAAGTGTTGCTCTGAGACCTGGGTTGACTGCATCAGTCTGACTGCCTCCGACTTCAGATCGTCAGCCTGTTTCTGCACGTCGACCATCGTGGCAGAAAGACTCTTTGAGAACTCCCCAAGCTTGCGTCCAAGGACGAGGACGGCTATGGCTGCGGAGATCATGCCGAGGACGATAACAATGTCTAGTACCCAGATCGCATTCATGTTCACTGGCATATGGTCACCTCCTGATCGAGTTTGTTTACAACAGTGGCGGTGGGGTTCAACCGCATGGCAACCCTATGTGAAAGGATAATGCCGGGGATCAGCATGACGAATCCAGCCACAACAGGAGGTGCCATGGACAGGCTTCCGCTCAGTCCTGCCAAAGATGAGAATCCATAACCGCCGAGCACCCCTGCCAGAAAGGCAACCAGCGGAACCCCGTACATAATCGCGGATGCCTTGAGAATAATCGAATCGTCGAGCGACACTTCAACCAAGTCTCCCTGAGCAATCTCGGGGGGAGCAATCGCCCTGACGGTCGGGCTGCTCTCCTTGCTGCCTATACAGAATTGGGTTAGAGAGCATGACGCACATCCGTCCCGTGGCAGCAGTCGAATGGTGACGACGCCTCCATCACGCGCGATCACCAAACCTCGATCAGTCTGCATATGAATCCCGCGCTCGCTCACATATCAAGAGGCCACCCCACAAGGTCGTGCCTTGACGAAGCTTTTGAACCTGCCTAAGCAGGTGGGAGCACAAAGTTCCCTGCTTCAAGAACACTGCGAAGCGCTCGTATCCACAGGGTATCTGCTTCCGAGTGATTTGTGTTGGCTCAAACCCGTCAAGTGGTTCACGGGCATCGCAGGGTGACACAACACTATTATACCTCAAAACACAGGAAAACCAACGCAAGCCCCCGCGCATGCCTGAATGCCTCCAGCTCTACTTCTGGACAGTACTGGCAAGGCAAGCGGCCACGTCAGCCAGTGCCACCGTCAACTGGGAACCTGACGTCAGGTCTTTCACGGTGCAGGTGCCTGCCGCAATCTCGTCTTCACCGAGGATGAGTGCCATGCGCCCCCCCCTCTTGGATGCCCGTGCCAGTTGTTTTCCAAACCCATCCTGGCGCGTATCCAGATCCAGGGCCCAGCCCGTGTCGGCCAAGGTACGCCTCAACTCGAAGGCGACAGCCGTGGCCATGTCCGAGTGAACGATGTACACTCGGGGGGTTGCCAGCGAACCAGTGAGCTCGGGGTAGCGCGCTGTCAGCACGGAAGTAAGGCGTTCAAGTCCAAGACCCCAGCCGACGGCAGGAGTAGCCGGTCCTCCCAGGTGACGGATGAGATAGTCGTAGCGGCCCCCTCCCAAGAGGGCATTCTGCGCACCGAGATCCTCAGAGATAACCTCAAATACAGTCTTGGTGTAGTAGTCAAGGCCTCGGACCAGTCTGTGGTTGAGGCGATACGGAATCTTCAGAGAGTCGAGAGTCGACAGCAGGCGGTGAAAATGGTCCTCGCAGTCTGTGCACAGATAGTCCGCGGACTTTGGCAGCGACTCCAGGAGTAACGGATCTTCGCGCTTGCAGTCGAGCACGCGGAGAGGGTTGTCGCTCATGCGTCTCTTGCAGTTCTCACACAGCTCGCCCTCATGCGCTGCCAGCGCAGCCCGGAGGGCGTCCTTGTAGGCGGGTCGACAGTTGTCATCGCCGATGCTGTTGATATCGACGGACAAGTGTGCCAGGCCGAGTCTTGACAACATTGTCATGACCATGTCGATGACCTCTGCATCCTGAACTGGCGATTGCTCGCCGAGAGCCTCGACTCCGAAGCTGTGGAACTCGCGCTTGCGCCCACTCTGAGGCTGCTCATATCGGAAGAACGACCCCATGTAGTAGAACTTGGCCGGAGAAGGCTGCAGATTCATCTGGTGTTCTATGTATGCGCGACACGTTGCAGCTGTGCCTTCAGGGCGCAGGACGAGATGACGCCCCTTCTTGTCCGGAAAGGCATACATTTCCTTCTCGACGATGTCGGTGCTTTGCCCAACCGACGTGGAGAAGAGCTCCTCCATCTCGATGGTCGGAGTGCGGATCTCTTCGTAGCCATAAGCTTTGGCAGTGTTAGCCATGGTTCTCTCCACATGCTGCCACAGAAGGACTTCGGGTGATGTTATGTCGCTGGTCCCCTTGACTGACTTGATCATGACGATCCTCCAAACGTATATGCTAGTCAGTATAGTTGCTGGGTGCGAAAAGAAAACCGACCTGTTTGTGGGGAGGCAGCCTGGAGTGGTTGCTGACTGCAACACGTGATGAACAGCAGTCGATGTGGGAGGCATTGGGTTGCACGTGGACGACAAGAGTGTAAACTAAAAAAGTTGGGGCTTTTTCTGGGTGGTTCTGGTGACTCGGGGCAGTCTTTTCACGGGAGAGTGGATGGCACAAGTTCATGGCAAGGCTGGAGCAACTACATATCATAAGGGCGATCGGCTCATGTACCGGGCTCTTGTTCCCATGCTGATGATGGGAATTCTGATTTATCTCCTGTTCCGGTCAGGAGTCCGGTCTGCTGGCTTCTTTGGTGCTGGAGCGGCGTGCGTCGTCGTGGCTCTGGGATTCTGGTGTGCGCGCGATGTATTCAGTTTGGAAGCTGCTGCCGACCAGTACTATGGTGGGGCGGGCGGCGAGTACGATGTCGGCGTTGTTCTCTCACGACTACCACAGGAGTTCCACGTGTTCAACGGCCTCGGCTTCTATGCCGGCGATGTCGATCATATCGTTGTCGGCCCAACTGGCGTCTTTGTCGTTGAGACGAAGAACCATCCCGGCACTATCAGTTTGAGGGACGGACGTCTGTGCAGGAACGGCGAACTTCTGAACCATGATTTCGTGCGCCAGGCCACATCGGAAGCGATGTATGTGAAGGGACGGCTGAAACCACAGGTTCCGTGCCATGTACGGCCTCTGGTCGTCTTTGTCAGGGCGAAGGTGCGCGTTCGAACAGCAGTCGGGGGCGTGCGGGTTGTTGCTCTTTCCTCCCTCATCGACGCCATCGTGGGTCGGGCGCCATCTCTGTCGCCCGAGGACATTCGACGGTATGCAAGACGGCTTGAGGGCCTCGACATAGCGGTCGCTTCGCAACCGGCGCAGGAGTCACGAGGAGCACTGAGGTTCAGCCGTGGTGTATCGCTTGCCGGGGCTGTCATCCGGGCTTTGTCCGTATCGCATTGACAAGGCGTTCCTGCTAATCAGGTGACACGGCGAAGACAAGCAGGTCCTTAAACAATGCAAGCTCCTCGCGGGCTATTGCTCTTGCTCTCTGCAGGGCACTGAGCCAGACAGGTGTCTTGGCGGGTGGGTTGGTGAATGCCTGCAGACCGTACAGGCGGGCCAGTACCATGATTCGCGCCATGTGAAAGGGCGATGAGACCATCAGGCAAGAGGTCAGGGCGTTCCCCTGCATGTAGCGCTTGAGGTTTATCAGCGTTTGAGCTGTGGTGACGCCTGCGTTGTCGAATATCAGGGCGCTGCGAGGGACCCCCTGCTCGATAGCGACAGCGCCCATGACGTCCGATTCACTCAGATTCGACCCCGTAGGGCCTCCGGACAGAAACAGCAGCGGAGCGCGCTCTTCGCGATACAGTTGAACCGCCCACAAGATGCGCGCTTCGAGCTCCGGCGATGGACTGTCTCCCCAGACCGCAGCTCCGAACAGACAAATCACGTCAGCCCGCTCAGATTGTTGCTTATACCCATACAGGTCGATGCCCGCATAGGTCAGAGCGAGAATGGCGCCTGCCGTACATATGATTATGATGAGTGTTCGGAAGAATCGTTTCACTCAAACAGTATAGGCTGGCACCTCGGTGCCTCAAGAAGTCGTGGTCTGAGCTTTTCTTGCAATGACGCGTGCGGGCAATATACTACAAACACTATGGCATCCACTGAGCGCTACGTTTCACTATACCGAAAGTACCGTCCTACCACGTTCGACGGCGTCATTGGTCAGGAGACGGTCGTACGTATTCTGAAAGGGTCGGTCGATACCGGCAGGACCTCCCATGCGTACTTGTTTGCTGGTCCCAAGGGTACCGGCAAGACGACGGTAGCCCGCATACTGGCAAAAGCCCTGAACTGCGACAAGGGACCCAGCAGCCATCCCTGCATGGAATGCGAACACTGCAGAGCTATCACGTCAGGGACGGACATCGACGTCATCGAGATCGATGCTGCCAGCAACCGGGGCATCGACGAGATCAGAGACTTGCGTGAGTCCACCAGGTTCGTTCCCGCTCGCAGTCGCAAGAAGATCTTCATCATCGATGAAGCCCATATGCTCACCGTCCAGGCATTCAACGCACTTTTGAAGACGCTCGAGGAACCGCCCGACTACGTCGTGTTCATCCTCTCAACGACAGAACCTCAAAAACTGCCTGAGACGATCCTGTCCCGGTGTCAGCGGTTCGATTTCAAGCGGATTTCGGAAACGGCCATGTTTCAATACCTTCAGGGCCTTCGGAACATTGAGGCTCCAAACATAAGCGACGAGGCCCTTCACCAGATTGTTGCCCTCAGCGGGGGTTCGATGAGAGGCGCTATAGGTCTTGTCGACCAGTTCTCCGTGTTTGGAGCCGAATCAGTGTCTGGCGCGACCGTGCTGGACCTGCTGGGGCTGCCGACCGAAGAGAACATCTCCTTGCTTGTCGAGGCTCTGCTGTCTCGCAATCCGAAGGCAGTCAGTTCCGTTCTGGACCAGTTGGAACGAAGTGGAATAGAGCCTGCTGACCTGCTGGAGAGGACGATTGCTCTTATCAGTGGGTATATTCTTGACAAGGTGACGCTCCGGACTCGGAGTTCAGATGACGTCCCGACCGATCGCCTCAAGACGTTCCCGGACGCAGCTCTGGTGAACCTTGCAGCGGCCTTTGCGCGAATCCAGCAGCAGTCAGCTTACCTGTCGGATCCGTACCCTCTTGTTCAGACGTTCCTGCTCGCAATGGCCCTCGACCTGCCGATGGGTCTCGATCGTCCGCGTGAAGAGCTCTCCCGTGAAGTGCAGTTCGCGAGTAGTCAGGATGCGCCGAGGCCTGCGGTCCCGCAGATGGAGACTGTACAGAAGGTTGTTGAGGTGTCTCCCGGCAGCCCTGACGAGACAGTTCCAGAAACCAGAAGCACATCCGCAGGGGAGCCTGCAGAACAGTGGGCGCACTTTAAGGCACTTGTCTCTGACGCCAGCAAGCCCATCGGGGTGATGCTGCAAGCGCTCGATGTTCGCGAAGTCAGGGTCGACCAGGGCGTCCTGTGGATTGTTCTCGGTCCCAAGACCAAGCTGTTCCGTACAATGCTCGAGCAAAAGCAGGACGAAGTCCTTGTCCCAGCGGCGCGGTCTGCCTACGCAGTCGACCAGGTCAAGCTGGTCGAGGAGGGATCCCAGGAGCCGGCACAGCAGGAAACCGTGGCAGAGGTTCCGGTGGACGACAAGCTGGAATTGCTCAAGAAGACGTTCGACGCGACGGAGTCGCTGTTCGACTCTTGAGGTGATACGGGAGGAGCCATATGTACAACGTCAACAATCTCATGAAGCAGGCCCAGAAGATGCAGGAAGATGCAGCACGCGCCGACCGGGAGCTGCTGGATCGCAGGATATCTGCCACCTCAGGGGGAGGTGCCGTCACGGCTGTCGTCAATGGCAAGAAAGACCTCATCGGTATCAGCATCCAGGCGGATTTCGATCTTGGCGATGCTGAAATGGCTGCCGATCTTGTCGTGGCTGCCGTGCACGAGGCCCAGGCGGAGGCAGACCGTCAGGCCGAGGAGGTCATGAAGAAGGTCACGGCCGGCATGCCCCATATTCCCGGACTCGGGTAAGCGGTGTTCCTGCCCAAGCGTTTCATCGAGGTTTCCGCCAGGCTGAGCAGTCTGCCCGGCATCGGACCGAAGGCTGCTGACAGGCTGGTGTTCTATCTACTGGACCAGCCCGAGGAGGACATACATGCCTTGGCTGAAGCTCTCATGGCTGCGAAGCGCGAGATAACCTTCTGCAGACGGTGCGGCAATTTGGCTCAGGGCGATCTCTGTGAAGTGTGCCAGGATTCGTCCCGAGACGCGAAACTGCTGTGTGTTGTCGAGGAGATACGTGACCTCTCTGCGATTGAGAAAACAGGGGCCTACCGTGGCCTCTACCATGTTCTGCACGGCCGAATCGACCCGATAGCTCGTGTGGGACCCGGAGAACTCCAGCTCGACCGCCTTGTCGAACGAATACGGCTGGACGATGTGAGAGAGGTCATTATTGCGACAAATCCCAACTTCAACGGCGACATCACTGCGATGTACATCGCAAAGTTGCTGGCTGCATCGGAAGTGCGCGTAACGCGCATTGCCACGGGTATCCCCAAGGGGAGTGACCTGGAGTTTGCTGATATGTTCACGCTGACTCAGGCTCTCGAGAAGAGGACGGACGTCCAAACCTGAAATCTCGCGTTGTCAGGAATGTGTGTGGAAACAGGTCTATGGGATAGAATTGAGGTTTTGCAACTTAGTGGTATAATCAGCAACGTTGGGAACTATCCAGCGCGCAAGGACCTTCTGCGTACGATATCAACAAAGGAGGACAAAGTATGTTATGGACAATTGCTGTTATTCTCGTCGTCTTATGGATTCTTGGTATGGTCACTTCGTATACTATGGGCGGATTAATTCACATTCTTCTCGTACTTGCGATCATTGCAGTTGTGGTAAACCTGATTAGAGGGAATAGTCACGATTAGAGGGAAGAGGGCACTCTAGCTACCAGGAGGCGGAACAATGGAACAAACGACCAACCGAACGGAGACGCGAAATACCGAACCGGAAAATCATACTGCAAAACGTGTTGTTGGCGTAATCTTCGCCGTAGTCGAAGTCATTCTGGCCTTTCGCTTGGTTTTCAAAGGGCTGGGAGCAAACCCGACAAATGGCTTTGTACGTGGCATCTATGGTGTCACTCAGTTTCTTGTGGGAATCTTTGAAGGCATTTTTTCCCGGGCTACCACCAGTGGCGCGGAGACCACGGCGGTCTTTGAGCCTGCAACTCTCATTGTGATGGTGGTTATCGCCCTGATCGTCTGGGCTGTGCTAAAGCTGATGACGCCGCACACTGGAACCCGTGTGGAAAGAACCGAATACACGGAGCATCACGACCAGGGAAAGTGAGTATCTAGTCAAGCGGGTCGCTGATTTGTACGAAATTGACACTGAATAACAGCCAGGCAGGTTGGCATTTTCGCCAATCTACCTTTTTGTTGTTTATATGTCAAATATGCCCCGGTCCTCTAAAACTGAACACTGAATAATGTCATCTCACCCCAGCGTGTGGCGCGGGGCATTGCGGACAACGCCTCAAACGCAGTCCTTGCCAAACTCAATCAGTTCGGCACGCTGTCCGAAACGCTCGATAAGATGGGGATGACGGTGAGCAACGGTTGGAAGGCTATCGTTTCTCAGCGTTCTGGTGAGACATCAGACACACATTGCTGACTGGGTCGCCGGCCTCAACATCGGTCAAATCGAGACTGGGTCATTGTCGAGATCGGAGCGTACCGAGAAGCGTAATCGGCTGTTGGAGATCGAGGACAATCGCGGCGGAACTGCCCGGTTTGCGGGCACGACCGTTTCTGCTGGCAAATCCAACGTCAGCAGGTAGTGACGCGGGCTCAAAGGGTTTGACAAGCATTCATTTTGGCTTTATACTAAAAAACTGATTTTCATTCATCCTTAATTGCGAGGAGTCAACATGGTGGACATGGACAAACACGTTGGAACAGAAACCACAGGTGAAACGGATGGACTTTTTGAAGTGAAGAACCTGCTTGCAGCAGTCGAACAACCTATTGTTCCGGCTGCCCACGCGGCAGAGGAAAAGACTCCAGAAGAAGCGGCCGCACCAAAGAAGGCCGAAACCGAGACCGAACAGGCCGAGGTTGCAGGTGACGAGACAAAAGTGTCTGAGCTCGAGGCAGCGCTTGTCGCAGACTTGTCGCCCAAGGCCGGATACGCGCCACGTCTGCTGCGGCGCGGGGACGTTATTGACGTCTCCGTCGTTAAGCTCGAGCGTGACGGGATCATGGTCAATGCCGGCGGAAAGGGAGACTACTATATCCCGCTCAACCGCTTGACTATGCGTACTGATGTAGCTGTCGGCGAAATTGCGCACGTTGGCGAAACGATGAAGGTGGCTGTCGTCAAGGAAGAGGATGAACAAGGCACGGCAGTCCTTTCCAAGCTGAAGGCTGATCAGGAAGAGGTCTGGACTGATGTCGAGAAGTACTTCGAGGAACAGACGATCGTCACTGCCAAAGTCACCAAGGCCATCAAGGGTGGTCTGCTTGTTGACATCGGTGTGCCCTGTTTCCTGCCTCAATCACAGGTTGCCAGCGACTACCGCAACAACCTGCCTTCTCTGGTTGGCCAGGACATTCCCGTCAAGGTCACCGAATTCGACAAAAGACTTCGCCGAATCATCGCCTCTCATCGTGCAGCGATGCAGGTTATCCGCCAGAAGCAGAAGAAGGAATTCTTCACAAAGATCCAGCCGGGAGATATCTATGAGGGCACTGTCAACGGTATCGCTGAGTTCGGTGCATTCGTGGACATCGGGTATGGGGTCGAAGGTCTGGTCCATCTCTCAGAGCTGACTTACGGTCGTCGCCGTCCTGTCGAGGAGATCGTCCAGAAGAAGGACAAGGTCAAGGTGAAGGTTCTCAAGGTCGACCCGGAGACAGGCAAGGTCTCGTTGAGCATCAAGCAGACGAAGCCACATCCTTGGGAAACCATCGAGGAAGACTACCCTGTCGGCATGATCCTCCAGGGGGCAGTGATTCGCATCCTGACCTTCGGAGCAATCATCGAGCTTTCAGAAGGTGTCACTGGCCTCCTGCACATTTCACAGATCTCCAACGACAAGATTCGCAAGGTCGAAGATGTGCTGAACGTGGGAGACGTTGTCAAGGTTCGTGTGCTCGAGGTCCTGAAGGAAGAACGCAAGGTCAAGCTGAGTATGAAGGGCGTCGAAGGCAACGAGAACTTGTTCGGACGTGAGCCCGGGCGGGAGACGCCGCCAGTGGAGACTGGGTCGGATATGCATGCAACCTATAACGCTGTCGTCGAGACCAAGCCCGTCGAACCCGAAGTCGTCGAACCCGAAGTCGTCAAGCCCGAAGTCGTCGAACCCGAGGTCGTCAAGCCCAAGCCCGTCGAGCC
>NZ_QXIY01000001.1:125696-141680 GCF_003570995.1 Candidatus Cryosericum septentrionale
GAAGTCGTCGAACCCGAAGTCGTCGAGACTGAGGCCCCCGCCGTTGAGAACGTCGAGACCGCGGCAGCCGAACCCATGTCGACCGAAGAGGCTGTCCAGCACGAAGAGACAGAAGGGCCTACAGAGGCCTAACTGGCGACTCTGGCCTTTTGGTGTGCTTTTCCAGAAGAATACTTCCAGATAGGTTCAGATTGACGGGGTTGCAGTACCACGCAGAGATGTGTGGCAACTGCACTCCGTCTTTTTTTACCGTGGCTGGCATCAACGAATGCTGGGTTCTGGCCTCCTCGCGGTTCCCTGGTGCAAGAAGTACTGCGGTGGTCGTGCAATGAGCGCTGACAACAGGAGGAAGCAGTCATGATAGCATTTCTGTTTCCCGGGCAGGGTTCGCAATACGTGGGAATGGCCGGCAAAGTAGTCGACCCGATTGTGACTCGCAGGCTGTTTGGACAGGCAAGCGACTTGCTTGGTCTTGACCTATGGAATCTCGTCGAGGTAGGTGACGAGGCGGCACTGACTCGCACCGAGAACACCCAGCCTGCCCTCTTTGCGACCGAGATGGCATGGGTCGAGGCACTTGCGAGCAGGGGTATGGGCTGCGATGTTGCTGCCGGTCACAGCTTGGGGGAGTTCAGCGCGCTGTGTTGTGCCGGCGTCTTCACGTTTGAGGATGGCATTCGACTCGTGCGACGACGTGGAGAGATCATGGCAAGAGCTGCATCTGGATCGCCGGGTACGATGGCCGCCGTTGTAGGATTGGACGACAACGATCTGCAGCGTGTTCTTGCTGAAGGGCGTCGGTCCGGAATCGTGGAAGTCGCCAACTACAACGCTTCCGACCAGACGGTCGTGTCCGGCGAGATGGCTGCTGTGGATCGCGTCATTGGGGCCGTGAAGAAGATCGGCAGAGGACGCGCGATCAAGCTTCGTGTGAGCGCTCCTTTTCATTCGTCCATCATGGCTGGCGGTGCTGCCGAGTTTGGGGCGGTCGTGCATGATATCCCGTTTTCCCGGCCTCGTTTTCCCGTCGTGAACAATGTGGCAGCATTATCGGAAGATGACCCCGAGACAATCAGGGAGTGCCTTGTTGCGCAGTTCAAGAGCCCGGTGCAGTGGGTGCATACGATGGAGACACTCCAGAGAATGGGAGCGAGCGAGTACCTGGAGGTCGGGCCGAAGGGTGTGCTGACGGCGCTTGGTCGGAAGGCGGTTCCTGGAGGAAACGTCAGGGCCGTGGAGGACGAGATATGGCAATGACGCTGGAAGGAAAGACGGCCCTGGTTACGGGTGGATCCCGAGGCATCGGTAGAGGCATTGCTCTCGAGCTGGCTATGCAGGGAGCCAATATTGTCATCGATTTTCACCAGAACCGCGTGGCGGCAGAAGAAGTTGTCACAGCCGTCACTGCGATGGGTCGGGTCTGCGAAGCAATCCAGGCGGACGTGGGGGACGTCGCTCAGACCGACAGCCTGGTTGCGCGGAGTATCATGCTGACAGGTTCGCTGGACATCCTGGTCAGCAACGCTGGTATTACCCGAGACGCCTTGCTGGTCCGGATGACGGATGAGAAGTGGAACGACGTGCTGCGAACGAATCTCACCGGAACGTTCAACGTAACGCGGGCAGCTGCCCGCCACATGATGCGTCAGAAATCCGGGCGCATCGTGCTGATCTCGTCGGTAGTCGGGCTGGGAGGGAACGCCGGGCAAGCCAACTACGCGGCGAGCAAGGCAGGCGTTATCGCTCTTGCGAAGACGGCGGCGAAAGAGCTGGGGGCACGAGGGGTCACCGTCAATGTCGTTGCGCCTGGATTTGTGGAGACAGACATGACGAGCTCGCTTGACAATAAGGTCGTATCCTCGTATCTTGCCAGTATTCCGCTCAGACGGGCTGGAACGCCTGGCGACGTTGCCAAAGTTGTGGCGTTCCTTGTAAGTGAGGGCGCTTCGTACATTACCGGCCAAGTGCTCGCGGTTGACGGGGGATTGTCTCTCTGAAGCGCTTGGACATTCTTTTCTCAGGAGGAATCTGATGACCAAGGAAGAAATCCGCTCGAAGGTTGTAGACATTGCCAAGGAAAAGCTGGGTGTCGAAGAGTCTCGCATTACAGATGAGGCTCAATACGTCAAGGATCTTGGTGCCGACTCTCTCGCATTGGTCGACATTACAATGGCACTGGAAGACGCTTTTGGAACATCGATTCCCGACGAGGACATTGAGAAGATTGCGTCTGTGGGGCAGACAGTCGAGTACGTGATGTCCCACATTGCCTGACGCTGCAGGAGACAGAATTTCCATGGAGCGGACCCGTGTCGTCATAACGGGGCTTGGCATTGTGTCGCCGATCGGAAACAGCGTGCCTGCGTTTGAGGCGGCACTTGCGGCTGGCATTTCAGGTGTGGGGCCGATCACCCGGTTCGATGCAAGTGCCCTCAGTTGTCGTATAGCAGCCGAAGTAAAGGACTTCAACCCGGAGGACTACTTCGAGAAGCGTGACGTTGCACGTACCGACCGCGTACAGCAGCTGGCGCTTGCAGCTGCGCAAGAAGCCCTGCTGGACTCACGGCTGGATCTGGAGGCTGAGGACAGGGAACGAATCGCCGTCTACGTCACGAGCGGTATAGGTGGTGGCGCGTCCTTTGAAAGTGAAGTATTGCAGGCCGCTGTCAAGGGGCCTTCGCGCCTTTCCCCGTTTCTCATTCCGAAGATGCTTGTGGACTCCATCCCGGGAACCATAGCTGAGCGGTTCAAGCTCTATGGAGGGACCAGTTCAGACGTCAGCGCCTGCGCGAGTGGTACCCAGATGCTGGGAGATGCTCTTGAGGCTATTCGGCGAGGCGACGCAGACGTCATCGTGACGGGGGCGTCCGATGCTGCGGTGACAATGACCGGCATCGGAGCTTTTGCCAATATGCGTGCGCTTTCTACGCGAAATGATGATCCAGGACATGCTTCCCGGCCTTTCGACAAGGAACGCGATGGATTCGTCATGGGCGAAGGCGCAGGAATCCTGATTCTGGAACAACTTGATCATGCGCTTGCCAGGGGGGTGCACATCTATGGCGAGATCCTGTCTCAGGCAGTAACATCAGATGCGTACCATATGACGTCGCCTGATCCTGAGGCGAAACAGATCGTGCGGGCCATGCGTACCGCCATCGAGCGCGCAGGGCTTTCTCCACTCGATATCGACTACGTCAATGCACACGGAACANNACATCGACTCCGGCGAACGACCGGACGGAGTCATTTGCGTTGCAGACGCTTTTTGGAAGCCGAGCTCGCCTTGTTCCTGTGAGCTCCACAAAGTCCATGACCGGCCACCTGCTGGGTGCTGCTGGCGCCATAGAGACCATAGCTTGCATGTTGACCATCAAGAACAGACTGATCTATCCCACCATCAACTATGTAACATTCGACCCCGAGTGCCCGCTGGACTACGTCCCGAACATTGCACGTTCATCCGACGTCCAGTACATTCTCAAGAGTTCGTTCGGGTTTGGAGGTCACAACGTCTCTATTGTTCTGGGACGGTACGCAGGATAGCGTATCCACTGTCTGACAACCAAGAGGCCCCGTCAACATGTCGCTGACGGGGCCTCTTGGTACCTTATGAGGTAGCAGACTATTCTTCGACGATGATTGAGGCGACGGGGCATGATTCGGCGGCTTCTTTGCAGCAACCGGCAGCGCCACAATCGGCACCTGGGATGACCTCGGCCTTGCCGAGCTCATCATTGAGTCTGAACACCGTATCGCACAGGGCGACGCAAGCGCCACACCCGATGCAAGTCTCCTGATCGATTGAAACCTTCATGGTTCCTCCTTGGGATAGATGCTGTGTTTCTATTCTACTGGTTAACAGCTGGGTGTCAATTTGCCTGGGCTATTCTGTCGTTCGCACCAGATCGACAATGAATACGACTGCCTCTGAGGCAGAGACGGCTTTCTTGTCCGTCTTGTTGCTACGGAGAGTGACCTCGAAATTGCCAGTCTTGAGGAAGGAATTGCCGACGACAACCTGGATTGGGAAACCCATGAGGTCTGCATCGTTGAACTTGACACCTGCCGACTCACTTCGGTCATCAAGAATGACGTCAATCCCGGCCTTCTCGAGTCCTTTGTAAAGCTCCAGCGCGGCATGCCAGACTGCATCATCCCCCTTGTTGAGGGGAAGGACAACGACTTGGAAGGGGGCGACGGACACCGGCCAGACGATACCCTTGTCGTCGTGATGCTGCTCGATGATGGCGGCCAGTGTGCGCCCGATGCCAATGCCGTAGCACCCCATGAAATAAGGCTTCTCACTGCCATCTTCATCGACATAGTTGGCATGAAGAGGAATTGAGTACTTCGTACCGAGCTTGAACGTGTGACCGACCTCGATACCTGTGGCCGTATGTAGCGGATGGCCGCATACGGGGCAAAGGTCCCCTTCCCGGACGGTCCTTATGTCTGCCACGACGGTCGAGTCAAAGTCCCGCCCAAAGAAAGCGTTCCTGATGTGGAACCCATCTCTGCCGGCTCCGACGGTGTAGGCGACGTCCCGACGAACCATCTCGTCGACAACGACGGGTACTGCCGTCTGCATGGGCCCGACTGAACCTGGGTGAACGCCAAGGATGCTCAGTACTTCCTCGTCGGTCGCCAGTCGGCCCTCGCGGGCTTGCACGGCTTTCCGGAGCTTGACCTCGTTGATGTCGTCGTCTCCTCGAACTACGAGGAGGCAGGGTTTGTCGTCAGCGACATAGAGGATGGATTTGAGGACGGTGCCTGGATCGACGGCAAAGAAGCGGGCGACCTCTTCGATGGAGTGGATACCAGGTGTGGCTATGCTTTCCGGGGTCGGCGGAGTACCCGTAGCAGTGTCAGGGCTCGTTGCCGGATGCGCTTTCGAGAGTTCGAGGTTGGCAGCATAGCCGCAGTTGTCGCATGCGGCGTAAGAACACTCTCCGTTGTCTGCCTGAACCGTGAACTCGTGGGACGACGAACCGCCGATGGCGCCAGAATCTGCTTGGATAGGGCGGAACGTGAGGCCCACGCGGTGGAAAATGTTGTTGTACGCCTCAAACATGAGGGCGTAGTTCGGCTCGATGGAGACCTCGTCGCGATCGAAGCTGTAGGCGTCCATCATCGTGAACTCACGGCTGCGAATCAGCCCATACCTGGGGCGAATCTCATCCCGATACTTGTTGGTAATGTGGTACAGATTGAACGGCAATTCCTTGTAGGAATGGCGCTCACTGCCGACAACAGACGTGACCAGTTCCTCATGCGTCGGTCCCAGGCAGAACGAACGGCCCTTCCTGTCAGTCAGCTTGAACATTTCGTCGCCGTACAGATCCCAACGGCCGGTCGCCTGCCAAGGTTCAGCAGGCATCAACAAAGGCATCAGGATTTCCTGGGCGCCATGGCTGTCCATCTCCTGGCGCACAATTGCCTCTATACGCTGCTTGACGCGCAGGCCAAGATTGAGATAGGTGTAGATGCCGGAAGCCGATTTGCGAAGCAGGCCGGCACGAAGCATGAGTTGGCCGCTTATGGTATCGGCGTCCTGGGGAACTTCACGCAGACGCGGTGCAAAGACTTTGCTCAGATACAAGGTTTCCTCCTGATGTCACAGACGAGCATATACATTATAGATGCAGGGTCGGTTTTGCAAGGGAGTCGATTGCTGCTAATATTAACAAACACAAGGATCGGAAGGGCAGATCCTGGACGTTGACGGTAGCAGGGGAGACACGCAGTGCCAGGGGAGACCGCGGTGTTCGACATGGCCTTAGGGAAAGGCGAGCGTGAACTGTGATCGGGTCCAGGCCTGCTCTCGGACATAGTTCGCAGGGGGAAATCATGTACTTGGTCATTGCAGGAAACATTGGTGCAGGGAAGACGTCGCTTGCTCAGATGATCTCGCGTGAGCTTGGTTTTTCCGTCTACTTCGAAGCGTTCGGCGAGAACCCGTTCCTGCCCAGCTATTACCAGGACATGCGTCGCTGGGCATTTGCGACACAGATCAGCTTCCTGGCTCTCCGGTATGAGCAGATTCTGAACCACGTCCTGATGAGCGATGTCCCCGCTATCCTTGACCGTTCCATCTATGAAGATCGTGAGATCTTCGCCAAGGCACTTGTGCGTGATGGACTCCTGTCGCCAGACGAGTGGAATACCTATGACAAGCTCTATCAGCTCATGGTACGCCGGCTTCCCAATCCCAACCTGCTCGTGTATCTTCGCCGGGACGTCCCGACGCTCCTTGCCAACATCCGCAAACGCAATCGCAGCATTGAGAACATCAGCGGAGACTACCTGGAGGGTCTGAACAAGCAGTACGAGGAGTTCTACGGGAGCTGGCATTATCCCAAGGTCGTGTTCGAGGAGGACATCTTTGACCATGCCGCTGACGTGCTGCAGCTTATCAAGAGTGCCATCTAGCGCGCAGTTGTGTTTTTTTTCACAAATACTTGCAATGTTGGTGCATGGGCGTAAGATATGAAATGGCGTTTTAAAGCCCCATAACGGGACGGCTCTCCATTCTCCCTGAGAGCCAACACCACACGTCACGGAGGCTATTATGGCAGGTGAGAAGAAAAACTGGTTCCAGGTAGCTCAAGACAGAATTCAGATTGCAGGCACGAAGCTCGGTCAAAATCCAGAGATCACAGAGATTCTCCGCAACCCACAGAGGACGCTCAGCGTTTCCATTCCTGTTCGCATGGATGATGGCACCACGAAGGTTTTCCAGGGATTCCGCTGCCAACACAACGACGCGGTTGGACCGACCAAAGGCGGCATCCGATTCCATCAGGACGAGACCCTCGAGGATGTTAAGGCTCTGGCGACCCTCATGACGCTCAAGTGTGCCGTCGTCGGACTCCCGTATGGTGGCGGCAAGGGAGGCATCGTTGTCGATCCCACGAAGTTGTCCACCGGCGAGCTCGAGAGACTTTCCCGTGGATACATCCGCGCGTTGGGAACGTTTGTCGGCCCCGACCGCGATGTTCCTGCTCCGGATGTCAATACCAATGGCCAGATCATGGCATGGATGATCGATGAGTACAGCAAGCTGACCGGCCACAATACGTTTGCCCTCTTGACAGGGAAACCCCTTATCCTCGGCGGGTCTCTTGGCAGGACTGCTGCGACCGGGCTTGGCGGCGTCTATTGCCTGCGCCTCGCTGCAAAGAAGATGGGGATGAGCCTCAAGGGTGCCACTGTCGCCGTTGAGGGTTTTGGCAACGTTGGCTTCTATGCTTCGAGGATCCTTCGTGAGGAAGATGGCGCAAAGATCGTTGCCATTACGATGGTCAGCGGGGGCGTCTACGACCCCAAGGGTATCGACCCCGATGATCTGAAGGCCTATGAGAACAAGAACGGCACCGTGAAGGGGTATAAGGGGCTCGACAACGTGTCCAATGAGCAACTGCGCGCGCTGGACGTCGACATCTATATACCTGCAGCTCTCCAGAACGCCATCCTCAAGGACAATGCAAAGGACGTCAAGGCGAAGATCGTCGTGGAACTTGCCAATGGTGGCGTCAACCCTGATGCAGACGAGATTCTTGAGAAGAACGGTGCTTTTGTTATCCCGGACATTCTGGGCAACGCCGGCGGTGTCACCGTCTCCTACTTTGAGTGGGTTCAGAACAACTACGGTTACTACTGGTCTGAGAAGGAAGTCAATGAGAAGCTTGAACGTGTCATGACCGAGGCATTCGAGCGTGTCCACAATATGTACACCAAGCACAAGGCAGACAAGGTCACGATGAGGATGGCCGCTGACATGGTCGCAGTCGAGCGTATCGGTGAGGCCGTCAAGGTTCGCGGCTGGGTAGGCTGATAGATAGTAGTTCTCTCTGGAGGGCGCGTTCAGCGCGCCCTCCTTTTCTTGCTGGTGCGTCTAGCATATTGGAGGCGGCCTTGCCATTCAGGATTCTTGTCATCAATCCTGGCTCTACGAGCACCAAGCTGTCGATCTTCGAGGACCGGACTCCTGTCGCGGCGGAAACCGTTTCGCACGACGCTGCGATTATTGCCCAATTTATCTCGCTCATGGACCAGCTGCCAATGCGGCTGGCGATTGTCAAGGATTTCCTCACCCGCCACAGTGTAGCTGTGGCGGGTCTATCGGCTATTGCCTGCAGGGGAGGACTGTTACGACCGCTTCCCTCAGGAACGTATCGTGTCGATGAGACGATGGTGCATGACCTGCACGAACCTATACTGGGCGCACACGCGTCCAATCTGGCCGCATGCATCGGATTCGAGCTGTCAAAGGAATCGGGTGTTCCGGCGTTCATCGTAGACCCCGTCGTTGTCGACGAACTGAACCCATTGGCGCGTCTCTCCGGCTTGAAGGGGCTTGAGCGCGTGAGCATCTTTCATGCCCTCAACCAGAAGGCTGTGGCCAGACAGGCGGCGGCAGACCTTGGCAAGACCTATGAAGAAGCGAATCTCATCGTTGTTCATCTCGGTGGAGGAATCTCTGTTGCGGCGCACCACTTGGGTCGGGTCATCGACGTGAACAATGCGCTCAACGGTGACGGTCCCTTCGCTCCTGAGAGAGCGGGCAGTCTGCCGGCTGTTGGGCTGGTCAAATTGTGCTTTTCGGGTGCATATTCGCAGCCGGAGGTGATGAAACTCCTTGCAGGCAAAGGAGGGTTGGTCAGCCACCTCGGAACGAATGACGCTCGCATGGTTGAGAAGATGATCGACGATGGGGACGAGCACGCTCTCCTGGTGTACACCGCAATGGCGTATACGGTCGCGAAGACCATCGGGGAAATGGCCACCGTACTGAAGGGGGACGTCGACGCCATTGTCGTGACGGGAGGTATCGCCCGGTCGGCTTTCCTCGTCGACGAGATCACGAGGCGCGTCCAGTTCATCGCACCCGTCAAGGTCTATCCGGGCGAGGACGAGATGAAAGCGCTGGCTTTGGGCGTGCTCCGCGTACTGGATGGTTCAGTACCCGTCGGAGTGTATCCGCCGGAGCAGGCGGATAGCGGACGGTCCTGAGTACGTTGGACGTGTAGGCCGATGCGTGAACTTGCCGATTTGTTTGGTCGCCCCCGGACGGGCCAGTCGATCGTGTTTGCAGGGCCATCCGGGTCGGGCAAGACCGAGGTCGCTATCAACCTGGCCCTGTCTCTGATCCGGGTGACGACGTCCCCAGTTACACTGTGCGACCTGGATGTCGTCAAGCCCTATTTTCGGCTTCGTGACATGTTGCGGCTGCTCACTAAGGACGAAGCAGGGAGACTGACCATCGTCGAACCGGAGCATCGACTGCTTCATGCAGACATCCCGACGTTTCCTCGTAATCTGCATGCTCTTCTGTCTTCTCCAGAGACAATCAAGGTCATCGATGTTGGTGGAGGCGCCATCGGGGCAGGAGCCGTCGCCCAGTTTCGTGAAACGATTATTGCCAGTGACTATAGCCTGTACATCGTGGTGAACACGCTGCGACCGGGAATGGACAGCGCTGATGGCCTGAAGCGTATGCTGACGGCTATTCGCTCGGGCGCGCGCCTTGAGGTGACTGGACTTGTTGCCAACACAAATCTGCAGGCGGAGACGATTGCGGAAGACGTACAGCGTGGCTACGATGCCGTCAAGGCTCTCGGCGATAGTGAAGGGTTGCCTGTCGTCGCGGTGCTTGTGTCGCCGGAGTATGCTGACCAGGTAGTGCATCGACTCGCGCCAGGTGCGGCCGGGCTTCTGTCGGTGATTCGTGTTTTCAATCGTATTCTGGATACAGTCGGGTCGCAAACGGAATTCTGAAGCAATATGGAGGTCTACCTTGGAAAGAGTCTCTATTGACGAAGAGCGGTGCAAGAGTTGCGGTCTGTGCATCAGCATTTGTCCTGTCAAGATCCTGATCATAAGTGATCGACTGAATGCCCGCGGTTTCAGACCTGCGCAGTGCACGGATCAGGACAAATGTACCAGTTGCGGTTCGTGCGCGCTGATCTGCCCTGATATTGCCATCGAGCTGCACAGAGAGGTGAAGGTATGAGCGACAAGGTTCTCATGAAGGGGGCGGAAGCCCTTGCCGAAGGTGCTATCCAGGCGGGATGCCGCTACTACTTTGGCTACCCAATCACGCCACAGAATGAGACGCCCGAGTACATGAGCCGCCGTCTCCCGGAGGTTGGCGGCAGATTCGTGCAGGCTGAAAGCGAGGTTGCGTCTATCAACATGGTCTACGGTGCTGCCTGCGCTGGTGTTCGGGTGATGACGTCGTCCTCCAGCCCAGGTATTTCCCTGATGCAGGAAGGCATTTCCTACATCAGCGGCTCCAATGTCCCGTGTGTAGTCATGAATGCCATGCGTGGCGGGCCTGGCCTCGGCAACATTGCTCCCGCTCAGGCGGATTACTTCCAGGCAGTCAAAGGGGGCGGCAACGGGGACTACAAACGCATTGTCTTTGCTCCCTCATCGATCCAGGAAGGCGTGGACCTGTTTGTCGATGCGTTCGAACTGGCGGACAAGTACCGCATGGTGGTCATGGTTATTGTTGATGGTCTCATCGGGCAGATGATGGAACCCGTCGAGTTCAAGACCAGGATCGATGTTTCGACGCTGAAGACCCCGGAATGGGCAACGGTCGGGCGACATGGGCGTGACCATGCAAACATCATTACTAGTCTTACGCTGGATGCTGCCGGACTGGAGCAGTGGAACCTCAAACTGCAGGCAAAATACGCGCAGGTCGAGCTGACCGAAAGCCGTATCGAGGAGTATCAGATGGACGATGCCGACTACGCGATCATCGCGTATGGCACGATGGCGCGTATTGCGAAAACGACAATACGGATTGCACGTGCCAAGGGGATCAAGCTCGGGTTGCTGCGTCCGATAACAGTCTGGCCATTTCCTGCAAAGCAGATACAGACATACGTTGGCAAACTGAAGGGGACTCTGACGGTCGAACTTGCGTACAGGCAACTGTTTGAGGATGTCCAGCTGGCATTGTGCGGCAAGATACCTCTGGGCTGGTATGGGCGGGGCGGCGGAGTCGTGCCGGGACCTCAGGAAATACTAGCGGCGTTCGAAGAGCAGTTCGGGAAAGGACGGTAGAGCCATGGCTGAACAGATGAAAGTCATCTACGAACGCCCCAGATCGTGGGCAAACAAGGTAACGCACTACTGTCCGGGATGCACACATGGAGTCGCCCATCGGCTTGTCGCCGAGTTGGTGGATGAGATGGGACTCGTGGACAAGACCATTGGGGTCTGGCCGGTTGGTTGTGCCGTTCTTGGATATGACTACTTCAACTTCGACAGCGTCGAGGCGGCGCATGGCCGTGCTCCAGCGATGGCCACCGGCATCAAGGTCACGAATCCGGACAACTTCGTGTTTACCTACCAGGGAGACGGCGATCTTGCCAGCATTGGCATGGCAGAGATCGTCCATGCTGCGGCACGCGGCTGGCCCATTACCGTCATCTTCATCAACAACGGGAACTACGGTATGACCGGCGGCCAGATGGCGCCAACAACGCTTCTTGGCCAGAAGACCACGACAAGTCCTCTTGGCCGCACTCCGCAGGCCAACGGTTTTCCTATCCGTGTAGCCGAGATGCTCGCCCAGCTTGATGGACCTGCCTATATCGCCCGTGTCTCTCTGGATTCGCCAGTGAACATCCGCAAGGCGAAGAGTGCCATGCGCAAGGCCTTCAATGCTCAGGTGCGTGGTATTGGATTCTCACTCGTCGAGTGCCTGTCGACCTGTCCGACCAACTGGAAGCTGACGCCTGTGGAATCAATGGAACGCGTCCGTAAGGAAGTCATGCCCTACTTCCCACTTGGTGAGTTCAAGGTCGTCGAGGGGGTGCTGTGATGGAGCACAACGTCGTCATTGCAGGATTTGGCGGACAGGGCGTCATGCTCATTGGCGAACTTCTGGCACGCGCAGGCATGGAGGAAGGCAAGGAAGTCACGTGGTTGCCCTCATACGGTCCAGAGCAACGTGGTGGAACGGCCAACTGCGCAGTGGTAGTCGCGGACGAGCCGATTGCCTCTCCACTCCTGACTGAGCCACAGGCAGCGATCGTGTTCAATCGGCAGTCGTTCGACAAGTTCGAGCCTGCCATCGAGAAGGGAGGATTGCTCGTCATCGACTCAACTTTGATTGACAGGAAGGCTTCCCGTGCGGACTTGGACGTGGTGTACATTCCTGCGACGGACATCGCGACGGAGCTGGGCAACTCGAAATTCACCAATATGGTGCTCCTGGGTGCCTATCTTGGCAAGGTCAACCCCATCAGCATAGCGTCTGTCCATGGGGCTTTGTCAGTGTTCCTGACGGGCAAGAAGGCTGCTCTCATCGAGGTCAACAAGAAGGCGTTGCAGGCCGGCGTCGACTTCGTTAACAAGAAGTAGGGGCGGGGGATGGCAGAACTCCTCGTCAGGAACGCTCGCATTGTCTACCCAGCGACGAGGGGTTTTGTCGTCGACCGGGGATGGCTTCTGGCCCAGGACGGCGTGATTTCTGGTCTGGCCGCGGGGGACGTTCCAGTGGATGTCGCGCGGCTGGTTGCAGGAAGGCAGGAGATCGACGCCGCCGGCATGACGTTGCTCCCAGGGCTGCTCAACACGCATATGCACCTGTACTCGATGTACTCGCGAGGCATCGGCACTGGGCGTGTATCCCATAGTTTCCTCGACGTGCTCCAGGATCTCTGGTGGCGCCTGGATCGCTCCCTGCTTAAGGATGCCTGCTGGATGAGCGCAACGTTCAGCGGGATGGACTCTCTGCGCTCCGGAACGACGACAATCGTTGACCATCATGCTTCACCCAGCTACATCGCTGGAAGCTTGTCGACGCTGTCCGATGCGTTGAGCAAGATCGGTTTGCGGCACGTGCTTTCCTATGAGATCACCGATCGTAATGGCATACAGGGGGCAGTCGCAGGCGTCGACGAGAACACTCGTTTCTTCGACGAGGTTCGGGAGAAGAAAGGGCTGGCTTCGGGCATGGTTGGCCTGCATGCCTCGTTCACGGTCTCAGACGTCACCCTCACCACCTTGCGCGAGAGAGTCGGGTCACGCAAGGTCGGGTATCACGTTCATGTAGCTGAGGGTGCCGTTGACGAGGAAGACAGTGTCGAAAAGTATGGCAAACGCATCGTGACCCGTCTGGACGATGCGGGATTGCTCGGTCCCCGGTCGATTGCGGTACATTGTGTCGGCATCGACGCGTCAGAGAGGGAATTGCTTGCGAAGTCAGGAACGCCCGTCGTCGTGAACACTATGTCCAACATGAACAATGCGGTCGGTCTTCCGGCCGTTCGAGAGATGCTGAAGGCTGGCATACAGGTCGGCATAGGGACCGATGGCTATACAGCAAACATGTTCGAGGAGTTCCGGAATACCCTTGTGGGGCTCAGGCACCGATACGAGGATCCGGCCGGTTTCTGGGCTGAGGTGCAACAGGCTCAGATCGAGACGAATGCCGATATTGTGTCGCGCTGTACGGGGTGCACAGTGGGCCGGCTGGAAGAAGGGGCGGCTGCAGACTTCATTCTCGTTGACTACGCCAGTCCTACTCCATTGAACTCGGAGAATGCTTTTGGCCACATGTTTTTTGGGATGTCGGCGGACCTGGTCGACACTGTCGTTGTCAATGGAAATGTCGCCGTGAAGGGACACCATGTCCTGGGCGTGAACAGGGAGGACCTCGAACGAGAGTCGCGGAAGGTCGCAAAGGCTGTCTGGGAGGCGTTTGACCGACTGTCTTAGTTTCCAACGGGCATCTGACAGAAATGTACTTGACATAGGGTACTGCGGAAAGCGTCTGAACGCTTGTTCCTGCATTGCATTTCCTCTATTCCATGATACCATATAATAGTCAGAAAACAGGAGGATTGCGTATGCAGGATTCTCAGTACACCGCAAAGGACATCAAGGTACTTGAAGGCCTAGAACATGTTCGAACCAGACCTTCAATGTATATTGGGTCAACTGATTCACGGGGTCTGCATCATCTGGTGCAGGAAGTCGTGGATAATTCCATCGACGAATCCATGGCTGGCTTCTGCACCAAGATTGACGTTGGACTCAGCGCAGACCACAAGACCGTCGATGTGCGCGACAACGGCCGTGGCATACCGACCGACATGCACCCCGTCCTGGGCATATCGGGTGTCGAGGTAGCTTTGACACGCCTCAATGCAGGTGGCAAGTTCGACAAGAAGAGCTACCACGTTTCCGGTGGTTTGCATGGCGTCGGTGTCTCCGTCGTCAATGCCCTCTCGAACCGTCTCTACGTCGAGGTGACACAGTGGGGAAAGGTGTTCCAGGAAGAGTTCTGTCGCGGCAAGCCCATGTATCACCTCCGTGTCAAGGAGGAAGGGATTCCCGCTGGCGTTTCAGGCACGTACGTGAGCTTTACTCCAGACGAAGAGGTCTTCGGTGAGTTTATTTTCGATCCCGAGCGCATCGGCAAGCGTTTGCGTGAACTGGCTTTCCTGAACTCCGGGCTGGAAATCGACTTCGTCGACCATGCAACGGAAGAAGTTCAGGTCTTCAAGTATGACAAGGGGCTCATTGCGTTCGTGCGATACATGAACGAAGGCAGTGAGGTCGTGCCGCCGGATCCCGTGCATTTCATGCGAGACACGGAAGGTCTCTTTCTCGAGGTTGCTTTCCAGTACAACACCGGCTACAACGACCAGATGATCTCCTACGTCAACAACATCAATACGGTTGACGGCGGTGTCCATGAGCTGGCCTTCAAGAACGCCTTCACACGCCTGTTCAACGCCAAGGCGCGGCAGGTAAAGGTGATGAAGCCCGAGGACAGTCTCGGCGGCGAGGACATTCGTGAAGGCCTGGTGGTCATCATCAACCTTCGCATCCCTGACCCCCAGTTTGAGGGCCAGACCAAGACGCGGCTCGGGAATGCTGATCTCAAGGGGCCCATGGAGGCCGCGGTCGAGGAAGAGGTGGAGCTGTACCTCGATAAGCACATCGATGAGTTCAAGGCAATGGCCAATAAGGCTATCAGTGCGAAGTTTGCGCGTGAAGCGGCGCGCAAGGCCCGTGACCTCGTCCGCCGCAAGACCGAGCTGGACGGCGGGCGCCTGCCGGGCAAACTTGCAGACTGCTCGTCCCAGGACCCGGCTGAATCAGAGCTCTACATTGTCGAGGGTGACTCCGCAGGCGGCAGCGCCAAGCAGGGCCGGAACCGGCGTACCCAGGCGATTCTGCCCCTGAGGGGCAAGATTCTCAACGTAGAGAAGGTCGGTATCCAACGAGCCCTCGAGAATGAGGAGATCAAGGCTCTCATCACTTCCATCGGTACGGGGGTCATGGACGATATCAAGCTCGAGAAGCTGCGGTATCACAAGATCGTTATCATGACGGATGCCGATGTTGATGGAGCGCATATCCGGACGCTGCTGCTCACGTTTTTCTACCGCTACATGCGCCCGCTCGTTGTCAACCAGAATATTTACTTTGCCCAGCCTCCACTTTTTGCTGTCATCGATGGCAAGACAACGCGCTATGCGTTCTCTGACGACGAACTTCGGACACTGCTGTCCCAAACGAAGGGCAAGCCTGATGTCCAGCGGTACAAAGGATTGGGAGAGATGAACCCTGAGCAGTTGTGGTCAACGACGATGGACCCGGCCACTCGACTTATGGGACGTGTCACCTTGGAGGAAGCCGAGGAGGCTGAACGCATTTTCACGCTGCTTATGGGCGAGAAGGTGGAGCCTCGTCGCAAGTTTATCATTGATCACGCGCGTGAAGTCTACAACTTGGACATTTGACGGAGCGAGGGACACTGATGTTAGAAAACGATAGAGTATTCAACGTCTACGTCGAGGAGGAGATGAAGAAGTCCTACCTCGAGTACTCCATGAGCGTTATCATCGGTCGAGCGCTGCCGGACTTCCGCGATGGTCTGAAACCCGTGCATCGCCGTATCCTCTTCGCCATGTATGAGCTGGGGTGTTTCTGGAACAAGCCGTACAA
>NZ_QXIY01000001.1:141865-142689 GCF_003570995.1 Candidatus Cryosericum septentrionale
CTTCCAGCCAAAGTGCCGCAGCTTCTGCTCAACGGTTCCAGCGGAATCGCCGTCGGCATGGCCACCAACATCCCCCCTCACAACCTTGGCGAGCTGATCGATGCCCTGAAGTACATGTTGGACTGCCGGATCAGCAACGAACCTGAGGACCCTGCCCAGATCCGGTCGTTTATCAAGGGTCCCGACTTTCCGGGCGGTGGCCTCGTGGTTGGCACGGACGGTATCGACGAATACATCGCCACCGGTCGGGGCAATGTTGTCACGAGAGGAAAGTACACGATCGAGAAGGACGGCAACAAGATGCGATTCATCATTACAGAGTTGCCGTTTGAGGTGAATAAGGCCGAGTTCGTCCAGAAGGTCGCCAACCTGATGAAGGACAAGCGCCTGACCCAACTGTCTGACCTGCGCGACGAATCCAGCCGTGAGGGCATCCGGGTCGTGCTTGAGCTGAAGAAAGATGCGGTTCCGGAGCGAGTTGACCTGCTGCTGCGCAGACATACTCAGTTCCAGCAGCACTTCCACGTCAGCATGCTCGGAATCCTATATGGCGTGCCGCGCACCCTCCCTCTGCGCGATGTTCTGGCTACATTCCTGGACTTCCGCGAGGCAACGCTTCGCAAGAGGTTCGCTCTGGAGCTCCGCAAGCACGAGGAACGGCTGAACGTCCTCAACGCTCTTGTTATCGCCATTCGAAACATCAAACGAGTGACGGAAATCCTGACCGCGTCATCGTCTATGGACGATGCATCGGCTCGCCTCGTCGAGAACTTTGGACTCAACGACCGGCAGGTGGAGGCGATCCTTGAGATGCGCATGCGGTC
>NZ_QXIY01000010.1 GCF_003570995.1 Candidatus Cryosericum septentrionale
TCATTCGGGCGCTCACGACCCGCGAAGAGCGCATGATTCACATGGAGAACCCTGAACACGAGGTATCGAGGACGGTGAAAGTCATCTTTCCCATTGCTGTCACGCTTATCGCCGGTATCATAGCGCCCATGTCCGTGGCTCTGATCGGCAGCCTCATGTTTGGCAACCTGCTGCGTGAGTCCGGGGTAACGGAGCGTCTCTCCAAGACTGCTCAAAATGAGCTTTCCAGCCTGGTGACCATCCTGCTGGGCATCACGATTGGGTCGTCTATGGGAGGGAAGCAATTCCTGAATCCGACGACGCTCCTCATTATCGCATTGGGTCTCATTGCCTTCGTGTTCGATACGGCGGGTGGAGTCCTCTTCGCGAAGTTGATCAACCTGTTCCGGAAACGAAAGATCAACCCAATGATCGGCGCGTGCGGCATATCGGCGTTCCCGATGTCTGCCCGCGTCATCCAGAAGATGGCGCAGCAGGAAGATGGCAGCAACTTCATCATCATGCATGCCGTTGGGGCAAACGTGGCAGGGCAGATCGCCTCCATCATTGCAGGAGGTCTGATCCTGGCCCTGGTACGATAGGAGGTGGCCATGGATACTGTTGTTGCTGAGGGTCTGCGCATCAGCGGGCTGAGCTATGTCCTCATCTTTGCCGTGCTGGGAATCTTTTACGGTCTCATCAAGCTTCTGTTGAGAATGCTCCCCCCAAGGGACGATTTGGCGTAACCGGTAACACGAGTTTCCGCCAGTAGCGGACTCGTGAAGGAGGCTGGCGTGAACAAGCTTCGGATGATTCTTGCCTTTACCATGGTCGTGACGATGGCAGTGTCCGGTTGTGGTCCACGCAACGTTGTAGTGCCCACGATCATCTCGGGGACCATCAAGCCGGTTGCCCTGATTGCTCAGGCTATTGCTGGCACCGCGTTGCAGGTTCAGGTTCTTGCCGGAGACGACGGGGCACCTCTCCAGAATGCGCGAGAGCTTGTGTCCAAGAGTGCTATCGTTTTCCAGACCGGAGCCTCCATCGATACATGGTCCAGCGAGATGGAGCAGGGGAGCGTGCGTTTCGTCAGTCTCTCTGCCGCCTTGGACAAGGGTATGCCGGAAGGTTCGTGGCTATCTTTTCGGGACGCCGCAGACATGGCTCGCCTGATGCGCGATACGCTGGATGCCTTGTACCCGGAGCTGAAGGAGCAGTTCGACTCGCGATATGCAGTGTTCATGGACCAGTGCAGCCAGGCGGATGGTCGACTGAAACGGCTGGTCTGGAGTGCTGGTACTAGGGCATTCCTGGCCGGGGACACAACGTGGTCAAGCGCAGCTGGGGACTATGGGCTGCGGGTTGTGGTTCAGCCGGGCCTGAAGGGTCTTGACCTCTTGGGGGCAGGGGCGGCTTCAAGAGTTGCTGACTGGGGGTCCGGAGAGAAGACCCGGGTCGTAGTCGTGAATGTCGCTCCTGGAGGCAGCACCGGAGTTAGCCGGCAGTCAAACGGCATCGTTGCCTGCAGTCTGGATGCTCTCGGCGCAACGGCTGAAGGTGACTTTGTGCCTTGGCTCGAACATCAGCTGACACTACTTGGGTCGGCGATCGGGAAGTAGGCAGGCGCAGCCCGCGATGGAGGAGTCCGGCGCCTCTTGGAGACGTCGGTGGTACTGTTCTGGGCTGTGACGGCTTCTTGATAGTCCGTTGCTTTTGCCCCTACGCATTCTATAATGTGAGCGCAGGAAGGACCGGTGGGCGTCGTTTGACACAATGCGCTTCTGGCCAGATCCGTTTTGTATGGTTGGTTCCAGGAGGGGCTCTGCAGGTCTTGCAGGGCATCCTGGGTGAAAGTATGCCATGGAACCACGAATCTGCGTTGAGGTCTGGAAAGGGGAGGAAACATGAAGGAAGTCTACGAAGTCAGAATGCATGGCAGGGCAGGCCAGGGAGCCAAATCGGGGTCCCAGTTGCTGGCGGAGGCGGCGTTCAGGGAGGGCAAGTATATTCAGTCGTTCCCCGAGTACGGGTCTGAGCGTCGTGGTGCTCCAACGGTCTCATATACCAAGATCGCCGACAAGGTACTCAAGAGCCATGAGCCGATTGTCAACCCTGATGTCGTCATGGTGCTCGATTTTGGCATCATGCGCTCCGTCGCGGTTGCAGCGGGCTTGCCTGACACTGGCATCCTCATCGTCAACACCAAAGTCTGTTCCACTGAGATCAAGAAGTTGGCGCAGTTCAACGGCACCCTGTACGGGGTCGACGCTACCGGCATCTCACTGGAATTGCTGGGCATGGACACACCGAACGTGCCAATGCTCGGGGCACTCGTGAAACTGACCGGCATTGTCAAGATGGAGTCGCTGGAGTATGTCTTGCGCGAGCACTTCCTGCCAAAGATAGGCGAAGAGAAGGTGCAGAAGAATATCAGCATGCTCCGAAAGGGCTATGAGGAGGTGTTCAAATGAGCGAAAGAAAGGCATGGCAGGAACTTGAACTTGGCGTGGAGCTGCCGGCAGCTACATCGCTTGGCTACAAGACCGGTGGTTGGCGTGTTCTCCGTCCTGTCTGGAACGCTTCTGAATGTACCCATTGCATGATTTGTGTGAGCTACTGTCCCGACATGGCTATTCCTGTCACCAAGAGCGAGGAAGGGGTCGCCGGCAAGGGTGGACGGATGTTCAAAGGGATCGTACGATTGGAGACAAACCTCGACTATTGCAAGGGATGCGGTATCTGCGCCCATGAGTGTCCGACCAAGTGCATCAGCATAATTCGCGAAGAAGAGGCGGAGCAAGCCGCCTGCAAGCTGTAGGGAGGAGATGTCATGGGAGTGAAGAAAGCGATTACGGGCGCACAGGCAGCCGCTGAAGCGATGCGCCAGATCAACCCCGACGTCGTCGTTGCCTACCCGATTACACCTCAGACGCCGATCGTGGAGCAGTTTGCGAAGTATGTCGCAGATGGAATTGTCGATACAGAGATGGTGCCCGTCGAGTCAGAGCATTCAGCTATGTCAGCGGCTGTCGGTGCCGAAACAGCTGGTGCTCGTGCCATGTCGGCGACCTCGTCCCAGGGACTTGCCCTGATGTGGGAAGTCGTTGCCGCGACACCAGGCCTGCGGTTGCCCATTGTCATGTCGCTGGTCAACCGGGCGCTGTCCGCCCCGATCAATATCCACTGCGACCATTCGGACGTCATGGGTGTGACCACTGTCGGCTGGATTCAGATCTTCAGTGAGAATGCCCAGGAGGTCTACGAAAACACGCTACTCGCCATCCGTGTGGCTGAGGACAAACGTATTCAGCTACCGGCCATGGTCAACCAGGATGGGTTCATCACTAGTCACGCGGTGGAGCCAGTCGAAATCTTCGACGACGCTCTCGTACGGAAGTTTGTCGGCGTGCGGTCGCTGGACCGTGCTCTGCTGGATGTCGAACACCCGAGGAGCGTCGGGCCATTGGTCCTCCCGGACTACTATTTCGAGTTCAAGCGCGCTCAGGAAGAGGCAATGAGCAAAGTGTTCGAAGTCTATCGTGAAGTCGGCACCGAGCTCTCAGCGATCACCGGCAAACAATACCCATTCTTCGAGACATATCGTACCGACGATGCGGAAGCTGTCGTCGTCGTCCTCAATTCGGCTGCAGGCACTGCGAAGGCTGCCGTCGATGCCGTCCGTGCGCAGGGCAAGAAGGTCGGAATGCTCAAGCCGATTCTCTTCCGACCATTCCCATACACTGAAGTGCGTGATGCACTCCGTCACGTGCCCGTCGTCGGCGTTCTCGATCGCTCGATGGACTTTGGAGCCTATGCTCCGGTCTACTCCGAGTTCCGCAATGCGCTGTGGGAACTGGACAAGCGACCGTCAATGCAGAGCTACATCTATGGGTTGGGTGGTCGCGACATCATGACCACTGAAATCGAAGCCGTTTTCGAGGAACTGCTGTCCGGCGAACTCGACCCGGAGCATCAGCGGTACATCGGACTGAGGGGGTAGCAGACATGCCTACACTGCAAGAAATCGCTTTGAAGACTGATGGTGTTGATGCCCGAATCGTGTCCGGCCATCGGATGTGTTCTGGTTGCGGCATTGGACCTCTCATCAAGACTGTTCTCGCGGCCTCCGACAAACCAGTCATCGTCATCAGCGCGACAGGTTGCCTTGAGGTTGTAACGACGATCTATCCGTTTACGGCTTGGAATACACCGTGGATGCATGTGACATTCGAGAACGCCGCCTCGGTCGCTTCAGGTGTCGAAGCCGCGTACAAGGCTCTGAAACGTCGTGGCAAGATCGACGGCGACGTCAACATCCTTGCGGTCGGAGGCGACGGCGGCACGTACGACATAGGATTCCAGGCTCTTTCCGGGGCGCTTGAGCGCAGGCACAAGTTCATGTACCTTGTCTACGACAATGAGGGCTACATGAACACCGGCAACCAGCGCAGCGGAGCCACGCCGTTTGGCGCTAGCACGACGACCGTTCCGGCGGGAAAGGTTAGTTTCGGCAAGCCGCAGTGGCGAAAGAATCTCGTGGAGATTGCAGCGGCCCACCGTATTCCATACGTCGGCCAGGCAGCAGTTCACAACACGCTGGACCTGTACAAGAAGGCGCAGAAGGGTTTCAATGCTGATGGTCCGGCCGTTCTTGCGGTTCTGCAGCCCTGCACGACCAATTGGTCCTTTGATCCCGCACTTACCATGCAGTATTCCAAGCTGGCCGTCGAGACCAACTTCTGGCCACTGTACGAGATCGAGAACGGTTTCGTGCATATCAGCACCAAGCCCTCCAACCGTAAACCGATCGAGGAGTTCCTCAAGGGTCAGACACGGTTCAGGCATTTATTCAAGCCTGGGAACGAACACGTCATCGTCGAGATGCAGAAGATGATCGACGACGAGTGGGCCCGTCTGCTCAAGCTAGAGGAGTCCGGCATCCAGTTCTGAACCGCCTGAGTCTCGCGTTGTATTCGTCAGCCCACCGGCTACAATGGCGGTGGGCTGATTGCGTCAGAGGAGCAACTCAATGACAACGAAGACCATGTTCTACTCTGTTATGGGGCGTTCTCGAATGGTAGCTGAAGGCATAGCGGCGGCACTGAATGCCCCGCTCTTTGGCCTGACCGATCGCTTCACTGCTCTACCTGCTGGATGGAAGCGTTCAGCGAGGCGGGCAGTCCGCGGCTTTGACCTGGGGGTACTGAGCACCCTCGGTGTGTCGTTCGGCCGAGGGGACAGGCTTGTTCTCGTTTTTCCCTACTGGAATGGGGCCATCGTGCCTGCGGTATCTGGATTTGTCCGCTCGGTCGATCTCGGAGGCGTCACCGTATTTCTGGTGATGACGCGTCGCTTGAGCGGTGGCGACGAGCTGATATCCCAGCTCGAGGATGACATTGTCAGGCAGGGAGGAACGATTGGTGGGGTCTTCAGCCTTCGCATGCTGTGGCGGGCGCCGCAGCATCTTCGGTCGTTGGGAAGTCGTGTCGGACAGCACATTGCGCGGGAAGCGCAAGGAGCGCCGTTCAGTCTCCAGGAGCTGCTGGAAGATGCAATCGAGGATGAGGTCGAAGCACGTACTCGCTACCTGCAGCTTGTCGAGATGACCCCCAACAGGCGTCTGAAGGCAACATTCAGCTTGCTCGCAGCCGGTGAAGCTGCCCACGTTCAGCTGTTGCAGCAGTTGCACCGTGCATATGCGGGCGTTGTCTATGAGCCGCACAGGGAAGCCATCGTTTCCCTGAAGTCAGGACAGGTTCTCGACTACAGTGCTCTGCTCCAGGGACTCAGCGTTGTCGTGGAAGCCGAACGCAAGGCCTTCATGGGATACCGTGCTATCGCTGTGCGGTACCCCAGTCAGCCCGATGTTGTTCGCCAGACACTGGTACTGGCCCGTTCTGATCTCCAGCACTACAGAGACATGAGAGGCATGTACAACATGCTGAGCCGCCACCACTCTAGGCGTTGACGCGCACTCACCGCTTTTTGACGTGTTGACTTTGCCCTGTTTGTGATAGGCTGAAAGAAGAAATCTTGCATTCGAGGCTGTTCTTGACCACTGCAGGAAAAGGAGGTAGGCAATGATCTATCTTGACAACTTTCGCAGTACGATGGTCGCGCCTGAGGTCTGGGAAGCCATGCGCACTGCTGCTATTGATGAATACGCAGTACCGGCAGCATTCACGAAGTGCGGCACTGGCGCTGCAGAACTCATTGAGAGAGCACAGAACCGGCTTGCAGCCGCCATTGGAGGGTCGCAGAACGAGGTCGTGTTCACGGGAAGTGGCACTGAAGCCATCAACATAGCACTGCGGGGCTCGACGTGGGCGCAGGCAGTCGACAAACCGGAGATTGTGACCAGCGAGATCGAGTACCCTGCTACGCTCGCGGTGTGCAGGGCACTGGAGAAGGAAGGCTACAGGGCTCACTACATCAAGGTCGATGGTGAGGGGAAGTATGATCTCGACCAGCTTTCCTCGGTCCTGAACGAGCATACGGCGATGGTCAGCCTGATGAGTGTCAACCACATGATCGGAACGATCGAGCCTCTCGCCGAGGCAGGAGCCATCATTGCCGAGGCGTCACAGCACGTGGGCCGCAGGATTCCATATCATGTGGATTTCGCCAGCGCACTGCAGACGCAGCGACTGGATGTCGACGCTGTGAAGGCGGATCTGGTGAGCTTCTCCAGCAACAAGATCCATGGCCCCAAGGGTGTTGGCGCCCTCTACGTGCGCAAGGGCACGAAGATACGCCCCATCACCTTTGGCTCGGAGTCGTACTCTCCGCTTGTTCCGGGCACACCCAACACGATGGGCATTGCAGGATTCGACAAGGCTGTCGAATTGCTGTACGCGACCTTCGACAAGGATGTTGAGCACATGCAAAGCCTCACAAACCGTCTTGCCACTGGCATCCGTGAGCGCATTCCATATATTCTGCTCAATGGACCGGATGGCGCCGGAAGGGCTGCGTCGCATCTGTGCTACAGTTTCCTGTTCATCGAGGGGGAAGCGATCATGATGTTCCTCGACATGGACCAAATTGTGGTCGACACGGGTTCAGCCTGTGCGGCCGCGACGCTGAAACCGAATTACATTCTCATGGCGATCGGGCGCAATCACGAACAGGCGCATGGCTCGATCCGCTTCACGCTGTCTCGGTACAACACTGAGGCTGATGTTGATACTGTTCTGGCAAAGCTCGTTCCGATCGTGGAACGCTTGCGCGCTCAGAGCACGATCAAGCCGCCTGCGGAATAAGGAGGTACTATGGCAATTAAGTACACTGCGAAAGTCATCGAGCACTTCAAGAACCCGCACAACATCGGGGTCATCGAAAACCCCGACGCTTGTGCTACTGAAGGGTCGCCCGCGTGCGGCGACGAGATCACGGTCTACCTCAAGATCGACAAGGCAACCGACCGTATCGAGGATGTGAAATTCCAGTCCTATGGCTGTGCCTCCAACATAGCTACAGGCTCCATCATCACCGACTTGGCCAAGGGCAAGACGATCGACGAGGCTGAGGCGATCACATGGAAACAGGCTGCCGACGAGCTGGGGGGCCTCCCTCCTGTCAAGATGCACTGCTCGGTTCTCGCTGTCGACGGGCTCCGGTCGGCTATTCGCAAATACAAGAAAGAAGTGAAGGGTATCGACTATGATTCCACGCTTGACGTCAAGACCGTGACTGAGGAGCTGAAGCATGTGCTGTGGCCGCCAGTCGGGGTCGATATCATCACGCTCAAGATGGTCAAGTACATTGGCATTGACCTGGGTGCGGTCAGGGTCGAAGTCAGCATTGGCTCTGACGACAAGTTCCTGAACCCGACGATTGACGAGATTGTCGAACACGTCAGCAAGATCCGTGGGGTCAAGTCGGTCAACGTCGAGAACGTCTAAATGTTGTCCGCATCGCAGAAAACTCAATCTGCTTGGAGGGAACAATGATCGATTTTCGTTCTGATACTGTTACGAAGCCTACACAGGCCATGCGCGACGCCATGGCGACGGCGGAGGTCGGCGACGACGTCTACCGCGAGGACCCTACTGTCATCAGACTGGAAGACCTGGGCGCAAGAATGCTGGGCAAGGAGGCTGGTCTGTTTGTGTGTTCAGGCACGATGGGCAATCAGGTCGCCATTATGACACATACGCAGCGTGGGGACGAGCTTATTACGGAAGCCGAGAGCCACATCTTCTACTATGAGGTTGGCGATATCGCGATGTTGTCGGGCGTTCAGGCTCGACAGGTTCCAGGCAAGCGGGGCGTCATGGACCCGGACGATGTCAAGCGCGCAATCCGCGACTCCAGCAACATTCATTTTCCACGGACGTCTCTTATTGCTATCGAAAATACCCACAATCGAGGTGGGGGCAAGGTATGGCCCATCGAGTACGTACGCGTGATTGCGGCAACGGCGTGGGAGCGTGGCATTGCCGTGCATATGGATGGAGCGCGAATTTTCAATGCATCGATCGCCTCTGGCATCACACCGGACGTGTGGGCATCCTACGCTGATTCTGTCATGTTCTGTCTTTCCAAAGGCTTGTGTGCTCCTGTCGGATCATTGCTCGTGGGGTCCAGAGACTATATTGAACGGGCGCGCAAGAACCGCAAGCGCTTGGGAGGTGGTCTTCGTCAGGTTGGCATTCTGGCGGCTGCAGGTATTGTGGCGCTTGAGACGATGGTGGACAGACTGGTGGAGGACCATGCCAATGCGAAGCTGCTCGCAGGCGAACTCGCCGGTATCGGGTATGGAACTGACCCGTCTGAAGCCGAAACCAACATGGCTATGGTCGACGTCAGTGCAAGTGGCAAAGATGCGCCGTCGTTCGTGGTCGCGCTCAAGGAGAAAGGCGTTCTGTGCAATGCCGTCACGCCGACTACAGTTCGACTGGTCACGCACCACGATGTGACGACTGATCAGTGTCGCGAGACCGTCGAGGTTTTCGGATCGTTGTTGCACGCTTAGGCATCTATCTGCGTCAAGGAGGAAACAATGTTGGAAGCCAAACATGTCGAAGGAATGCACAACAAGCACAAGGTCCTCCTCTATACACTGACGACCTGCGGATGGTGCCGCAAGACGAAGGCGTTGCTTCAGGAGCTGAGCGTGGGCTACGACTACATCGATGTCGACGACCAGGAGGGTGGAAACAAGGAACTGGCCAAGCAGGAGGTCCTGAAATGGAACCCAGCGTGTTCGTTTCCGACCATCGTCCTGGATGGCAAGGATTGTGTTGTAGGTTTCCAGGAAGACAAGATTCGGGAGCTCGCGGCTGAATGAGCAGGATACCGAACGAGCGTGTCGCTAAGGTCTGGGAGAGGCTAGCCCTCGAGGCACGGGATGCAGGATATTCTGTCAATCCTGACGACGCTTTTGCCAGTGAGCTGGTCCGGGGCCTGCTGGAGAACGAGACACGCTACGGATATCGCGCCTGCCCCTGCCGTCTGGCATCAGGAGTAAGAGAGCGGGATGTCGACCTCGTCTGTCCGTGTGACTACCGAGACGCTGACCTCGACGAATACGGTGCCTGCTACTGCGCGCTGTATGTCTCGCCCGAGATCAGTCGTGGCGAGAAGACGGCAACATCCATTCCGGACCGGCGTCCGGTCGGCGGGCCAACTGCGCACCCGAGGGAGATGGAACAGGTGCATGTGGCCGGGCTCGCGTTTCCGGTCTGGCGATGCAGGGTCTGTGGATACCTGTGCGCAAGGCCGCAGCCTCCGCTGGTCTGTCCAGTCTGCAAGGCCGGCAAGGAGCGTTTTGAGCGCTTCATGTAGCCTGAGAATATCATTCTCGCCGGGAGCCGCCTTGTCCCAAAGAGGGGAGGGCGGCTTGCGGTGTCCCTGAGGGCCGGATGACTCGCTACTCATGCTGGCTCGTCATGGGGCGTGCGGGACCGGGACCATCGTCGGTGCTGGTAATGATCGGCGGGGACGAGAACTGGTGCGTGGGCACGGCTATCAGTCTCTGTTGGCAACATGTGTGAGGGCTCGGCACACAAGCATTTGACAAAGCAGAAACGTTCTGGTAGAATCTCAAAGTCGCGCTTTGAGGGCGCGTATGGACATTCGTACATGTGGAGGTACGACAATGGTAGAGAACAGGATTCGCACCAACTGATGACAGGGGTGCCGTTGATTGGACAAGCTGCAGCCAAGAGTTTGCTACAGTAAACGCAGGACAGTCAATTCCTCAGTCACTGACTCTCACACAGTCCGTCAGTAATCTCTCCTGTCATACAGTTCGCTTTTCCTCACTTGTTCTGGAGGTAGCACTGTATGCATACAGCTATTCAAGTAGAGAACCTCACTCGTGTCTTCAACCGCAGGGGCACGGCTCCTTTCTACGCGTTGCGGGGCGTCAGCTTCGACGTCTCGTATGGCGAGATTTTCGGTCTTCTGGGCCCGAACGGCGCAGGCAAGACTACGACAATCAAGATCATGTCGACGTTGCTGCTTCCCACGTCCGGGCGCGTTACTGTTGCCGGCTTCGATGTCGAGAAAGACTACACTCATGTGCGTCCGCTCATCAGCCTCATTTCCGGAGGCGAGACCTCGGGGTATGGTATTCTCACGGTTGAGGAGCAGCTCTGGATGTTCAGTCAGTTCTACGGCATGGAGACGCCTGTTGCGCGCGCCCGGATCGAGGAATACCTCAAGGTCGTCAGCATGTGGGACAGCAGGCGTCAGCAGATGAACCGCCTGTCCACCGGCATGCGTCAGAAGGTCAATCTGGTACGTGGTCTCGTCACCGACCCCAAGGTTCTGTTCCTCGACGAACCGACGCTTGGCGTCGATGTCGAGGCGAGTGTCATCATCCGCAGCATCGTGCGCGATTGGGTTCGGGAGAAGCCGGAACGCTCGGTCATTCTGACAACACACTACATGGCAGAGGCCGATGAACTCTGTTCGCGCGTAGCCATCATCAACCACGGGCTTATCCTTGCGAATGCAGCTCCAGCGCAACTCAAACAGGACCTGGACAGCAGGGCGCACTACGAGATTACGGTCGATCGGCTCGACGGGAAGCAGCTTGACCTTATCACTGCATTCATGGAGGAGGGGAACGACTTCGTCCTGGGTGTCGACAAGGTGACGAACAGTCCAATGCTTGTCGCACACCTGATGCATGAGAGTGACATCGCCCGTCTCATCACGGCACTGGCAGGGCAGGGGGCAACCCTTGAGTACATGCGTAAACTCGAGCCCACTCTGGAAGACGCGTTTCTTAAGATGGTGGGCAGGAGGTTCGAAGATGAAGAAGAAGTTTCTCCTATTTCTTAGGACGCTCAACGCGCGTGCCTACGTGCGCATTTTTGGACAAATGCGCGAGGCGACGTGGGTCGTCGCAAGTGTCCTGGGCGGGTTCTTCACGATGGCGACCTACATCTACCTCTACCGGACGCTTGGTACCGGTTCTGAGTTCAGCGGGCTCGTGGTGCTGGGCGGGTTCATGACTCCCTTTTTCCTGAACGTTCTGTGGGGTGTTGCGACGCAGTTGTACTGGGAGAAGGAAATGGGGAACCTGGAGCTGATGCTTGTGAGCCCCGCCCCGCTGTCCGCCTTCCTTGTCGGTCTGTCCGTCGGCGGTGCCATGCATACGATGCTCCGTTCTCTGGCGGTGCTGTTTTTTGGCATCGCTGTGTTCAAGGTGCAGTTCACGGTTCTGCACCTGCCCTCGGCCTTGCTCGTCTTCCTTGTGACCCTGTTTTCGATGTATGGGCTGGGCATCGTGTTCTCGTCGCTGTTTCTCTACCACGGGCGCGACGCATGGCGCACTGCCGACCTCGTCATGGAACCGACGAACGTTCTCTCGGGATCCTACTTTCCCGCCAGATTCCTAGGATTGGGCCTGCTCGGTATCGCGGCACTCATCCCGACGACACTTGGGCTTGACGCACTGAGACAGCTTCTGGTCCCTTCGTTCACAGTGAAGGTGTTGGACTGGCGCTGGGAGTTGCTCATCCTCATCGGGCTGGGTCTTGTGTTTGCATTCATCGCATCGTGGGCGCTGCGGTCTGTCGAGTACAAGGCCAGGCGCGATGCGCGCCTGACGCTTCGGTGGCAGTGATGAAGGGTTTTCTTGCTTCCATGTATATCGGTCTCCAGATCGAGAGCAACTGGACGAAGAAGTGGGTGTGGCTGCTCTACCTTGCGGCATATCCGATCGGCAGTTTTCTCACGGTCATCATCCTGTATGGGGTCTTTGGCCAGAAGACGGGGCTGCTCCCATACGCACTCTACGGGACCATCTTCTATTACTCACTGAGCATGGTGTTCTTCGATATGGCGTTCAGTGTCCACGATGACCGAGAGCACTATCAGACGCTGAAGTACATCTTCCTGTCGAGCACGTCGTACCGGACCTACTTGTGCGGCCGTGCCGCAACACGGTATCTTATCGCACTCGCAGGAATCTTCATCAATCTGTGCTGGCTCGTTCCCGTGCTGCGTCTGCCGTTCCACCCCAACTGGGGTTACCTCATAGCGGGCGCTACCCTCGGGTATCTCGTGGCTGCAGGCCTGGGGTTGGCCGTGGCTTCCGTGTTCCTCCTGACGATCAAGCTGGACGTCGATGTCGTCGACGCGCTCTTTGGGGGCATATTCGTGCTGAGCGGGGCGCTGTTTCCTCCAACTGCTTTTCCAGCGGTGTTTGCAAAGATCGCGGAGTTTGTCCCCTTGAGTCCATTCATCGAACTCATGCGCAGGGCAATCTCGGGGAAGATCCTTACCAGTTTTCTCTCCGACATGTCGACGTTTCAATTGCTGGGGAGAGTTGCCCTGTCGGCAGCGGTCCTGTTTGCGCTCGGCTCGCTTCTGGTCTCTTTCGGCAGTCGCCAAGCTCAGCGAAAGGGCTACATCGACGTGACTACTGCATTCTAGGCCAAGAGGCAGCTTGGTAGTTCACGTCCCGCCGTATCCCGGATGGGTACGGCGGGACGTGAACTTAGGGCAGCTTCGGTCAAGGCGTCAGGGCTTCTGGTCTCCTGGACGGAAACCGGGTGTCCCTCCGAACCATTTGGCGTAGATGGTGTCGTACGTGCCATCCTTGACAAGGTCCTGCAGGGCCTTGTCGACAGCGATCTTCAGCTGCTTGTCTTCGAGGCGCATGGCTATGCCGTAGTACTGGGTAAGGTCAAGATCTTTCACCTTGAGTATACGAATGACAGTGAGCGTCGGCGAGTCCTTCGCATAGTAAGCGCAGACTGGGAAGTCGTTGACGACAGCGTCGATACGGGCCAATTTCAGATCTGCCATCGCGAGCTGGATATCTGGGTAGGACCGAACGTCCGTCACACCGTCGATCATGTGTGCGCTCTGTTCGCCCGTGGTTCCGACCTGAGCGCCAACCCTCAGTCCTGCGAGGTCCGAAGGTGTTGCTATGGTATGGAGAGTCTTGTCGAACACGATGCCCATGTCCGCCCGGTAGTAGGGAATGGAGAAGCTGACCTCCTTCTCGCGGTCGGGCGTGATCGTCATGGACGAAATGACAACCTCAAACTTCTGTGTCTGGAGGGCAGGGATGATGCCATCCCAGGCGGTGGTCACGATGTCCGTTTTCAGCCCAAGCTTCTCGGCGACGGCGGCAATGAGGTCGATGTCGAAACCTGTCGGCTTGTTGGTACTGTCGGCGAACTCGAAAGGAGCGTATGTTGTGTCGTTGCCGACAGTCAGAACGCCGTCCTGTTTGACGCGGTCGAGGTCGGAGGAAGTGGCTGCAGGGCGGCAGCCCGAGAGGACCAGAAGACATAGAACGAGTGCGACAGTGAAGACCGCACCCCACCGTGATGTACGAGTTCTGCTCATGTTTGACTCTCCTTGTTGCCAGGGTATGAAGATACGGCGCGACATACGTCGGGTCGTTACCAAGGGGCTCTTCGGCTGATTGGCTTGTAGCATTGGTTGGGTGAAGTATAGGAAAGGGTCAGAAAATGCAAGGAGAAACGTGGATGGAGTATGAAGACAATAAGGAGACTAAGGTGCCGATCAGTCCGATGTCAGGGTCGTTTGTGTTCAGAGTTTGCCATGGACATCACTGCCAATCTAGCGTAGTCCTGAGCTCGACGATGGAGTTCCTGTATCTCCTCGTCCGCAAGTGACCGTACAACGCGTGCAGGGACACCCATCGAGAGTGACCGAGCAGGTACGAGCCTGTTCTCAGGAACCAGCGCTGCTGCGGCCACCACTGCCTCTTCGCCTACAGTGGCTCTCGTGAGGACGGTGGCATGCATGCCCACCATGGCATGGTGGCCGATGGTGCAGCCATGCAGGACGGCGCTGTGGCCGACAGTGGCGCCCTCGCCGACAATGAGAGGGATGCCGGTATCTACATGCCCCACGACGTTGTCCTGGATGTTGGCATTGCGGTGCACGACGATGGGCGCAATGTCGCCACGGAGGACCACCCCATACCAGATGCTGGCGCCTTCCTCGACGGTCACATCTCCTATCAGGACGGCCGTGTCGGCGACAAATGCTGTGGATGCTACGGTTGGGGTCTTTCCGTCGAACGCACGAAGAATCCCGGACATCAGTGCTCCTCCTTGTGATGCAGTCGTTTTGTATGAGTCTCGGCAAGATCCGCCATAAAGCTCACACCGGCCAGGCCCACCGCACTCATGCGACCAACAACTGCCAGGACTGACCAACCGAGTGGCCTGCCGACGAGGTGCATGACAAAAGCTCCCACGAAGGCAGCGCACGCGACCAGGACGAGACCGATGCCTGCTGCGCTCGCCAGATGAGCCGGCTCCCTTCCATGCTTTACTTTCTTTGGGGATTGCACAAAGTATAGGGTAGCACTGTTCTTCACAGTGCAATATAGGGTGGCTCGCTTAGTACACGGTTACCAGAAATCTGAATCATGCAGGAGGAGAAAGGATGAAGAAGACAGCGTTTGCCCGTATTGTGATCTTGATGGTTGTTGCTGTACTAATCGTCACGGTTTCGACAGGATGCAAGACTCAGACTGGAACATTCAACTGGGGGACTGACCCGACGTATGCGCCATTCGAGTACGCCGATGCGAACAACAAGCCCACAGGGTTTGACGTCGAACTGATGGAAGCCATCGCAGCGAAGATGGGCAAGACCAGCAATCTGACTAGTGGGGCTTTTGACGGGCTTCTCCTCGCCCTGCAGGGAAAGAAGTTCGACGCGGTATGCGCCGCCATGACGATCACCCCCGACCGCGAGAAGGAGGTCCTCTTCTCCATTCCCTACTACCGGGCAGACATGGGCATCATGTACAACCCTGCCAAGAACAACATCACCAAACCCGAGGATCTTGTGGGGAAGACGGTCGGTGTTCAGACTGGCACGACAGGTGAGATTGATGCCAAGCTGATCACCGGTGTGAAGGTCAACTCCTACCCCGACATCCAGCTTGCGACCCTGGACCTCGAGAATGGCAAGATCGACGCTGTGGTGAACGACTATCCTGTGTGCACGGCCTATGCCAGTATGCATCCTACATTGAAAGTTCTCAATACGACCTCGATAGCTGGTCAGGACCTGACGCAGCTGTATGGTATTGCTGTGCGGAAAGATGACACCCAACTCAAGAGCGACATCGATGTGGCACTCCGCAAAGTGGTTGCAGATGGGACGTACGCGACTCTCTACCGCAAATACTTCTTTGCCGACCCGCCATACCTGCCCAAATAGCTGTCGTGGTCGGGGTAACGCAAGATGCTTAAGTGGTCGATCATCTTCGACAACCTGCCGTTTCTTCTGGCAGGCGCTTGGACCACGCTTTCGCTGACGGTCGTCTCGATGATCTTTGCGACTGTCGCTGGACTTCTGGTGGGGCTGATGAACATGTTTGGGGGAAGGGTCATCGGCGCCATTACGCGTGTCTACATCGAGGCCGTGCGCGGGACGCCGGCTTTGTTGCTGATTCTGATCGTGTACTATGCTCTCCCGAGGATAGGCCTGAACCTGCCTATGTTCCCTGCCGCCGCGGTTTCTCTTGCAGTGTGCTACGCTGCATACATTGCCGAGGTGTTCCGTTCCGCCGTCGAGTCGATCCCCAAAGGACAGTCTGAAGCTGCTTTCTCGCTGGGCATGAATCAGGCGCAGGCACTGCGCCACGTTATCCTCCCGCAGACGTTCCGGCGGGTTCTGCCGCCGCTTGCCAATGAGTTTGCGGCGTTAATCAAGGATACTTCCCTGGTTGCCTTCATCTCGATGGAGGATCTTCTCTTCAAGGCGAAGATCATCGGCGCCCGCACGTACAACGTCTTCTCGCCGTACATCGGTGCAGCAATCATCTACTTGATCATGACCACGCCGGTCATGCAGTGGTCCCGGAATCTCGAGAAGAAGGTGGAGTGAGATGGCTGGCGACATGATGATGTCACAGGGGAAGCTGCTCGTCGTCGACGATGTGCACAAGTCGTTCGGCTCTCTCGAAGTCATCAAGGGAGTCAGCTTCGACATGGATTGCAAGGAACGGCTGGTCCTGATGGGGCCCTCAGGTTCGGGCAAGAGTACACTGGTGAGGTGCATCAACTGGATAGAGCCCCCGTCGGCCGGCCGCATAACATTCGACGGCAAGCTCGTCGAGTCAGGCAAGTATGACATTCGCAGACTGAGAGAAGACATTGGCATGGTGTTTCAGCAGTTCAACGTGTTTCCTCACCTCACTGCTCTTCAGAACGTCGCCCTGGGCCCTCTCGTCGTCAAGAAGACTACTCGCAAAGAGGCTGAGGCTGAGGCAATGGAACTTCTGGCGAAGGTCGGTCTAGCGCATCGCGCTGATTACAAGCCTGGTCAGATGAGTGGCGGCGAACAACAGCGGGTGGCCATCGCGCGTGCGCTTGCCATGCACCCGAAGCTCATGCTGTTCGATGAGCCGACATCCTCCATTGACGTGGAGTTGATCCATGAGGTCCTGGACGTGATGGTCAAACTTGCGGACGAAGGCATGACAATGATTGTCGTCACACATGAGATGGGTTTTGCGAAGGAAGTCGCGGACCGCGTCATCTTCATGGATCAGGGCCTCATCATTGAGTCCGGATCTCCTTCTAGGGTATTCGAGCATCCTCAGCAGGAGCGTACACTGAGTTTCCTGAGTAAGGTGCTCTTGGCCTGAATGTGCCAATACCATGAGGAGGGGCGCCGAAAGGCGCCCCTCTTTTTCTTTTCATCGGACGCCTTTTGACTACACTTGAACATGAGGTCTATGGGATATATGAATACAATCGTCTATCCGGGCACGTTTGACCCGGTCACCAGAGGGCATGTCGACGTCGTTGAGCGTGGAGCGCGCTTGTGCGACCGGCTCGTCGTCGGCGTGGCTGGCATAGCGTACAAGAGTCCAATGTGGTCGCTGAACGAGCGCGTCGACATGGTCCGCAGCGCAACAGGGCATATCCCGAATGTCGTGGTGGAAGGCTTCGACGACTTGGTCGTTCATTTCATGAAGCGCGTGGGCGCAAACATCATGCTGCGCGGATTGCGGCCCGTGTCGGACTTTGATTATGAAGTACAGTTCGCCTGGGCGAACAGGCATCTCGACCCGAATGTGGATATCATCTATCTCATGAGCTCGCAAGACCATTTCTTCGTTTCCTCCACACTCATCAAACAGATGTACGAAGGAGGTGGGGACATTCGTGACTTGGTGCCTGCGAGTGTTGCAGACAGGATTGTGCTTGGCCTGTCTCGGGCCAGGGGAGGAACGCATGATTGAGAAGCTTACACTGCAGGACATCATCGACCGCATCGATCAGGTGAGGGAGCGGAGCCCGAGGTTGCTTGGCTATCGTATCATCAAGGACGAGGAGCTGGCAGATGCAGTCGCACATCTCCGCACGGCATTCCCGGAACAGGTCCGTAATGCGTATGCCCTGCTGGAGCAGCGTGACGCCCTGATGGCCGATGCCAGGCGACAGTGCGGCCGAATGATAGAAGAGGGCCAACACTCGCACGACGATCTGGTTGCAGACAACGAAATCGTACGTTCCGCCGCCGCCGAACGAGAGCGCATGATGACGGAGGTTGTGGCCGCGCGAAAGGCCGCTGAACAGCAGGCTGACGAGTACTCACTCAAGATGCTGGAACAGCTGGAGCAGATTTTGACGAGATTGGCTGAGACCGTTAAGGCGTCGGAGATGCAGTTTCATGTGGAGGAGAAAGACGATGAGACTCGAACTCCAGAAACTGAACATTGAGGAAGGGAGCAGTCAATCGTTCGCGTTCGAGGAAACCTCGGTCGGAGATCTCCCTGGAGTTGCGCTTCTTGAGCCAGTGACAGGACAGTTCGTCCTGAGCAATCTCGGAATCGGCTATCAGTTCTCCGGAGCGTTCAGTGCGAGGGTGAGTCAGCCCTGCGTGAGGTGTCTGGACCCGGTCGTGGAGGATGTCGAGTTCGACGTCAATGAAACATACCTTCTCAATGGGGAAGATGATCCTGATCAGGAAGACGTGTTTGCGCTTGAGTCGGACGTACTCGACGTTTCCGATGTGGTGCGCCAGCACCTGCTCATCGAAGTCACCGAGTTTCCACTGTGCAAAGAAGACTGCAAGGGGCTATGTCCTGAATGTGGGGCGAACCTGAACTCGATAATGTGTTCGCATCAGAAATCGCTGGAGGAGAAGTAATCATGTACATCGACAAGGCAGCAGACTACATCGGGCAGGTCCAGACCATCGAGGGTTGGGTCTACAATAGCCGCAGCAGTGGAAAAGTAGCGTTTGTCCTCGTTCGGGACGGCAGCGGTATTATGCAGTGTGTCGTCGCCAAGAGTGACGTGGACGAGTCGACATTCGAGGCGGTGCGCCATCTCACGCAGGAGAGCAGCATCAGTATCACTGGTGCGATCCATGCCGAAGAGCGGGCGCCCGGCGGTCACGAAATGCATGTTCAGAAGATCGAGGTCCATCAGGCAGCTGTGGACTACCCGATTACGCCCAAAGAGCATGGCGTCGACTTCCTGATGAGCAACCGGCACCTGTGGCTCCGCTCGAAGCGCCAGTGGGCGATCATGCGCATACGTGCCACGATCGTCAAGAGCATCCGTGACTACCTCGATGACAACGGCTTCCTGCTCATGGACGCCCCCATTCTTTCCGCCAATGCCTGCGAAGGATCCTCGACCCTGTTCTCGACTGACTATTTCGGCGTACCCGCTTACCTATCGCAGAGCGGCCAACTGTACAACGAAGCGACAGCCATGGCCTTTGGGAGAGTCTACTGCTTTGGTCCTGCGTTTCGCGCCGAGAAGTCCAAGACGCGCCGCCACCTGACCGAGTTCTGGATGGTCGAGCCCGAGATGGCGTACTGCAATTGGTCGCAGAACTGCGATGTCCAGGAGGCATTCGTCACGTACATCGTGCAGCAGGTCCTGGAGAAGCGTAAAGAGGAGCTTGCTATCATCGAGCGGGATCCTTCTCCACTTGAAAAGATAGCGACGCCGTTTCCACGTATCTCCTACGATGAGGCAGTGAAACTTCTCCAGAAAGCCGGTTCGCCGATACAGTGGGGCGATGATTTCGGTGGGGATGAGGAAACGCTCATCTCGAACCAGTTCGAACGGCCGGTCTTTGTGCACAGCTACCCCAAATCGTTCAAAGCGTTCTACATGAAGACAAACCCTGCCAATCCACAGACGGTACTGTGCGCTGACCTGCTGGCTCCCGAAGGATACGGTGAGATCATCGGAGGCGGGCAGCGCGAAGATGACTACAAGTTGCTTCTCGAACGGGTTCATGCCGAGGGGCTTGCTGAAGCAGACTACCAGTGGTACCTGGACCTCCGCAAGTACGGATCGGTCCCGCACAGCGGGTTTGGTCTTGGCGTCGAGCGGACAGTAGCGTGGATCTGCAAGCTGCCGCACGTGCGGGAAACAGCCCCGTTCCCTCGCTTGCTCGAGAAGATCTATCCATAGACCAGGAGCAATGGCTGCAGCCAAGGGATACGCGTCAGGCTCCAACGAGGTCTCAGTGACTGAGGGTCTCACAAGCCTCAGGGGCAAGAAGCCTGCGTCGCTCTATGTCTTCGCGCCCGGAGACGACTATTTCGTTCCACAGGCGAAAGAGGCAGCGCGCTCACTGGTAGCGGAAGTTTTCTGGGCCTTCGATTATGCCGAGTTTGAGGGTAGCGATGACAATGTGGATGGTATCCGCGAGTTCCTCGGCAGCGAGAGTTTCGGGTCCGGGCGCAAGGTTCTCGTCATCAACGGCCTCGAAGACAAGGGAGCCAAACGTCTGGGCACTATGGCCCCCCTGTTTCTGTCTGGCGGCACCACCATTGTCATATTTGCGGACCCCGCCAAAGTTCCTTCAGAGTTGCTGAAAAAGGCGTATGTGATTACCAACTACGCCGTGCCCTTGACTGCGGTGCGCTCCTGGATCAAGAAGAGGTTCGAGGGGCGTGCAATAGAGGACCAAGCGGTCCACGAGCTCATGGGGCGAACGGCAAGCAGTTTCTTCCTTATGCGAAGCGAAATCGACAAACTCCTTGCGTATACCAGCGCAGCCGTCACTGTCGCTGATGTCCGTGAGGTCGTGCCTCGGTGCCACATTGCGGCGGCCGCTGATCTCGTCGAGGCAATCTCTCTCAGGAAGTACGACCGTGCAGCGACAGCGCTCTATGACCTGTCAGCTTCCGGGGCGACGGACACAACCATTCTCTATGATGTGGAACTCGGGTTTGTACGGTTGCTGAACGCAAAGCTTGTTTCGAAGTCGAACCGGCCCAAGGCCGACCTCAGGGCCTGGTGCCTGCGCACCCAGCATCAATACCTCGACGATTATACGCTAAGCGCTCTTCTGACAGCGGCAAGTCATATTAAGCTGCGTGAACTCGAGGCTATGCTGGAGCGTCTCGAGGAAATCGAGTATGAAACGAAAAAAGGGCTCACCAGCAGTGCGCTGGTAGCCCTTGAGCGGTTGCTTTCAGCAGTAGCTCTTACGAAGCAGTAGCCTTGGTCGCAACCTTGGCGGCATTCGCCTTCTTCATCAGGCGAGACTTCTTACGGGCAGCCGTATTCTT
>NZ_QXIY01000011.1:0-29678 GCF_003570995.1 Candidatus Cryosericum septentrionale
ATCAAAGGATACATCGAAGCGAAGGGTGACCTCATCGCCGTGACGAAGGATGGCAAGGAGTACGCTCGCACGAACGGCATCGAGAAGGAAGAGTCCATGATGTGCCCGACCTGCAGCGCGACGGGCGTCAAGCCGCGTGGCTGGCTCAAGGATATTATGCCGGAGTATGAGGCACTGGCGAAGGGACGTCCGGAGGTCACCGCTGAGTTCGACCAGGGCGTCGTCCCCCTTGCGAAGAACCTTGACCGCATCGCCTACATCTACGAGCGCGGCGACCTTGAGAACAAGAACATCTTCATCCTTGGCGACGACGATATCCTCAGCGTCGGTCTTGCCCTGACCGGCAAGTGCAGGCGTATCACCGTCGTGGAGATCGACAAGCGCGTCAACAAGTTCATCCGCAAGGTCATCAAGGAGAAGGGTTGGACCAACGTCGAGGTCTATGACTATGATGCCCGCGATCCCGTCCCCGAGGAACTGAGGGGCAAGTTCGACATCTTCATCACCGACCCGGTCGAGACGGTTGAAGGCATGAAGCTCTTCTACTCGCGCTGCTGTGAGGCTCTCAGAGGCAAGAACTGCTCAGGCTACTTCGGCATCTCGCACTTCGAGTCCGGCCTGGCCAAGTGGATGCGTGTCGAGAAGGACCTCCTCCGCATGAACCTCGTCATTACGGACATCCTCCGTGACTTCAACAATTACCTTCTGACCGGTGAGCGCATCGTCGAGAAGGGCTTCCGTATCGTTACCGAGTCCCCCTTTGCCCTCAAGGCGCCCGACTTTGCCTGGTATCGCTCGACCTTCTTTCGTGTCGAGGCTGTCAAGAAGCCGCGTCCTCTGATCACCGAGCGCGTGGAATGGGCGCGCGAGCTCTACTTCGACGAGGACACGTTCGTAGCTCTGCCCTGACGGCAGACTGAACAGGCGTGACTCGCAAGAAGGGCGAGGTCACCGAGATCACCGCTGGAGGCATCGTCTTCAACGGTGACAAGGTGCTCGTTCTCAGAAACCTGAAGGGAGTATGGGTCTTCCCGAAGGGGCATGTCGAGCTCGGAGAAAGTCACGAGCAGGCGGCCCTCCGGGAAGTACTCGAGGAGTCTGGACTGCATGCCCTCATCGTAGGAAAGGCGGGCATGTCGTCGTTTCATTTCTACTCCTATATGGACAGGGCAGTACATCGGAAGATCGTGTACTGGTTTGAGATGGAGACGACGGATACACAGATCACCGTCAACCGGGAGCTTAGGACGGGCATGTTTTTCCAGACAGTGGAAGCCGTGCGCATGCTCAGCTTCCTGAATGATGTCACGAACCTGAAGACTATTCTCGAACGGCGCGCAAACGATGTATGCAACAGTAGCGAGTGTTAGTGTCGTCGGCCTGACGGCCCACCCCGTGCAGGTCGAGGTCGACATCGCCGACGGCCTGCCCGTTTTCACCATCGTGGGACTCCCGGACGCAACTGTCCAGGAGGCTCGCGAACGCGTCAAGAGTGCCGTCCGGAATGCCGGCTTCCGCTTTCCTGCTCACCGCATCACGGTGAACCTCGCGCCGGCCGATCTTCGCAAGGAAGGCGCGTTTTTCGATCTCCCCGTGGCCATCGGCATCCTCAAGGCGTCCGGCCAGCTCGAGGCCCCGCTCGACGGCTATGTGTTCATCGGTGAGCTCTCGCTGGAAGGAACGTTGCGGCCCGTCCATGGGGTCCTGCCTGCAGTCGCTGGTCTTGCTGCGGCCGATGGGACGCATACCTATGTCGTGCCGCACCAGAACGTGGGTGAACTTGCCCTCCTCGAGGGAACGCGCCTGCTGCCCTCTGTCGGCCTCAGCGAAGTGGTGCAGGCAATAGTCGAGGGGCCGGTGATCCAAGTTGTTCCAGCCTATGAACCGCCCTCGGGAGCGGTCGATTCACCGCTGGACTTTGCAGACGTCAAGGGCCAGGCTACGGCCAAGAGGGCCATGGAGATTGCCGCGGCCGGAGGGCACAACATCCTGCTCACCGGTTCGCCCGGGTCGGGCAAGACGATGCTTGCGGAACGGCTGCCGGGGATCATGCCGCCGATGATGCGCGAGGAGGTTCTGGAGGTCACGACCGTCTACAGTGCCGCCGGCCTGCTGATGGATGGACAGTCCATGGTGGAACAGCGCCCGTTCCGCCACCCTCATCACACGGCATCGAACATCGCCGTCATCGGCGGAGGAGCCATGGCGCGCCCAGGTGAGATCTCGCTCGCTGACCGGGGAGTCCTGTTCATGGACGAGCTGCCCGAGTTCCACAGGGACGTCCTGGAGGTCCTGCGTCAGCCCCTCGAGAGCGGCACCGTCACCATCTCGCGTGTGCGTCAGACCCTGACTTATCCTGCTCATTTTCTGCTCGTCGCAGCGATGAACCCGTGTCCGTGCGGCTGGTACGGTGATACGACGCATCCCTGTATCTGTTCAGCCTCTGATGTCAGGCGGTATCGCAGCCGGATCAGCGGGCCACTTCTGGACCGCTTCGACATGGTCCTCTCCATTCCGCGTCTGCAGGCGTCGGAGCTGGGCGAGTTGCAGGCAGGCGAGACGTCGGCAGCAATCCGTGAGCGTGTCACCCTTGCCCGGGAGCGTGCGCGGGGAGTCCTCGAGGAACGCGGCCTTCGTGCCAACGCCGACCTTTCCGGTCCACAGGTGCGCAAGCTCGTCACACTGGACCGCGATGCGCAGGCGTTTCTTACCATGGCTGTCACACGGTTCAGCCTCAGCGGACGGGGTTATGACAAGGTCCTGAAGGTCGCCCGCACGATTGCCGACCTGGACGGAGCTCAGCGGGTCCGCGCGGAACACATCAGCGAGGCGCTGCAGTACAGGTCCGCGGGAGCCACCTGGGACGCCTGATCCCGGGAACCCGACAGCATCAATGCTCGTCTCAGAGGTGCAGGCCCTGCCGGAAGGTCTCGAGCAGGGCCTGGTTGCTGAACGGCCATCCTCCGCTATACTCGCAGGAAGGGGCCGGTCGGGCTGAAGAGGTGGGGATGAACTGCAGGAAGTTGCGGTGGTTTGTGGTTGCAGTACTCGTATGCTGCTGCGCCGAAGTGGTTCTGCTGCCTGTACCTTCTGCTCACGCGGTCGACACGACGTCATGGTTCCGCCTGCTGACCGTCGACACCAGCCTCTCCATCTTGCTGAACAGCACGAAGCTGGCAGCCAGCGCGATGCGCATCGGCGACACCGTTCTGGTCCCGCTGAGCGTGCTGTATCAGGCGTGGGGTGCCGTTTGGGCGGTGTCACCTGCTGGTTCCGCTCTCACGATTGGGTCCCGGCATGCGTTTTGGAAGGGGATGTCGGCCACATACCGTCTCGACCTCCTTGATGTTCCCTGGGGTATTGCTCCAGTCAGGTCGGGCGGCCAGTTGTACGTTCCATTGCGGGAGCTGATGGAACCAATGGGAGCCTTTGTGGGGAAGCGGGCCTCGACGGGTCAAATGATTGTCGCCTACTCGACGAAGTGGCAGAAGGAACCATGGCTGCGCCAGAGCCAGCTGGCGCAGCTCGAGACGGTCGATCTCATCAACACCAGGCTGAAACGTGTCGCGACGACCCGCAAGGTCGTGGCATTCACCTTTGACGACAACTGGGACACTGTGGCGGCAGTCCGCATCGCCGAGCTGTTCCGCACGTACAATGGTCACTGTACCTTCTTCGTCGTCGGCACGAACGTCCGCATGCATCCCGACGCCGTGCGCACGATGGTGCGGCTCGGAGATGATATCGGCAACCATACCCTGAGTCATCCCGCTGCCACGACTACCACAGAAGCCAACTTTGTCAAGCAGATCCAGGCATGTGAACAGGTTCTGAACGGTATGGGGCTGACGAGCCGGCCCTACTTCCGGTTTCCCTATTTCGTCGAAGACAGCTATCTGCTGGATGTCGTAGCCGACCAGGGATACCTGACGGTTGGTTCGGCCTGGACCATTGAGGATGCGGGACCCAGGCGGTCGGCAGCACACAGCATTGCGATGGTCCGGCAGTTCATCAGCCCGGGCGTCATCTTTGCGGGCCACGCCAACAGCATGATGACGTACGATGCCATGAAAGTGATCCTCCCTGAGCTGGCGCGTCATGGCTACAGCTTCGTCTCCATTAGTGAGCTTCTCCGCGGGCGCTGACGGTCAGCAGCAGGTGGAGTGAAGCAAGATAGTTCTTTTGAGTATCCGAATGCCAGTCGCTTATGCCAATTCGTCCAGCAACGCGTCGTACGGCGCCATGTCGGTTGTCCAGTTCTGCCACAGTGCACGCTTGTCATGCAGCGCAGGGTGCAGGTCACCGTAGCTCGGTCGCTCGTGCACGTACAGGACGCCGATCGGGATATGGTCGCCCCATTCCAGGGCTTTGGAGAAGGCCGCCTGGCGGTCCGTCGGGTCGTAGTCGTCAGGAAGCTTCTGAACACGTTGCTTGTACCAGCCAAACGTGTTGACCTTGTTGAAGGTCACGCACTGCTGCAGCACGTCGACGAGGGCGAACCCGTGGTGCCGTATGGCGGCGCGCATGGTGGTGGCCATATGTTCCGGGTCTCCCACGAACGTCCGTGCAACAAAGGAGCAATCCAATGCCACCGCAGTTGCCAGCGGACTGAAGGGCTCCAGCATGACGCCCAGCGTCTGGGCGACGGTTGTCGTGCTCATTGAGGTTGTCGGCGACGCCTGCCCCTTGGTGAGACCGTAGATCTGATTGTCATGGACGATCAGCGTAATGTCGACGTTGCGCCTCATCGCAGCCAGCAGGTGGTTGCCTCCTTCGCCGTAGTTGCATCCGTCGCCCGAGTGGACGACGACGGTCAGGTCGCCGTTCGCGATCTTCGCCGCCTGAGCCACGGGCAAGGCGCGCCCATGCAGGCCGTTGAGGACGTTGACGCCCTTGAGATAATGGGGCAGTTTGGCTGCCTGGCCGATGCCGGAGACGTACAGAAAGTGGTTTCGTGGGATTTCGCTGGTCTCGAGGAGGTGGTTCACGGCGTCCAGCAGAGCGAAGTTGCCGCAACCTGGGCACCAGGCGATGTCCATACCGTTCTTCCACATGTCAGATCACCTCCAGGTCATGCAGCTTGCCCTCGATGTATGCAGCGCTCAGGGGCCGCCCGTCGTATCGCAGGACCGTGTGCTCGATGCGCTTTCCTGTTTCACGCGCAATCAGCTGCGCGAACTGGGCGGTTGCATTGCCCTCGACGGCGACGACCAGCCGGGCGCGTTTTATCTCGGCGAGGAGCCGCTCGGTCCTCAGGGGCCAGACCTCGTTGAAGTGGATGAGTCGGAGGTCTACCGGGTGGTCCAGGACGAGCTCTTCTAGCGCTCCAAAGCTCGAGCCCCACCCGACCAGCAGGGTCGGACCGTTGCCCAGCACAAGTGGTTCTTCCATGTCGCTCAGCAGGTCGCGCTGTCTGCGCATACGTTTGTCCACCATGCGCTCCCGGTTGTCCAGGTCTTCGGTCAGATGTCCAGCCTCATCGTGTTCGTCGCTGTCGACGATCACCGGCCAGTCGGTTTGCAGTGGCACGAGACGCGGCGACACGCCGGATGGCGTCAATGCGTACCGCTGGTACGGCTCCTGGTATGACCCCGGTTCTGCAAGGTGCCGGTCGAGATGGACCTCGCCGAGGTCCCAGCGTGGCACGGTCACAAGCGTGTCGGCAAGTTGCTGGTCAGACAGGATGATGGCGGGGATCTGGTACTTCGACGACAGTTCATACGCCTTCAGTGTCAGTGTGAAGGCGTCTTCTGCCGTGCGCGGCGCGCTGAGGTAGCGTACGAAATCACCATGTCCGGCGTGCAGCACGAACCAGAGGTCACCCTGTTCGGTGCGTGTCGGAAGTCCCGTGGCGGGCGCAGGGCGTTGTGCGTCGACGATGACCATGGGTGTCTCCGTCATGCCGGCCAGAGACAGTGCTTCGACCATCAGGGCGAACCCGCCGCCGGACGTCGAGACCATTTGCCGCACGCCTGCATAGCTGGCGCCTACGGCCATGTTCGCCGCCGCGATCTCGTCCTCAGCCTGCTCGACGACGATGCCGTACTGCTCTGCATGTGCCGCAAGATAATTCATGATGCCCGAGCCGGGCGACATCGGATAGCCGGAGTAAAACTTGACGCCTGCGACGATGGCTGCCGCGCCGATCGACTGGCTCGCGTTGGCCAGGAGGTGGTGGCTCAGCTTCCGTGCCGGCAGTGACCACGCTTCCATGACCCATTGGGCGTACCCGTCCTCGAGGACCGGCAGGTTCTTCTCCAGGATCTTTGCGGGTAGTTCCTTCCGCGTCACCGCAGTCGCAGCCGCGAGGGGAATGCCCAGCATCCGGCACACGGCTCCGAACAGGAAGACGTTGGCGGCGCGGGCGTCGCCCGCCAGGGTGGTTGCGCGTTCAACTGCGGGGACTCGTGTTGTTGCAGGCAGATCGATGCCGGATTTTGTGTCGCATAGTGTCCGCGTCGACGGTCCGATTTCGGACTCGTGACCATTTCCGGCACGATGATAGGGCAGGACGGACGACGCCAGCGGGACGAACAGGTCGATGAGTGGCTGGACAGCGTGGTGCGGTACGTCGGAAGCCCGTATCGTCGTGGCGTCCAACCCGCCGCGGATGCGGCTGTGATAGCTTTCGTCCTGCACGACGTAGTAGCCGCGGTCGAACAGGACACGTGCGACGAGCGACCCCAGAGTCTTGACCCCTTGTCCTGCCTCACCGCTGATGGTGATGTTGATGTCCATGACGACTCCTTTGGGGCGGCCTAGTGACCTGTTGCTTCCCGGGCCTTGCGCACCCAGTCGTGATCAGCGGCGATGGCCCGGGCGACGCCCACCAGATCGGCCGTTCCACTCTGGATGATCTCCTGTGCGGTCTGTGGCTGTGTGATGCCGCCGGTACAGACGACGTGACAGCGGACGGCTGCCGAGACGGCCTCGGCAAACGGCCGGTAATATGCTTCTCCCGTGAGCCCGGCGGGGCGACTTCCGCAGATGCCCGCCGACAGGTCGAGAATGGCGACGCCCGCGTCGTCAAGTGCGCGTGCGGCTTCGACACCTTCCGCAATGGTGAGACCCCCTTCGTAGAGTTGAAGGATGGGTGGGTTGTCTGCGACGCCAAGCCTGACCATGAGTGGCAGGTCCCCATGCACAGCCGCCCCGACTTCTTCGACGATCTCGAGCAGCAGGCGCCTCCGCGCTGCCGGTGTCCCGCCGTATGCGTCGGTACGGTGGTTGGTCAGAGGGCTGAGAAACTGTCCCAGCAGGTAACCGTGCGCGCAGTGGACCTCGACGAAATCGTAGCCGGCCCTCTGGACGCGCGCAGCCGCTGCTCCAAAGGCGCGAATAGTTGCGACGATATCGCTGTTCGACATCTCCTCCGGGATCAGGTGCGAAACAGGGTTCTCGACGGCGCTTGGGCCGAGACATCTGCCGGGCATCTCCGCCCGCCGGTTCGACCCGGCATGGCTTATCTGGGCAGCGCACAGGGCGCCAGCGGCGTGGATCGCTGCCGCGATGGCGGCATGTCCAGACATGTAGGCGTCCGACGCCAGCGACATCTGACGGGGTGAAGCGCGCCCTTCCGGCGTGACACAGGAGTGTTCCACGACGACCAGCGCCACGCCGGTGGCGGCTAGCGACCCGTAATGATCGGCCGTCGCGGGGCTCGGATGCCCCTCCGCGTCCGCCTGCTCGGTTGCCATGGGTGGCAGGACAATACGGTTTGCAAGGCGGACTCCCGCCACGTCCAGTTCAGAGAAGAGATGCTTCATGGTCATCCTCCTGTATGGGATCCAGAGACTTGTATCATGCTGTCATTCTAGAGTCTGTGTGAACCTTTACAAGGACGGGACTCATGCTGGACGGTGGCCGCAGGGACACATTGAGGCTATACTGAACTGTACTGAGCTACCGGTATCGTGAATTGAAAGGAGCAAAACCATGGATGAACGACGTGGGCAGGCGTATCACCGCAGATTCTCGCCACTCTATACGGACTACTACGAGTATTCCATGACGCAGGGTTACTACCTGTCCGGCAAGGGGCGGGACGAGGCCGTGTTCGACATCTTCTATCGGCAGAATCCCTACGGAGGAGGATACGCCATCGCGGCGGGTCTGCGCGACGCCGTCGAGTATGTGCTCAACATGCGCTTCACGTCGGAGGAACTTGGCTACCTGAGTTCGCTCGGGTACAGGGAGGACTTCCTCCAGGTTCTCGAGAAGATGCGGTTCACCGGCGACATTACGGCCGTGCCCGAAGGCGAGGTCATCTTCCCGGGGGAACCCATTATCAGCGTCAAGGGTCCACTCATCGAGACCCAGCTCCTGGAGGGCCTCATCCTTAGCATGGTGAACTTCCAGACGCTCATCGCCACCAAGGCACGCCGTATGGTGTGCGCGGGCGAGGGCAGGAGCATCGTCGACTTCGGTCTCAGACGCGCGCAGGGAGACGGTGGCATGGGCGCCAGTCGGGCGTGCTTCGTGGGCGGTGTCGCTTCGACATCCAACGTCCTTCTGGCGTTCGAAGAAAGCGTGTCCGTGGGTGGGACCATGGCCCACAGCTGGATCCAGAGCTTTGACTCGGAGCTGGAGGCGTTTCGCGCCTATGCACAGATGCATCCCGACGACTCCGTCCTGCTCCTTGACACCTATGACACCCTGGGGCAGGGACTGCCCAACGCCGTCGTCGTCGGCAGGGAGTTGGAGGAGCAGGGTCACCACCTCCAGGGCGTGCGTCTGGACTCCGGCGATCTCGCGTATCTCAGCAAGAAGGTGCGGGCTGTGCTCGACGAGCATGGACTGGGCCACGTCAAGATCTCGGTCAGCAACCAGCTCGACGAGTACGTCATCGAATCGCTCGTGGACCAGGGCGCCCCCATCGACATGTTCGGTGTCGGGACACGCCTGGTGACCGGCTATAGCGACGGCGCGCTGGACGGCGTCTACAAGATGGTCCAGCTCAAGGGGAGGCCGATTATCAAGATCTCCGAGAACCCGGCCAAGATCAATATCCCGGGCGAGAAGGAACTGTACCGGTACTATGACTCCGGAGACGGTCTCTGGCTGCTCGACGGCCTGTGTCTGGCACGAGGCGACGACGAACCGACCGTCCTGATGCACCCGGACTTCGACTACAAGAAGACCGAAGTGGCGGGGCTGAAGCGTGAGAATATCCGCAAGGAGATCGTCAAGAACGGCGAACTCGTGTACGCGTTCCCCACCCTTCTCGAGACCGGGGTATGGAGTGCCCAACGGTTCTCTCTGCTGTATGGCGAGCACAAGCGTTTTGCCAACCCGCACGCCTACCACATCGGCGTGAGCCGTGAGCTGTTCGACCTGCGGCGGAGTCTGATCGATGCTCGGTCGTCATGAGCCAGGAATCCTTCGGCCCAGAGTCGGCCCTTCTCGTCGTCGACGTTCAGAATGACTTCTGCCCTGGCGGCGCTCTGGCCGTGGCCGGAGGGGACGCCATCATCCCGGTCATCAACGCATGGATGCCGCGGTTTGCCACCGTCGTGGCCTCGCGCGACTGGCACCCCGCGAACAGCGTCCACTTCAGCAACTGGCCTCCTCATTGTATCGCTGGCACGTACGGCGCGCAGTTCAGAGCCGGACTCGACACTGGGCGGTTCCTGCTGGTCCTGGACAAGGGGACCAACAACGTCGACGACGGCTACAGTGCGTTCGAGGCGACCAGCGAGAACCTCGAGAGCTGGCTTCGTGGCCGGGGCATCGAGATGCTGTATGTCTGCGGTCTCGCGACCGACTACTGCGTTCTGCAGACGGTGCTTGACGCACTTCGACTCGGGTTCGGCGTTACTGTCCTCCGTGACGGTATTGCTGCTGTGGAGGTCAACCCTGGCGACGGACAGCATGCTCAGAGCGTGATGGAGGCGGCAGGCGCCCGCTTCGTTCCATCGGGACAGAATTGACTGTTGTGGCACGATGGCAGCGGGGGGACGTGTTCCCCGGTTGTTGTACCAGAAGGAACAAGGAGTGCATGACGTGCGTCCAACCAGTGCGCGCATGCGCCACATTGCTGCGTGGTTGTGCATCGTGTGTGCCGACTGTGCCGAACTGGTCAATCTCTCTGGAATGAGGTGCATGAAACCTTGAGAACAATGCGCTTGTCGAACCGCTCGATTGTTCTTATCCTTGTCGTTGCAATGGTACTGTCCTTGTCCGTCGGTCCCGGTACGGCTCTGGGTGCGCCCCTTGGGGCGAACCCGCCCGTCACCTATATCCGCGCCTGTCTCAAGGCTGCAGCTCTTCGTTACAACGTGCCTTCGGTCATCCTGATGGCCATCGCCTACCAGGAATCGGGATGGCGTCAGTTCGATGCAAACGGCAACACGGTCATCGGGTCGGAGACGACCTCGCTGGACATCGGTATCATGCAGATCAACAGTTCGGGGCGCAGCGACGTTGACCGTCTCATGACCGACATCGACTACAACATCGATACTGGGGCGAAGATCCTGGACAGCAAGTGGAAGCTGGCGCCCGGCATCGGCGACCGTGACCGGAACATCCTGGAGAACTGGTACTATGCCATCTGGGCCTACAGTGGTCTGTCGTCCACCAACAATCCCAACACGATCGGCGGCCGGCACTATCAGGACCATATTCTTGCCCTGATGGCCCGGCAGGTCCTCGGCAGCGACGGGCAGCCCCTGTGGCCGCCGGTCGCAGTCACACTGCCCGACCCTTCCTTCATCCCCAGCCCGCTTGCATGGATCCCGACACCACAGCCTGTGCATTATGGTGACCTCTATGGAGGATTCAATCCCGGGGAAAGCGTCGGGGTGCTGGAGAGTCCGGCCGACCCAGGCGCACCTGCTGCGGCGGGAGAACTGGGCCAGGTCCGTATCACGTGGTCGCCGTCGACGGCAGGCAGTTACCCTGTCGTGCGCTATGACATCTACCGCAGTCAGGGCGCGCCGGACATCCAGACGGCCGAACTCGTGGGCGAGACGAAACCCGAGGCGACGCAATTCGTCGACACCGGTCCGCTCCAGCGGACCGCCTACTACTACTGGGTCTTGTGTGAGGACATCCGAGGAAACGTCAGCAACCCGGCGGGGCCGGCCAGGGCGCAGCCCATCATCATGACGGACGCTACCACCAAGGTGACCCTTGTGTTCACCCTCGACAAGCCCGCAGTCGTCATGAACGGCGTAACCTTTCCTATGGACACGGCGCCCATGCTCGAGAACCAGCGGACCATCGTTCCTGTCTGGTATATCGCCAGGCCGCTGGGGGCAGGGGTCGTCTGGAACTCCAAGGAGCAGAAAGTCACGCTCATGATCGGCAGCAAGAGGGTCGAATTGTGGATTGGCAAGCCGACCGCACAGGTCGATGGTGTTGAGGTGCCCATCGATGTGGCCCCTCGCATCAGCGGCGGCAGGACCATGCTTCCCCTCCGCTTCATCAGCGAGACCTTCGGCGCGGCGATCCTGTATGACGCAAAACTGCGCACCGTCACCGTTACCCTCAGCAAGGCAACCTAGGAGACTCCCTTGGTCAAGTTCAAGGAACACTTCAACGGCATTTCGCACCTGTTCGGAGGCCTTGCCGCCATCGTCGTCACGGTCCTGCTCGTCAGGGCGGCCGTCATCCGTGGAGGCGGCAGGGCGGGCGTCCCCTTCCTCGTCTACGGCCTCAGCATGGTCCTCCTGTACTTTGCCAGCGCCTCGTACCATCTGCTCGATGTCAGCCCGAGGACCCATGTCATGCTGCGCAGGCTCGACCACGTCAGCATCTCCATCCTCATCGCAGGCTCCTACACACCCGTCTGTCTCATCGCGCTGCGGGGCACCGTGGGCACGTCGCTCTGCTGGGCCGTGTGGGGACTGGCCGGGGTTGTCATCCTGACCGACGTCTTCTGGCTCGACGCTCCGCGGGGCCTCAAGGCCGGTTGTTACGTCGCGCTCGGCTGGTTCGCCGTGTGGGCGATGATTCCGCTTCAGCATGCCATCGGGTGGGACGGCATCGCCTGGATGCTGGCCGGAGGCCTTGCCTACAGCGTCGGGGCCCTGCTGTACGCGATCAAGAAGCCAAATCCCTGGCCCGGTGTCGTGGGCTTCCACGAGATCTGGCACCTGTTCGTTCTGGCTGGCAGTGCAGGCTTCGTCGTGCTGGTCTGGCGCTACGTGCTGCCCCTGGTGAAGGTCCTCTGACATGAGCCTGCACTTCGAAGTACTGACGCCGCACCTCTGGACGGCGAAGTGCCGCGGATATGCCATGAACACGGGCATCCTGCACGACGCGGGTCATGCCGCGCTCATTGACCCGGCACTCCTTCCCGACGAGGTGGAGGACATCGCCGCTTTCTGCGAGGTGCAGCAGCTGAAGGTCGAAACGGTCGTGCTCACCCATCACCATTGGGACCACCTCCTGGGAGCCGCACGGTTCCCCGGTGCGCATGTCGTGACCCACCAGGCATACGTCGCTCAGACCGCCCTTGACCTGGAGCGGACGCGGCGTTCGATACGGCGCTACTACGAGGCGGAAGGCGTTGCGGCTGACGTCTCGTTCGACCCGCCCATGCCCGATCAGACCGTCGACCACATCATCGGGCTCATGATCGGGGGCATCCGTGTCCAGCTGGTTCATACGCCCGGGCATGCGCGCGATCACCTCTCGGTGTACGACCCCGACGCCGCGTGTCTGTGGGCCGGAGACCTCCTGAGCGACCTCGAGATCCCTTTCGTGAGTGACCGGCTCGATGCGTTCGAACGGACGCTCGGCATGTTTGCCGCGATGGAGATCCACCTCCTGGTTCCCGGTCATGGGAGTCTCACGCGCGACCGCGCCGAAATCACGGGCCGCATTGATGCAGACCGCTCGTACCTGTCCGAGCTGCGTACACGGATCGAAGCAGTCGTCCTCGCGGGCGGCACCGTCCAGGCGGCTGTGGCGGCGTGCGCCGACATGGCGTTCCGCAACCCTGGCGAGAATGCCGAATCGCATGTCATGAATGTCGAACAGGCCTTCCTTGAATGCGGCGGCTCCGCCCCAGCAAACCCCCTTCTCGGCTGGGCCCGCGAATTGTGAATTCCTTTGGTGTCAGGCACAATGACATTCACAATTGATAAATTACTGCATTAAGGAGGCACGTGAGATGGGTAGAGCACTGCGCATCGAATACGAGGGAGCCGTGTATCACGTGACCAACCGAGGCAACGGCCAGGAGATGATCTACCGGGAAGAAGCCGATTGGAAAGCCTTCCTGGGCATCATGAGCGACGTCGCCTCGAAGTTTGGCTGGCGGATCTACACATATTGCCTGATGGGCAACCACTACCATCTGCTGCTGGAGACCCCTCAGCCCAACCTGTCCCAGGGGATGAAGGAACTGGACCAGCAGTACACCAGGCGGTACAACTGGAGATACGGGCATTCGGGCCACGTGTTCCAGGGTCGCTACTGGTCGGGACTCATGCTCAATGACAATTACCTGATCGACGCGGCGGGCTACCTGCTGCTCAACCCTCTACGGGCCCAGCTGGTGCATTCTCCGGAGGAGTGGCGCTGGTCGAGTTGCGCGGCCATGGCCGGGCTTGTCCCGTCGCCTTCATGGCTCGATATGGACTGGCTACCGGTCGATTTCCGTGGTATGCCGGGGGACCCGAATGGTCCATTCCTGTCATATGTCCGGGAGTGTATTGGCAAGCCGCGTCCGGCGAACCTGGAGAAGCAGCGCCACCTCACCCGGCGAAATGTGAAGACCATGGTGCCTGGCACCAAAGGGATTCAGAATTGAGCATCTTCAAGCTGAAGGCACCGTTTGAACCGTCAGGGGACCAGCCGCAGGCCATGGCCAAGCTGATCGCCGGGATTCAGGAGGGCGACCGCTTCCAGACGCTGGTCGGCGTCACCGGTTCAGGCAAAACGTTTACGATGGCGAACGTTATCAAGGAGTTCGACCGCCCTGTGCTGGTCCTCAGCCACAACAAGACGCTGGCGGCACAGCTGTACAGCGAGTTCAAGGCCTTCTTCCCTGAGAACGCGGTCGAGTATTTCGTCAGCTACTACGACTACTATCAGCCCGAGGCGTATGTCCCCACCATCGACCTGTACATCGCGAAGGACGCCGACATCAACGAGGACATCGCCCGCCTGCGGCACTCGACCATCCGCTCTCTCATCGAGCGCAAGGACGTGATCGTCGTCAGTTCGATCAGCTGTATCTACGGCTGGGACTCGCCGGAGGAATACCGAGAGGGACTGCTGACGGTGACACAGGGCGCCGCCATGAAGCGCGACGACATTGCCCGGTCGCTCATTGGGCTCCGCTACGAGCGCGTCGAGGACGTGGGCAAGGGTGGCACGTTCCGCGTGCGTGGGTCGACGGTGGAGGTGATGCCCAAGGAGACGGAGACCGGCATCCGCATCCGGCTCTCGCTGGACGGGATGGTCGAGAAGATCCAGGAGTTCGACCTGGGCTCGCGCCAGGTTATCAAGGAGTACAAGGAGTTCATCTTTTTCCCCGCTGCGCAGTTCGTGACCAGCCCGGAGCGCATCGAGAAGTACATTGCGCTCATCCAGAAGGACATGGAAGACCGCATCGCGGTCTTCACGTCGTTGAACAAGTTCGTGGAGGCCCAGCGCATCGAGGAGCGCACCAAGAACGACATCGAGATGCTCCGCGAGGCCGGCTACTGCACCGGCATCGAGAACTACAGCCGCTACTTCAGCGGCCGTGCTCCCGGTTCCGAGCCGTACACGCTTCTGAGCTTCCTACCCAAGGACTTCTTGCTGTTCGTGGACGAGTCGCACATCAGCGTTCCGCAGATCCGCGGGATGTTCAACGGCGACCACCAGCGCAAGCAGACGCTCATCGACTACGGCTTCCGCCTGCCGTCGGCGCTCGACAACCGTCCGCTTATGTTCGACGAGTTCATGCGGTACGTCCAGCAGGCCATATTTGTCAGTGCGACGCCGTCGGAGTACGAGTACCAGGTCTCGGCGCAGGTCGCACAGCAGCTTCTGCGTCCCACGGGCCTCGTCGATCCGCTCATCGAAGTGCGTCCCAGCAAGGACCAGGTCCCCAACCTGGTCGGCGAGATACGACAGCGTGTCGAGAAGCAGGAGCGCGTGCTCGTTACGACGCTCACGAAGAAGAGTTCGGAGCTGCTGGCGGACTACCTCCAGCAGGAAGGCATCAAGGCGCAGTATCTGCACAGCGACCTGGACGCGCTCGCCCGCGTTCACATCCTGCGGCAGCTGCGCTCGGGCGACATCGACGTCCTGGTCGGCATCAACCTGCTGCGCGAAGGTCTGGACCTGCCGGAAGTCTCCCTGGTCGCCATTCTGGACGCGGACAAGGAAGGGTTTCTGCGCAGCGAGACGTCCCTCCTGCAGACCATGGGCAGGGCCGCCCGCAACGTGTCCGGTACCATCATCATGTACGCCGACGAGATCACCGGCTCGATGAGCCGCGCCATGGCGGAGTCGCGCCGGCGCCGGGAGTATCAACTGAACTACAACGAGGAGCATGGCATCACGCCCCAGACCATCCACAAGGCCATTTCGGAGCTCATCGACCTGCCGTGGCGCAAGCCGGACGAGGTCGAGAAGCTGGGCAAGGAGATGCTGGCGAAGATGTCGCCCACCGAGGTGCAAGCTCTGGTCATCCAGCTCAACGAAGAGATGCTGTCGCACGCCGAGTCGCTGGATTTCGAGGAAGCCGCCAAGCTGCGCGACAAGATCGCCCAGCTGCGTGCACTGCTCACCGGCGAGAAGCCTCCCAAGCTGCAGGCGCCGGGGCTCATGCCCCATATGGGCAGGCACAGGGGCCGCTGACTGCTTTGCTCGTGGCATGGACGTCTCGCGGGGGCGCGGAATGTCCTTCTTGTGCGCTTGACAGCGACATGACGGGTGGTAGCATGAGGCGACTGCAGGAACAAACCAGCACAACGCAGTGAGACGGAGGTTGCAGCGCGTATGAGTGAGTGCACACCTGACTAGGAGAAGATGGCATCATGAGAACCTGCGCGAGATGCGGAATAGTGTTGCTCGTCGCCTTCGTCCTCATCGTGGACTGTACAGGCGGCGTGCGTGTAGAGGCGGCTGAGAACGCTCTTCCCTCGGATGCTCGCATCCAGAGATTGCTGGACCTGCACCTTGTCCTGGGTACCCCTGATGGTGAACTTCATCTCGACCGTCAGGTGACCGACGGTGAGTTCGTGGTCCTTCTGGAGCGCGTTCTGCAGCAGCCACAGCTGACGTTGCAGCGCCTTGGGACTCCCTCTGCAGGCGACGAGGCGGCCGCCTGGATACGCGCATACGCGTGGACGAGAGGTGCGTGGGATCGTGTGCTGCACGTGCGCAAGGAGATCCGGAACGTCTGGTTTGGGCTACGCTACAGGCGGGCAGAGGGCTCTCCGTGGGGCATCGGGCGCGATAACTGGCTGTTCACCTCCTTGCGGGACGCCTACCTCGACGACGGGCTCATCGACCTTTCGTTCCAGCCCATGAAGCTGATGAGTGGAAGTGAGGGCATCAACATGCTCCTGACGGCGGCCGGTTTCGGTGGCGAGGTCGCTGCCATGAAGATCCAGATGAAGGATCGTGTCGGTGACGTGGCCCTGCGTGTCGTCTGCAGGCAGCATGGGTTCGACAATGTCATGGAATACGCCGGCAAACCGCTGACGCGTGAAGATGCCGGCTTGCTGGTCTGGCGACTCCTGGCCGAACGGACCAACTCAGACTGAAGAAGGCAGGTGGCAGCGTCTGAACCTGCAGGCCGTTGCTCTCTCCGCTCTCCATAAGCAGGGTTTCTCCTGTTCCTGGTGCGGGTTCCCTGTGGCATCCTCAGTCGATTAGTGGGTCTGTGCGGGAATTATTGGCGGGCAGACAGAGCTGGGGTACTGCATCGCGGGATGGTGAAGGAAAGACAGGATGAAGACGGCGAGGTAGATGCCATAGACGGTGGCAGTCAGGACCATGGGCAGAGCAAACCCTGTCTTCTGGATGAGCCAGCCCCCAGCGCTGTCGAAACGGCCCAGGAGCCGGTCCATGCCATCTGGAAGATGTTGTGGGCCACGGAGCGCTTGTTGGGTGGCACCAGCTCCAGGCAGAACTTGTCCGTGACCGGCGTCGAGCACATCATGAGACCTGCGCGCATCCAGAATGCCAGGGCGGCGATGATGATATTGTGCGTGAACGCCATGATGACCAGGAACACGAGCGAACCCCCGACGGTGGCACCGATAGTGCGCAGCAGGCCTGCCCGCCGGACGAGCCATGGGGCGAGCAGGACGCCGACCGTGAGGACGACGTTGCTCATGGCGAACAGGTTGCCGACGATAACCGTGCTCGCGTGAAAGCGGTCGGCAAAATAGAGGTTGAGATAGGGGATGCTCAGCCCGGCGCCAAACCCGATGATGACGTTGATCACCGCGTACCGGAACGCGAAGCGCTTCCACGAGGACGTGACCTCTGGCTCGCTCTGGACGGAGCATGTGGCGTCCACCGCCTGCTCACCGCTACCGTCATGATATTCCCGCAGGCGTATGAAGACGGCGGTGCTCGCAAGGATGAGCGCTGCTCCCACAACCAGGGTCAGGCGGAGCCCGGTGACGGGCGATGCCCCGAAACGGGCGAACAGGCGCGGCAGGAGTCCTCCGACGACCGACGCGATGACCGACATGACTGTCCCTGTGGTGAACGCAAGGCTGAAGGCGACCTGCCGGTCCCTGGGATCGGTACTGCGCATCATCTCCGGATTGTAGGTGGCTCCATGCAGCATGGTGCTGGCTGAAATGCCGATCTGCAGGACGACGAGCAACGCGGGCACTAGGACGTTGGCTTGAAGAAGGTCATGAAGATCCCGTTCCCAAGCCCCAGCAGGGCTGCGCCAGCAAGCAGCAGCCACATGTTCGTACCAAGGCGGCAGATGACGGTCCAGTAGCGTCTGAATTCGTGTTGCATCGTCTGTCCTTTTCTACCAGCAGAATATGGTTCAGGTTCCGAAATAGGTTAGCCTGTACAGCCGCTCCCGCAAGGAGTTTGCCTTCATATGTGGTTGGCCGCCTCCCGGCCTACTACGAGATCGCTGACGCCGCGAACATGAGGACACCGCCCACGAGGACGGCCGGACCCATGTGTTCGCCGATGAACAGGACAGCCAGCAGGGTGGCGAAGACGGGTTCCAGCGAGTAGATGACGCTGGCCTGCGCGACTGTCACGTCGTGCTGGAAGCGGTTCTGCAGTAGGAGCGTGATGGCAGTCGTGAAGACGGCGAGGTACAGCAGAGAGGGCCATGAAACAGCGTTCACGACGAGCGTCTGCTTTGTCGCCAGGGCGTAGACGAGGGCACACATGGCGACGGCCAGCAACTGGAAGAACGTGCTGGCGTAGAAGGATTCCCTGTCCGAAAACAGGTGGATCATGAACACCTGCATGCCGAAGGCCAGGGCGCACAGCAGCGTCAGGAAGTCCCCCATGCCCATGCCGCCAATGCGCAACGTGAACCCGAAGGAGATGATCCAGAGACCGTTTACCGCCAGGAGAAGTGCCAGCGCGACCTTCCATGAGCGCTGCTCGCGCAGAAAGAGGAAGGACAGGACCGGCGCGATGACGACGGACAGGCCCGTGATGAAGGCGTTCTTGCTTGCCGTCGTCATCGTGAGTCCCGTGACCTGCAGCATGAACCCGAGGTATTCCGGGATGCCGATGGCAAACCCTTTCAGCAGGTTGAGCCAGCTGAACGCGATCCTGCGCCGGAAGAGCACATAGACGATCGCCGAGGCGATGGCAAAGCGGACGAGGACCAGAAGCGCGGGCGAAATGCTGCCGAGGCTCTCTTTCATGATGGCGAACGTCGTCGACCAGAGCACGACGGCCAGCAGCAGGAGCAGCTCGGACCTGCGCATGGACCTCACGGGGCGCAAGGCCATCAGGCGTTCTCTACGGCCGGTCGACGCAGCAGCAGGACACAGGCTGCCCCGATGCTCGTCAGGACGCCCGCCATGATGAAGCTTGCGAGGTAGTTGCCGGTCGCGTCACGCACGATGCCGCCGACCGCAGGGCCGAAGAGGACGCCGAGGTTCAGCATGCCGGCCAGGACGCCATATCCCAGGCCGCTCTCCCTGCCGTGCATGAGGTAGGGGGCCAGACCGAAGACGGCCGCAGGGGCAAGCGCGAAGGCGAAGCTGACGCCGAGGAACAGGGGCAGGACGCTGCCATGGAGAACGCCGAGCAGGATCACACATCCGGCGAACATGAGACAGGCCAGCACTGCGCCCCGGCACTGCCAACGCCTGCGGTCCAGGACGTGGCCCATGAATGCCGACGCGGCGACAGGGAAGAGCATGAGGATGCTGACCATGGTCCCTGCTGTCTGTGGCGACATGCCCCGGCCGACCAGGAGGTCGTTGGCGAACGTCAGAAGGATGAGCGCTCCCGCATTCCAGAACAGCCAGACGAGGCCGAGCATCCAGACCTGAGGATTCAGGTGCCGCAGACCCGCGACCAGCGAGACGGGGGTTTCGTCATGCCGTGGTTCCGGGTCCCGGTAGAACAGGACGTATGCTGCCGCCACAACGCAGGTGAAGACCAGGCACACCCAGACCGGCGCCTGCCATCCCCGTGCAGCCGCGAGGCGCGAAAAACCCAGCTGGCTGACCACGATACCGGTCGGTACGGCTGTATTCATAGTGCCCATGGCCGCGCCGAGGTACTTGGTGCCCGCGAAGTTCTCGCTGATGATCTGCGCGCCGAGGATGGACAGCGTCGCAGCACCGATGCCCATGGCGAGGCGTGCCATCAGTAGATTTGCGTATGAGGTCGAGAGTGCGAACCAGGCCTCGGCGGCAATGAGACAGGCGAGTCCCAGAAGCCCGGCGGTCCGGCCGCCCCAGCGGTCGGCAAGGTAGCCGACCAGCGGCGAGACGATGATGCCGAACAGCGCCAGCGACGACATCAGCGCCCCTGCCTGCCCGGCGGTCATGCTGAGGGTTTTCTTCATGACGGGGATGACGGGAGGCAGGAACTGGAACGCGAGCGCAAATGCAACCGTCAGAGCGTAGCCCGCGACCAGGTACTGCAGTTTTCTGTTCATGGGACTCCTTTTCGGCAATTGTGAATCCCTTGGTGTCAGGCACAATGGGATTCACAATCTCAGGTTGTCAGGGTTTCTGCAGGGTCACGAAGCGGACAGCATTTCTGAATTCGCGTACGCCGCCGCCTTCGCGGACGACCTCGGCCAGGTCCTCCGGGTCCCGGGCGACACAACCCGACAGAGCGTCGACGCCGTAGTCGAACATGAGCACGGAGAGGGGAGTCGAAGGGCCGATGAGCATGACCCAGGCGTTGCAGGCGAGTTCCAGCAGGCGTGGCAAGCTCTTGTTGGTGAGCGCAGAGCCGGTGATCGCGACGACGTCCAGATGCGGGAGGAGATATTCTTCGGCCTGTTGAGGCAGATCGCCTTCCTGTGGTCGCTGTTCGAAGACGGTCAGACTGCCAGAGGCGGAACGGATCTCGTCGGTCCACGGGAAGTGTCCGATGAGGCCTACCTTCTTGCCGGCCGCTTTCTTGAGCAGCACGTTGCGCCCGTTGGCTTCCTCGGCGCCCGCGAAGCGGGAGGTGATGTTGCACGCGGCGCAGATGGCTGCCATGCCGATCGCCGCCTCTCGCGGGGTCCAGGACAGCGACAGCTCGGCCAGCTCCACGAGCGGTTTGCCCCGCAGGTGAAAGGACGTGCTGTGCCCGCCCGTAGTCATCGACCGCAGAGACATGGACAGTCCCGTGGCGTGTTCCGTCTGCACCAGGGACCAGATCTGCCCGGCGATGACGTCCTGGACGGGCTCCTCGTCACACTGTGCGATGAGGTCGCGGTACAGGGCGTCGTATTCGAGAGGAGCCGTGCGGCGTCGCATGGCTAGTTCTCCAGGGACGGCAGGTCTTCGAGATCGACCTCGGCGGTCTTGCTCTTGAGGTGTTTGCGGTTGAGCCAGGTGAAGCCCTTGTCATATGTGATGACAGCCATGTCGATGGGTCCGCCCACGCCGGTCATGTCACCCGGGTCCATGAGCACGCCGTCGCTGAAGCGCTGGATAGCGGTTGTGGTCTCAATGGCGAGCTGACAGAAGTCGATGGCGTCCTGGAGGGTCATGGTGCCCCACTGGATGCTGTATTCCACCCCGCGCAGCTGCTGCTGCACGGCCGCTTCGCCGAGCTTGGCGGCCGCTTCGCGGACGAGCGGGATGCCCTGAAGACGCGGGTCGAACCCCAGGACGATGCGCGTGACGACGTCTGTCTGCCCGATCCAGCCTGCGCCGAATTCCTTGCCCTGCTTGCGGCTGTCGCGCGCCTGGTCGGTGGCGCCGGGGACATAGACCATGTAGACTTCGCTGCTCCTGTCCTTGTTGTACCCGGCTAGGATGAACTGCAGTCCATCGGGAGCGGCAACCGCTTCCTGGACCTGACCCTGCTGGTTCTTGAAGTGGAACACAACGCGGGTCGGTTCTTCCTTGAGGTCCAGCAGCTCCATGCTCTGGCGGGCCATGTCCGCCTTGATGCCGGCGGGGATGCCCTTGAGCTGGTCGCGGTAGGGGACGCGGGCGTCGAAGTATTGTGCGAGTTCTTTCGCGACCTCACCGACGGACAGCTTGTCGACGGGGATTGTCTGACGGAAGTCATCGATGAACCCGCTGACGTTCTTCATCACGCCCTGCTGAGGCATGAACGCGAGGCCTGCGATGACCAGCCCCATGCGCGAACCGATGCGGAACACCTTGGAGGCCGAGTCTGAGCCGACACGAGCCATGCCCTTCTGGTTGCGGTACGTCTGACGGCTGTCTGCCGCGAGCACGATTCCTTCGGGAATCGTAACGTTAATGCCGAGTGACATGCGTCACCTCCCATGCGGTGGTATCCCTTACAGCATGAGCAGGTTTGACTCGAACGCAACCCTCTTATTTGGGGTGCCTATTTGGGATGCGCTGCTCATTCAACCGAGATGGTACAGGCGACGTTTTCTTACGGTGTGCCGGGGACGAGGATTTCTGGTCCCATCATGTCACCGGTACCCATCATGTCGTCCATGCCGGTCACAGGGCGAATGCCGACAGCATAGATCGTGGTCTTCAGGTGCCGTCCGACAACCCGGACGACCGTCCCCACGGGGATGTCCGAACCGGAGGGGAAGTAGGTCTCCTCGGTGACGATAACCAGCCACCGCTCGCCAGTAAGGCTGTCGACGACCCATCGCTGGGTCGTGCGCGAGACGACGACGCCGATTACGGCACCGCCCATCATCCCGCCGAAGGGGTTCCCTCCACGTCGAAACAGCTCCTGTCCCGGCCCAGCGCGGAAGGTGAACCGCGTGAGGTTCGTTGCGTAGGCGCAACAGGCGCCGGCCACGACCGCAACGACAAGTGCGGCGACCAGCCACCATCTCGCAACACGGTACAGGCGGGCGGTGCGTCGCAGGACGACGAACGAGAGGATACCGAGGACAACGACGAGGACCAGGAGTTGCCACGGGAAGTCGAAGAAGGCAGGATGCGCCCACCGCGGACCAAGCCGCAGGTCGTCCAGCGTGCCATTCTGGACGAGGATGTACACGCTGCCGGCCAGTCCGAGCGCCGTCAGGGCGAACAGGACCGCGACCGCCGAGTGCTTCAGGGCCCGCACGAGGCGGAACCGCCAGCCCGGCGTGGGTTCGAGGTGCTGCTCCTCGATCTGTTCAAGAATCTTCTGTTTCAAATTATCGTCCATCGTTATCCTCTCTCAATTGTGAAGACCATGGTGCCTGACACCAAGGGATTCACAATGCGGACCGTTGTGCCGGATTTGCATCCAGCAGTTTCCGCAGTTTGTCTTTGGCCCGGCTCACGCTGGGTCCCACCGAGTTGACCGCGACCATCAGAATATCCGCTATCTCGCTGTAACTCTTGCCTTCGACCACCGACAGCAGCAGGATGTCTCTGCTGCGCTGGTCCAGCTGGTTGAGACCCTGGGCCACGAAGCCTTCCAGCTCCTGGTGCAGTGCCTCGGCTGGGACGTCCGTATCGCCCGTCAGGATCTCGACCATCTCGCCATCCAGCTCCAGCTCGGTAGGCACAGTCCCATGCCGCTTGCGGGCCATGTTCACCGCCGTATTGTGGACGATGCGGTACATCCATGCGCTGAACGTCAGGTGTGGGTCGAATCCGGCAAGGCTGCGGTACGCCTGCAGAAACGCCTGCTGGACCACATCTTCCGCTTCCTGCCGCCCAATGAGACGGGCCGCGTATGAGGACAAGGGTCGCTCATACCGCTCGACCAGCATTCCAAAGGCGTCCGTGTCCGTGAGCGCCTGTCGAACCAGCTGCTCGTCCGTCGGCTCCTGAGCGCGTATCTCCATGCATGTATGATACCAAGGAATGTCCGGTTCCGTACACGCAGCATTGCGGAGAGGCGGCAGGCATGCCCCCGCACGACCCTGTGACCGATCGGCGACGCTACGGCGCCGGGTCCTGACAGCACGTCCGCCGTTCACAATTGTCTCGTTGCAGATTCTGCCGACCCGGATAGCATGAAGCCCCACCCCTGGAGGGGTGGGGCATGAACCCACATGAAACTTGCAGCGACTCGTGACGGCAACCGGGAGGAACACTTGAAGACAAAGGATCTTGCGATCACTGGGATGACCTGCGCAGCGTGTGCAATAGCCGTAGAGCGCTCCGTGAAGAAGCTGGACGGGGTCGTCTCAGCCGCGGTCAACCCTGCTACCGAGAAGCTTACCGTCGAATATGACGAGACCCGCGTCGACGACGAGGCGCTCAAAGCTTCCATCGTGAAGGCCGGCTACGGCGTCGCTCAGCCGTCTCCAGCCAAGACCGTCGTGATCCCGGTACGCGGCATGACATGTGCAGCCTGTTCCGCTGCAATCGAACGCGCACTCTGCAAACTCGCGGGCGTCACCAGCGCCTCGGTCAACCTGACCACGGAGAAGGCGACCATTGTGTATGACCCGTCGCTGGTTCGTGTGTCTGCGTTGAAGCACGCCATCATCGCAGCCGGCTACACGCCACTCGACGTGGAGGTCACTGCGGCGAACGTCGACGAGGACGCGCAGCGCAAGGCGCAGGACACCCGCTCCCTGTGGCAGCGCTTCATCGTCTCCGCTCTGTTCGCGGCGCCCCTGCTGTACCTGGCCATGGGCTCGATGATACCGTGGCTCGGCTGGCGCATCCCGTCGTGGCTGAGCCCCATGGACTTCCCCCTTCGCTACGCGCTCGTCGAGGTCGCGCTCGTCATCCCCTGCATCGCAGCCGGCTACCGCTTCTACATCGTAGGGTTCCGGGCCATCTGGCACCGGGCCCCGAACATGGACTCGCTTATCGCGATGGGAACATCGGCGGCCATCCTCTACAGCGGCTACTCGACATGGCGCATCGCGCAGGGTTCGTTCGGCGCCGTGAAGGAGCTGTACTTCGAGACCGCCGGTGTCATCCTCACGCTCATCCTGCTGGGCAAGTCACTGGAATCCGTTTCAAAAGGGCGTACGTCACAGGCCATCAAGAAGCTGATGAACCTTGCGCCCAAGACTGCCATCGTCGTTCAGGGCGATCGTGAGGTCGAACTGCCGGTGGCCGAGGTGGAGGTCGGTGACATCATCCGTGTCCGTCCAGGCGAGAAGGTCCCCGTGGACGGTGAGGTCGTAACCGGCGCCACGTCGATCGACGAGTCCATGCTGACGGGCGAGAGCATCCCCGTCGAGAAGCATCCCGGCGACAAAGTGGTGGGCGCCAGCATCAACGGCAACGGGTCTATCACGTTCCGAGCCACCCATGTCGGGGCCGATACGGTGCTTGCCCAGATCGTCAAGCTGGTCGAGGACGCGCAGGGCAGCAAGGCGCCGATCGCTCAGCTGGCCGACGTCGTTTCGGGGTATTTCGTGCCTATCGTCTTCGTCATTGCACTCCTGTCTGCCGTAGCGTGGCTCATCGCCGGCAAGGGCAGCGTGTTTGCGCTGACCATCTTCATTTCTGTCCTCACGATCGCGTGCCCGTGTGCACTTGGGCTGGCGACGCCCACGGCCATCATGGTGGGCACAGGCAAGGGCGCCGAGCACGGCGTGCTTATCAAGGGCGGCGCAGCACTCGAAATGGCACACAAGGTGCAGACCGTGGTGTTCGACAAGACAGGCACCATCACACAGGGGAGGCCGGTCGTCGCTGACGTCGTGACCGTCCCCGGTGTGGAGCGCAGCGAGGTTTTGGGCCTGGCGGCTTCCACCGAGAAGAACTCAGAGCACCCGCTTGGCACCGCGATCGTCAGGGCCGCTCAGGACGAGAACACCACGCTGCAGCCGCTGGAGAACTTCGCAGCGGTTCCGGGACGAGGCATCGAGGGCACCGTGGGCCTCACGCGCGTCCTGCTGGGCAACGCAGCGTTTATGGCTGAGCGCTCGGTGGACGTCGCCGCTCTTGGTGCTGCCGTCGACCGCTTCGCCGAAGACGGTAAGACCTCCATGTTCGTCGCCCGTGACGGCAAGGCCATTGGCGTCATCGCCGTGGCAGACGTGGTCAAGGAAAGCAGTGCCCGTGCGATCCAGACCCTTCACGACATGGGCATCGAGGTCGCCATGATCACGGGCGACAATCGCAGGACGGCGGAGGCCATCGGGCGGCAGGTTGGCATCGACTGGGTCCTGGCCGAGGTTCTGCCACAGGACAAAGCACTGGAGGTGAAGAAACTGCAGGCGGGTGGCAGACGCGTCGCCATGGTCGGCGACGGCATCAACGACGCCCCGGCGTTGGCGCAGGCAGATGTCGGCATCGCCATCGGCAACGGCACGGACGTCGCCATCGAGTCAGCGGACATCGTCCTCATGAGGAGTGACCTGATGGACGTCGCGACGGCCATCCAGCTCAGCAAGGCCACCATCCGGAACATCCGGCAGAATCTGTTCTGGGCCTTCGGTTACAACACGCTGGGCATTCCCATCGCTGCAGGCCTGCTGTACGCATTCGGCGGCCCCAAGCTCAACCCGATGATCGGCGCAGCGGCCATGTCACTGTCGTCCGTCTCGGTCCTGACAAACGCACTCAGACTGCGCGGCTTCAAGCCTCGCAGGTAGCACCACACGACAAGGGAGGAATCACATGAAGAAACTGATCCAGGTTAAGGGAATGAGCTGCAAGCATTGTGTGATGCACGTCACCGAGGCACTGGGGGAGGTCCCAGGTGTCACAGACGTCGTCGTGAGCCTGGAAGGCGGCACGGCCACCGTGGACACGAATGCTCCGGTCACCAATGAGGTGCTCGCCGCTGCCATCACAGACGTCGGCTACACGCCCGGCCCGGTCACGGACCTGTAGGCCGCGCGAAAAGAGAAAAACATGCACGAGTGTCACACAAATCCGTACAGCGTCCCTCGTGCCGGCAGCGGTTGTGTATGACGGTATGCGCGGGACAATCGTCTTCCTCCGTCATTCCCGCGAAGGCGGGAATCCAGTCTTTTTGTTGAAGGGTGAAGCGAAGGTGTAACAATCTCGTCTAGGAGGACATCATGGATCACTGTTCATGTGAGAGCAGGAAGGCCCTTGATACGCTCAAGACTGCCAGGGGCCAGATCGACGGCATCATCCGCATGATTGAAGAGGATCGCTACTGCATTGACGTCTCCAAGCAGATCCTATCGGCCACCGCACTGCTTAAGAAAGCCAACATCACCATCCTCCGCCAGCATATGAACACGTGCGTCACCGACGCAGTGGAGCACGGTGCTGGTCAGGAGAAGATCGACGAGATCGTCCTCATCCTTGACAAGTATATGGAGTAACAGAAGTCGCGATGAAGAGTGCGAAGGTCTACGTCGGCGGCATGCACTGTGATGCATGCTCGACCCTCATTACCAGTCAGTTCAAGAAGGTCGCCGGTGTGCGTGGTGTCAAGGTCGACCTCGGCGTGCAGACTGCCGAGATCTACTATGACAATCCTGCGCCGAGTGTGGCTGCCCTCAGGGCGCGCGCTGAAAAGTATGGCTACACCGTCTCGACGTCCCGTCCTGCAGCCCAACGTCAGAAAAGTATTCCACTGTGGCAGTGGACTGTGGCGGCTCTCATCGCCGGTGGTATGGTGAAGCTCTTCACCCTGCTCCAGAGCTCGGGACTGATGAGTACACTGGGGACGACCTCGGCCGGAGCAAGCTACGGCGTGGCGCTGCTTGTCGGCGTCATCGCGTCGCTGAGCACCTGTCTGGCAGTCGTCGGAGCCATCGTCATCGCATTCGCCGAGACATACCAGGCAGCTCCGGGCGAGAGTGCGGCGTCGGCTGTCGTGCGCCCCAACGTTCTCTTCCACCTCGGCCGCATCACCACCTTCGCGGTCCTTGGGGGTTTCCTCGGCCTCATCGGCGGGGAGCTGTCCCTGACAGGCCGGTTCATGTCGGTCCTGACCATGGCAGTCGCAGTGATCATGTTGCTGCTCGGGCTCAACATCCTTGGGTTCGCTCCGTCACTGACACGCCTCGGCATCAAGATGCCGGCACGCCTGACCGCTGGCATGGACAGGATGAAGACGTCGCGCAGTCCGGTCATGCCGCTGGCGCTCGGAGGTCTCACATTTTTCCTGCCGTGCGGGTTCACGCAGAGCATGCAGATCATGGCGCTCGGCTCGGGCAGCATCGTGCGCGGCGCGCTCATCATGGGCCTGTTTGCCATCGGGACCTTGCCCGTGCTGTTCACTGCGGGCATCACCGCCTCGTGGACACGTCAGCACAAGGTGGTCATCGTTCAGAAGGCTGCCGGGCTCCTGGTCATAGCGTTCGCACTCTTCACGCTCAGCTCAGGTGCGCGCCTGTTCGGCTTCACCGGCCGCGTGACACCAGGCACGACCGCGACGACACAGACTACCACCACGCCGTCCGCTGCCACACCACCCTCCACGGCACCGGGGACCAGTCAGCGTATCGAGATGCATGTCACGTACTCAGGGTTCGACCCGGCCGTCCTGCACGTAAAGAAGGGCACCCCGGTGACCTTCGCGGTATTCGGCGACCAGGTGTCCGGCTGCACAAGCCGCATCATCATCCCCAGCCTCAACATTTCCATGGGCGTCGGCCCCGGGGAGAATGACATCACCTTCACGCCCACAGCCACTGGCAGAATCCCCTATTCGTGCTGGATGGGCATGGTGCGTGGCACCATCATCGTCGACCCATAGCAAATGTCACGATGCACGGCAGGTGCACGCCACCCGGACGTGAACGTGGGTGGCGTGCACCTCGCGCTATGCTACGGTGTGTAGGTTATCGTGATTGCCTGGGTGGTAGCATTCCACTGGATATTCATTGCCAGCTCTTCCGCGACGAACCGGAGAGGAAGAAGCGTCCTGCCGTTCATGATGATTGGTACAACTTTGGGATCACTGTCGATGTTGACCGACTGACCATTCAGCTTTGCCATGTTCTTGCCGATCCACAGAACCAATGTCTTGTCTTTCCGTACGATGGTGACCTTCCGTGTCGACGCTTCCCAGGCGATGGTCCCTCCAGTGGCTTCGACGACTGCCCGGATGGGGAGCAGGGTACGTGAATGCAGGATGATGGGGGCTGCTTCCAGAATGATGGGTTTTCCGTCCACATACATCGTCCTGCTGCCAATCTTCAGCAGAATGACGCTCTTGGCCTTTGCAGTGAACGATGCCGTGACCTTCTTGTCTGCATCCATCGTTACAGTCGTCGGGTTCTTTGTACCGGAGAGAGCCCCGGACCAGCCGGTGAAGACGTAGCCGGCGGTAGGACTTGCGGTAAGCGTGACCACGGTGCCGGGGGTGTAGGAAGCGGTTTTGGGAGACCAGCCGATCGATCCGCCCGAAGCAGGGGAAGCGATGGCTATGAGGACGTACGAAGACACACTGGCATACCGGGAGACTCCATTGTCGGTACTGCTGTACACCGTGGAAGGGTTGAGAGGGTTGATGGCAAGGCATATGACGACTCCATCGGCGGGGCCAGCAGCTGTCCAGGTTGCGCCGCTGTCCACGGAGAGGAAGACCCCACTATCGGTACCGGCATACAGCGTGGAAGGGTTGAGGGGGTTGATGGCAAGAGACGAGGTCTGCGGATTAGCAATATCGGTGTTTACCTCTGTCCAGGTGGTGCCGCTGTCCGTGGAGCAGAAGACGCCAATATTGCTACCAGCATACATGATGGAAGGGTTGAGAGGGTTGATGGCAAAACAGAGGACAACCCCATCGATGGGGCCGGCGGCTGTCCAGGTTGCGCCGCTGTCCACGGAGAGGAAGACCCCATCATCGGTACCGGCATACAGCGTGGAAGGGTTGAGGGGGTTGATGGCAAGAGCCGAGATGTACGTGGTGGTGAGGCCAGTATTTACAGCTGTCCAGGTTGCGCCGCTGTCCGTGGAGCGGAAGACGCCACCAGTGTCGGTACCAGCATACAGGGTGGAAGGGTTGCGGGGGTTGATGGCAAAACAGAGGACAACCCCAGCGGCGGTGCCATCGGCGGTGTCAGCCGGGGTCCAGGTGGGGCCGGCGGCGGTCCAGGTGGCGCCGCTGTCCGAGGACCGGAAGACACTACTATCATTACTGGCATACACGGTGGAAGGGTCGAGGGGATTGATGGCAAGAGCCGGGACATACGTGCTCGCGAGGCCAGTGTTTACCGCTATCCAGGTTGCGCCGCTGTCCACGGAGAGGAAGACGCCACCAATGTCGGT
>NZ_QXIY01000011.1:29758-34788 GCF_003570995.1 Candidatus Cryosericum septentrionale
AGGCTCTTCCTCCTGCAATTAATATAATTATAGCTATGCGCGTGGCAGCGGTCAAGCGTTCTGCTCCTCGGGTGAGTGACCTTGGCAGCTCGCATGGTGACAAGCCGCACGCGCCCACGTCAGGGCAGTGTGCGCCTCGCGTTATTCGGGGCCGACGGTCCGTTTGACACTCCTGCGCCCTCTACTATCATAAATAGAGGAAGTCGGACATGGCTGGAAGGTAAGGCGGCCGATGAACCGTTGCTTGGGTGGACTGTTCACGGCGATGGCAGTTGTCAGTGTACGGGAGGTGGCGTATGGCGTTCGACAGGTCGATGTTTCGCATGTACGATATCAGGGGTGAGGTCGGCAAAGAACTGACGCCTGAAGCAGCCCGACGTATCGGCCAGGCGTACGTTCACCTTGTGCGGCAACGGACCGGCGCAACCTCGCTTACCTTCGCTGTCGGCCGTGACGTGCGTCCCAGCAGCGAGGACCTTGCTGACGCGCTCATCGATGGTATGACGAGTCAAGGTGGCGACGTCGTAGACATCGGTGTCGTCCCCACGCCTACCCTCTACTATGCCCTGTTTGCTCTGCACGTGGACGGCGGGATGATGATCACTGGCAGTCACAACCCACCGCAGTACAACGGGTTCAAGGTCGCCATCGGCCAGGAGACGCTCTACGGCGACGACATCCAGCGCATCGCGGACCTGGCCGAGATCTGCTATCCCATCGCGTCTCATGTGGGTTCGGTGTCTCACCTTGACCTGCTGTCCAAGTACCGTGATGAGTTGGCTGACCAGTTTGGTCATGGACCCCTGGGCGCAGCGGGCAAGCCGCGGGTCAAGGTCGTCATCGACTGTGCCAACGGCTGTGCGGGACTGGTCGTCCCGGCCCTGATGAAGAAGCTGCACATCGACGCGGTGTTCATGTTTGTCGAACCGGATGGCACCTTCCCCAATCACCACCCCGACCCCGCCCGCCTGGATACACTGGAGGGATTGCGCAAGCGTGTGCTTGCCGAACGCGCGGACTTCGGCATTGCGTATGATGGCGACGTCGACCGCATTGGCGCCGTCGACGAGAACGGCGATGTCGTCTGGGGCGACAAGCTGACCTACATCTATGCCGCCGATATCATCACGCACTGGAAGGGCCCACGCAAGGCCAAGGTCATCGGGGAGGTCAAGTGCTCCAAGACCCTCTTCGACGGCGTGGAGAAGTTGGGTGGCATGGCCATCATGTCGCCAACGGGGCACTCGCTCATCAAGAAGAAGATGCGCGAGGAGAAGGCCCAGCTGGCGGGCGAGATGAGCGGTCACATGTTCTTCGCCGACCGCTATTATGGGTACGACGACGCTATCTACGCTACGCTGCGCCTGGTGGAGATCGTGGCGAACGGCCTGAGGGCCGACCCGAAATTCGTGTTCTCAGACCTGCTGAGGGCACTGCCGCCCATGGTGGCTTCCCCCGAGATCCGCAGACCGTGCCGCGAGGACGAGAAGGACCACCTCGTGCATGGGTTTGTCGACGCGTTCCGCAGGAAGTTCCCGCAGATGGCGCACACCATCGTCAAGGTCGTTACCATCGATGGTGCCCGTGTCGAGTGGGCGGACGGCTGGGGGCTGGTACGTTCCAGCAACACCGAGCCCCTGCTTGTCCTGCGCTTCGAAGCGAAGACGCAGGAGCGGGTCGACCAGTTGAAGAAGGCGTTCGACGAGACGCTGGCATCGCTGGCTACGCCATGAACAAGCGCAAAGATGGCGTGATAGAGAATATGGGAGTCCGCAAAGCGGTCATCCCGGTAGCCGGTATGGGGACACGCCTGCTGCCGCTTACCAAATCGCAGCCCAAGGAGATGCTGCCCGTCGTCGACAAGCCGGCGATCCAGTACGTGGTGGAGGAGGCCATCGACGCCGGCATCCAGAGCGTCCTGATGGTGACGGGACGCGGCAAGCGTGCTATCGAGGACTACTTCGACCACTCCGTCGAGCTGGAGCACGAGCTCGAGTCCCACGGCAAGCTCGACGACTTGCACGCGATCCAGCGCATCTCCAACCTGATCCAGGTCTACTATGTCCGTCAGAAGCTGCCGCGTGGGCTTGGAGACGCGGTCCTGCAGGCGCGCGCGTTCGTCGGCGGCGACCCGTTCGCGGTCCTCCTCGCGGACGACATCATCGACGGCCCGACGCCGTGCCTCGTGCAGATGCAGCAGGTGGCCCGCCGGTATCCGGGGATGGTCGTGGCCGTGATGGAGGTCCCGCGCGAGCAGACGTCTAGCTACGGCATCATCGAGGGGACCGCCGTCGTGCCCGGTGTCTGGGAAGTGACGGGGCTGGTCGAGAAGCCCGAGCCCGCCGATGCCCCCAGCAACCTGGCCATCGTGGGCCGCTACATCCTGACGCCCGGCATCTTCGACGCCCTCGAGCATACGGAGCCGGGCAAGAACGGTGAAGTCCAGCTGACCGACGCCCTCCAGGCCATGCTCCCCTTCAAGAAGGTCTACGCGTGCGAGTTCAAGGGGACCCGGTACGACATCGGGGACCAGATGGGCCTGCTGAAGGCCAACGTGGCGCTTGCGCTCAAGCGTCCCGAGCTGGCAGGCGACCTGAGGCAGTTCCTGAGTGAGACCCTTGAGACTATTTTCGATTAGCTGTTGGGGTCAGCTGGTAAATCCCCTTTGGGTGGTACATTGAGGCCATGACCGTCCTCGTGGTGGGTGCTGGCGGGCGCCTGGGCAGGGAGTTCATGGACCGGCTGTCGTCACTGGATGACCTGACCGGCCTGACGCATGTGCAGTGCGATATCGCAGACAGCCTGGCCGTCGAGCGCGCGGTGCTGGAACTTCAGCCGACCGTGGTCATCAACTGTGCCGCTCAACCTAGCGTGGACGTGTGCGAAAAGGACCGTGACCAGGCGTACCGCATCAATGTCCTGGGCGCGCGCAACGTGGCTCATGCTGCGTTCAAGGTGACCGCCAAGGTCGTGCATATCAGCACCGACTACGTCTTTGACGGCACAGCGGACCATGCCTACGCAGAATGGGACACCCCTAACCCTATCAACTGGTACGGGCGCACCAAGCTCATGAGCGAGGAGGCTGTCCGGCGTGCAAATCCCGACAGCCTGGTCCTGCGCATCGCCTATGTTTACGGCGTGCATGGTGACAACCCCGTGACGGCGGTCGTGCGGGCGGCGGAGACCGGTGCTCGGTTGATCCTGCCCGACGACCAGGTCATGAGCCCCACCAGTGCGTCCGAGGTCGTCCAGCAGACCATGCTCCTCATCCAGCGCGGCGCCGTCGGGACCTACCACGTCACCGGCAAGGGCCAGACCTCGCGGTACGAGTTTGCGCGCGCCGTCGCGACGATCCTCGGGCTGGACATTCAGCTTGTGCCTATGCATGCGGCGGACATTCCCGGCCGCGTACCGCGTCCCCTGCGGACGCCGCTCGCACACGAGCACCTGCGCCTGGAGGGTCAGGACATGATGAGCGAGTGGGACCAGGCCCTGTACGAGTTCCTTGTCGATCACAAGCGTGTGCTGCTGCATGGAGAAGAGACCTCATGAAGGGCATCGTCCTGGCAGGAGGCACCGGCTCGCGTCTCCACCCATTGACTACTGTCACCAACAAGCACCTGCTCCCGGTGGGCAACTATCCCATGATTTATCATCCCATCGCGCGCCTCAAGCAGGCGGGCATCACTGACATCCTCATCGTGACGGGGCGTGACCACATGGGGGACGTCATGGAACTGCTGGGCAGCGGGCACGACTTCGGTCTCGACTTCACGTACAAGGTGCAGGACCAGGCAGGCGGCATCGCCCAGGCGCTGGGCCTTGCGCGCGGCTTCTGCTGTGGTGACAGCTGCTGCGTCATCCTGGGGGACAATGTCTTCGAGGACGACCTGACGCCTGCCGTCACAGCATTCATGGCCCAAGAGTCCGGCGCACGTCTGCTCCTCAAGCAGGTCGACGACCCGGAGCGCTTCGGCGTGGCCGAGATCTCGCCCGACGGCCACATCCTGGGTATCGAGGAGAAACCGCCCCAGCCGAAGTCCAGGTACGCCGTCATCGGTATCTACCTGTACGACGGTGCGGTTTTTGACATCATCGACACGCTGCAGCCGTCGCACCGTGGCGAGCTGGAGATCACCGACGTCAATAACGCGTACATCCGTGCAGGGACGTGCACCTACGCCGTGCTCGAAGGCTGGTGGACGGATGCCGGCACGTTCCCATCATTGCGCAGGGCGACGGAGCTCGCTGCCGACCTTCGTCTCGGGCTTGAGGAGGCATCACACTAATGAGCGAGCACTTCACCTTCCATACGACCGACCTGCCAGGCGTGCAGTGGATTGAACCTGTCGTGCACGGGGACGAGCGCGGCTTCTTCATGGAGACGTACCGCGCCCGCGACTTCGCCGCCGCCGGCATCTGGGACGTCTTTGTGCAGGACAACCACTCTCGGTCCGCACGCGGGATCCTCCGTGGTCTGCACCTGCAAAAGGTGCATCCCCAGGCCAAGCTGGTCCGCTGTATCGCAGGCGCAGTCTGGGACGTCGCCGTGGACGTCGACCCTACCTCTCCCATGTTCGGCCGCTGGTTCGGCATCGAGCTCTCCGCCGTCAACAGGCGCCAGCTCTACATCCCAGCCGGCATGGCGCACGGGTTCCTTGCGCTCGAGGACGGTACCGAGTTCGTGTACAAGTGTTCCACCGAGTACGACCCGGAGGATGAGGCAGGGATCGTGTGGTCCGACCAACAGCTGCATGTGGGCTGGCCGCTCCAGGGCGTCGGCACTCCCGTCGTCTCCCTCCGGGACGCCGGCCTCCCGACCTTGACGCAATACCTGAAGGAGCGTGGGCAATGAAACTCTTTGTTGTAGGTGCTGATGGTCAGTTGGGCAGCGACGTCGTCCGCCTCCTGTCTCCCACGGTCGACGTGACCGCCCGCGTCATGGACGAGCTGGACGTGACTGACCGTGCCGCCCTGGGGCAAGCGATAGAGGCCTCGCACCCCGACGTTGTGGTCAACTGCGCAGC
>NZ_QXIY01000012.1:0-408 GCF_003570995.1 Candidatus Cryosericum septentrionale
GGCAAGATTGTCGAGAACGCTACTGCCAAAGAGATTTTCAAGTCTCCGCGCCATCCATACACGTACGGTCTGCTGCAGTCCATTCCGAAATTCACGGAGAAGAAGACCAACGAACCATTGCCCGCCATCGAGGGCATGGTCCCCTCCCCATACCATATGCCCAAAGGTTGCCGTTTCAACCCGCGCTGCCCATTTGCTACGGAGAAGTGCAGAGAGGAAGAGCCGGAGATTCTCGAGCTTACCCCCGGTCACCTGGTACGCTGCTTCCATCCTATCGAGTCATAGGCAGAGAGGAGAAATGACCATGGCAACAAGACTCGTAGAAGTCCAGAAACTAAGGAAGTGGTTCCCTATCAAAGGAGGAATCTTCTCTACGACCGTCGCCTCAGTCAAGGCTGTGGACGAGGT
>NZ_QXIY01000012.1:431-38848 GCF_003570995.1 Candidatus Cryosericum septentrionale
GAATCCGGATCGGGCAAGACGACCGCCGGGCGCACCATGCTGAAGCTGTTGCAGCCCACCAGCGGGAAGATCATCTACAAAGGGAAGGACATCACCAACCTTACTCCGAACCAGATGCGGCCCCTCCGTCGGAACATGCAGATCATGTTCCAGGACCCGTATGGTTCACTCAACCCACGAATGCCTGTTGGCGATATCATTCAAGAGCCTCTGGATGTGCATAGCATCGGCACCCGCAAGGAGCGCAAACAGGCTGTGGCCACCATGATGGAGACTGTGGGCCTGCGCCCTGAATACGAAAAGCGCTATCCTCATGAATTCTCCGGTGGTCAGCGTCAGCGTATCGGGGTTGCCCGCGCGCTTATTATCAATCCAGAACTGCTTGTCCTGGACGAGCCCATCTCGGCCTTGGATGTGTCGATTCAGTCGCAGATCATCAACCTGCTCCAGGAGCTGCAGCAGAGGCTGAACTTGACGTATCTCTTCATTGCCCACGACCTTGCTGTCGTACGCCACATGTCCGACCGCATTGCGGTCATGTACCTTGGCAAGGTCGTCGAGACTGCAGAGAACGAGGAGCTGTTCGATCATCCGCTTCACCCATACACGCAGGCTCTTCTGTCTGCCGTGCCTGTTCCTGACCCTGAGGTCAAGCGGGAGCGGATTATCCTTCAGGGGGATGTCCCTTCACCTGTTAACCCTCCGTCTGGCTGCCATTTCCGCACGCGGTGTCCCTACGCGATGCCTATCTGCAAAGAACAGGAGCCTCTTGCCATTGAGGTTGCTCCGGGGCACACAGTGGCTTGTCACTTGCTGACGAAGAAGTAGGGCGACAGATGCGCAGACGTGCTGGGCCGCCTGTCCCTGGTTGCTGGGATGGACGGCCCAGTTGCGTTGGAGAGGAGAGACCATGCGGATCAGCGTACGCGTAATTCCAGGCAGCAGCAGGTCGGACGTAGAACCAGGAGACCCCTGGCGCGTCCACGTACATGCCAGGCCTGCAGAGGGCAAGGCAAATGAGGAGCTCCTGCAGATCCTCAGTCGTCACTTTGGCGTAGCTCGCTCTGCGGTTCGCATCCTACGTGGACACGCTTCGAGGAGCAAGACCGTGGAAATCGGTCTGGAAGACACTGCAATGGCTGAAGATACACGATGAACAGGCCGAGCGCTCTTTTCCGCTGGTCGGTTCTTGTTGTCCTGATGATCCTGGCAGATCAGGGCACCAAATGGATGGCACGGCGGTTTCTTCTCCAGCATGTCATCACGGCAGGTCCGGTGGGGTTTGTCCTGACGATGAACAAGGGAGTCGCGTTCGGACTCTTTGGAGGGCGGCAGTGGGTCGTACCAGTGAATGCAGTCCTCGGCCTTGGCGTCTGCGTTGCGGCTATCGCAGTATTGCGCCGTGGAGACCGAGGACTGGCTCATGGTTTCCTTCTCGTCTTTGCAGGGTTTGCAGGCAATTTCATCGACCGTGTCGTGGCCGGGCAGGTAACCGACTTCCTGTGGGTACGCGGTTGGTCCGTGTTCAACATGGCCGACTGTCTCGTGACCACCGGTGCAATACTATGCGGTCTCGCACTTCTCTTTCCCAACCAATGGGGCTTTCATGCATGAATTGAGGCTGGGGTCAGTCGTGGTGCCGGTTCTGTATATCGATGACGATATCATTGCGGTGAACAAGCCGGCGGGACTGCCTGTTTTCACTGCACCGGGGAAGGCGGCCGGGACGCTGACCGAAGTGGCCTTGGCAAGTGGGGTCACGCTCTATGATGGAGAGGGTGTCGAGTTGCCGGGGGTCGTGCATCGGCTCGACAAGGACACGAGCGGCGTGATGGTCCTGGCCCGTTCCCAAGCCGGGTGGAGCTGCTTCAAGCGACAGCTGGGCAACCATGACGCCCAGAAACAGTATCTGGCGTTGGTTTGGGGGACATTTGCGGAGAAGAGTGGCCGAATCGATGTGCCTATTGGGGTAGTCCATTCCCGAGGGCTCCTGCTTCGACAGGCCGATAGTTCAGGTCGACCTTCTACGACTGACTTCGAAGTCATCCAGCATTTTGGCGACCAGGCATCTCTCCTTCGGATACGAATCGAGACAGGGAGGACGCACCAAATCCGCGTTCACTGCTCGTACATTGGACATCCTGTACTCGGAGACTATACTTATGGCTACAGGAAGCAGCGCAATCTCGTCATAGAGCGGCAGATGCTTCATGCATTTGCACTCTCGTTTGTTGCGCCGCGTTCGGGAGTCCAAGTTCGCGTCGTGGCGCCACTTCCTCAGGACTTTATCTCTGTACTTGGAGTGCTTGCGCGGTAGACATGGACAACAAACCCGGAGTGGTCGTCGCCAATAAGCGGATCCAGCACAACTTCAAGACGTTTGAGCGTCTGGAGGCTGGCATAGAACTGCGTGGTTGGGAAGTGAAGGCCGTACGTTCGCGGACATTCACTTTTGGAGACTCGTACTGCCGATTCTACGGTCGCGAGCTTTACCTCGTGCAGATGTCCGTGGGGCCCTATGCATTTGCGCACACAACCGACGAGGAGATCAAACGTCGCAGAAGACTCCTTGTCCACCGGCGTGAGCTTATCAGGATTGCATCTCTCATCAGTCAGCAAGGCCTGACGGTCGTGCCCGCATCGCTTTCTTTTTCGGAAGGTGGGTTCGTCAAGGTCGATCTGGCTGTCGGCAAATTCCTGGCAACTAAGGGGTCTCGTGAGACTTCCGAGAGACGACGAGTGGAGCGTGAGATAAGGGGGTACGTGCGTTGAGCAAGAAGATGATTGCTGTATTCATTGTTCTGGTTCTTTTCGTCGGTGCCATTGTTGGAACGGTACGGGGTGACACGACAGCGACCGTGACGATTCCGGACGAGGCTAACATCCGGTCGGGGGCTGGTACGACGTTCAGCGTGATTCGGGTTGGACACAAGGGAGAAAAATACGAGGTTGTCGGCTCTTCCAAAGACACTTCGGGACGGACCTGGTACAAGATACGGGTGGGTGCCTCGTTTGGATTCGTGGCAGGCTGGCTCGTGACCTATGTTTCGGCCACCACGTCGCCGGCTGGCCCGGCGGTTTCGAAATCGGTGCCTGCAAAGGCGGAACCGACTGTATCTGCTCAGTCTTCTTCCACTCGCTATGCTGTCGTCGTGGAAGATGGCACTTCACTGCGAAGTGGTGCAGGGACAGCCTTCGCGCGCCTGACGACCATGAAGTCACGTACGTCCTTGCGCATTCTGTCAGAGTCCAAAGACACCAGTGGCAAGATCTGGTACAAGGTGGACTGTTCGTCCCTCAAGATCAAACAAACCAGTGGCTACGTCGCGTCGTGGGTGGTGAAAGTCCAGACAGTTCAGGTTCCTGGGTCCAATCAGGCGACATTCAGGGCATCGTCTCTTCTGGCCCTCTGGAAGCCGAAACTTCAGTTCCCGACGAAGACGGTGGATGCATCGGACCTTCGTAGTGGACCTTCAGTCATGTACGACCGCCTTGGCGTCCTGCCCTCCGGGACGAGCCTTCTGATCACCGGTTACTCCATGAACGAACAAAAGGAGATCTGGTGCCGTGTGACTGCTGCTGAGAAGACGGGATGGGTCTACGCGCCCTTGCTTAGCTCCTGGGAGAAAGTGCCGAGCAGTCTTGTCGCGGCAACGGTAGGGAAGAGCCTCACTTCGGTAGGTCCATCAGCACGACTGGTGACGTCGCCGTTCGTAGCGGGGACTGACGGGTCGCTTGCTGCCAAGGGCAAGCTCATTGTCGGTGTCGCCACGGACGGCAGGCAGGTGTTCCTCGAACTATCCTCCGATGCTTCGTCCGAAGACTGGATAGCGATGTCTGAAGGTACGGTGGTCGGTGGAACTGATCCTGGAGGTGCCGTCTGCAGTCTGACCGGCATCGAGCTGGTGTCATCGAACGGCTGGACTGGCGTCACGATGCACATCGATGGAGACAAGAGCGGGCTGTCGATTGTTCGGGGACATAATCCTGAACGCATCGAGGTCTCACTGCCAAGGCTGGTGCAGTCTGCACAGGCTGGCATTGCCGGTGTGCCGACGCAGCAGGTGTCGGCGGTGAAGGTATGGGCGAGCTCGGCCGGCTTCGTGTCCAGCATCGTCGTCTATCTTGCCGGGTCCGGCACTGGCTTGAAGCAGTCGACCAGCGCGTCGACGGTGCAGTTGGTGATGACTGCACCCGGATCGACCGCGCCGTCGAAGGCCGTGTTTCTACGCGGCGAGCTTCTGTCCGGCAGCGAAGAGACGTTTTCCGCACAGGGGGCTACGTTCGTGCCGCTCGTCGACGTGGCCAATGCCTACGGTCTGCTGCTGTCCTGGGACGCGGCCAACCAGCAAACGAGCCTGACACTTGGGGATCGACAGTACGTAGTGAAGGACGGGCTGCGCACTCTGAAGATTGCTCAGGGCAACAGCCACTGGAGCGAAGAGATGGCTGTCGCGCCGAGGATCCTGAGTGGCCTGTTGTACGTTCCAGTGACGACTGTGGCACACGTGTTTGGACTTGAGGCGATCGCAGATGCTCTAAGGGTATATCTTGACCCGATCATCTCGTCAATTACCCTCACAGGTGCGTCTGCGAGTACGTCGGGAAGCATCACGATCACGTCCGCCTGTGACCTGAAAGTGACGAAGACGGCGGACGGCGATTACAGCGTCTTTCAGCTGGAGGGCGTTTCGGCCAGCACTATCTCTGGCAAGCAGGTGCTGTCGGCCTGGGCCACTGTGTCGGGGAAGCAGCGTCTGAACGATGTCCCTCCTGTCGTAGAGTTGCGCCTGCACGCCCCTGCCTCGACAGCCGATGTGCAAAACCCTGGAACGGGTATCTATGTCATCGTGCTTTCCGGCGCCGTCAAGGGAAAGATTGAAGGGAAGAAAGTCGTCCTTGACCCCGGTCATGGCTGCACGTCATCGACGGGCTCCTTCGACGTCGGGGCCGTAGGCCCATTCGGGACGAAGGAATCGTCCGTCAACCTGTCAATCGCACTCAAGGTAAAGGCGTTACTCGAGGCCGATGGCGCCAGTGTTGTCATGACGCGATCGGATGATACGTCAAAAGACAACCCTGACCTCACTAGGCGGGCGCAGATAGCCAACGGCTCAGGGGCGGATCTTTTTCTCTCAATTCATCAGAACGCTACGGATGCGGGACCATCAATCAGAGGTATCGAAGTTAGCTACTGGTCTGACCAATCGAAGGTCTTTGCCGCGCTTGTCCAGAAGCATCTCGTTTCTGCCCTGGGAAGAATGGACCGAGGGACGCAGAAGACATCGCTGTACCTGGTGTCCCACATCGATACCATGCCGGCTGTCCTGGTGGAGTGCGCGTTTATCAGCAATAGTGAAGAGGAACGTCTTCTGCGCGAGGACTCGTTCCAGCAGAAGGCGGCCAAGGGTATCGAGGACGCCATTGTCGAGTACTTCAGCAAGTAGAGGGGTCTGCTGGTGGAATCCTACATAGGGGTGTTCGATTCAGGGGTTGGAGGACTTGCAGTTGTCCGGGAGCTGAAGAACCGATTGCCACGAGAGGCTATTATGTACATCGCTGACTCCCGCTTCTTTCCGTATGGAACGAAGCCGAGGGAACAGGTGATCAGCAGAGCCACGGCCCTCGTCGAGTTCCTCGAGGCTCACGGAGCCCGGATGGTTGTTGTGGCTTGCAACACGGCGTCCAGCGCCGTTTTCCCAGATATCCAGCATCGTGTGGATGTCCCCGTCCTGGGGATGATTTCTGCTGGCGTCAAGAGCGCACAGCTGGCGACCCGCAACCGCAGAGTCGCAGTGCTGTCGACACCCGGGACAGCACGGAGCCATGGCTATCTCAGGGCCATGGGGCTGCTGGATCCGACCGTAGAAATGATAGAACTCCAGTCGCAGGAACTTGTGAATCTTGTGGAGGCTGGAAGCATTGAAGGTCAGGACGTGGCTGATTATGCCGCGGACGTGCTGAAGCCGGTGCGGGAGTTCGGAGCAGACACCCTTGTTCTGGGCTGCACCCACTTCCCCTTCCTCAACAGCCTCATGGAAGGTATCCTTGGACCGGCCGTCAAGATTGTCGACCCGAGCAAGGAACTAGCATACGAGGTAGGGCTGGTGCTCGAGAAGTGCCGGTTGACCACTGGGGCTGGACAGCAGGACAGGTTCTTCACAACAGGCGACCCTGGCGACTTTCTCGACAAGGCTCGCCTCTTCCTTGGTGACTATGTCAGCGCAGTAGAGGTTGCGGACGTTTGAGATTGCGACTTGTCACCGGCAACGCTCACAAACTGCAGGAATTTGGCAGTATTCTCAGGGGTCTGGATTGCAGGCTTCCCTTGGAAGAGCTGGATGTGGAGAGCGTCGTCGAGTGTGGTGCCACGTACTACCAGAACGCATACAGGAAAGCCCGGTCGGGTCTCCTGAGCGTCTTGGCTACGGGACCCAATGACTGTATAGTTTTCGCGGACGATTCTGGCCTTGAGCTACCCCTTTTTGACAACATGCCTGGAGCCCATTCTGCGCGCTTTCGGTATGCAAGTCTCTCCGAAAGGGCTGCGCTCGCAGCGTTTCTCTCAGAGCACCGTGTGTCGTCAACGCCTGGACGGTTCGTGTGCTGGATCGTCGCGTTTCTTCCTCGATCACGCCGGTGTCTGGCGTGCTCAGGCGCTGTCGCCGGGACCGTGACTCCGGAATCGCGTGGGTCTCAGGGCTTTGGATATGATCCGCTGTTCACCCCGGATGGTTACTCTCTCACCTTCGGCGAGATGGATGCCGGTCTCAAAGACCGTATCAGCCACCGTGCACAGGCCGTTGAGGCTCTGTGGTGTTCTCTTCAAGGGACCATACCGCTGAGACCTTGATTTTTGGCTGATTGTATGTATTCTCTTTGTACTCGGGGTGTGGCGTAGTTTGGTAACGCGCATGGTTTGGGACCATGAGATCGGTGGTTCAAATCCACTCGCCCCGACCATGGGCCCATAGCTCAGTTGGATAGAGCAACGGATTTCTAATCCGTCGGTCGCAGGTTCAAATCCTGCTGGGCTCGCCAGCCTGATATGGTGGGTATAGCTCAATTGGTTAGAGTACTGGACTGTGGATCCAGATGTTGGGAGTTCGAGTCTCCTTACCCACCCCATTTTTCTTGAGCACAGCCCTTGATGTTGTACGCTTTGCAGTACTGCGCTTATAGCTCAGGCGGATAGAGCGATGGATTCCTAATCCGTAGGCCGCAGGTTCGAGTCCTGCTAAGCGCACCAGGATCGTGAGGCTAGCGCCCATAGCTCAACTGGATAGAGCTGCGGACTTCGGATCCGCAGGTTGCGGGTTCGACTCCTGCTGGGCGCGCCATTCTTCCTCTTGAGGAAATCACCTTCTCTCTAAGCTGTAGGCATGCGGGGAGAGCAGAGGTTCCAAATCTCTCGCGGTCAAAACTCATTCCGTCAGGGAAAACGAACCTCTGCAACCGTGTCTGTATCGACACATCCGATTGTGCCCACAGTGAGCCCATCTTGTCCAGCAGCGCCAATCCAGCGTTGACCATGTCCAAGTCGACATTCTGGCCTTCGAGGCAGTGGCGTTTCTCAGCTTCAATCTCCTGAATCGCTCGATCGGTCTTTTCCAGCAGCCGTCGAACGTCGTCGCATAGAACTCCATGATGCGATCCCAAACGGCCTGTTGGTCGACGCCTTGGTACAAGGCCTCGAACTCTCTCCTGAACTTCACCAGGTTGCTGCTGCCAGGGCTTGTGTCCGCCTGCATGCGCGCCGTCGCAGCGAGGATGTTCCTGGCCAGTCCCTCTGCGGGCAGGAGGCCGTGCAAGGCACGTGTAAGCTCACCAAAATACGCGTGCATGAAGTCGTTTTCGTTTGCAGCCAGCAGTGTACCATCAAGGTCGAACAGAAAGGTCTTCATCCAGTACTCTCCCCACGTGGCTAATAACCCGGGAGAGTATACCAGCGATCCCCGACGTTCCCATGATGATTCTGAAACGCGCGTTTCAAGCAGCGCGTAACCGTCAGCGTGCAAACTGTTGACTTTCTTGTGGAACCTTCTAGGATTGTTAATATAAGATTAGGAACAGATTGGCTGCATTGATTGGGTGTCTGGAATCGCTGTTGAAATGCGAGGTCTGACCTGCACATGATTGTGAACGGGGCGTGCAGGTGGTAAGAGCGAGATGGGATGGTAGAGATGAAGGAATGCATTATTGGTATCGACGCGGGGACAGCATCCGTTAAGGGACTGCTGGTCGATGCGACCGGTACGATTGTCGCAACAGCCTCGGCCCCGCTTCAGCTGTCGACGCCGCGCCCCGGCTGGGCTGAGCAGAGCCCGGAAGATTGGTGGAAGGCGACCATTTGAGAAAATTGACATTAATAAGAAACGTGCTATTAAAAAAATACCAAAGTCAATCAGAGGCGAAAAAGGGGGTGGAAGAAGATCTGACTTTTGCGTATGGTTTTGTTGAGACAGATAGGGAGGTTGAGGCAAGGGATTTAGAGGAGGTAACAAGATGAAGAAAGCAGTGGTTATGCTGCTAGTTGTTGCGTTGCTTGCTGCAGTTCTTGGATTTACACCCGTAAGAGCAGCTGGGGGTGTTGTCGTTCAGATGACGATTGGATCTACAAAAGCGACTATAAACTTCAAAGCGGTTGTTCTTGATCAGCCACCTATTATCGAGAATGGCAGAACACTGGTACCATTCAGGTTTATCGGGGAGGCACTTGGAGCCAAAATAGGCTGGGATCCTGTTAAGAAAACGGTGAGTTACGTTCTTGGGGATAAGAATATTGTTCTCACCATTGGTTCAATAACTGCTATGGTCAATGGCGTAGAGACTACTCTTGATGTTGCACCCAAGATTCTTCCCACTGGAAGAACAGTGGTACCTGTAAGATTCATTAGTGAGACAATTGGAGCAAAGGTCGATTGGAACAGTAGTACAAGGATAGTTACAATTACTATGGCTGCAACACTGGATGTTGGTATCGTTCTTCCGACCAAGGACGAGCCGAGATGGATACAGGACGAGACCCGCTTCAATGATGCGCTCAAGACTGCCGGCTACAGCGCTGAGATTCTCTTCAGCCAGGGCTCTTCCGCCAAAGAAAAAGAGAATGTTGAAGCTCTGATTACTAAGGGCGTCAAAGTTCTTATCCTCTGCCCACAGGACGCCACCGCTGCCGCTGCCTCTGCAGACGAAGCCAGAGCTGCAGGCATAAAGGTCATTTCCTATGACCGCCTGATCCGCGACACCAAAGCTGTTGATTACTATGTGACCTTTGACAGCATTGCTGTTGGCAAGGCTCAGGCTCAGTACCTGGTTGACAAGGCCACTGGCACCAAAAACCCGCTTTATCTGTATGCTGGCGCTGCCACTGACAACAACGCTTTCCTCTTCTTCGAGGGAGCCTGGGATGTACTGCAGCCCAAGATTGCCGACGGCACCTTCGTCATTAAGAACTCAAGCCAAGCTGTTGCTCTACAGGGCAAAGCCACGCTGACCCGTGACGAGATGGGCAAGATCATCGGCCAAGTCACCACCAACTGGGACTTCACCATCGCTAAGAATCTGGCTGAAGCTAACCTGACTATCGCTAAGGCTGCCGATAAGGGTAATGTATTCATCCTCGCGCCGAACGACGGCACCGCCCGTTCAATTGCAGACGCATTTGGTGACGACAAGGATGTCAAGAGCTACGTGATTACCGGCCAGGACGCCGAGATACCCTCCGTACAGTACATTATTGATGGTAAGCAGTCGATGACCGTCTTAAAGGACGTCAGGACGCTAGTCAGAGATGCGATCGCCGCGGCTGTCGATTATCTCACTGGCAAAACTCCTGAACAAACCACCACCTACAACAACGGCAAGATTGGCGTCCCTGCCAAGCCGTCCGTAGTTGTTACTGTTGACAAGAGCAATGTAAAGGCTGCTTTGATCGATTCTGGTTACTATAAAGCCAGCGAATTTACCGGATTGCCGTAAGAAATAACATAACAGTTAGTTAATACAGGAATCTACTGCAAAAAAGGAGTACCGCGAGCGAAGCGAATAGTCTCTTAATTATCGTGGGGATGGTTCGCTTCGCTCGGCATGACAAAATTTAGTTTTTTTCAGTGCCGTCATACATTTATATATTTTTTAAAGAAAGAGAGGAAACCTATGGGAGAAGCCATACCTATTGTGGAAATGCGGAATATCAGGAAGAGCTTTGGTGGTGTTCAGGCGTTGCGAGGGGTAGACCTGGTACTACACCATAACGAAGTGCTGGGGTTGGTGGGCGACAACGCTGCCGGCAAATCTACCCTGATGAAGATTCTCAGTGGGGCATACATCCCTAATGAAGGAGAGATCTTCATCGAGGGTAAGAAGGCACATATTATCAATCCCTGGGATGCACGCCGGCAGGGCATTGAGATGGTGTATCAGGACTTGGCACTTGCCAACAACCTCGACGTGGCCGCCAACGTTTTCATGGGACGTGAAGCGGTGAGCGTAAAACTAGGCCCAATCAGTATAATGGACGAGCATCACATGGGGCAAGAAACGCAACGCCTGTTAGATCGTCTCAAGATTGACATCTCCTCCGTGCGCTTGAAAGTGGAGAGTCTGTCCGGTGGCCAGCGCCAGGCGGTGGCCATTGCTCGCGCGACAGCTTTCAACACCAAGGTCACCATCATGGACGAGCCCACGGCGGCTCTGAGTGTGGCGGCCATTGGTAAGGTACTCGATTTGGTGCGAGAGCTCAAGGCACAGGGCTGTTCAATCATCATAATCAGTCACCGCTTGGAAGATATCTACCAGGTTAGCGACCGAATGATGGTGCTGCGCCACGGGCGCAAGGTCTGCGACACTCCCGTCGCCGGTGACATTGACGATTTCCGCGAGCGGGTGGTGGCCTACATAATTGGCGCACGTGATGATTTTGCCGAGGGAGTGAGTAAGCAACCAAATAATGAGCACGAGGAGGTTCAAGATATCGTTCATTAAGGATGTAAATAAAATATTGCGACAGAATATCCGTGAATGGGGCATGTATATCGCCTTGTTAGTTATCATGGCGATCTTTACAATCACGACGAAAGGTGTCTTCATTTCATCGAGAAACATAGGCAACTTGATAAACCAGACGGGCTATATAGCAGTATTGGCGGTCGGTATGACGCTGGTCATTATCATTCGGCATATAGATCTGTCGGTTGGTTATCTCTCAGGCTTCCTCGGCGCGGTAGCGGCAACCGCTATGGTATCCTGGCACCTGCCTGTATATGCGAGCATAGCGCTTGCAGTGGCGCTCGGAGTTCTGGCAGGAATTTTCACCGCTTTCCTGGTGGCGCAGATGAAAATCCCAGCCTTTGTGGCAACGCTTGCCGGATGGTTAGGCTACAGAGGAGCATTGCAACTTGTAACTATGAGTAAGGGCACGATAGTTATTCCGAATGCCGCTTTTAACGCCATAGGCAACGGCTATATTCCCGACATTCCCGACATTGGGATTTTACCCGGAGTACATAAATTAACTCTTATCCTCGGAGTTCTGGTCATTCTACTTTTCATCATAAACGCGATAAACAACCGCAGAAAGATGCGGGCTTACAACTTTGAAGTATTGCCGATGCATTTATTCATCATTAAATTGGTATTCGTGTCGGCTTTAGTCGGGGGTATCACCTGGGTGCTCGCAGGATACAAAGGCCTCTCATGGACTACAGTGGTCGTATTGATTGTGGTTTTAGTCTATAATTTCATTATGTCACGGACGGTGCTCGGTAGACATATTTATGCTGTCGGTGGAAATCCAGAGGCGGCTGAGTTGAGCGGCATCAGTGTAAAGAAAATAACCTATGTGATTTTCGGTTCGATGGGCATGCTTGCCGGTCTGTCGGGCATATTGTTCGCGTCCCGTTTTAAATCCGCCACAACGACGGCGGGAACTCTGTTTGAATTGGATGCAATCGCGGCGGCTTTTGTCGGCGGTGCATCAGCGTCCGGTGGCCTTGGCAAGGTTACAGGGTCGATCATCGGTGCGTTGGTTATGATGTCACTGACGAGCGGCATGAACCTTATGGGCATCGATATATCCTATCAGTACATCGTTAGAGCCCTTGTGCTTGTGGCTGCTGTTGTATTTGATGTTGCAACCCGTAATAGAGAAAAAGAATAATTCAATTTTATCTGCAGCTACTTCTTGCGTGGATTACTGGTAGATTCGCTCAAAGGCTAATCAAGCGAGGCCTGGTTTCTCAAAAAACCAGGCCTTTTCTACAGTACAATCACCGATGCGCAATTCATCCAGAAATACTATTCTCCTGCTGACGGCTGGAAGTTTATTCATAAGAATTTGCTTTCACATCCTGTAAGTATAATACAGCAATTCATGCCGGAATTTATAATCCCTATAAAAAAATTGAATAAGAAACCGGTAAGAACGGGCAGATATTTAAAATATTATTCAAATCTAGGAAGAATTACTCTATTTTGCAGCAGGCTCTAAGGCAGGAAAACTAGTTTTTCCTAAAAATCTGTATAATTAATATCTATATAATCATCACACTTGTAGTCATCAAAAGAATCAGCAACGGCCAATTCCCTGGGTGGGGCCTGTGGGATCATGTTCGTCATCAAGAAGGTCGATGAATTGGCGGCGACACTGGACGTCCGATCTGCCGACGGGCAGTTGTGCCCACGGTCGAAACCACTACCGGAATAACCGTTCGCTTTCACCTGATACCAACCGGTGGGCAGAGTACTGTCTGCTCCAAAATCGTTCAACCGATCTGTTGAACCGAGCGAGGAGCCACCAAGATACCAACTCACCCAATTTGGTTCACCACGGTCCCGGTTGTAAGACAGGGTATAATACCCGCTGTTCATCAAATAGTTATCGGGAGATGTGCTCCTGTCGTGCACGGCTTTGCTGGGATTACCCAGGAGCAAATTGCTTCCATCGGCTGGCAATGGGAGTGTTGGCTTCACCGTCGTTGACGACAAGGCGGTGGCTGCCGACGGGGTGTACCTTGCGGATGACAGGTGGCGCGGTCTCGTCACGTTCGCCAGTTTCCTTCAGCGCCTTGATCTCCTTGGGGGTATAGGCATGGTCCGGGTCGATGCTCTTGAGCCGCAGCGGGCGCTCCACAGTGACCTTGGTGTAGCCGAACGCCTCGTTGGGGAAGATCTTCGACTGCTCAGTCTCTTCGAATGCTTCGTAGTTCTGGACGATGCGAGCGATGTCGTCCGGGGTCAGCTCGCAGTTCTTCTTGCCCAAGTTCTTGCGCAGTGGCTGGTACCACTGGGTGGCGTCGATGAGCTGGACCTTGCCAGTGCGGTGTTCGGCCTTATGGTTGGACAGCAGCCAGATGTAAGTGGCGATGCCCGTGTTGTAAAACATGTTGAGCGGCAGTGCGATGATGGCCTCCAGCCAGTCGTTCTCGATGATCCACCGGCGGATGTTGCTCTCGCCCTGACCGGCATCGCCGGTGAACAGGGATGAGCCGTTGTGGACCTCAGCGATGTGGCTGCCGAGGGGCGTGTCGGTCTTCATCTTGGACAGCATGTTGGCGAGGAACAAGAGCTGTCCAGGAACTTCTCGATGACGTTGCCCAGGATATTTGCCTGGACCATGGTTGCGATCTGGTTGCGGAACTTGAACTTGTCCAGGATCTCCTGCACGTTGGAAGAGAAGCCGTGGAGGTACGTCTCGAAGTCGGCCTTCAACTGCTGCGCATGTGCGCTGGCGGTGAGGTCACGCAGGGTATACGGCGAGGCGTTGTAGAAGGCCTGTCCCGCAGCCTGGCTCAGCGCGGCGTCCTGGCTGGTGAGGCCGGCCTTGTCCATCTTCCGCTTCATGTCCAAGACAGCCTGCTTGGTTGGTTCCAGGACCGCGTCGATACGGCGTATGACCGTCATCGGCAGGATGATATCTCGGTACTTGCCTCGCACGTAGACGTCGCGCAACACATCATCAGCAATGCCCCAGATGAAGTTGGCAATCCAGTTGAGATCTCCGTTCCCCACAGCTTCATGCCCATTCGCTTGCTGATCAACGACATCTGGGACTGACCTCGGGAGTAAATATGAGCCTTGGCTCGCTGAAGGACGGAAGTGTCCCTTCTTTGCCTTGTGTATGTGCGCCACTGGTGGTCTTCGCAGGCACACCGCTTTCCAGGTCAGACCCAAGGAGGTCGAAGCTCGTCGGCGCGCACGATTGTCGCAAGATCATGCAAGGCGGAAGAGAGAAAGAAGGTCAAGGCAACCGCTCGGGAGTTGTCCAAGACAATGAAGGAGGCAAAACTGGTGCTCGATTGGCGCAAGCGTCATAAATCCCGGGCTGGGGTGTGGGTAACCATTGAGAAGTTGTTGGACCAGGGCTTGCCCAAGATGTATACCCTGCGCTGTCTCAGCACTAGACCAGTGTCGTGTTCCAGCACGTCTATGAAGCCTACTATGGCGCTGGACGCAGTGCGTATGGGGCGCAGTAAGGAAGCCCCATGACTACAGTTGCTGGCTGGTTGGTCCCTCACCGTCCTCGGTTCTGGATTGTCTGGGACAGAAGCCTCGGCACATCTCTGCTTCGACGCTCTGTCACGCCAGACGAGATACCAAGGACCACCTCCAACATCAGCTTCAACATTAGCGATGCCGATGGATCGCAGGACTGTCTGTTCGCCCCTATCTCCACCACGTATTCTCGAGCCGCTCTGAAATTCAGGACCGTCCTGACTGGTTCTTACCCAAGGAACTCGACAGGCGCTGGCTATGCGTCGGGTGCAGTCGGAGTGTTTAATGCCGTGTCCTTGTGCTGTCATCTTGCCTCTTACTCAACGAGTGAGCGCCCCGCCGGGTAGGGGGCGCCGCTTTGCGAAAATCGGGCCGCCGCCGGGTTATCCACAAATCAACTAAGGATTCTTACCAGAAAAACCAAGACTAAGACCCCGCGTGTCCAGAAGCATCATCCCCCAGGAGCCCCCTACTAGGGGAATCCTCTCAATTGTCATCTGTCTGAAGACCCTGTCGTAGAGTCACAGTTTGCCATGTTTGACTTGTCCGGGCCACCTGCGTTTGACGCAGGTAGGTCTACGTTGTCCGGCCAGCACCCTGCTGCCATGATTCGTGTCATGGCTGCTTGTATGGCGCGATAGTCTTTCATGTTGATGGCTGCAGCGATTCTTGTAGGGGAAGTATCCCCCGTGACGCTGATGTTCAAGAGGACGGCCAAAGCCGTTGGGTTAAGGCCTTCCTCCTGAGCCTTGAGGAGGTTCGCCAGACAGTGTTTTTCCATGCGCTGGCACCTCCAGCACAGCTTCTCTCTGTTGATCCAGGGCAAACGAGACTTGGCAGCGTTACACCCTGGCGTGTACTTCAAGCTCTTGTCATTGAAGATGTCCTTCAGTCGACTCTCCTCGAGCGGTCTTTCGAGCATGGCATTCCTGTATCGGATGACCTGTTCTGCATGCTTCTTCGTGTTCTTGCCCTTCCCGTTGTCGTCTTCTCGCTGAAGCAGCCAATAGGCAACCCAGAAGCTGTCGTAGCACTCTCCGTCGCGTATGGTCCAATGGGGGTCCATGATTGTGGCAAGACAGCGTTGATCGTACCCGTGAGCGTTGAGCAACTTTGGCAATTGTGGCTTCATGGCGTACTCCTCCTGGGCTTGTCTAAGTATGAAGGGTAGATCCTTGGTCTGATCCTATCCCTGCCCCGGGCAGCAGTGGTACGGCGTTCCGTTTTCGTAGATGCTGAAGGGTGCTGTGAAGCTACCCCCCATCCCCTTCAGCTCGACCTCGGTCCCATCGATGTTCACGACGAGCTTCGCTGGACCCATGCCCGGAGGTCCGTTGAACACGAAACAGGGACCGCGTCCTTCATGTTCAATCGTTGTGGTATGACACCGCTCTATGCTCTCAGGGACCTCGTGGTCGGAGTCGACGGCATAAGGGACGATCGAGCCAGTGCCATAGCCCGTTGGAATGGCGATTCCGTAACCAGGGCCTCCATTGTCCTGACTGTAGTTGTAGTGCCACAGTCCGAGCTCCTCACCCATTGGCACTCGTTGCTGATAGACTCTCCAGCCGACACCAGGCATGCACCGCTTCTCCATGAAGACGGTTGGATAGCAGGACAGGCCTAACTCGTGATACAGTGCGAGCGCATCCTGCATGGTGCGGATCCTGTTGGCCCCCTTCACGGCTGCTCCTTGCATTGGGCTTGACGGGGCGGTCGTTCGGGAGTAGGATTAGAGTTGCATGGGAGCGAGTGTTCGGGACGTCTTGTTTGGGGCTGCGTAATGGCCACCAGTTGGGCGAGTTCGGCGACGACGAGGTTCCAATTGACGGCATCTGGGCGCGCCAACTGTGTTGCGAGCTACGAGGATCGACGGCGCGGCATGTGATGCAGGTGTGGCCGTGGGATCGCTTGACACTCTCATGAAAAGTCCTATAATCGTTGCGTTCAAGTTGTGGGTCGTTAGCTCAATTGGTAGAGCATCTGACTCTTAATCAGGCGGTTACAGGTTCAAGTCCTGCACGACCCACCATCACTTGCCCAAAGATTCAGTTCCCTGCGATGTCAGTAAGTATTCAGCGAGGGTGGCGGAACTGGCAGACGCGCTGGACCTAGGATCCAGTGGGTAATTCCATGCGGGTTCGACTCCCGCCCTTCGCACCAACCTGGAGGAGACCGTGGAATACACCACCACGAACAAGATTGGCAATTCGACCGTACTCTCTGCAACATTCAGTGCCGACGAAGTCTCAACAATGCGCCGCGAGGCGACGCTGGCGATGGCCGGCAAACTCCGCATACCTGGGTTCCGTCCGGGCAAGGCTCCCCTTTCCATTGTCGCCAAATATGTCAGCGATCAGGAGTTGAAGGACGACGTCCTTCAAAAGGCAGCCTCTCAAACCTATGTCGCGTTCCTTAAGGAACACAAGGAGACCGACGCCCTCATTTTTGAGCCCGAACTCGTCGATTCAGTACTGGAAGATGATGCAGCCAAGGGGCTCAAGGTCGACATACGTGTCTTCGAGATGCCCAAGGCAGATCATGATCTGTGGAGCGGCGTGGAGGTTGAAGACGTCCCGACTGACACGACCAAAGCCGTCGAACGCCGCATCAGGGCTCTTGTCGATGCTGTGACCGAGACGTCTCCGAAGGATGGCCCGGCTGCTCAGGGCAATTCCGTCACGGTCACCATCGCGACCGAGAAATCTCAGAATCCTTACCACACGGAGTTCACGGTGGGTGAGGGCGAAGTGGGCAAGGCTTACGAGCCATTCCTTAGTGGAATGAATGTCGGAGAATCGAAGCACTTCAGTGTGCAGATGCAGGAGAGTGCCCTCGAGGGAGACATCACTCTCGACGGTGTTGCTGAGAAACACGTTCCAGAAGTCAACGACGAATTTGCGCGGAGCGTCGGGGCGTTCGACTCCCTCGTGGAGCTTCGGAAGACTCTTGAAGAAGACGAACAGCACAAGGCGGACGAGGCCAGGAAGGACTCGATCTTCAGCCGTGCTATCGAGAGCGCTGCTGAGAAGCGGGGCATCGATTTCCCTGGGTATGTTCGGCGTAACGCGACTCAGGAACGGCTGGGCGAAATCAAGGACAGCCTTGCCCGCAATGGGCTTTCTCTCAACGAGTATCTGAAGTACAATAATATCAGCGCCGAACAGTTGACTCAGGATGTTGAAGCGGACGCTGTCAAAATGCTTCAGCGCGACCTCCTGATGGAGGCAACTGAGAGAGCGTGCGGTATCGTGGCTGGGGACGGAGACATCGAGGCGTATGTGGAATCGCATAAGGAAGAATTGGCCAAGGCAGGTATCGACACGACGACGGAGAATGGGCGCAGGACGATCCGGAACGTTATCGTATGGGAGAATACGCGCAGCCTTATTGTTGGCACAGTTCAGTTGAAGGAGCCCTCAGAGGCCAAGCAGGAGGTACAGTGAGCGTCATTCCATACGTAGTCGAACAGACGGTTCATGGAGAGCGTGGCTACGATATCTACTCCCGGCTGCTGAAGGATCGTATCGTATTTCTCGGCGGAGAGATCGATACACAGGTCTCGAACCTGATCGTCGCCGAAATGCTCTATCTAACCGCCGAAAGCGGCACCAAAGACATCTATCTCTATATCAACAGCGTTGGTGGCGAAGTCACTCCTGGCATGGCGATCTACGATACCATGCAGTACATCAACGCTCCTGTGTCCACCATCTGTCTGGGACAGGCAGCAAGCCTCGCCGCCATTCTTCTTGCTGCCGGACGCAAGGGAAAGAGATTTGCGCTGCCGAACTCGCGTATTATGATCCACCAGCCCTGGGGCGGGGCACAGGGGCAGGCGACGGACATTGAAATTCAGGCCAAGGAGATTCTGCGGATCAAGGAGTCTGTGAGCAACATTCTCGCCTCACATACGGGAAAACCTCTTGAGATTGTGCGAAGAGATACCGAACGAGACTTCTTCATGTCTGCCGAAGAGGCGGTGGAGTATGGCATCGTAGACCAGGTCATCTCTAAGATTGGCGTTGCAGGGGAAGCTGGTCCATTGGGGAAGAATGCCCAGCCACAATAGCGAAGAACCGTCCTGCTCGTTCTGCGGCAAGAAGTCGAGTGAGGTCGGCCTGCTCATCAAGGGACTCGACGGATCGTACATCTGCGACGACTGCATCGAGCGGGGCAACCAGCTCATGCAGCAGTCCAGGCACGAGAGTCATAACATCGATTTCAAGTCGCTGCGCCCCAAGGAAATCTATGCGCGCTTGAACGAGTACGTCATTGGCCAGAATGAGGTCAAGAAGGCACTCGCTGTTGGCGCGTACAACCACTACAAACGCCTGAGAGCCAAGAAGGACTCCAAGGTAGAGATCGAGAAGTCCAACATCCTGCTCACAGGGCCCACGGGGGTCGGCAAGACCTATCTGGCCAGGACTCTCGCCCGCATTCTTGATGTTCCGTTCACCATTGCTGATGCAACGACACTCACTGAGGCGGGCTACGTTGGCGAGGATGTGGAGAACATCCTCCTTGGACTCCTGCAGGCTACGAATTTCGACATCGCTCGGGCTGAGTGTGGCATCGTCTATATCGACGAGATCGACAAGATTGGGCGGAAGTCCGAAAACCCGTCGATCACGCGTGACGTCAGTGGTGAAGGAGTCCAGCAGGCACTGCTCAAGATCGTGGAGGGGACTATTGCCAATGTCCCTCCTCAGGGTGGACGCAAGCATCCTCTTCAGGAGAACATCAAGTTCAACACCCGAGACGTTCTCTTTATTGGGGGTGGGACATTTGACGGACTCGACAATATCAGGAAACTCCGGTCAACTCCGAGGGAGGTTGGGTTCGTTCACGAACCCGCCGACCATGAAGGCAAGAAGCTGCTCAGCGCCGACTTTGTCAAGTTTGGCTTGTTGCCTGAGCTCGTTGGCAGATTCCCTCTGAAACTCGAGCTGCAAGAACTCTCAGTGAGTGATCTGAGGCGGATTTTAGTCGAGCCGAAGAATTCGATCGTCCAGCAGTATCAGGAGCTCTTTGCCATGGACGGGGTCAGCCTGGCATTCACTCAATCCGCACTGGAACGCATAGCCGAAAAAGCGAAAGACATGGGTATGGGAGCCCGTGGTTTAAAAGCTGTAGTCGACCAGCCCATGGTGGATCTGATGTTCGAACTTCCTTCCTTCAAGGGAGTCACGGAGGTAGCCGTGGGAGACGAGTTTTTCTCGGAGTGCCATGAGATCATTACGACGAGAACCGACGGGACGACCGAGCGCATTCCCTTGCAGGAATCCGCCTGATAGGAGAGAACACCATCAATGAGTGAACGTGACTGGGAACTATCTGAAGCGCCACTGATTCCCCTGCGGAACGTGGTGGTTTTTCCATACCATGTCCTTCCCCTCTTTGTGGGCAGGCCAAAATCGTTGAAGAGTATCGAGTCTGCGCTGGCGGGTAATCGCAAGATTGTGCTTGTATGCCAGAAGGACGAGTCGAACGAAGACCCTGGGCTTGCCGATCTCTATGATATCGGCGTCGGTGCTGAGATTCTGCAACTGCTCAAGCTGCCCGATGGGAGCGATCGAGTTCTCGTAGAGGGCGTCCGCAGAGTCCGCATCACAAACGTGCGCTCGGACGACAACGAGATGCTTGTGGCCAGCGTCGAGCCACTACCGGCAGACGAGAAGACGTCAACGGAGCGCCAGGCTCTCATGCGTGTTGTTCTCGACCAGTTTTCCCAGTACGTCGAGTTGTCTAGAAAATTGCCGTCGGAAACGGTGAACAATGTCTCCGGCGTCACGGAGCCCGACAGGTTCGCAGACCTTATTGCGAGCAGCCTTGTGCTCGGGACCGAAGACCGGCAGGCGCTGCTTGCTACACCCGATGCAGAAGAACGACTTCACCGCATCGCCGAACTCCTCGCCAAAGAGATCTATGTACTGGAGCTTGCTCGGAAGATCGAGAGCGACGTGAAAGCCAAGATCGACCAGTCCCAGCGAGAGTACTACCTCCGAGAGCAGGTCAGAGCAATCGAGAAAGAACTCGGTGAAGAGGGTGAGGAGGCCGGCGAGGTAGGAGAGTATCGGCAGAAGCTCGAGAAGATCCATATGCCTGCCTACGCCCGCGACAAGATCGATGAAGAGCTGGCCAGACTTGCGAAAACGCCTGCCATGAGTCCAGAAAGCTCCATCATCAGAACATATCTGGACTGGCTTATCGACCTTCCATGGGACATCAGGACTGCCGACAAGATTAACCTGAAGCGTGCGCGCAAGGTCCTGGACAAGGACCACTATGGGCTTGAAGAGATCAAGGACCGGATACTCGAGTATCTTGCAGTGCGCAAGCTTTCGGACAAGGCCAAGGGTCCGATTCTCTGTTTTGTCGGGCCGCCTGGCGTTGGCAAGACGTCGCTGGGCAAATCCATTGCGGAGACGCTCGACAGAAAGTTCGTACATGTCTCCCTCGGCGGCATTCGGGACGAGGCGGAAGTGCGCGGACATCGCAGAACCTACGTTGGAGCTATGCCAGGGCGCATTATTCAGGGGATCAAGCAGGCAGGCACCAAGAATCCAGTATTCCTTCTGGATGAGATCGACAAGGTTGGAGCGGACTTCCGGGGCGACCCGACAGCTGCTCTGCTCGAGGCGCTCGACCCAGAACAGAATACCCAGTTCAGTGACCACTATATCGAAATCCCGTTTGACCTTTCTGAGGTCCTGTTCCTGACGACGGCGAATGTGTCGGAGACGATTCCATCTGCTCTCCTCGACCGCATGGAGGTCATTTCCCTGCCTGGATACACGGACGAGGAGAAACAGCAGATAGCCCGGCGTTTCCTCCTTCCTAAGGCAATGCAGCAGCATGGACTGAAGCAGGAAGACCTTGCGATCGATGACCGTGCCGTGCTGGCGATTATCCAGCAGTACACGCGGGAAGCCGGAGTACGGGGACTCGAGCGCTCGCTTGTCAGGATATGCCGCAAGGTAGCCAGAGCGAAGGTCGAGGAGAAGAAGTTGTTTGCAGGCGCCACCGTTCACGCGGATAACCTTGCGGCCTACCTGGACCTAGCCCCGTACTCTTACACGAGTCTTATCAAGGAAGCGCGTGTAGGAGTCGCGTGCGGTCTTGTTGTGACCCAGTACGGTGGCGACACTGTCTATGTCGAGTCCACGCGCATGGACGGCAAAGGCAATCTTCAACTCACGGGCCAACTCGGTGATGTGATGAAGGAATCGGCCCAGGCTGCGCTCAGCTATATCCGTACGCATGCTATCGACATTGGGCTGGACCCCCATTTCATTGAGAAGACGGATCTGCACGTGCATGTTCCGGAAGGCGCGGTCCCGAAGGAAGGGCCATCTGCCGGCGTCACAATGGCAACAGCTATGGTCTCGGCTCTCACGGGCCGAAAAGTGCGTTCAGACATAGCGATGACTGGTGAGATTACACTTCGCGGGCAGGTGCTGCCTGTTGGCGGCATCAAGGCAAAGGTGCTCAGCGCGTACCGCGCGGGGATCAGGAAGCTGATCCTTCCCGAGGAGAACCGTCGCGACACGAGCAAGATCTCGCCCGACATCAGCAAGAAGCTTCAGTTTATCTTTGTCAACGACATTGCGCAGGTGCTTGACAAGGCTCTCCTGCCGGCCGGAACAGCAAGCGGTTCCAAGCGTCGGCGCTAGGAAGGGGCAGGATGGATCGCCAACAGGTCGGAACAGCTCTTCGGGAAAAGCGAACGTCGCTTGAATTGTCGCTTGAAGATGTCGCTCGCGCAACTCTGCTGCGCAAGTCCGTGCTTGAATCCCTGGAAGCGGGCGGTCCACCGGAACCGAACGGGTTCTTCAAGTCATACGCACGTCGCTACGCTGAGTATCTTGGGCTGAACGGCGACGACGTTGTTGCGGCGTTCGGGAGTTCGTCTGCCACCGTGGCCGTGGACGTTGACACGGTGACTGCGCAACCCGCGAAGCTTGGTCATTCTACGACAACTGTTCCAGCATACAGGAAGAAGCGCAGCCTTGTTCCCACTGTTCTGATCGTAGTAGTAGCTCTGGTGGCTGCCGTCGTTCTGCTTTGGAGGCCGTGGGCGGCAACGCCCGTCGTGCCAGGAGGGCAGACCGGGCCGTCGAGTACGCCGTCCGTGCCTGCAACGCCTTCGATGCCAGGTGCCACGCCGCAGGGGGCGATAACGCTCAGATTCGCGTCGACGACTCAACGTGCATGGCTAGAGATCACAGTGGACGGGAGCGTCGTCTTTTCCGGAGTCCTGAGTCCGGGAGACAGCACGCAGGCTACAGGGAACCATGTTGTCGTCAACTTTGGCAATGCCATGTATACACAGGTGACGGCAAATGGTGTTGACCAGGGAGTCGCCTCTCCTGACAAGACGGTCATGACCCTTGAGTATGGTTCGCCAGCGCATACACCGTAGGCCTCGAGTCTGCATGGTCAGTCTCGGGTGTGCAAAGAACCTGGCTGACAGCGAGGCGATGCTTGGGCAGGTCGTTGCGGCAGAACCAACCGCTCTGGTCTGTGCCGAGCCTCAGGACGCCGATGTTGTTGTCATTAACACATGTGGCTTCCTGGGAGCGGCTCGTGATGAGGCTGACGAGACACTTGATGCCGTCGAGCGCCTGCGGGCTGAAGGGCATGTTGTACGAATTGTGGCGGTAGGGTGCTATCCACAGTTGTGGAGGGAGCAAGTTCTGAAGCGACATCCAAGATTGGACGCCGTCATGGGAGTGGACGCGATGTACCAGAAAGCGTTCTGGGAGAGCCTGCTGAAGCAGGTCCCACCTTCAGGAGTTGAGCAACCTGTTGACCTGGATGCCATGCGGGCGTTCCAGGCGCCACGCCTTCTGAGCGGGAGCGGCTCCTATGCCTACCTCAAGATAGCGGATGGGTGCTCGCAGCGTTGTACCTACTGCACGATACCCGGGATCAAGGGGCCTCTCATTAGTCGCTCCGCTGAAGTGATTCTCCGTGAGGCGGAACAGCTGGTACAGGCTAGCGCGACCGAGCTCATCCTTGTTTCGCAAAACACGAGTGCCTATGGCATGGATCTGAGTCCCGAACATCGTCCGCAGCTTGCAGCTCTCCTTCGTGAGCTCGATCAACTGCCGGGTGTCAGAATTCTGCGCGTGTTGTATCTCTACCCTACTCTGGTGACTCAGGAACTCCTTGAGGTGATTGGTGGTTCGCGCCACATTGCCCACTACGTCGACATTCCCTTGCAGCATACGGATCCAGCTATTCTGAAGGCCATGGGACGCCCTTGGGCGGCCGGATCGGCAGCGCATGTGGTCGACCGTGTTCGACGGATCATCCCGAATGCAGGGATCCGGAGTACCTTTATCGTCGGGTTCCCTGGGGAGACCGAAGAGCAGTTCCAATGCCTGCTTGCCGATCTCCGTGTGCTTCGACTGGATCATGCATCAGCATTCGCCTACTCGAGGGAAGCCTTGGCGATATCCTCACGGTTCCCGGACCAGGTGCATGGATCAACGAAGCGCCGCCGGCTGCGTGAGTTCATGGAGGTCCAGCAGGAAATCTCCTCTTCCATCAATGAGGTTCGATACCTGGGCAGAGACGTCGAGGTCATTGTCGATGGAGCGACTCGCTCAGGGATCTACGGCAGGACTCTACTTGATGCGCCCGACGTCGACAACACCGTTGTAGTACGAACCGGTCACAAGACACAACCTGCACTAGGCGATATTTGCCGGGCACGTATCACGACGGTGGCCCCCTACGACCTTGACGGCATCCTCCTGTGAGAGCGTTTGTCGCTATCCCTCTGCCAAGCAGCTTCACTGACTGGCTGCGGACCTATAGGACTATCTTCGCTTCAACTGTTCCAAGGCTCAGACTGGTTCCCGTTGCCTCCTGCCACATCACGCTGCGGTTTCTGGGGGAGCTTCTGGATGAGCAAATCGATGACGCAGTAGAACGTCTGTCGCTTTTGGCGATGCCAGAGACCAGTGTCGTGTTGGACAGGTTCGGCGTATTTCGCCGGGACGGGCATCCCACCGTTCTGTGGATCGGGCCAGGCGTCGTCTCCCAGGCTCTCACTAGTCTGGCGGCGAAGATCGATCTCTCCTTGTCTGGGTTGGGTTCCAACGGTCGGACAGAGCGTTTCGCGCCGCATGTGACGCTGGGTCGGTTCGCACCTGGTACGCGTGATGACGAGGTTGCAGCCATTCAGGCAGGGTCTGCAGAACCATGTGTCGTTCCCGTCACGGACATTGTTCTCTACGAGAGCGTCATGGGACAGGGTCATCCGGTGTACATTGCCCGCGCTTCGGTGCGGCTTGCGCCATTTGCCGAATAGAGAGACTGAATTATACTGAACTGCAAGGCTCACACCAAACGTGGAGGCTGTATGGAAAACGGAAAGATGACCGACAAGGTACCGAAGAACGAGGCCGCCGACAGAGTAGCCGATCGTGACAAGGCTCTCGCAGTTGCTATGTCTCAGATAGAGAAGCAGTTTGGGAAGGGTTCAGTCATGAAGCTTGGCGATCGCTCAGACAGGGCGTTGGTCCCTGCCATCTCGACCGGGAGCCTTTCCCTTGATGCCGCGCTCGGCATCGGCGGGCTTCCACGTGGCAGGATCGTCGAGATCTATGGTCCGGAGGGAGGAGGCAAGACCACTCTTGGTCTCCAGGCAATTGCCGAGGCACAGAAGGCGGGGGGCAGGGCGGCGTTCATCGACACTGAGCATGCTCTTGACCCCGCGTACGCCCGCAACATCGGAGTCGACGTAGACGAGCTGATCATCTCACAGCCTGACTATGCCGAGCAAGCTCTGGAGATAGCCGACATGCTTGTTCAATCAGGTGGTTTGGACGTGTTTGTTCTTGATTCTGTGGCTGCGCTTGTACCGAGAGTTGAACTCGAAGGCATGATGGGGGATCAGTTCGTGGGACTTCAGGCGCGTCTCATGTCCCAGGCTCTGCGCAAACTTGCAGGTGTCCTGAGCAAGTCACAGACGTGTGCTATCTTCATTAACCAGTTGCGCGAGAAGATTGGCGTCACGTATGGGAATCCGGAGGTCACCCCAGGTGGGCGTGCTCTGAAGTTCTACTCATCCGTGAGGCTGGAAGTGCGTCGCGTCGAGAGTATCACCGAGGGCGACGCGGTCATTGGCAACAAGGTGAAGGTAAAGGTTGTCAAGAACAAGATGGCACCGCCCTATCGGGTGGCGCAGTTTGACATCATTTTCGGCAAGGGTATCCAGACGTTCGGCGAGGTCGTAGACTTGGCCGTGCAGTTCGACATCATCGAGAAGAGCGGGTCGTGGTATGCCTACGGCGGCACACGGCTTGCCCAGGGACGCGACAATGCTGCGGCCTACCTCAAGGAGCACCCAGACATCATGGCCGAGATAAAAGGCAAGGTCCGCGACAAGCTTTCGCCTCAAGCGGATCCCGTCCCCACAGACTAGTTCGGCAGGGTTCCTTGAAGGCACTTCGGTCGGCGTTGGCCGGACCGGAGTCATACACACTAAGGATGGTAGATACATGCCTGGAATAAACGGGATCATCTCCTCCGCGATATACGCGGGGATGCTGATTCTTGGTATTGTCATAGGTCTCCTCATCGAAGGATACATCGCCAGGAACCGTGTCGAGTCAGCGCGTGAGCTCGTACGCAAGATGGAACAGGAAGCGCGTTCGAGTATCGAGGCCGAGAATGCCAAGAACAGGCTCAAGCTCCAAGAAGAACTGGAAGAGAAGAAAAACAGTCTGGAGAACAAGTTCGTTGCCCGCCAGACAGAGCTGCAGAAGACGGAGCATCGTCTGATCCAGAAAGAGACCTTTCTTGATCATCGCGTTGAACAGGTGGAGCAGAAAGACAGAGATCTTGACGCAGCACAAGAGAAGCTTCGCAGCAAGACGGAGGTCCTCGAGGGTCAGCGAGTTGCTGCGGAAGCTGAATTGCAGCGCATCGCGCAACTGAATCCCGAGGAGGCCCGGACGATCGTTCTGGACCGAGCCGAGAAGGACACGAGGTCTCGTGTCGCCAAGATGGTAGGCGAGGTGGTGCACGAAGCTCAGCTTCAGGCTGATGCCAAGGCAGCTGAGGTCATTGCTTCGTCTATCCAGAAGATTGCCACTGACTACGTGGGTGAGTCTACGATCAGCGTTGTTCCTCTCCCCTCCGAAGACTGGAAGGGACGCATCATTGGCCGGGAAGGCCGGAATATCAGGGCTTTCGAGACCCTGACCGGTGTGGACCTCCTGATCGATGATACGCCGGAAGCCGTCACCTTGTCCGCGTTCAACCCGATTCGACGGGAAGTAGCGCGGATTGCCCTGGAACGGCTGGTTGCTGACGGGCGCATTCACCCGGCGCATATCGAACAATTCGTCGAGGAAGCAGAACACCAGATGGACGAGCGAGTTTTCAGTGAAGGGCAGCAGGCCGCAAATCATGTCGGCATTGCTGGCCTCTCCGACGAAATCACTCGCCTGATTGGCCGTCTGAAGTACCGCACCAGCTATGGTCAGAACGTCCTCGCGCATTCGGTGGAGGCGGCTTTCATAGCAGCCAACATCGCGTCTGAGCTGAAACTGCCTGCCGGACCAGCAAAGCGGGCGGGGTTCCTTCACGACATCGGCAAGGCTGTCGACTATGAAGTCGAAGGGCCACACGCGCTCATCGGGTCGGACATCCTGAACAAGTCTGGCGAATCCGGGGACATCGTTCATGCTGTCGCCGCACATCATGCCGACATTCCCATGGAGACCGTTCTTGACGTCATCGTGCACGTCGCTGACGCTCTCTCTGCATCGAGACCGGGCGCTCGCCGTGAGAGCGTTGAAAGCTATATCAAGCGCCTGGAGAAACTGGAGTCTATTGCGAACTCGATACCAGGAATCAAGAAGTCCTATGCCATACAGGCGGGGCGCGAGCTCCGAATTCTTGTGGAACCCGATGAAGTTGACGAGTCCCTGGCAGCAAAGATCGCCATGGATGTTGCTCGCAAGGTGGAGCTGGAAGTCTCGTACCCGGGGCAGATCAAGGTGACCGTTGTTCGTGAGACCAGATATTCCGACTACGCCAAATAGCGCTCTCAACGGCCTGGATACTGCATATAGACTGCCTTTCAAGAAGGATTCTCTCGGTAAACTCCCGGCTATGCCGGGGGTTTACGTCATACGGGATTCTTCTGACCGTATCATCTATGTCGGCAAAGCGAAGAATCTCCGCAAGAGAGTCGAGTCGTATTTTAGAAATGACCTGAACCCGAAAACAAGATCGATGGTGGGCAATGCCCGTTTCTTCAGTTTCATCACGGCGGGACACGAGGACCAGGCCCTGGTGCTCGAGTCGAACTTCATCAAGCGCTACAAGCCCCACTACAATATCCAGCTCATCGACGGCAAGTCGTATCCCCTTATCGAGTTGACGGGAGAGGCCTTTCCGATCCTCAGGAAAACCCGACGCGTGAGGACGGCCAGAAGCCGCTACTTCGGTCCATATCCGAAGTCTGGACTGCTGAATCTTGGGCTTGACAGCCTGAGACATGCGTTTCCAGTCAGAACGTGTCATCGACGAATCGATCCGGTGAAACCTACCAAGCCGTGCCTTGATTTTGATCTAGGCCTCTGTCTGGCGCCGTGTGGAAACAGATGTTCCCAAGATGAGTATGCCGAGGTGGTCCAGAACCTGTCGGAATTCCTAAACGGCAAGATGCGCACGTTGCTGAGGCAGCTCGAGAACAGCATGGATCAAGCGTCTCGGTCGCAGCAGTACGAGTGGGCGGTACGCTACCGGGACTCCTACCTTGCGCTGAAGGGACTGTTTGAGCGGTACGCCGTGTTCGCGCCCCGGGCGCGAGACATGGATGTCTTCGCGTTTTATCAACAGGGGAATCTTGTTGCCGTTGTCCGGCAAGCGCTTCGCGAGGGAAGGCTGATCGCCTCCACAGAGTTCATCTATGACCTGAAAGGCAAGGAGGCACTCGATGCAGTCATGCGGGCGGACCTCATCATTGATTTCTACCACCGGTTTCGTGTAGCTGCTCCGGCCCGGATAGCTGTCGACGCTTTGGGCGCCGAAGCGACAATTGTGCGCGAGCGGCTGCGGGAGGCGCTTGGGGTCGCAATTTCCTTGGCATCGCCACGTTCGACGGAGACCTCGCGTCTCCTGCGCTTCGCAGTTGAGAACGCGGAACAGAAACTGATTGCCTCGACACGGGCGAGTGACATCCCTGCGCAGTTGTCCGTCCTGAAGGCGGTATTGGATCTTGCCCACATGCCGGTGCGTATCGAGGGCTACGACGTATCGAACATCTCAGGAAAGGACGCTACCGTTTCCATGGTCGTTTTTGTGGCCGGCAAACCGGCAAAGGATCAGTACAGGCTGTTCAACATGCGCTCCCTGGATATGCCGAACGATCCGGCAATGCTGGCAGAGGCTCTTACTCGACGCTTCGCGAGATGGAACGACATTACTTTCGGTGATCCTGCGAATCTCCTGCTGATCGACGGTGGGCTTTCGCAACTGGGAGCCGTATGTGCTGTGCGCGACAATGCTGGTGTGAATGTGCCTGTTGTGGGCATTGCCAAGAAGGAAGAACTCCTGTACCGCGAAGGAACACCGGAACCGGTACGGCTCTCACATGATTCCGCCGCTTTGCTGTTGCTCATGGCGGTTCGGGACGAAGCTCATCGCTTTGGCAAGCGAGAGTTTCACAAACGCCACGAACGTCCTCTGAAGCACCGCTGATTTCGAAAGGAGACCTTATGAACCTCATCATTCGTCTGTTGCTGAATGCTTCGGTTTTTCTGCTCGTCAGCCGGGTGGTTCCCGGATTCGAGGTTGCCTCGCTATGGACGGCGTTATGGGCCGCACTCATCTTTGGGTTCGTGAACGCTCTCATTCGCCCGATCTTGCTCGCCATAAGCCTTCCACTGAGCATTCTGAGTCTTGGATTGTTCACGCTTGTCATCGACGCGGCGGTCATGGCCCTGACAGCATGGCTGGTCCCGGGCTTTGACGTGCATGGATTCCTGGCGGCGCTCATCGGGTGGGTGCTCGTGTCCTTCGGGAGCATGATTGTTTCATCTTTACTCAGAGAGAACGAAGGGAAGCGGAAATGAGTCCACAGATGCTTGGCGACTTCCACGTCCATACCGTCTTCTCGGGACATGCGTTCTCCACACTTCAGGAAGTAGTTGTTGCAGCACAGCAGCGTGGCCTGAAGTATCTTGCCATTACGGATCATGGGCCTGCGCGCCCGGACGGACCCAAGTTGGATTACTTCAAGAATCTTAACAGACAGGACACTCTGCGGCGCTTGCCCGGGATCAGGGTGCTCATAGGAGTCGAAGCCAACATCATTGATCCCTGGGGCGATCTGGACATGCCCGAGAAGTTGCTGCATGAGCTCGACATCGTCATTGCCGGGTTCCACAATTCCACAGGATATGGGGGCTCGTCGGTTTCGGAGAACACGGGAGCCCTTGTCAAGGCTATCGAGAGAAACCGGATAACGGTCGTGGCTCATATCGGTGACCGCCGTTTTCCATATCCGGTAGATCTCGAAGAGTCGATTGCGGCCGCAGCAGCAAAGGGAGTGCTTGTCGAGCTGAACGAGTCGGCGCTTCATCCGTGGAAGGACGTCAACGTTGCTCACTACGAGCGCGTCCTGGAGCTCCTCGGCAAGTACCATGCCCCGATCCTGATGAGCTCGGATTCGCACATCTCCTACAGCGTAGGCATTGTGTCGGAGTGCGAGAGGCTTCTGGTTGCACACGGCATCGATCCAGCTTCTACGGTGAACTACTCGGAAGAACTGATTCAGAAGTACCTAGTCCCGCGGTCATGAGCGGCGAAGGCATCGCGCGAACGGCGGTCATTGTAAGCGTTCGGAGGATCGGCGAGATCGTCGATCCTGACCGCCCAGAAGAAACGCGGCAGCTGGCCGAAGGCCTCGGAGTGGAAGTACTCGAGTCCAAAACTTATGTGCAACGGATCCCTCAGCGTTTCCTCCTTGGCAAGGGGCAGGTCGAAGAGCTGCATGAGCTGCTGCAGGCCCTCAGGGCCGATCTCGTCATTTTCGACTCTGAGCTTACGCCTCTGCAGTATCGCCATATGATCGACCATCTGGAGAGTTCCGTCATGGACCGAGCCAGACTCATCCTGGAGACATTCGCCTCTCAGGCTCACACGGCCGAGGCAAGGAAGCGCGTCCAGATTGCTGAGCGTCTCTTCGAGCTCACGCAGCTGCGGGCGATGAACGCAGGGTATGACCAGCAGGCAGGCTATATCGGCATGCGCGGGCCAGGCGAGACCCTGTTTCAGAAGCGCCGCAGAGCAAAGAGATCGGAGATCCACGATCTTCGTGAAGAGGTGAAGGAAGTCGATACGCGGTATGCCATCAAGACGCACACTCGGCAGGAATCGGCGATTGCGAAGATAGCTGTGGTAGGGTACACGAATGCCGGCAAGAGCACGATGATCAACCTGCTGGCGGGGTCCGAGCTGCTGGTCGAGGACAGGCTCTTTGCCACACTGGACACAGCGGCAAGACCAGCTCACTTCGGACGCCAGTCCACTATACTCATCGATACGGTCGGCTTCATCCGGGACCTGCCGGAATCACTGATGGATTCGTTTCGTTCGACTCTCGAGGAAGCTCGTGATGCGGACCTTCTGCTGCACGTTGTCGATGCCGGCGTGCGAGACCTGCACGAGCGTGTTCACGTGGTCAACACCGTTCTGGCACGCATTGGCTGCGCCGACATCCCCCGGGTGCTGATCTTTAACAAGATCGATACCGTCGATCAGGCCAGGCGGGAGAGTGTTCTCCTCATCGGGACAGGGTTCTTGGTCTCCGCTGCAACTCTCGAGGGTATCGATCGACTCAAGGACCACATTGCAGAAGTCCTGCTCCGTCGCGTTGTGCACGGGCGATACGCTATCCCGTTCACTGAGCCGGGAGCGCGAGCTGAAGTCTATGCCGGCGCAGTTGTCCTGAATGAGAGACTCACCGCGCGGAGCTGGATCATCGAAGCAGCCGGCGCAGCCCCCGGCGCTCGTCTCCCTCAGCGTTTCTTGCGAAAGGATTGACCAGCAGCCACTCAGTTCTCCGGAACCATCATGTGAATGCCTGCGAGCCCCGGCTCTATTGGCAACGGGAGCTGCATCCATATAATAGACTCTGTCGAACTGGAGCCGGATGCATGACGTCGGCGCACAGCGGCGTGGAGCCAAGGAGTTGTGCAAAGCGTGAATATACGGGACTTCGACTACGAGCTGCCAGAGGCGCTGATTGCCCAGACGCCTCTTGAACAGCGCGACCTTGCACGTCTCATGGTCGTGGACCGAGCGGCCGGGACGATCGAGCACGGACTGTTTCGCGATCTTCTTTCGTACCTTCGTCCTCATGATGTCATCGTTGTCAACGATACGCGCGTCAATGAGGCCAGTTTCAGCTGCCGTAAGGACAGCACGGGCGCAATGATCGACGTCCTGCTGACCGGGCGGCGTTCGCCGACGAGATTCCAGGCACTGGTCAGGCCATTGAAGCGCCTTCACACGGGGGAGACGTGCACTGTTACGTCTGACGTTAGCCTGCGGCTGCTGGAGCGCAACGACGACGGTGACGCGATGCTCGAGTTCTCTCGTGATCCATACACCAGTGAAGAATTCCGGGCCATAGCACGTGTTCAGATTCCACCCTACATCAAGCAGTTTCCCCGTGATCCTGGAGCCTATCAGACCGTTTATGCCCGCGAGCCAGGATCGGTCGCGGCACCGACCGCAGGGCTACATTTCACGGCGGAGCTGCTGGACAGCGTGAGAGGTCTGGGTGTCGACATCGAGCACGTTACACTCGATGTCGGGCTGGGAACGTTTCAGCCGGTCCGCGTCGACACCGTCGAAGACCACCACATGCATACCGAGCGGTTCACGCTGCCTGAGGAAACGGCAAGGGCCGTCAACGCAGCTCGCGCAAACCACGCGGCCGTGACTGCCATCGGCACGACGGTCGCCAGGACACTCGAGTCATGCATCAACCCGGACGGGACCGTCAGAGCAGGCAGCGGACAGACCAGCATCTTCATCTATCCTCCTCATGAGTTCCACGGATTCGACCATCTGGTCACGAACTTTCATCTCCCGAAATCGACCCTGCTGATGCTCGTTGGGGCGTATATGGGCATGGAGCTCATGTGGAAAGCATATCATGAGGCGATCAGTGAGCGATACCGTTTCTTCAGCTTTGGCGATGCCATGCTGATCCTCTAGGCAGCTGACATGGCCATATTCGAAACGACCTGCCAGAGCTCCTCGGGACGCGAACGCACGGGGATCCTGACGACTGCGCATGGCACCGTGAGAACGCCTGTTTTCATGCCTGTCGGCACACAGGCGACCATCAAGGGGCTTACCCCAGAACAGGTGGCGGAGATCGGGTTCGAGATCATTCTCTCGAACACCTACCACCTCTATCTCCAGCCAGGAGACGACGTCGTGCGTGAAGCGGGCGGCCTCCATCGGTTCATGCACTGGGACCGGAGTATCCTTACGGACAGCGGTGGTTTCCAGGCGATGAGTCTCTCCCGAATCAGCAAGAAAAGCGATGAGGGCATCGAGTTCCAGTCATTCATTGACGGCTCGAGGCACATGTTCACGCCTGAGGGCGTCGTCGCCATACAGAAGAACCTGGACTCCGACGTGGTCATGCCCTTGGACATCTGCACACAGTATCCCTCAGAGCGTGCTGTGGCGGAAAAGGACCTTGCACGGACTGTCTCCTGGTTTGGGCGGGCGAAGAAGGCAATAGGCGAGTCGCATCAACTGCTGTTCGGGATCACGCAGGGTGGCTTCTATGGCGACCTGAGAGAGGAGTCGACCGAACGCATCATGGAGCTGGAGCCGCAGGGGTTTGCCATAGGAGGTCTCAGCATAGGCGAGGAGCGTCAGTTGACCATGGACATGCTGGATCACAGCCTGCTTCATGCCCCCGACGATCGTCCAAGGTATTTCATGGGACTGGGCGATCCGATCGGGATTCTGGAGATCATTAGCCGCGGTGTCGACATGTTCGACTGTGTTCTGCCCACGAGGGTAGCTCGCAATCAGATGGTCTTCACCCGGGGTGGCGTGGTCAAGATCTCCAAGAAGATCTACGAACGAGACTTCCGCCCTATCGACGAAGACTGTTCATGCTACATGTGTCGCAACTACACCCGGGCATATCTGCGGCATCTGTTCAAGGCGAACGAGATGCTCGCGGGAACGCTTGCGACCATTCACAACCTCCAGTTCCTTCAGACGATGATTGGCGAAATCCGAGATGCGATTGCGGCCGGCACCTTTGGCGAGTACAAGCGCGCATTCATCGAGCGGTACACGGCATCGTCCGACAGGGCATGGTGAGCGTCTCGCAGTGCTCATTGCTGCATTGACACTGAGTCCTATTTGATGTACATTTGATGTGTTGTCGAAACGAGGAGGAACCATAATGCGGTCGAAAGTAACAGCAAGCCTTATTCTTGTGATTGTCGTGGCTATCGTCGCTGGTGTGATCAACTACCAGGGATTGATTGCCAAGAACACGAAGCTGGTCCCGAAGCTGGGGCTTGATCTCAGAGGCGGCGTGCGCATCGTGCTCGAGGGGCAGGACACGGAGTCGGCAAAGGCGACCAACGACGCGATCAACGCGGCGGTCAGCGTCATCGACAAGCGGGTTAACGCTCTCGGAGTCAGCGAGGCGGTCGTCGTTCGTGAGGGCGCCAACTCAAAACGTATCATGGTAGAGCTTCCTGGTTGGGAGGATCCTGAACGCGCCAAGCAGCTCATTGGCAAGACCGCGCTGCTTGAGTTCAAGACGGAGGACGGAAAGGTTGTCGTGAATGGTTCCAACCTCAAGACCGCCCAGCTTATCTTCAGCCAAGCGCAGGAGAGTCTGGGAGAACCCCAGATCTCGTTTGAGCTGGACGCAGCGGGTACTACTGCGTTCGCTGCCGCAACTCAGGCGAATATCGGGAAGAAGATCACCATCTACCTTGACAGCCAAGTTCTGATGAGCCCGACAGTCGAAGTCGCGATCACGGACGGCAAGGGCGTCATCAGCGGAGGATTCACGGCTGAGCAGGCCAGCAACGACGCACTATTGCTGAAGAGTGGATCACTTCCTGTCAAACTGGTTACGCTCTCCGAAGAAGTCGTTGGACCTTCGCTCGGCAGTGTTTTTGTCCACCGCAGTGCGTTGGCGGCAGTGATTGCCTTTCTCCTCGTCGTCATCTGGATGTTCCTCATGTACCGCTATCTAGGTCTCGTCTCCGGCATTGCTCTTGTCGTCTACGCCGATATTCTCATGGCTACCTATCTCGTACTACATGCAACACTCTCGCTGCCCGCCATCGGTGGCGCAATCCTGTCCATCGGAATGGCAGTGGATGCCAACTGTATCATCTTCGAGCGTATTCGTGAAGAACTTGGGATGAAGAAAACCGTCAAGAGCGCAATTGGGGCTGGCTTCTCCCGGGCATTCCGCGCGGTGTTTGACTCCAACCTGACCGTGCTCGTGGGCACCGTGTTCCTGTTTTACTTCGGTAGCGGCACCGTGCGCGGATTTGCCGTGACGCTTGCTCTCGGTGTTCTCGCCAGCATGTTCACGGCTGTGTTTGCCAGCCATATGCTGGTCGACCTCCTGCTCACTCCTGGCATTGCCAAGAACAGCAGGAAATTCCTCGGTTAGGCGGTGCAGCTATGACATTCAGAGAGAGAATCCTGACGTGGGACATCATTGGCAAGACACATACGTGGTTCACTGCGTCATCTATCATTATTGCGATTGGCATCGTGGCCATGGTTGTCAATATGGTTAGCTTCGGGTCGCCGCTGAAGTTTGGCATTGACTTCATAGGCGGAACAGTCATCAACGCATCCTTCGAGAAAGCTCCTGATGAGGCAGTTGTCCGCGACATACTTTCAGCCAATGGCTACAGTAACGTTACGGTCCAGCGGGCTGGAGCAAAGGGCATTACGATGAAGGTGGAGACAAGTGAGATTGACCCCGCTGTCAGTGGGAAGATCATCAGTGACATTGTCGCGAAGTATGGCGCCGTTGATACAGCCACCGAGGAAATCACCTCCATAGCACCAGTCATCGGGCGTGACCTCCTACGTCGATCCAGCTTGGCATTAGTCCTTTCGCTGCTGTTTACCTTGCTCTATATCACGATTCGTTTCAAATTCTCATTCGGTCTTGCAACGATCCTTGGCATGGTACACGACATCTTCGTTGCCCTCGGCATCCTGGCCGTTTTCCGGGTTCCCCTCAACGCACCCTTTGTTGGCGCTTTCCTAGCGATCATTACCTACTCCGTGCAGGATGGTGTCGTGGTCATGGACCGCATCCGCGAGAAGTTGCGATATCGGGCGAAAGAACCTTTCGATAAGCTTGCAAACGCTGCGGTCACAGAGACGTGGATGCGGTCGTTCAACACGTCCTTTACGACGTTTCTCGCCGTGCTGGTTCTGTTTATAATGGGCGGAGCTCCAATTCGTGACTTCTCGACAACACTGTTGGTGGGTATCATCTCTGGAACCTACTCCTCTATCTATATTTCTACGCCTCTGCTGGTGCTGTGGGTGCAGGGTAGAGAGAAGGCAGCTGCTTTGCAGAAGGCATAATGCTTCCAGGGCTCCCAGTTGACAAAGGACAATGCAGGGAGGCACAATGAACCTGAGAGATTTCATACGCGACATACCTGATTTTCCTCAGAAGGGGATTGTGTTCAGGGACCTGACGCCACTCATGGGCGATGCCGACGCGTTTGCATTTGCGGTCGACGAGCTGGCGAAGCAGTTCAGAACGGACCGCATTGACAAGATAGTCGGGGTGGAAGCGAGGGGTTTCATCATCGGTGCTGCGCTGGCCTACGCGCTGCATGTCGGTTTTGTGCCGGCCCGTAAGCCGGGGAAACTTCCCTACAAATCGGTTCGGAAGGAATACGAGCTCGAGTACGGCGTGTCGATCCTTGAGATGCATGAGGATGCCATGAAGCCCGGCGAGCGCGTGCTCATCGTCGACGACCTGTTGGCGACGGGTGGCACCGTCAGCGCTACTGCCGACCTCGTCCAGTCATTGGGCGGCGACATTGTCGCGTATGCGTTTCTGGTGACTCTGAAGGACCTCGGCGGAGTCAGCAAGCTGAGTGGTGGAAGGGTTGTCTCGTTGCTTGACCTTTGAAGCTTGACACTGAGTTTGACGTCGACGAGGAGTTTGAGACTCTCATAGCGACGCTTCGAGGCTGGCTCTCGCCAGAGGAGGTCGGTCTGGTTGAGCGAGCGTTCGTGTTTGCGCGCCAGAGGCATGGGGATCAGAAACGTGCTTCTGGCGCTCCCTATATGCTCCATCCGGTCAAAGCCGCACTGGTGCTGGCCGGTTATCGTCTGGATGCTGAGACCTACGCCGCCTGCCTGCTGCATGATGTCCTGGAGGACACCCAGACGACGGGCAAGGAGCTGGAGGACGGATTTGGCTCCAAGGTCGCCTCATTGGTGGAGGGTGTCACCAAGCTCCACGGGCTGAACTATCTGTCCCGCGAGGAAAACAACCTCGAGAACGTCCGCAAGATCCTCCTTGCCATGGCTGCAGACCTGCGGGTGGTCCTGATCAAGCTTGCCGATCGGCTGCACAACATGCGGACGTTGCAGTATTTAAGCGAGGACAAGCAACAGCGTATTGCCCAGGAGACCATGGAGATCTACGTTCCTCTCGCTCACCGGCTTGGGATATACGAGCTCAAGTGGGAGATGGAGGACCTCGCATTCCGCTACCTGAACCCCGATGAGTACCGGAGACTGGCTGGACTTGTTGCTGCCAAGCGGGTTGAACGGGAAGCGTTTGTGAAGGATACGATCGACCAGATCGACCATTTCCTCGAAGAAAAGGATATCCATGCTCAGGTCTCGGGCCGGCCGAAGAATCTGTACAGTATCTACCGCAAGATGGTCCAGCAAGGCAAGACATTCGACGAGATCTACGATCTCACTGCAGTGCGGATTCTTGTCAACACGATCCCAGAGTGCTACCTCGTTCTGGGATACGTGCACGAGGCATTCACTGTCGTTCCCGGTCGAGTGAAGGACTACATCGCTCTTCCGAAGCCGAATGGCTACCAGTCGCTGCACACGACCGTGATGGGCTCCAATGGAGAACCGCTGGAGATCCAGATCCGGACCAAGCGCATGCACGAAGTCGATGAGATGGGCGTGGCTGCCCACTGGAAGTACAAGGAAGGCAAGGCGGCCGATCTGGTCGATTCGGAGCGGTTCGCCTGGCTGCGCCAGATGGTAGACTGGCAGCGAGATGTCCGCAGCAGTGGAGAGTTCGTGGAGCGAGTCAAGGTCGATGTGTTTACGGATGAGGTCCTCGTCTTCACGCCGAAAGGGGACGTCATCAATCTGCCTGTTGGCTCCACTCCTGTGGATTTTGCGTATCACATCCATACGGACGTAGGCAACAACTTGGTTGGAGCCAAAGTCAACGATCGCATCGTTCCTATCGATACGGAGCTGGTGACTGGAGACCGTGTGCAGATAATTACCTCGCGGAATTCCGGAGGGCCGAAGTCAGACTGGCTGAAGTTTGTCAAGGCAGCCTCGACAAAGGGGCATATCCGGGCATATCTGCGGAAGAAGGAACTGGAGCATTCAACCCCCGAGAGGCCCATTGTGGAGGTGCGCCCGCGCACGGTCGCGACGCGCCCGTCGCTGTCGCGCCAGCGGATTGCGGCAGACAGTGGCTTTCACATCGTCGTTCGAGGTGACGCGACGCTCCCGATTATCATGGCCGCATGTTGCAGTCCTTCATATCCTGATGAGATTCTCGGTTACGTGACGCGGGGCAGAGGCGTCACGATTCACAGGGTCGATTGCGCCAATATTCCATCGCTAGC
>NZ_QXIY01000013.1:0-15043 GCF_003570995.1 Candidatus Cryosericum septentrionale
GATACTGCCGTCAACATCGCCATTGACGCTATCGACCGTATTCGCGACGTGGCGGAGTCTCACGACCGTGTGTTTGTCGTTGAGGTCATGGGCAGAGACAATGGCTCCATTGCACTCGAAGCTGCTCTGGCGACTGGCGCCGACATCGTTCTGACCCCGGAACTGCCCTTCAGCATCCCCAAACTCATCACACGCCTGCACGACGACGTCATGGCGCAGAAGAAACACCACATCATCGTCATGGCAGAAGGCGCAGGGCATGCAGAGGAGCTATCGCACTACATCAATGCCAACCTGCCGGTGGAGTGCAGGGCGACCGTCCTTGGCTACGTCCAGCGAGGGGGGAGCCCCACGCGCTTCGACCGCATCCTGGCCAGCACATCGGGCGAAGCGGCAGTTGTCGCTCTCAGTGAAGGTCACTCGGATGTCGTCGCAGGAACACGCGACGGGCATATTGTCCTTCAGGAGACGCTCGAAACAGTCACCCGGCGCAACCTTCTCAAGCCAGAGCTTGTGGAACTGCTGAAGAGAGTATCCATCTAGCCTTGCTTCATCCCGGGAGGACCAATTGGGTCGAGTCTTCAAGTCACTGACTTTCCAGATCATTGTGACTGCCCTGCTCATCGTGGGTATCTCGATGGCGATTCTGAGCAACCGCCTCATTGTTGGGTTTCAGAACGAACTCGTCAACAAGGAGAGCGAGACCCTCCAGGCCATAGGATCGCAGGCCGTCGAGCGCTGGAACCGCATGTACCGCGAACTGTTCAACAGTTACAAGTTCGACAGGTTGAGCCAGACCAGGCAGAACGAACTGATGAACATCTTCCTCTCCAAATCCTATTATGACTACATCAACGTGTTTAAGGACAACTTCCCCAGTGTCAGCATCGGGTATCAGATCAGCCTCTTCACCCCAAGCCTCGTCTACCTGACCGACGCGTCGCACAACCCATTACCCAAGCTGACCGTCGCTCTTCCATTAAAGGCAGGCACACAAACACTCGGCTACCTGATCGTCGACAGGGACATGCCTCAGGTCCTCGCTCCCTTGCAGCGCGTCCGCTTCGAGGCCTTCAAGACTTCGACTGTCTCCATCGGGCTGAGCGGCGCAGCAACCATCGTCCTGCTGACCTTCTTCCTGATACGGCTGCTGTCCCTGCGCCGCAGCGTCGTCCGACTCAAGACCAACCTCGACACGCGCGTGCCACGCGGTGGAGGGGAGCTGGGAGAGATCTCGCGCGTTGTCGCCGACCTGGCACACTCACTCAAGCGGAGTATCGAAGAAGCGAAGGAGACCGAGGCCCTCAAGACGCTCGGCATCTTTACGACCGGCATCGCCCACGAGGTACGCAACCCGCTCACAAGCATCAAGGGATATGCAAGCCTTCTGGAGAAGAAACTGCAGGGGCGTCCCGAAGCCAAGTACATCATCCCCATCCGCAGCGAAGCCGACCGCCTGGAAGCGCTGGTCAAGGACCTCCTCACCTTCGGGCGCCCATCTCCGGTCCAGCCGATCGAATTCGATCTCCAGGAGTTCTTTGCTTCGCTCGGCGAGCTAATGGCGGAGCAGTTCAAGGATGGCCACACGACGCTCGACCTCCAGGTGCCACAGGTCATGGTCACCTGGGATGCGCGCCAGACCGAGCAGATGTTCATAAACCTGCTGCAGAACGCCATACAGTCGATGCAGGACAAGGAAGACGGAGCTGTCACCGTCACTGCAAAGACCGACGCGGATCGGGTCATCGTCGAGGTACGTGATGTCGGTGTTGGTATCAAGAACGAGGACAGGCCCAAGATGTTCACACCGTTTTTCACGACCAAGGAACATGGTACAGGTCTTGGCCTTCCCATTTCCCAGAAGATCGCATCTTTCCACAATGGGGTTATCACCTATGAGAGTACAGAGGGAGCAGGTACCACGTTCACTGTCAACATGCAGCGAATCATCGATCCTGGTGTTTGACTCGGACTTCGAACCCGATAAAATGTGCAATTGCCTATGAAAACCCTAAGCAAGCTCATTCTGGTCGTAGACGACGAGGAAAACATACGTGAACTGCTCCGCGAATCACTTGAGGACGAGGGCTATCGCGTCAATGTCGCCAAGAACGGCCAGGAAGCAGTCGAGAAGGTTAAAGCTATGAGCCCGGACACGGTCCTGATGGACGTCAAGATGCCCGTCATGAGTGGTATGGATGCTTTTCTCAAGATCAAAGAGTCCCAGCCTGATCTCCCCGTCATCTTCCTGACAGCATTCGGTTCGTCGGATCTCGCCATTTCAGCCATGAAGTCCGGCGCCTATGACTATCTGACCAAACCGTTTGACATCGATGAGGTAAAAATCAAGGTGAGGAGGGCTCTTGAGCTTCGCGAACTGTCATTTCTCTCAGGACGAACCCGCCCCGAGGACCTTCCCATCATCAACAGCGATGAGCTCGTTGGCCAGAGTCCACTCATGCAGGAAGTCTACAAGCAGATCGGCAAGGTCGCCAGCTCGGACGCGACCGTTCTCGTTCTCGGCGACTCAGGCACCGGCAAGGAGCTGGTCGCCAAGGCCGTTCACAATAACAGCCATCGGAAAGACTGTGCGTTCGTCGTTGTCAACTGCGCAGCCATCCCGGAGAACCTTCTCGAAAGCGAGTTGTTCGGTCACGAAAAGGGAGCCTTCACTGATGCTTTCGAGACACACATCGGCAAGTTCGAGCAAGCCTCCAGTGGCACTATCTTTCTCGACGAGATCGGCGACATGTCGCTGCCGCTTCAGGCCAAACTGCTGCGAATTTTGCAGGATGGAGGCTTCGAACGCGTCGGCGGCCATGAGCACCTGACATCGTCCGCACGTGTCATCGCGGCCACGAACCAAGACTTGACCAGACTGGTCTCTGAACGGAAGTTCCGCGAGGACCTGTTCTATCGTCTCAACGTCATTACACTACGGCTTCCCCAGCTGCGCGACCGGCGCGGTGATATCGTGTTGCTAGCTCGCCACTTCCTCAGAAAATATGCCGCCAAGTACGGGCGCGACGTCACCGAGATTGCGGACCAAACCTTGGAGCGCCTCGATGCATACGAGTGGCCGGGAAATGTCAGAGAGCTGGAAAACGTCATCGCCCGGGCAGTCATCATCTCCCAGGCACACGTGCTCCTTCCCGAAACAGTGGACCTTGGCTCTCAACCCATTCTGCATCGGCGCGAGGAGTCTTCAGCTCCTGAGAGTCAGCCGCTGGTGGCACAACCCGCGCAGCCGCAGCCCGTCGCCGCAGACGGGAACGGTGGGCTTCATCTGTCAGACGCCATCCAGCAAATGGAGATCGACATGATCCGCAAGGCCTTGCACGAATCCGGCGGCAACAAGACCAAGGCCGCCCAGATCCTCGGCATCTCCCGCAAATCGCTGTTCAACAAGATCCGGGACTACAAGCTGCAGGACCGGGACCAGTAGCGACGACATCCTGTAACTGATCTCCTCACTCTACGAAGCCCCGGACATGAACCACCGGGGCTTCTCTTATTCTCGGCAGTATAGGTGCAGCCGCGTGCCCCCTCTTTGACAAGAGCTGCCGAGAAAGGTACCATTATGCAATCATGCGAACAAGCCGAACTGCCAACATAGCGTCCGTCGTAGCATCGGCGTTCGTCTGGGGAACGTCCTTTACCGTGTCCAAGCTTGCCCTGCGCTCGATTCCGCCGCTTTCGCTCGCGTGGATACGCTTCGTGCTCGCAAGCGCCATCCTGCTCGTCTGGCTGCTCTTTCGTCACGAAGACCTCCGTCTGGACCGCCGGGCATTCGGCGCCATGATTCTGGGTGGAGTCCTGGGCTATACGCTGAACCACATCTTTGAGAACGTGGGACTTGCCCTGTCAACGGCTTCCGAGATCTCGCTCATGATGGGCGTCTTTCCCGTGCTGTCGCTCCTGGTGGAGGCTCTTGCCTACCACAAGAGGTTCTCGCATACCGCTGTCGCGGGCATTGCGCTGTCAGTCGTCGGCGTCGTCCTCATCGTCAACCCACGTTCGCTGGGAGGGACTCTGGGAGGGCACCGCCTGCTTGGCGATGGACTCATCATCCTCTCAGGCATCTGCTGGGCATTCTACAGCATTCTGGTCAAGAACTTGTCCAAGAACAGCTCAGCCAGCAGGACTGCGATGTTTCAGATGTTGTTCGGCAGTGTCGTCCTGCTTCCTCTGGTAGGGGTGTTCGAGCGGCCAGTCTTCCCAATCCCCGCCGCAGCTGTCTGGGCCGTCATCTATCTGGCAGTTTTCTGTTCGGTCGGAGGGTACTCACTGTACAACTATGGGGTCGCCAGAATGACATCGACCCAAGCGGTCAACATCCTCAACCTTATCCCGGTCTTCGGTGTGCTGACCTCCTGGGTCGTGCTGCACGAAACAGTGACAGTGATGCAGCTGGCCGGCGGAGCCGTCGTCCTTCTGGGCGTCCTGCTCAGTCTACGCGATTCTTCGCCTTTGGCTTCTCCTTCATGACCACGACGGGTCCCAGAACCGTCGGGCCCACGTGACAGCCGACGACACAGGAGACCCTGTTATATTCGACCGGTACGTGGAGCACGGATTCCATCCAGTCTCCGAACTCCTTGGCTTCATCCCAGTTGTCGGCCCAATGTAACCCTGCAGACACCACGCCATATGAGGCCATTTCCAGGACCAGTTCCTTGAGTCGTTCCTTGCCCGCCTTGATTGTTCGGATCTTGTTGTGCGTTACCATGCGGCCAAGGTCGTCAAACCAGACAATAGGTTTGAGCTGGATGATCGTCCCGATGAGGGCCTGCGCGCCCGTGAGGCGGCCGCCCTTGTACAGCCAGTGGAGCGATTCCATGATGAAGTAGACCCACGTGCGGTCCCGCAGCTCGGTGAGCGCTTCAACGATCTGAGCACGACTCTTGCCCTCATCTGCCATGCTCTTGGCCAGCCTGCCCATCGTAAGCTGGCAGTAGCCGCTTTGGCGAGAGTCCACGATGGAAATCCGATCCTCGGCCTCCAGCGTCTGGGCGGCAACGCGACCCGCATTGACGGACCCCGAAATAGCCCCTGATATCATGACACAGACGATTTCGTCTCCAGCCTCCACGATCGGCCGGAAGATGCGCACCAGGTCGTCGGGATTGGTCTGCGCGCTCTCGAAGATGACGCCCTCCCGCTCCTTCTTGTAGAACTCGGCCGGCTTAATGTCGACGCCGTCGCGATAGAGAGTCTCTCCTTCACGGACGTAGAGAGGCACCATGACCATACCTGCCTTCTCGAAGTCCTCGACAGTCATGCCACACGTCGAGTCCATGATGACTTTGATCATTCGACTCCTTTCCAGGGCCCCTCTGTGGGCCGCCTGTCACCATTTTCTGGTGTCACTTGCAGACACGTCCATCGTGCTACACGATAGCATGAGGGTCGGCGTCGCTGGCTGGTCCGACCAGATGATCTGGTCACGACGCCTTCATGATGATGCAAGGCCCGAGAAGGTCAGGTCCCGTGTGCACGCCCAGTACACACGACAGCTTGGTATATGACACGGGGGCCTGGAGGATTTCCTCCATCTCGGCGTGGAACCCCTGAGCCTCATTCAGATTGTCCGGCCAATGCAGGGTCGCAGCCTCGACCCCGTTCTTGCCACAGTCTGCGACAAGCTGGCGCATGTGGTCCTTGGCAACCTTAATGGTTCGTGTCTTGTCGTAGGACGTCATGCGTCCAGCCTCGTCAAACCAGACAATCGGGTTCAGCTTGATCACGGATCCAACGAAGTACTGTGCTCCCGTCAGACGACCCCCATGGAACAGCCACTTGAGTGATTCCATGATGAAGTACGTGCGTGTCCGACTCCGAATGTCGGCAAGAGCCCGAACAATTTCCACGCGACTTTCCCCGGCATCGGCCATCTTCTTTGCCGTGTGACCAAGGTATGCCTCACCGTACCCGGATTCCAGAGAATCTACGACAGTAATCCTGTCTTCGGCACCGAGCATCTGGGCAGCGACATGCGCTGCGTTCACGGAACCAGAGATGGCGCTTGAGATGAGCACACATACGACTTCGTCGCCAGCTTCCACGATGGGCTTGAACACGGAAACCAGGTCTGCAGGGTTTGTCTGAGCGGTCTCATAGATGAGACCCGCCCTTTCCCGCCGGTAGAACTCGTCGGGAAAGATATCCACCTGTTCTCGGTAGACCTTGTCGCCGTCCCGGACATAGAGAGGGATCATCGTTATGCCTGACTGGTCGAACTCCTGTCTGGTCATGCCTGTTGTCGTGTCCATGACAACTTGTACCATGTGTCGTTCACCTCTGCGTATTCGCTTGTGTAGTTTACCAGAAAAAACGGTTCGCAACAACCAGCCAAGGTTGAGATCTCGCCCCGGTACCACTGTGGCATCCTCTTGCACCGCTCCAGCATTGCAAATCAGCCTTGCCACCGTACAATATTTGTAGTCTGCAGTACATGGCTGACTGGCAAAGAGGTGGTCTTGGCATGAGGCACTCGGGAGACCGTGCAAGACAGGACATGGAATCGTGAGGGCGGCTTGAGGCGAATTCTCCGCGTCGCAGGGCGCGCAATCCTTATATCCTCGCTCGCGGCGGTGTCATGGCTCATCCTCGGCACCCGGCCCCTGTTCTATCTTGCGACCCTCATCACAACTTACACGGCAATCATGGTCCCGCTGGTATTGCGGACAAGTGACCGCACCAGGGTCGTGAAGCGTCTGCGACAGGCGGTCGTGCAGATGAAGTCACAGGACACGCTGACGATCTCTCTTGAGGGCATCCCGCGACGTTCCCCTCTCTCAATCTGGCTCCAGCCGCTGGTCCCTGAATACATCATCCGCGAAAGCTCCTCGTGGCATGACCGGACGTACGTCCTGCAGTTCCACGTTAACCGTCGAGGGGTGTATGACCTGGGAGAGGGTATCCTGACCGTGACCGACCCTCTGCGCCTGTTCCGCATCAGCAGACGCCTGACAGCAGATGAGAAGCTCACGGTGTTCCCCACGATCCTCCCCCTCGAGAAACTGCGCATCTCCCTGACCTCTCCCCTCGATGGTCAGCGCGTCAAGTTCGCACCCAACTATGATGTCTCGCAGCTTGCGGGAGTGCGACCTTACGAAAGTGACCCCATGAACCGTATTCACTGGAAGATGAGTGCTCACCGAGGTGAGCTCATGGTGAAGGAGTTCGCCCCATCCGCCTCGAAGACCGTCGTCGTCCTGCTCAACCTGACGCTTCGGCGCGAGCCCAGCTTTACCCTGGAAACCTTCGAAGACTACATGACCATGGTGGGCGCCAGTGTCCTCCAGTATTCCTATGACCGCAAGCTGCCCTTCGGACTTACCGTTCTGGGAGAGGAGACACTCTCCTCCAATGGATTCTCAAAGGACGCGACTCATCTGTTCGCCTGTTATCGCCTCCTTGCGCACGCACGAGCCCGCATGGACAGGGAACCATCCAGTACGGTGTTTCTCGACTATCTCAGACGGGAACGGCTCCGCATCCCCGCCCGCTCACAGCTGTTTCTCATCCAGCACGAGCTGAAGGAAGAGGAGATTGGAGCGCTGCTTCGCATGCAGGCGCAGTTCTCACGTATTTCGATCTGCCTGTTCCCGTATGGAAGCTTCCTGTTGTACGGTGAGCGGGCGGTCCCGTACTTCATGCCCGATATCGAACAGATTGCACGCCTCAAGCAGACGCAGAAGATCCTGAGAGATGCCAGCGTGGACCTGTCCATCATCGGCCTCAACGATACGCTTGCTGCTCTGGGAGAGACCTGACCATGAACCACGAGAAATCACTGCTGCATGTCTCCTTCATGATGGTAGCGACACTCCTGGTCTTCTGGACGGCACGCGCTACCATCCCATGGTGGGTCGTGCTGCCCGCACTGGCTGTTCTGGTGGCAGGACCATGGCTGGGGCGGCACAGGTTAACGTGGGAAGCCATCATCGCCATTGCTCTGGTGAGCGTCCTGGCCACAAACAGTCAGCGCCTGGCCATCGACTACGCGGCACGCTACCGGGAATTCTTCTTCCTCCTCGTGCCAATGCTCTTCTACGCCGGCATCGTTCTCACCAGGCTGAAGACTCCCGGGAAACCGGTTTACCTTGGCAACATCGTGTGGCTGGCACTGCTGATCACACTGGACGTCGCAGGCGCCGCCGTGTCAATCGCCGTACTGTCACTCCTCCTCGTGCTGGCACTGCTGCTCGCAGGAACAGACGAGGATCGGCCGAGGTTTCTGCAGCGGCTGATACCGGTTGCCATCATCCTGATCGTGGTCACGGTCCTGGCGACGTCATTGCCGGTCGAGACGGGCCCGTTCAGCGCATCGACTGCCCAGAGTCTGCAGGACTTCCTGTTTGGCCGTCCTACCGCCGTGGACTTCATCACAAGACGCCATACCACGAACTGGTGGAAGCCCTGGCCGGCCGCTGCGACAAGTCTCCTCGGCTCCTGGTTGATGCGAATTTCACTCGCCGAAGAGCTCCAGGTTCTCGTCGGTTCCCTGCTGGCGGCTCCACTCATGATCCTGCTTGCGTGGATATTCCTCGGAGCTGTCCTCCAGCAAGGACCGGGAAAGTCTCTGCGGAGACTTGTGCCTGTCCTCCTCCTGTTGCTCGGCATGAACTGCATCTTCCTCATTCTCATAAGCATACACAGCAAGACTCTGAACGCGCTGATGTTTGGCCCTTCTTCGCCCTGGATCATCGACGGGAAACTTCTGGTGCCGCGTACCTGGCAGATGTTCCTTGCGCTCAGGTTGAAGGTCAATCTCTTCCCCTCTTCTGCCGTCATAGTGTTGCGGCTCGTCCTGCACAACCTGTCGATCCTGACAGTGCTTTATTGCGGCGTCACGTGTGTTCGGCAGGCTTTTGCAACGCAGTGGGACCGCCTCGAGGGTATTGGACGCAGGCGTGACCGCATCATCATCAAACGAACCATCAAGAGGATCCGCGGTCTGGATGACGAAGACTTGCTGCGCGACCCACGTGGGACAGTCATCGCGATCTTCTATATGGCCGCCAACGCGTTGTATCCACTCGACCTTGCGATGGTGCGCGGAGAAACGCCGACAGAACTGACCGCTCGCGTCGCCCGGTGGTACCCTGACCTGGCCGAGCACGTCGACGTCCTGGGACGACTGTTCTACATCGCCCGCTACTCGAAGATCGACGTGACTCCCGATCAGGTGAGGCTGGCCAAGGCCACCTACCAGAAACTGCTGGAGATGCTGAAGGCCGAGGCCCGGCATCCACGGATCAGAACTGATGGACCATTGCCCGTTTCCCAGTAACCCGATCGGCCTGTAACGTGCCGGGGACCCTGCCCGATGTAGTGAGTGAGGCGAGATGGAGACAGCAGGGATTCGTCAGATGAAGGCACCGCCAGAGGGGCGCCCTAACACGGCGGCACCCTCCACTGGTTTCCGCGTGTTCTTCAGGACAGCGGGGGCCGGTCTGCTGGTGTCGCTGCTCATGCTCGCCCTCGCCCTTCTCCTCCGCAGCGCTTCCTTTCTCGTCGTCGGGCTCGCCGCACTATCATATACAGTCCTTCTGTGCGGTATACTCACTGTCGAGTACCAACGGCTTACAGTTACGAGCGTCCTTCGCCACAGTGTCGCGACGGTACGCCAGCCAAATATGCTGACGTGCACTGCCTCCGGGTACAGGGTCACAGGTCCTGTGCTGCTGTCTGTCGAACCACTGCTCCCGCCTTACGTGATCCGGCGCCACAGCAGAAAAGACGACGACGGCACGACCGTGTTCTTCGACGCCACCCGCAAAGGGCAGTACTCTTTGGGCTCCGCCCGCATCTCACTGCAGGATCCACTGGGCATCTTCCGCATCCAGCGCTCGGTTCCGTCCCAGCTGACCCTGACGGTCGTCCCGCGTCCAATCTCGCTTGCGGCGATGCACATCGCGCTCACGTCACCTCTCGACGGACAGCGTGTCCGCTACGCTCCCAATGTCGATACCAGCCAGCTCACAGGAACCCACCCCTATGACGGGGAGCCGATGAACCGCATCCACTGGAAGATGAGCGCCCACACGGGAACGCTCGTCGTCAAGGACTTCACTCCCTCGGCGTCTCAGACCATCATCCTGCTGGTGAACTATACTGTGCACCTGGATACGGGCTTCACGCTGGAAGCGCTGGATGACACTCTGTCCACTGCGGCAGCAAGCATCCTGCACTATGTTCATGACCGCAACCTGCCCTTCGGCCTCGTGGCAATCGGGTCCCATACGGACTGGACGGGTACCGGCCGCGACCGCGTGCATCTTCTCTCCTGCCTCACGGCCGTAGCCAGAGCCCAGGCCGTACAGACAGAAGACCCCGGCATCGTGCTGGACTGGCTGAACCAGAACGCACGCGTGATCCCGGCGCAATCACAACTGGTTCTCCTCGCCCACGAGATGGACGAGACGGAGGTCGTGCACTTGCTCAAGCAGCGCGAACACTTCGCGCGCATCACCATCATCCTGTTCCCGGAAGGCACGTTCCTCCTGCCGGGCGAGCACCAGGCACCTTATTACCTGAAGGATACGCCGAGACTGCTCCGCCTGAGGTCTCTGCAGCGCGTGCTCAGGGAGAATGGTATCGAACTGACGATTGTCGGACTGAACGACCCGATCACCACACTCGCCAGTGGCTGAGGAGACTATCATGGACACGACACGCATTGCCCGGCTGATTATCGCCAATAGTGCCTGCTTCCTCGCATTCTGGATCGCCCGTCTTGCGGTGCCCTGGTGGTTTGGCGTCGCAGCACTCGTTCTGCTGAACATCGCGTTGCCACACCGCAACCAGAAACTCTTCCGACTCTATCACGGTCTCGAGACGTGTCTTATCATCGTCTATCTTGCACTGACTGCCGACCGGCATACCCTGCAGGAGCTTCTCGCCATTCTCCTGCTCACCGTGTTGTTCGAGCTCTATTTCTGGTTTGTCGGCAACCTGACGCTGGCTGCCGAGTCGCCCGCCCATTTCCTGCGCATCAGTATCATCGCGTGCTGCTACGCCGTCCTTGGCAATACAGACCCCCTGGTAGCCACCATCGTGCTGACCATCATGCTGGCTGCATCGATGCTCTCGGCGGTCACCGCTTCCGACCCACGAGCAGCCAGACGGCTCCTGCCTGGATTCGTCATCCTCCTGGTCGTTTTCGTGGCGGCAGTCGCCTCCCCTATCGTGCAGGCGCCTACCCTGCCCAGAACCGCCGTGTGGCTGCTTCCAGGGACACCTGCGTCCACACCGAAGCCCGCGGGGACGGGCGGACTGCCTGTGAACCTGCCTGCCCTTACACTGCGGCACGTCATGGAGGACCACTTCTGGGAGCTGTTCGGCTTCATGTATCTCCCACTGGCCATCATGACCGCGGTGCTGATCGCTGCAGTCATTGTCTCCATCTCGATCCTTCACAACACCTGGGGAAAGACCATGCGTGCGTTGATCTTCCCTCTCGCGTTCATCGTGACGGCTCTGATCTTTGCGATCGTCTACACGGGAGCCAAGACCGGACAAATTGCAAACGGCATCGCCCAGGCAGGGCGTGTCCCGGGGGAGAATTACGATGACATCGTCGAGGCACTGCGGGAGCGCAACGTCCTTCCTCCCAGAAACAACGAGATCAAGGCTACGCTCGAGGCCATCGTCGCTACCGTGTACTGGATAGGAGCCAGTCTCCTTCTGGTGTCGATTGTCGCCAGCATCCGGGACATGATCTTTGAGTTCCGTCACGAGGTCCTGCTGTCGATGCTCGACCGGTCGGAGCGCAAGAAGGTCATCCGGACCGTACGTCGGCTGGTTTCGCTGAACGACGGCATCCTGATGAAAGACCCCGTGACCAGTATCACGGCGCTGTTTGCGATGGGCGTCGAGGCGGTCGCGACAGTCGGGCCGCGCCTGCGGCGGGGAGAAACCGCCAGCGAGTTCGCACAGCGCGTGTCGGTCGAAGTCTCTGCCTGCGCAGGCGCAATGAGTCAACTCGCGACACTCTTCGGCAAAGCGCGGTACAGCCGTCCCAGCGTCACCGGGGAAGACGTCCTTGTGACCAAGGCCGCACTGCAGGATCTCCAAACATGTGTCCGCAGCATGCGCAACGAAGCCCGGGCTTCGCAACGACCGGTGCGGGGTCGTTGATTTCGAGCTGAACGGTCTACAATGGAGAAGATAGCAGACTACAGAAGGAGCAGACGATGAACGAAAACCTGAACAAAGCCATATCCTACGTCGAACAGTACTTTGTTGGCAAGAATACGGTTGTCGACGTGGCCTTTGCAACACTGCTCGCCGGCGGGCACATCTTCCTCGAGGATGTCCCCGGTCTGGGCAAGACAACACTCGCCAACCTCATCTCCCGCTCGCTGGGGCTGCAGTTCAAGCGTATCCAGTTCACTCCGGACCTCTTACCGTCGGATATCTCCGGCGTCTCAGTCTATGACCAGAAAACGCAGGAATTCCGGCTGAAACGGGGACCGATCTTCACCAACCTTCTGCTGGCAGACGAAATCAACCGCGGCACCCCCAAGACGCAGTCAGCGCTTCTCGAGGCCATGGCTGAATACCAGGTCACTATCGACGGGACCATCGTCAAGCTGGACCGCCCGTTCGTGGTCATGGCGACCATGAATCCCATCGAGTACGAGGGTACGTTCCCGTTGCCCGAGGCCCAGCTGGACCGCTTCATGGCCCGGCTGACGATTGGATACCCGAGCAAGGACAAGGAAGAAGAAATCGTTACCGGCTTCTATGCCCGGGTCAAGGTTATCAGCGACGACGTCCGTATCGTCTCCCGTGACGACCTGACAACGATGCAGAAAGAGGTCGAGGGCGTCTTCATCGCGCCGGAACTCATCAGCTACGTCGTCTCCCTGGTCGACGCCACGCGGCACGACGATACGGTCTACCTTGGACTGTCTCCCCGTGGCAGCATCGACCTCATGCGCCTCAGCAAGGCGTACGCGTATCTCCAGAATCGCGACTTCGTCATCCCGGATGACATCAAACTGGTTTTCCCGTTCATCTCGGGACACCGGCTCATTCTGCAGGCTGAAGCCCGTCTCCGGGGCGTTACAACTAACGAGGTCGTGACCAATACTCTCAAGAACGTCCCGATTCCCAAGCTGGCAGACTACAGCAAGCAATGAAGCGGTACGTCCGCCCTGCCTCGCGCGGCCTGACTCTCGGGGCCGAGCTGACGGTGCTGTGGCTCATTCTGGGCAGTGACGTCTCGTTGTGTCTGCCGCTCTATCTGGTCAAGAAACATGAGCGACACACTCGTCCCGGGATGCGTACAGGACTCTTGTCGCCGCCGTCAAGACCGAGATTGAGAGCAAACGAGCCCCTCATTCGCGCGTCGTCACAATCAAGCAGACAATTTAGCACGCGACGTCCTTCCCAGAACAGGTATTCTGGTTCTGTCAAGCCCCTGAGCCGCATCTTCACAATGCTTGACGCACTCCCTAACCCACCGTAAAATAATCATGTGCCTGCTGAGGGTGCCACAGTCTGAAGTATCCCGCGCAGAATGAGTCAAGACCATCAACAGTACTTGGGGGCGATACGCATGCGATACGTAATCAAGCGCACAGGTGAGAAAGTACCCTTCGACCAAGCCAAAATCCGCATCGCCATCACGAAAGCCGGCAAGGCTACGAAGGAATTCGACGAGACTGAATCGGAACGCCTGACGCGCATTATCGTCGCCCAGATCCCCGATGACATCGCCACGGTCGAACAGATCCAGGACCTCGTCGAGCAGACGCTCATGGAGTCACGCCATCACAAGACGGCCAAAGCCTATATCCTCTACCGCGAGCAGCACCGAAAGCTGCGCGACCTCAAAACGCTTCTCGACCCCCGCGAGACAATCCAGAAATACCTGGAGAAACTGGACTGGCGCGTCAACGAGAATTCCAACACCAGTTACTCTCTTCAGGGGCTCAACATGCACCTTGCGACCAGCGTCGTGAGCCGGTACTGGTTGAACGAGGTCTATCCGCCGGAAGTACGGGACGCGCACGTCAACGGCGACATGTACGTGCACGATCTGGGGTACCTGGCTGCCTACTGTGTAGGATGGGACCTCAAGGACCTTCTCCTGAGGGGACTCGGAGGCGTGTACGGCAAGGTCGAAAGCAAGCCCGCCAAACACTTCCGCTCGGCGCTGGGGCAGATGGTCAACTTTATCTTCACCATGCAGGGCGAGGCGGCCGGCGCACAGGCGTTCAGCTCGGTCGACACCTACCTTGCGCCCTTCATCCGCTACGATCACCTGCGCTATGACGAGGTCAAGCAGGCCGTGCAGGAATTCGTGTTCAACATGAACGTCCCCACACGGTCAGGCTTCCAGTCCCCCTTCAGCAACATCACGCTGGATCTGCGCCCGCACGGCGCCACGGCCAGCGAGGCAGCCATCATCGGCGGAAATCCTGTGCCCGAGACCTACGCGGACTTCCAGCCGGAGATGGACATGTTCAACCGTGCTTTCGCCGAAGTCATGCTTGCCGGCGACGCCAAGGGCCGTGTGTTCTCGTTCCCCATCCCCACGTACAATATTACAAAGGACTTCGACTGGCAGAACCCTGTCTACGACCCCATCTTCGAGATGACCGCCAAGTTTGGCATCCCGTACTGGAGCAACTTCGTGAACAGCGACATGGACCCGGACGATGCCCGCTCAATGTGCTGTCGTTTGAGGCTCGACACGCGCGAACTACGGAAGAGAGGCGGCGGGTTGTTTGCGTCCAATCCTCTCACCGGCTCCATTGGGGTGGTCACCATCGACCTCCCACGTATCGGCTACCTCTCTCATAGCAAAGACGAGCTGTTCGAGCGCCTGTCCCACGTCATGGACGTCGCTCGCACGTCGCTCGAGATCAAGCGCAAGATCATCGAGAACCTGACGGCGGCAGGACTCTACCCCTATTCGCGCCACTACCTTGATGCAGTCAAGCAGTGCAACGGGTTCTACTGGGCCAACCATTTCAACACGATCGGCATCAACGGCATGAACGAACTCCTGCTCAACTTCGCC
>NZ_QXIY01000013.1:15140-15564 GCF_003570995.1 Candidatus Cryosericum septentrionale
CAACCTATGTGCTGGCCAAGCAGGACAAGGCTCTGTATCCGGACATCCTCGTGGCAAACGAAGAGGCCGTCAAGAACGGCGGTGATCCCTACTACACGAACTCTACGCAGTTGCCTGTGGCGTACACGACCGACCCGTTCGAGGCGCTTGACCTCCAGGACCCTCTTCAGGTCAAGTATACAGGAGGCACTGTCGTCCACCTGTTTCTCGGCGAACGGCTGGAAAGCGCAGACCAAGCCAAGCAGCTGGTGCGCGCAGTCACGAACAGCTACCGACTGCCCTACTTCACGCTCACGCCCACGTTCTCCATATGCCCCAAACACGGGTACATCAACGGCAACCATCCATTCTGCCCCAAGTGCGATGAAGAGCTGGTCGTCGAGGCACAGAAGGTGGCTGCGGGCCCTGCCTCTGGAGACGTCTC
>NZ_QXIY01000014.1 GCF_003570995.1 Candidatus Cryosericum septentrionale
TCGCGCTGCTACGCCTCCTCTGCTCGTTGCGGGAAAGCTGTCATCTCGACGTGGTCTGTGCCCATTTCAACCATCAGCTCCGCGGTGCCGAAAGTGATGCGGATGAGGCGTTTGTGCGGGAATTGGCAGGCTCATTGGACGTACCCTACGAAACAGGATCTGACAATGTGGGCGCGTACGCCTCCGGTCACCATCTCAGCCACGAAGAGGCGGCCCGGGAACTGCGGCTTCGCTTTCTTCGCATGACGGCGCTCAAGACAGGAGCTGCGTGCATCGCTACGGCTCACACGCGGGACGACCAAGCTGAGACGGTCCTCTTCCGACTTCTCAAGGGGACTGGCTTGCGGGGGATGTCCGGCATGGCGCCGCGGACGGGGATGTTCATCCATCCGCTGCTCGCAGTGTCAAAGGAACAGCTTCAGGGCTGGCTGCGGTCGCAGGGTTTCGTCTGGCGGGACGATCTGTCCAATACGGACGAGCGGTACGAGAGGAACTTCATCCGTACGAGCGTGATCCCGCTGATCGAGAGCCGGTTTCCTGCCGCGAAGACGGCCGTCGTGCGAACGGCGAACATGGCACGTGCCGCATGTGAGTTGTTCGAGCGGCAGACCGAGCAGGTGACCGACAACATCGAGATCCTGGAAGCGGGCGATGGAAGGCATCCCGGAGCGTTGCGCCTTGCCAAAGGGGCACTTGCGAGTCTGCCTGACCCCCTGCTGCAATATGCACTTGAGGAGATTTTCGCCACGTCGGGCGTCGGTCCCAGCTTCGAGCGGTTGACGCGGAGTACCCAGGCCATACGGAACGGCAGGACAGGCATTCGCGTAACGCTGGATGACCGTGTGATGCTCGAGGTGGGTTACCAGCACGTCTATGTCTATGGCGCCGCGTTTACCGGCCGTGTCCTTGAGTCACAGGAGATAGCGAAGTTTCCCGCAACAGTCGACTGGTTTCGGAGACGCCTGACCTTCGACGAGAAGACGCCTGCGGACGTTCCGTCAGACTTAAGGGGCGTTGGGCCGAAGGAAGCGTGGTTCGACCTGGACGCCTTGCGGTTGCCGCTGACGGTACGCCACGCGCGGTCTGGTGACCGCATGACGACGTTTGGAGGGCATCAACACAAGCTGCAGGACCTGTATGTCGACGCAAAGGTAGACCGGGTGCTCCGGGCGCGGCGTCCCGTCGTATGCGATGCAGATGGCATTATCTGGGTGCCCGCCCTCGCTCGCAGCGCCGCAGGAGTGGTGACAGCAGAGTCGCGCCGCTTCCTGCGCATTGTATACTATAGTTCACAGTGCTAAGTTGTCTCACATTGGGAGCGGGGTAGAATACATGGACATGAGAGATGATATACTCGAGGTTCTGGTCTCGACCGAAGAAGTCCAGAAACGCACAACCGAGCTGGGACAGCAGATAGGACGTGATTACGAGGGCAGGAACCCGCTGATGATCTGCATTCTGCGGGGCGCCGTCGTGTTCCTTTCCGACCTCATACGCTCGGTGCCGGTTCACGTCATGGTGGACTTCATGGGCGTGAGCAGCTATGGCGGCACCAACATGGATAGCACGGGCGTCATTAAGATCACGCGTGACGTCGACGCCAACGTGGCGCACCGCGACATTATCATCGTCGAGGATATCGTCGACACAGGCCTTACGATGAAGGCACTGGTCGATCTCATGAAGACGAGGGGCCCCAGCAGTATCGAGATCTGCACGTTCCTCTCCAAGCCGCAGCGTCGCAAGGTGGACGTGGACATCAAGTACTGCGGGTTTGAGATTCCCAATAAGTTCGTCATCGGTTACGGGCTGGATTACGACGAGAACTACCGGAACCTGCCGTTCGTCGGCGTCCTGAAACCCGAGGTCTACGAGAAGAGAAAAGAGGAGAAGGGATAAGTGGCCAACCAGAAGAAGAACGGAGGCTCAAACCCGAATCTGCTGAAAGAGCTCATCGGATGGGCGCTTCTCTTTGCCATACTATGGGGCGCCTATTCGCTGTTCTTCAACCAGCCTGTGGCCCAGCCGGCGCAATTGACATATACCGATTTCGTGGCGAAGGTTCAGGCTGGAGAGGTCAAGGACGTCAAGTTCGCGATTTCGGACGTTGTCCAGACCGGCACGGGGACGCTGAAGGACGGCACGAAGTTCACGACCATCGCGCCCCTGTACGACGCCAGCCTGTATCCGTTGCTGATCGCAAAGGGTGTGCAGGGTGACTTCAACAAGGCGCAGACGAGCATCTGGCTGACGCTGCTGATCAATGTCCTGCCGTTTGTGCTGCTGATCGGGTTCTGGTTCTTCATGATGCAGCGCATGCAGGGAGGACAGAACAACCAGGTGTTCGGGTTTGGCAAGAGCAAGGCCAAGCTGTTCATGGACAACCGCCCGCGCGTGACGTTCAAGGACGTTGCGGGTCTGGATGAGGCCAAGGAAGAGACAGGCGAGCTGATCGACTACCTCAAGAACCCGAAGAAGTTCTCGGCAATGGGTGCCCAGATTCCCAAGGGCGCGTTACTGGTTGGACCTCCTGGCTGTGGGAAGACACTGCTCGCGCGAGCAATCTCCGGCGAAGCCAAGGTGCCGTTCTTCAACGTGTCGGGTTCGGAGTTCGTCGAGATGTTTGTCGGCGTGGGCGCAAGCCGCGTCAGGGACCTGTTCGCACAGGCGAAGCAATATGCTCCATGCATCGTGTTCATCGACGAAATCGACGCCGTGGGGCGCCATCGCGGCGCAGGTATCGGTGGCGGCAACGACGAACGTGAGCAGACCTTGAACCAGCTGCTCGTCGAGATGGACGGTTTTGACGCGAACAAGGGCATTATCATCCTTGCCGCAACGAACCGGCCTGACGTTCTGGACCCGGCTCTGCTGCGTCCGGGCCGCTTCGATCGGCGCGTTGTCGTCGACCTGCCGGATGCCAAGGGACGGGAGGAGATCCTCAAGGTGCACGCTTCGGACAAGCCGTTTGCGGTTGACGTCAGGTTAGGCACGATCGCCAAGGAGACCGCCGGCTTCACAGGAGCCGACCTGGAGAACCTGCTGAACGAGAGCGCACTGCTTGCCGTCCGCAGGGGCAAGACGGATATCACGATGGAAGAGGTCGAGGAAGCCATCGACAAGGTCATCGCGGGACCACAGAAGAAGTCCAGAGTCATCAGCGCCGACGAGCGCCGGCGCATCGCCTACCATGAATCCGGACATGCCGTCGTCGGCAAGGCTCTGGCCGCGCGTGAAGAGGTCCACCGCATCAGTATCGTGTCACGCGGTATGGCTCTCGGGTTCACGTTGCAGCTCCCCACAGAAGACCGGTACATGCGCACGAGCGAGGAGCTCCTCAGGGAAGTTGCCGGCCTGCTCGGCGGAAGCGCTTCCGAGAAACTCTTCCTGGGAAGCATCTCGACCGGACCTTCGAATGATCTCGAGCGTGCCACGGACGTCGTCCACCGCATGATCCGTGCGTATGGCATGAGTGAGAAACTCGGTCCCCTTACCTACGGCAAGACCAGTGACCTGGTGTTCCTTGGGAAGGAACTCAGTGAGGAGCGCAACTACAGTGAAGAGACCGCCCAGACTATCGACGCCGAGGCCAGACGCCTGGTCGAAGAGCAGTACCGCCGCGCGACCGAAGTCCTGGAGATGAACCGTGCCGTGCTGGAGAATCTGGTGACCGTCCTGCTGGACAAGGAGACGTTGCAGGGGCCGGAACTCGAAGTGGCTCTCAGGGGCGTCATCGACCTGACGGCGAGCACTGTCCACATTCAGGCACCCGCTTCGCAGTCTGGTTCGCCGGTGAGCACACAGCCTGCGTCATAGTCCGGACACAGCAATATCAAGAAAAAGCCCCAGCCTGACGGCTGGGGCTTTTTGAATGTCCTGGAAGCCAGTAACGTTCTCAGGCGTGGTTGGCAGTGTCGAACAATTCGATCTTGCCACGCACGCCGTCCTTGATGGCCTGCAACTGTGGTTTTGCAAGGTCCCGAAATCCAATGGCGTCCGGGGTCTGCTCGAACATCGCCTTGACGGCAAGGGCGGCCTTTTTCTGCAGGAAGGTCGCAATATTGATCTTGGTGATGCCCAGCTGGATGACCTGCTTGACATCCTCATCCACTGCGCCGGAGGCGCCGTGCATGACAAGCGGCACGGTCGGCATGGCTTCGTGCAGCTTGCGGCAGAGTGCGATGTCGAGATGGGCTGCCTGGACGGCCATGGCGTGTACAGTTCCAATGGATACGGCCAGAGCGTCGACGTGCGTATCGCCAACAAAGCGAACCGCCTCGTCGACCGCGGTGTAGTGCATATCCTCGGCTTCGGTGCTTGCGCCGTCCTCAGACTTGCCGACCTTGCCGATCTCCGCTTCGACGGCCACGCCTACCTGGTGGGCAGCTTCGACGACCTGACGCGTGATGGCGACGTTCTCGGCGTACGGCAGCGAGGAACCGTCAAACATGACGGAGCTGAACCCGGCACGCAGTCCTTCGATGCAGCGCAGGAAGCTCTTGCCGTGATCGAGGTGCACGACGACGGGAATGGCATACTTGGCAGCGTAATGACGGGCGATCATGCACAGTTCTTCGAGCCCCGCAAAATCAGAGCTACCCTGCGAGATCTGGAGGATGACAGGCGCCTTCATCTCATACGAGCTTTCGACAACAGCCTTGGCATATTCCAGGTTGTGGATGTTGAACGCGCCGACCGCGTAGTGGTTCTTGAGTGCGTCCTGTGTGACTTCTTTCAACGTTACCAGCATTGTGCCACCTCCACGTGGTTAGACAGCCTTGATGAATTTTCCGTAGCCGGCTCTTGCAGGGAACTCCCCCGAACTGTCGTAGACCTGACTGCCACGCACAAACGTCTGGCGGACTACGCCTCGCAGCTCCCGTCCCTCAAAGGGCGTGTACTTGTTCTTGGCGTAGAGGTCTTCGGCGTGCACGGTCATTGGCGCATTCAGGTCGATGCAGGCGAAATCGGCATCGGAACCGACTGCAAGTATACCTTTCCGCGGGAATAAGCCAAGACGCTTCGCGGGGTTGGTACTCATGATTTCGCCAAAACGGTACAGGTTCATGCCACGGACTGCGCAGGCCTCGTAGAGCATCAGAGGGACGCGGAGCTGAACGCCCGGCATGCCTGCGTAGGCATTCCAGATGTTGTCCGTGACCTTTTCCCGAGGGTAGATGCCGGCTGCATGGTCGGTCGTCACATAGTCGATGGTCCCGTCCAGCAGGCCCGCCCAGAGCACCTCGTTGTCATAGCGGTCGCGCAACGGCGGCGTACACTTGGCCAGACTGCCCAGGCGCACAAAGTCCTCTCGGTTGAGCAACAGGTAGTGCGGGCAGGTTTCGGTCGTGGCGTCGATGCCCTGGCCTTTGGCTTGCCGGACAAGGTCGACACCTGCGGAGGTCGACATATGGACGATATGGACACGCGTATGCTCGCGGCGGGCGAGAGCAAGGACTGTGGAGACGGCGAGGGGTTCTGCATCGTAGGTGCGGCCGTCCTTGTACGCCAGAGGGTCCGAACGGCCCTCCCGAATGATCTTGTCGGTGTAGTACGTGGCAAGGAAGTAGTCTTCGGCGTGCACCGCCACCAGCATGTTGAAGTCGCGTGCAGCCTCGAAAAGCATCACCATCTGGCGCGTATCGAGGCGCGGATAGGTCTGCATGCCCGAGATGGTATAGGCCTTGATGCCGACGACGCCCAGCTTTTTAAGTTCCGGCAGCAGGCGGCGGAAGGTGCCGCTGTCGATGAAGGTTGGGGTCGTTCCGCCCCAGAACGCGTAATCGACGTAAGCCTTGGATTCGACAGCTCTCATTTTCGTCTTGAAGTTGTCGGACGTGGTCACCGGCGGAAGCGACGTGCACGGCATGTCGACGATGGTGGTGACACCGCCTGCGGCAGCACCCATAGTGCCAGTGCCGAAGTCCTCACGTTCCGTGAAGCCGGGATCGTCGAAATGGACATGTCCGTCGACCCCGCCCGGCATAACAAAGAGTCCATGCAGGTCGATGGCGGCCACTCCAGCCGGAGCAGGCTCAGCGAGTGCGGGAGAGAACTTCTCAATGATGCCGTCTGTGACCAGAATGTCGACTGCCAGGAGCATGCCGTCAGGTTGTGCTATCTGAGCGTTCTGGAAGAGCTTCTGCATGGCAAACCTCCCTTAGATGAACAGACTGACAACTTTGAATTTCTCAACGTCGATCAGGCCGAAATCCGTGATCTTGAGCTTTGGAATGACTGGAAGAGCCATGAACGCCAGCGTCATGAATGGATCGTCCAGCGGGCAACCTGTTGCGTCGCGCATGACCTTTCCCAGATCATCCAGACGGGCCGCGACCTCAGGTACGGACAGGTCGGACATGAGACCGCCATACGGGAGAGGGAGAGAACCGACAACGTGTCCGTTGTTTGTCACCGCGAGGCCGCCACCGATGAAGGCGACCTGCTGTACGGCCAGCAGCATGTCGCGGTCGGTAACGCCGCACACGACGATATTGTGGGAATCGTGGGCAATCGATGACGCCACCGCTCCCTGTTTCATCTGGAAGCCGCTGATGAATGCCACGCCTACGCGCCCGGTGGCGTGATGGCGTTCGAAGACTGCTACCTTCAGGACGTCCTGGTCGGTGTCCGACTCCACACAGCCGTGCGTGTCGACTCTTGCGTTCACGCGGCGCTCGGCGGTCACAACCTGATGGGGTATCAGCTGCAGGACTCGCAGCTGCTTGCCCGGCTCGGCCTTGACACGCAGGCTCTGGTAGGTAGGAGTGGCAATGTTGATGCTGTTCTTGATGCCGTAGCTCCTCGAAGGATGCCCGTCGTCGGGACCCAGGTAGGCACCGTCCTTCGCCACAAGTTCTCCCTTCGCGTAGGTCGATGACGGCTGGACGTGCCGCGGGTCCGGGAAGATGATGAAGTCGGCCCAGTAGCCGGGGGCAATGGCACCTTTGCGGGGGAGGTTGTAGTGGGTGGCCGGGTTGAGCGAACCAAGGCGTACAGCGGTTGGGAGGTTGATGCCCGCTTCAAGCAGCAGGTTGACCGCATAGTTGATATGTCCTTCCGAGAGCAGGTCGGACGGGTGCCGGTCGTCTGTCGCCAGCATGATGCGGTGCATGTTCTCTTTGGTCAGCAATGGGATCAGGGCTTTCACGTCCCGTGTCACCGATCCCTCGCGCATCATGATCCACATACCGCGAGCCAGCTTCTCGCTGGCTTCATCCGCCGTCGTGCATTCGTGATCGGTAGAGATACCAGCGCCGATGTATGCCTCCAGCTCTCGCCCAGTGATGAAGGGCGCGTGCCCGTCGATCAGCTGTCCGTCGAAGGCGGCTAGCTTGGCCAGGACTGCCGGATCCCTGAACAGGACGCCAGGGTAGTTCATGAACTCCGCAAGACCCAGGACCCGCGGGTTGTGGCGCAATTCCGATAGCGCATCGGCGTCGAGTGACTCGCCATTCGTCTCGAGGTGCGTCGCCGGGACACAAGAGGGAAGCATGAAGTAGAAATCCAGCGGAGAGTTGCGCGTGGCCTCGAGCATGAACCGGATGCCGCGTGCTCCAGCGACGTTGGCGATTTCATGCGGGTCTGCGATCACTGCGCCGGTGCCACACGCAAGCGCCACCTTGGCGAATTCACCCGGGATGACCATGGTACTCTCGATATGCATGTGGCTGTCGATGAAACTGGGCGCAGCATAGGCGCCTTTGCCGTCGACGACCGTCACGCCGTCATATCGCCCAATCCCTGCGATCTGACTGCCCGACAACGCAATGTCGACATCGTCCTCAATGTGCCCGTCGAAGACGTTTACGAGGTGGATGTTCCTGACGACCACGTCCGCCGGTATGCGGCCGGCTGCGACGTCGATCAGGCGTGCGATGCGTTCCTGAACTGTCTGAATTTTGCTGTTCATGCGTCTTCGCTCATGCCTTTTCCAGGATGCGGACAAGCTCGGCGTTTGCCTGTTCGACAAGCGCTTCCTCGTCGCAGCCGATGACCTGGCCATCACGGTAGACGATTTTTCCATTGATGATCGTGCATGCAATGTTGCTTGTGGATGCCTCGTAGACCAGTCGACAGTACGCGTTCGTGTGAGCTCCCGGCTGAGCGAAAACGTCCCGTCCAAGGTCCACGAGCACAATGTCAGCTCGCTTGCCCGGTTCCAGCGTTCCCAGTTCTTCGTCCATGCCGAGTGCTTTTGCGGCATCCACGGTCACCATGGAGAGGACCTGTTCGGGAGTCATCGTCTGTGGGCCATATTGCGGCCGAAAGGCCGTTGCCAGGACAGTGAGCTCGCGTACGGCGTCCATCCTCCCTCCATACAGGGGACTGTCGAACCCGGGCAGGACCGGCGTTCCCTTCCGGACAAACTCGGGGAGGCGGGACAGGGGACGGCCGAGTTTCAGGTCAGTCGTCACGTTGATGACAATGCGCGCGCCGGCCTTGCGGATGACATTCTGTTCCAGTTCCGAGGCAAACGACGGGTTGACGAGGAACGTGTTCTCTCCCAGGACTCCCAGCGTCTCGAGAGAAGCCAGTTCCTGAGATCCACTTTCGCGGCGCATGCGCTCGATCTGGCTCTTGTCCGTTGTCAGGACGATCTTAAGGGGGTAGCCGCCTGCATCGGCGAATGCCTTGGCCTGTGTCAGGCACTCATCAGTACAGAACGGAGGGTTTGTGGTGCTCACCGCATATCGCAGCAGGCCGCCCTCGCCGCTCGATGCAATGTCGTGGGCAAGCGCCTGTGCGTCGGACATCTGTTCGCGGAGCGACATACGCAGAGCCTCAGGCCAATCCGGCGTACGGTCGGCTAGCATGCGTCCGCCGATGAGCCTGAACCCGAGTGTGCGGGCTGCCTGGAGGATCTGGTCCGTGTGGCGCATCGAGCCGCCTTCGAAGAGCGTCGTGACGCCGCTGCGAATCGATTGGCAGATTCCGAGTTCAGCCGAGCAGCGAACCTGTTCGGGAGAAAGGCCTCCAACAAGCCTGAGAGCCGTTCTCTCGCGCTCTGCATCGTCCAGGATCTGGTCGGTCTGACCACGGAGCAGGCTGAAACCGAGGCGAGCGTGGCCGAAGATCAGGCCAGGAAGGACAATCATGCCTGAGGCGTCGATGGTGACGTCAGGGCGTTCGCCGCGACCGATGGCAGTGTCGATGCGCTTGATACGTCCGTCAGCGACGAGCAGGTCAGCCTTACGGGGCTGACGGTCGCCACCCATGGTCAGCAGTGTTCCGTTCTTTATGAGCAGCTTGTTCATAATGGTTGTTGCTTATTGTACCCTGCGTGTAACTCTTTGTCAAAGCGCGGATGCCTTTGCGAAACCATGTATACTGTCCTGGGCGAGGAGGTACCATGAGTCAGACAGTCATGATAGAAGCATTGGGACAAGGGATCGATGCCCGGACTCAGGCGCTCGACAATGTGTTTCGCTGGATGGAGCCACAGGGGCTCGATGATAAGCGAGTTCTTGTGTTGCTTGGCGACATCCCGGTGCCGTTGGATCTGGTGGAGCGGACGGTGCGGACGCTGTCCGGGGCCGCCCGGATTGATCTTGCCACAAGGTCTCTAGCAGGCTACGATGAGGCATATCGAAGCGCCTTGACAAGCCTGCTGGGCGAACGTGGCGACGTGATCGAGATCATCTCCGGGGAGTACGAGTCCCTGACGGTGCCCACGAGGTCCTATGGACGCCAGCTGCACAAGATGGAGACCCCCGAGCGTCGGTACATCAAGCAGGTGTTCGTGTCACGGTGCCTCGCCGAGGCCGACCTGTTCGTCGTCGTGCGCGGCCTAGAGCTCAACAGGTTCTCCGGCGTCCACGGCATCTTCGCCACGGTCCTCGACTGCCTTGCCACAAAGACGCGGACGGAGGTCCTGAGCTATGCTGCATATGGACTGATGGGAGAGGCTCTCCTGGATGTCTGGTCGGCGATCATGGGAGTCTTCGTGTTCGGTGTCCTCGACGGCGAGCGTGCCTGCGAAGAAACGTACGGGAGAACCGTCGAGACCGGCGTGATCCTCGCTGGTATCGATCCCGAGGAGTTGGACGGCTATGCGCTCATCGCAAGTGGCGGCAGGGTCTCCTGCTCGCCGTTCAGCTCTTCAGCGTCAGCACGCATCGGCAGGGGGCGTCGTGGCAGGACGGCGGACGTTGCCTCCAATATCCCGCTGGATGAACTGCGGGCACGAGTGCCCGACGGGTTCTGGCAGAGGCCCCCTGTCCGCAGTGCATTTGGCGCTCCGTCTGTCTTCCGGTTCTGCAGGCGTCCAGACAACTTCGACACGCTTGTCTGCCCGATGGGCGCAATCGAGGAAGGACAAGACGGCATACCGTTCGTCAGGCGCGCGGCGTGCGTCGCATGTGGGTGGTGTCTCAAGGAGTACGCCGAGGTATCGGCATACAGGAGGTAGGTCCTCAAGCAGCTCACCTCACCATGAAGAAGGGGCGCACACGTGCGCCCCTTCTTCATGCTCTGTGTCCGTTCGGGCCTAGCTGAAGGAAATAAGATCCCCGCCAGATTCGGCTGATATCTCTGGCGCCTTGAGACTGGCTATGTCGATGATACTGACGTCTTTGTAGTTCTTCGAGATGTTCTTGTACGTCGTGAGATAGTTCTCATATCCCATCTTCTTGGCCACCAGCAGAGCTTCGCCGACAAATCCCGGCGTCTCGAGGCGCATTGCCAGGTCCCGGGCAATCGACAGCTCGATGGGGGACAGAGCGACGATGGTGAGCTTGATCACCTGCCGCATCTCCTCTGGCACGTTCTGCAGGTCCTTGGCCGACACGGCGAGTTTGGAGATACGATTCCGATACCCGCCACGGAACAGCTGCGCCAGCGCGCCGGCATCGGTGACAACGCCGTTGTGCAACAGCGTGTCGAGTTCGACATCGCCTGAGAAGGTGGAGGGCTGTGGGGCCGGCCTGTTTGCTGGAGCCGATGCGGACGGGGGTACAGGTGCAGCGACACCTGCTGTGGCGCCAGCCGCGACCATCGTCTGCTCGAAAGACTCCTCGTCATCCAACAGCCGCGATAAAAGGTCAGTGCTGGGCGGTGTCGGCGGATTGGTCTCTGGCAGTCTCGCCGCCGGGGATTCGTGGTCCGGCTCAACGGGTTCGACTTTGACAGGGGCTTCCTCATGGACTAGAGTAGTCATTTCCTCCGTCGAAATCGGCTCTTCGATGGAACCAGCCTGCGGGACAACAGGTGCCTCAGGGACGGAGATCTCTTCAGCCTGAACGGTCTCCTGGGTTACCGAAGTTTCCTCAGCAGGCATGGGTTGGTCGAGAGGCAACACAGTGGCAGAAACGTTACTCTCTGGCTCGATGGGCTGGACCGGAGCTTCTTGCCCGATGGGTCTCAGTTCGGGTTCAGGGAAAGGTTCGAGGAGCGTTTCTGCGGGCGATTCCTGGGCCGACGAACTCTCCTGTGGAGGGGTGAGGAGGGCTTCCGAAGGAACGTCGGCTGGAACTGCTGCAGTGGCCGTGACGGGCTCCGATAGTTCGTTCTGAGTCGCGGCTGATTCTGTCTCGGGCGGGGTGAACTTCAGAAGTGGCGGCTCAGCCGATGCAATCATGGCGGCAGGCACAGCGGGCACTGTAGTGGGCACCGTATCTGCGCCGGCGAAGAAGCCAAGTGGCTCCAGGGAAATCTCCGGGACTGACGGTGAGTCGAGCCGGACATGTGATGATCCCTCCGCCATTGCGGGCTGGGCTGCCGGTTCCTGCACAGGCGGTGTTTCCTGCTTCTCGTGGGTTCGTGCCAGTTGATCCAGCGATGTCGCGGGCGACGGTTTTGGGCCTTGTTCCACAAGGCTGAACTCTATGGTGTTTTCTCCCTGCCCTGCTCTCCTGGGTGTCACCCTTGGCAGGCGCTTGCGCATATTGTGCCGGGGACGCAGAGCGAGGATGAGGATGATAAGGGCAAGAACGACGATGATCCAGAACATCCACATAGCCACAAGTTCAGGCGTCACCGAGAGGCCAGGCACCGTGCGTTCTAGAACTGGCACGACCAGCGCAGACAGAGGCAGAAACAACCGGACAGCGAGATCAGTGATCGCCTGTGTCGCGGTCTGGAGAACCTTTAGTGCCTGACCCGAGACGAAGAAATCACGGATACTCACATATAGAGGAGCAAAAAACGCACCAGTCGAGCGAGTTGCTTTCTGAATCCATGCCCACGCCGTCTGCCAGGGTCCTGACGACGGTGATTCCACGGGAGTGGATGTCTGTGTCGAGACGGCTACCGGGTAGGCCGTACGCGCGAGATCGGCATTCTCCATGACGACGATGTTGCGTCCAGCCGAGCTGGACGAATCCGCCTGAACATGCACCACGGGCACAAGACCCGCAACGGCGCAGCAGAGTACCAGAAGTCCTGTCAGAACGCTTCTTGCTCGTTTTCTCATGCTATGCGCACCATCCTTGTAGCAAGAATGTTACAGGCCATTCACCGTTTTGCAATAATGCAGGGCCTGTCCGTGTGCTGTCTCGCTCGGTCAGCTTGTGCAAACTCATACAGTAAGTATAATGCCAATATTGAAAAGAGTGATGCACATTCGGGCGTCAATGTGGAGGTGCGTATGCCGTTGGCTGGTGATCTATCGGGATTCAGCGTCGATGAGGTCGTTTCTCTTATCATGAGGGGCGGCAAATCGGGACGCCTCGTTCTGAAAGACGACGCTGCCGAGAGCTCGCTGTACTTTGACGCAGGGGCGATTGTCAAGGTGATCCACGGTCGCGTTCATGGCCCGGCAGCCCTGGTCAGTGCGCTGGCCGCATTCTCTGCTGGACAGTTCACGTTCTACGAGGACGAACAGATAGCGGCGCCCTCGATGCACGTGGACGAGTCCCAATTGTCGAGTCTCTCGCAGTAGACGCACATCGAGATGGACACGATGACACCTGTGCTTCCTGACGTCGACGAGAAACTGACGCTGATGTTGTCATTCGCGGATCCGCTTTCACTGACGCCATTGCAGTGGCTGCTCCTGGCCCAGATCCCCCAGCGTTGCACGTTGCGGCACCTGAGCGAGGGACGAGACCCGTTCGCGGTCAAGAAGGCTCTGTCTTCCCTGCTCCTCAGCGGACTCGTGCAGCGGACTGGGCGGATCATGCCTGCGGGTACCATTCGAGTCCGTCTGGCCGTGGCCAAGGGGTACACCCGGGAGGAGGAAGCCGTCGAACTCGACCAGGAGATCGTTGCTGGATGGCGTGCGTCGGGGGTCTTCGCGGGGCGGGTGCTTGTCGGAGGGCATGTCTTCACTGCATTGGCGAGACAGGGATTGGGCAAGAGCATCGTGATGTCTGCACCTGCTTGCCGGCTGTGCGGTGTGCGCGACAGCCAGGAGGTCGACGTCACCCTCGCACCATGAGAGGTTGCGCTAAGACTCAGGATATCAAACCCCCGGCCATACGGCCGGGGGTTTGCCACATGACGACTGAGCTGTTCTCAACAATCAGGACGTGACGATATCCTTCTCGATGAGCTTGAAGACCTTTGTGGGACACTTGGCAACGCATATGCCGCATGAGGTGCACAGGTGCTCATCCACCACAGGGAGCCCGCGTTCCATGTGGATGGCTCCTTCGGGGCAGGACTTGACACATATCTCGCACTTGATGCAACCTGTCTTGCATGTCGCGATGACCTTTGATTTCACGGGATTTCTATTGGAACACAGGGGCATGGCGCCCTTCTTGGTGCGCGAGACCCTGATGAGAACGTTCTGAGGACAGGCGTCAACGCACTTTCCGCACCCGGTACACTTGACGGTGTCCACATGAGGAAGGCCGTCGTCTCCCATATGGAGCGCGTCGAAAGGACAGACTCTGGTGCAGTCGCCCAGACCGATGCAGGACCACTGACACAGCTTCGTGCCTCCCGATATGATCTTGGCGGCGCGACAGGACTGGATGCCCGCATATTCAGCCTTGAGAGGGGCCTTGTCTTTCGATCCCTGGCACACGAGAACGGCGATCTGGTCGACCGCGCTGGACGTGAGGCCGAGCAGTGCGGCAATCTGGTCGCCCGCTTTCTTGCCGCCCGTCGTGCAACGGTCGGGAGTGGTCGTCCGGTGGGCGACCGCAATCGCGTAGGCGTCACAGCCCGCAAAGCCGCAGGCGCCGCAGTTGGCACCAGGGAGGATGGCTCGGACCTTGTCGACCAATGGGTCGCTGGGGATTGCGAATTTCTCGCGGAAGAAGCCCAGGGCAACGCCGATCAGCAGACCGAGGACGGCAGAGATAAGTGCTGTTTCGAGGATGATCTTCATCGCGATCTCACTTGATGAGCCCTGCAAAACCCATGAACGCTACTGCTATGAGACTTGTCGTGAGGAACAGGATAGGCGTGTCCATCATAAAGGCGGGAATCGGGGAGTTCTTGAGCCGCTGACGCACACCCGCCAGGAGGAGCATTGCAAGCAGATACCCCAGGGACACGGCGACCGAAAAGACAATGGACTGCACGAAGTTGTAGTTGTTCGTGATCTGGTCGAACGTGACAGCTAGGATGGCGCAGTTGGTCGTGATCAGAGGCAGATAGATGCCCATGGCGTGGTAGAGCGTGGGCACGCTCTTCTTGAGATAGAACTCTACCAGCTGGACCAGCGCGGCGATGACGACGATGAAGACTAGAATCTCGAGGAATTCGAGGCCATTTGGCTTGAGAATCCAGTAGTAGATGGGCCACGTGACGGCTGAAGCCATCACGGTTACGAAGGTCACGGCCAGCCCCATGCCTACGGACTGTCCTACGTCGGACGTCATGCCGATGTAGGAACAGAGTGCGATGAAGCGCATGAGGATGATGTTGTTGATGAGGAACGCTGCGACGAAGATCTTGATCAGGTCAGACATGTTCCCTCCTATGCCTTTTCGGCCGAGCCGTTTTCGCGCAGCGTGCAGCAGTTATCCTGGGTCGGTTCCGGCTTTTTGCCTGCCAGCAGTTTTCGGCGTAGGTCGTTGCTTGCAGCCATCCAGAGGGCGAATACGAGGAAGCCGCCAGGTGGCAAGATGAGGAAGATCATGGGTGCGAAGGATGACGGCATGATCTGACGTCCCAGAAGGGTCCCGTTGCCCAACAGCTCCCGGACAACCGCCAGGGCGATAAGAACCCATGTGTATCCAAGTCCCATGCCCAGGCCATCTACGACGGAGTCAGCTACGGGCTGCTTGGACGAAAACGCTTCCACGCGTCCCATGATGATGCAGTTCACCACAACGAGCGGGATGAAGACGCCCATGGACTTGGAAAGGACGGGAAAGTACGCCTTCATCTCGAGGTCCATGATGGTCGTGAATGCAGCGATGACAATCAGGAAGATGGGCATGCGGATGCTTTCCGGAATCAGGTTCCGGAACAGCGAAATGATGAGCTCGGACATGACCAGGACGAACGTCAGCGCGACGCCCATGCCGATGCCGTTGGCAACCGTGGTCGTTACGGCCATTGAGGAGCAGAGGCCGATCATGATGACAAACAGCGGGTTCTCGACGATGAGACCGTTGACGAAGACACCAAATAGGCGTTTCATAGGCCACCTCCTGCCAGAGCCTTGACCAGCGCGTCCGCAGTCGCTTTCACGAGCGCTGTGGCCCCCCTGCTGCTGAATGTAGCCCCTGAGACTGCGTCGATGTTCGTGCCGACCTCGAGAGGGGCGCCTGCTTTCTTGCCCGCGAACTGCTGGGCGAATTCCGGCGCGAGAATCGGGCTGCCTTGGCTGTCGGTGCATTCCAGAATCTGGACACCGAGAATGGTTCCATCGGTTGAAACACCCACAAGAACGGTGACCTCACCGTCATAACTCTTTGCCTTGGCTTTCGCGGATGCGCCGACGATAGTTCCGGCTTTTGTTCCCACCGAGGTTTCCAGGATGGAGACGCCAGGCACACTGGACGTCGCGGCCTTGGAGGACGTTCGGACGGTGTCGGCAGACGGAAGGACAGCGCTGGGGCCCTGTGAGGAGGGGCTCGGTGAGGAGCCTCCAATGCCGAGGACTTCGGACGCGGCCTTGCCGACGACCTGAACCAGATTGGTAATGGATCGGCTCGTAATAGTTGCGCTGGTGATGGCGATCACATCCTTCTTGACGACAAAGCCGTCGGTGAGTTTCTTGCCGGCGAACTGTCCCGGGAACGTCGTCTTGGTGGCCTTGTCGACGTAATACGTCGAACTCTCTGCATTCGCGCCGAGACCGGGGGTGTCCTTGTTCTCGAGGACCTTCACGCCTGTGATGGTCCCATCGGTCGAAACGCCGACGATCAGGGTCGTCGGGCCACCGTAGCTGGGACCGTGGACCTTGACGGCTATGCCAAGTGAGCCTGAAGGGCCGTCCGCCGTGTACGCCGCATCGAAGACAATGTTGGGGTTCGTGGACTTCACCGTGTCTGTTGGGGTGAATCCAGTGGCCTTGGGGAACACTTCGCGAAGGCCGGCCTGAAGGTCGGCCTCCTGACGTTGTGCGATGGTCTTGCTCGTGCTGTTGTAGACGAATGCAAGCCCGACACAGCCGACGATGGTGTACACTGCCAGGATAAGTCCCAGTTTGATCATCTGCCGGCGTTTCATGCGTTCACCTTCCTGGGCTTCACGAATCCGAATTTGCGGGGGATGATTTTGTCCAGATAGGGAACAACGACGTTCATGAGCAGGATGCCATAGGTGACGCCCTCAGGGAAGTTGCCGAGCTGACGGATGAGAACCGTCATGAGTCCTGCCCCGATACCGAAAGCCCACTTGCCAATGGGTGTCACAGGGGTCGTGACATAGTCGGTGGCCATGAAAAAGGCTCCCAGCAAGATGCCGCCGGCCAGCACCGAGAAGACTGGGTCCCCTCCAAACAGCCAGGACGCGGCGAATGTCGCGGCGACCATAGCGATTGGTGTTCGCAGGTCGATGACTCGCATCACCACCAGGAATGCTGCTCCCAGCAGGAGCAGCAGCCCAGACGTCTCACCGATGCAGCCTGCGCGGTTGCCAAGGAACATCTGAAGGTATAGAGCCGACTTTCCACTGGCTCCGACACTCTTCATGACGTCGGTGATGGTTCCGCCCAGCTTCAGGATACCTAGAGGTGTCGCAGTCGTTGTCGCATCGACGGCAGCCGTGTGCAGAGAGGGAGACCAGCGCGTCATGAACGCCGGCCAACTCATCAGCAGAACGGCACGCCCCACGAGAGCAGGATTTGCGAAGTTGCCGCCGAGGCCGCCGAACAGCTCCTTGGCCACGACGATGGCGAACGCGGAGCCGACTGCAGCCATCCACAACGGTGAGGATACCGGCAGGATGAGCGCGAGCAGCACCCCTGTGACGACGGCGGACAGGTCGGTGACGTGTGTCTCGCGGCGAAGCGCTTTGCGGAACAGGAATTCGGCTGCAACGGCACTGACGACGGATGCCGCTGTGACCAGCAGCGCCCGGGGTCCAAAGAAGTAAACGCCGCCCGCCAGGGCCGGGAGCAGGGCGATGATGACCATACCCATCGTTTTCTGGATATTGTAGCTGGTCACGAAGTGCGGTGCACCGGACATCATAAGCTTCATCGTGTTATTTTCCATGGCGGGCCTCCTTGGCACGCTGGTTGCGGAGAAGATCCTTGCCGAGCTTAAACCGCTGGGTGAGAGGGATGCGTGCCGGGCAGACATAGCTGCAGGCACCACATTCGAAGCAGTCAACAAGGCCGATGGCGTCGGCACGATTGAGATCATCGGACAAAAGCGCGGCATTGATCAGCATAGGCATCAGCTGTGCGGGACAGGCATCTGCACAGCGGCCGCAGCGGATGCACTGACGCTCCTCGAACTGCTTCGATTCAGCGGCAGTGAAGAACAGGATGCCGCTGGTGCCCTTGGCAACCGGGGTCTGCAGCGATGGTACGGTGATACCCATCATGGGGCCGCCGAAAATGACTTTGCGGACGTCGTCGCTCATCTGAATCACGTCGGGAATAAGATCAGCGATCACTGTCCCGATGGGAGCGTACAGGTTCTTCGGCGTCTTGCAGGCTCCGCCTGAGACGGTGAACCCACGTTCGATGAGGGGTTTGCCGTCGGCGAATGCTTCTTTGATGGCCTTGAGCGTCCCAACATTCTGGCAGATGACGCCGATGTCAAACGGGAGGCCCTTCGAGGGAACCTCGCGACCGGTAACAGCCTTCATAAGCATCTTCTCGCCACCTTCGGGGTACTTGGTGGCGACGAGGACCGTCTCCATATGCATCCCGTGAGCATGCTGCTGGAACTCGTGCTCGATGACTGGCACGGCATCGGCCTTGTTGGCCTCGATGGCGACGACTGCCCTCGTGGCTCCCACAATGTGTGCCGCAATGGCCAGTCCCTCGACGACGTCCGCAGGCGATTCGATCATCGTCCGGTAGTCGATGTTCAGATATGGCTCGCACTCGGACCCGTTTGCGATAATGGTATCGATAGGCTTGTCGGCAGGGGGAGCCAGTTTGACGTCAGTGGGGAAGGATGCGCCTCCCATGCCGACGACACCGGCATCGCGCAGGCGTTTGATCGCTTCCTCACGGGAGCAGACAAAAGCGTCGAGTGGCGGCATGTACGCCGTTTCATCGGTGCCGTCAGCTTCAATGAAGACGGCCATGCCGTCCTTCAGATTGCTCTGCGGGGCAGGCTCGATCTTCTTGACGATGCCGGTGATCGACGCATGGACGGTGGCTGCCGGGCAGGCCTGAACGTCGCCGATCATCTGTCCCTTGACCACCCGGTCTCCGACCTTTACCAGAGGCTGGTTCTGAGCCCCGATAGCCTGTGTCAGGTGAATGACGACGGACTTGGGCGTCGGGATCCGCTCGATAGGCATACTCCTCGTCCATTCTTTGTTCTCTGGAGGGTGAATGCCACCTCTGAATGTTTTCAGATTCATCTAGACCAGCTCTCCTTTTACTTCAGGCTGTTCGACCTTGTGCCCGCAGTGTGGGCACGATTTCCAGTTTGTTTCCATGAGTTCGCCGCATGCCGGACATACCGTGTGGAGTTCATTGCCACATGCGGGACAGAACCGGTACCTTGACTTCACTTCGTGTCCACAGACCGGGCATTTTCTGTCCTGCTCGTCCATGAGGAATGCATAGTAGCTTCTCTCGAGCTTGAGAACGTCATTGTTCAACTTGTCCGCCATGTGGTCGTCCAGGGTCAGGGGGTCGCGAACCAGAAAGTATACAATCAGTGGCAGCAACCCGAGGCCGACCACTGTGAAGACCGACCAGACAAGGGTATTGGCGCCTCTCCTCGAGGTGTCCTTGATGATCCAGATGAGGATGACAGCGACAAGGACGGCCGTACCCAACAGGATGGAACTGAAGTTCGGGACGACAGTGTTCTGCCAGAATTGAACCAGTAGTGTAGTGATGATGTCACCTCCCGGTGCGAAAGAATATCATGGACGCACGAATGTGTAGAGACCCATGAGCTTGCGGACTGCTCCCACAAGGTACAGGGAGCCTGTCACGAGCAGCCACGAGCCATCTGGCGTCAGGCTTCGGGCTTTCTCATATGCCCTCTCTGCGTCGTCTTCTACGATGATGGAACCGTGGGGATGGTGGCGCAGGAACTTCTCCTCCAGTTCCCACGGGCTGGCAGTCCGGCCGTTGTCAGGGACGCGGGTCAGGACGACGGTGTCTACCTCTGGAGCCAGCATGCCGGCGATGCCGTCCATATCCTTGTCCATGAGCACGCCGAACAGCATGGTGAACCGCTGGCCGGGGAAATGGGCATGCAGCGATTCCACCAGGTACTTGGCGGCTGTCCGCGTGTGTGCACCATCCAGAAGGATCGTTGGAGTACCGGGAACGAGCTCCATGCGTCCGGGCCAGAACGTCTGCCCCAGGGCACGTCGCATTGCAGGTTCAGGGACGTCGATGCCGTCCTTGACAGCCAGAGCGACGACCGCCGTGATGGCGCTTGACGCGTTCTGGACCTGATGAGTCCCGCGCAGCGAGATGGTCACGTCAGGGAGCGAAACCCGTCGCCCAAGGACCACACCGGCGTAGTCGAACGTGACGGAGTCCGGCGTGAACCGCTGCGAGGAGAAGGCGTAGTCTCGTCTAGCAAGGGCAATCTGGTTTTCCATCGTCTCGGCCTGGGCGAGCAGGGTCGCCTGGGCGGCAGGGTAGTCCTGGTGGCCGATGACCGTGATGCCCCCCTGCTTGATGATGCCGGCCTTCTGCGTCGCGATCTCTTCGACGGTGTTGCCAAGCCGGTCTGTATGTTCCAGTCCGATATTTGTGATGACGGCAACCTCGGGCACGGGGATGACATTGGTAGCATCGTACAGTCCTCCGAGACCGACCTCCCACACGAC
>NZ_QXIY01000015.1 GCF_003570995.1 Candidatus Cryosericum septentrionale
GAAATACTCTCCCCGGGTCTTGACAGGCTGGTTTATGAGGGTAAGGCCGCTGTTACCAAGTTCCTGCAGGACCTGACGGCAGCACTTGATTCTACGGGGACATGCCTGTTTACGACATTTGGATTACAGGCAAAGGACCTTGCACAACTTTACTCAGCTGCTACCGGTTTTGACTGTGACGACAAGGAGTTCCTGAAGATCGGCGAGAGAATCTGGAACATGGAGAAACTCTTCAACCTGAAGTCAGGGCTTACCGGGAAGGACGACACTCTGCCTCCGAGAATCCTCAAGGAGCCGATCCCATCAGGCCCTTCCAAAGGCGAAGTCGAGGACCTCGGCAAGATGCTGGGTGAGTACTACTCCCTGAGAGGATGGGGCGAGGACAGCGTTCCCACAAAGGACAGACTGAAAGATCTGGGACTCGAAGACCTGTCATGAGACACGTGATTATCGGCGCCTCTGTCGCCGGAATAACGGCAGCAGCGAAGATAAAGAAACTCAGCCCGGAGCAGGAGGTGATCGTCCTCTCGGGGGAGGGAGTCCAGCCATATGGCAAGATGTCCCTTCCCTACATGCTTTCCGGGATGACCTGGTTTGCGAACTGTACGCTGCCTTCAGTGGACGGGGTCGACGTCATGCTCAACAAGTACGTCGACGGGGTCGACACGGTGTCGAAAACCGTGCATACCAAGGATGGCGAGCAGCTCGACTATGACAGACTCCTGATAGCGACGGGCACTTCTCCGTTCATCCCCGACATACCTGGCGCAAGACTTCTTTCAGTGGTCGGTGTCAGGAATATCGGAGATATTGAGGTCATTCGGAAGAGAATAGCGGAGTCAACGGAAAAGAGGGTCATTCTGGCGGGCGCCGGGCTGGTCAATGCTGAAATAGGTGACGCTCTTGTGAAGCTTGGTATCCCTGTGACCTATGTCATTTCTTCGGACAGGGTCCTGTCCCAGATCGTCGATCGAGAAGCCTCTGCAATCATCGAGAAGTCGTTTGCAGGACTCGATGTGGAGCTGCTCAAGGGCGAGGACATCCAGGAAATAGGGGAGAAGGACGGCGCCCTGGAGGTGAAGCTCGCATCAGGAAAAGTTCTCAGCAGCTCCTGCGTCGTCTATGGCAAAGGCGTGCGCCCCAACACCGGCTTTCTCAAGGGAACGGATGTACGGCTCAACAAAGGTGTCGTTCTTGGACGGTTTCTTGAAACAAGTGTACCGGGTATCTATGGCGCGGGGGATGCCGTCGAGACCGACGACATCCTGCTGGGCCAGAAAACGCTTCACGCTCTCTGGCCTGTAGCTGTAGAGCAAGCGAACAACGCTGCCGAAAATATGCTCGGCATGGAGATGCCCTACGGTGGCGACGTCCTCAGGAATATCCTGATGGTCTTTGGACAGACTATCTTCACCGGCGGGCTCAGTACGCATGACGAAGGCGATGTCTACAGGAACGTGAGTGACGGTGAGTACAGGAAGATCGTCGTCAAGGACGGCCGGTTGAAAGGCTTTGTCTTCGTCGGCGAAGGCGTCGTCAACCCCGGTGTGTATCTCAGGATGATGAGAGACCAGACCGACATCAGTACCATGATCAACCCTGTCCTGCATGGAACCATTGCGCACGCAGACTTGTATCCGTCTGTTTTCAAGGTGGCCCTGTAAGGGGCCACCTTGTCAGGAGACCAGGGGATCGTCGAGCGTCTCTGCTGTCTAGCCACCGCCGATCGGTGGAAACAGTGAAATTGTGTCGCCATCCTTGAGTAACGTGTCTTCCTTGCCCAGGAACTCGATACTTTTCCCGTTGAGCAGGTAAATGTAATCCCGCTTCAGCTTCATCTCTTCGGTGAGGATGACGCCCTTCAGCACGGGATACTCCGTGACAAGTCTTCGCAGCGCCTCGATGCAGGTTGTGGCCGAGAGTGGAATGGGGCCCTGTTTGAAGGCTTCTGTCAGATACACTCTCACCGTTACCGTCGCCATCGTCTCACCTCAGCAACCATTGTAGGCGAGCAGACACAAAGGGCAATGAAGCGCATCGACTCATTCAAAATTGGGCTGAACTGGCTCAACAACAAGTGCCAGCGATCCTCATCGTCAAGAAACATCCCTGAGGGGAAGATTCCGTTACCATTCCGTTACTTTCGCTGATTACACCATTGGTGCCCGCACAAGATTGTGCGGAGTCTGAAACAGGAGGTGATAGATGCAATGGCACCGTCATGGCAGTGCAATCGGTTCCATGCTTGTCATCATCGCGGTGATCGCAACCTGCTATGTTTCGAGAGGCTGTATATCAAGGGCCGAGACCACTCACTATGATCAACAATTCCGGGAAATGGTGCTCTCTTCACCGATCTATTCGATGACAGCGTCGTCAGCGTCACTGTTGGATAAAGTCCCCGGCCATCAAGTGCTGACACGGTCCCAAGAGGAAGCGTTCACACAACAGGTTCTGACCATGAGCGACGCGGACTTCGAGGAGTTCTGCAGATCCCACCTTTCCGAAGTGATCGCGTATGCCGACAACCCCGCCAAAGGCGTGCATGTTCGCTGGAATGCCGACTTGGTATCCAAGATCGTACCACGGGTAGCTCCTGATCTCCAAGCTGCCATCGATACTCAGATCAAGGCGCAGTCGACGAGCAATGATTGGTTTCACGAAGAACCGGCCACTGCATCTCCCAAGGCATTGGTCCCTGGATCCAATGATGTCACGCCTAGCGTAGTGGCCTACGTTCTTGGCAGTCCTATCTATGGTCTGTATTGTCGCATTCACTGGGAGTGGGACTCATATCACATAACGAGCGTTTTGCCATCCTCCTACGGACAGGTCTACGCATCTTTGTATACCGACGAGGGGTTAAACAAGCGTTTGCCGTGCGCGGCCTAGTTCGACGATAGCCGGCTCTTTCGGACATCTGGTGAGATGTACGTTATATAGATGGGGGAGTGAGTAAGACGAATGGGGTGACACGTGCCGGCCTCCACATACTGGGGCGCTGCAAGTTCGCGGCGTAGAAGCGAACCAGAAGGAAGGTTTGTACATGTTCTTGGTACATCCAAGAGAAGGAGAGGAATGAAACAACTGAGAACTCAGAAGAGGCTAGTGTACCTTTCGATCGTTCTGATTCTGGTCTTGTGTGCGACAGCAATACGGCCTGCTGTCGTTGTCACGGCGTCGGACGGTACTAATACGCAGCCGTTTCTCACCGCAGCGCGTTCTTTCGCTGAACAGGCAGAAGCGGCGGGAAACCATCACCTGACTGCTGAACCCGTCATCACGGTCACCAGCAAACAGATTCAGGCAGGCAAGATGGCAGTCACGATGGACATCGAAGCAATGGATGTCCTGAATGGTGGACCTCGCGATGATCAACCGATCATTGCCGGAGAACTTCAGTATCTTCAAGATCATGGCGCTGCACTCTCTGTCACCGCCAAGAAAGCTGTCGAAGACGACATTGCCTACTGGCGCAGCACGATTGAGTCTGCCATGACCGTTCCGACCGAGACATGCTATCCAATCAAGGTTACTGCAAACGTAGATATTGCCGGGAACATCGACATCAGCACTCTTCAGGTATACGTAGATAGCGGAGCAGTGGGGAGCAACTTCATTCCTGCAGCTCAGTTCTTCAAGGACATGCGTTCCGTCTGGACGACCGTTGCACAAGCGTATGCCAATGCCGCATCCATAGCTTCAGATGCGTCCGTTAAGGGTTCTGTGGCACCTGTAGCCACTCCGGGTTCATAGAGCTTCGCTGCATTTCGTGACGGAGAGCATGGTCTCCGTCACGCTGCCAGATCGATACGGCACGCTAACGGCTTTGGTGCCCGGGCTCCAATCCACCGCTTTCTTTGAACGCACGTGTTGGAGGCGCATAGCATGAAGACCATGACATCACGGTACTGTTCGAGGATTGTTACATTCGTAAGCATCCTGCTTGCGGTGGTTTTAGTAACAACGGGTTGTACCCCGAAAGTTGTCCCAGTGGAAGGCCCGCAGATCAGCATGATGGTGGAAACCAATTTCACATCGTCAGAATACGACGCAGGAGCACTTCTTCTGTGGAATATCGGGCAAAGCACACTGCAGACCTCTGGCACATCCGTCGTGCACGTGACCGATTCCGATAACGGGGGTCTTCCGCTATACTGGCAACCTGGTTCACCGGTTCGAGTCGTTCAACAATGGAACTACCTGAGCAAGAAAGCCCTCATAACAACGATATCCAAGGATGCAAATCTTCTGACTCCTCCTGAGGGAATGCAGTACTTGCTGACAAAAGACAGTGCCCCCATCCAACGATGGTACGCTTCAGATGAAAACGCTTTTGTGAACGTTCCCGAGCAACCAGGTCTATCCAATGAAACGCCTGGCACTAAGACTATCACAATAACAGAGCAGGGCGTTGCCCCTGCTTCAAAGGCACAGACACTGACTGTCCCTGTCCCCTCTGGCCTGACGCAGATAGACGTGGTATATGGAAGCGGCAGCATTACCAACGGGTTTGTTCTCGTTGAAACACGAGATAAAGTGGCAAAGAATGCGGCGGACTCCCTTTGGCTTCTTCGCATGAACAATGGGGCGGGATCATGGGCACGGTGCGGTGATTTGTCCGCATTCGATGGAGAGATCATTGCTGGTCAGGATCCAAGTTTCGCCAGGGTCGGATCGCTGCTCTACTTCACTCACTCACATACGAGAATCGGTTGCATTGATACGGCAGCGACCTCACCTTCAGTAACATTGCCAGAGAACATCAATACGCTCCTTGCCAAGCTTTACAGTAACGGGCCGACAAATACTGAGGGGCCACTTCAGGCACAGCTGGCCAGCGACAATGGCGTGCTGATTATTGAATATCCCGCTGCCAATTGGAATGGCGGGTATGACTACGCAGTGGACACATCCGGAACAATCCTTGGAAGTCTGTATGGGAACAAGATTTCGATAGTGAGTTTTGACGCGAAGGGCAAGCAGGGCTCCTCGATTCCTACACCAGGGAGTACCTCCTTTCCTTCCATCGACCTCTTTCAATAGGATGTTTCTTGGACATCATCGAAGGGCTTGTTTCTGTTCGCACCAGACCCAACACAGACACACTGGTCCGGATCTAGTGACCGGGTTCCAGCTCTATTGTTTCTCGTGAGAGCCCCTGTAGGAAGGCGTATAGCATGAATACGAAGAACTGGCTAGGTCGATCGTTGTTGGCATGATGTTGCTACTCCTCGTCATCTCGATTGGGGCACGTTTCTTATTGCTGCCACGGAGACAACCTGCCGCAGTGACTCATGCGATCGTTGGGATGGTTAAGGTAGCGGCCGGTGACGATATAGTGATATGCTTTGCCAAGGGGACCGAAAAATACGCGACGGGCGTTCCGGCCAACGTGTTGAAGTGTCGCGGGGCGTAGTGCTCGATTTCGCCAGCACTATTCGAGTGACAGAAGTTGTCGATACGACTCCGAGCTCTTGGTTGTAGTAGTATCTCCTAGTTGGCATCAACCCGAGAGGCAACCATCGGGACATCAATGATATACTCATCAAAGATACACGAGCATCGGCCACAGGTCAGGTGAAGGAGAACCGACGTATGAGAATCCTGGTAGTTGAAGACGAACCGGATATCTGCAGGGCGGTCGCAGATGCGCTGCGGCAGGAGCACTATGCCGTCGACACCGCAGACAATGGAACCAGCGCACTCACTAAGGTCCATGTCGAGCAGGCATATGATCTTCTTCTCCTTGATCTGATGCTCCCGGGGATGGATGGGCTCCAGGTTCTGGGACGACTCCGATCCGAAGGGAACCGGACGCCCGTTTTGATCATCACGGCCCGGGATACTGTCGGGGAACGCGTTGCCGGACTGGACCAGGGAGCTGACGATTACCTGGTCAAGCCGTTTGCCATTGATGAACTGCTGGCACGTGTGCGTGCGTTGCTCCGCAGGGAACCAGCCGTGCAACAGGTCATCTTGTCAGCAGGGACAGTTTCGTTTGACCCCGTGACGCGCGTGTGCGCCGTCTCGGGCAAACCCGTGCCCCTGACCATTCACGAAGAGCGGCTTCTTGAGTACTTGCTGCGTAATGCTGGTCGTCTCATTCCACGCGGCGAGCTGGAAGATCACGTCTGGGACGATCATGCTTCCCTGTGGACTGACACGCTCAAGGTTCATGTTTGGCGGCTGCGCAAGAAACTGGACGCGGCGGGCGCACCGGGTTTCATCCGCATGGTGCGAGGCATCGGCTACGGTATTGGGGTAGGGAACAACAACGTATGACGAGCAAATTCCGTTCCGTAGTTCTACGTTTCGTTGCAGTGGCAGTACCATTGCTGGGCGCGGAACTGGCCTTCGTTCTGCTGACGTCTCCGTATCGCCTTGAGAACATTGAGCGCCTGGGTGTGAAGGCGTGGGCTTTCGTCGTGGTGACATCTCCTTGGAGTGCAGGTGTTTGGCAGGCATTCCTGACGCTGACACCGCCCGTTCTGGTTGTCGCGGCCCTCCTTTCCTGGCCGTTGAGTTTCGATGACCATCTTGAACCAGACGCACTTGCGCCACTGCGTCGTACCTATGGCCTATATACGATTCTCGTGACGCTACTAGTGGTGTTTCTCCTGGTGTCTGCTGTGCAAGTGGGCATTTCTGGTCAGCTAAATGTGGCGCACAATCTCACTCAGGACATGTTGCTCAGCGATGGCGACATACTGCAGGCGCTTATCCCCACAACACAGGTGCCGGTCACTTCCTCGCAAGAAATGTCGCGCCTTGTTGATCATGCCGTATCACTAACTAATTGCATCAAGACCGGTGGTTTTGTCGTCGCGGAGGGAACCCAGGGAGTTCGTTCAATCTGGGGAACACCGCCTGACGACATTAGTAGTTTCCATAGTCAAACAGTGGGCATTGTCCATGTCCCCGCGAAGGGCAGTGTACCAGCCCGGTCATTCATGGTCTCCGCCAGGATAGTTGGCATTGGCGGTCAGCCTGTGCGCATCCTGCTTGGCATGCCCACAGACGATAGCCTGCCGGAGATCGATTCATCTCACCACACATCATGGCTGCTGGTCGCATTTGGAGTGATGCTGGCAGCTACTGCAACGCTATCCTTCAGCAGGATCGCCGCCCATCCTGCGTCAGTGGCTCTGGAACGCCTGGGGCGGTTTACCGGCGATGCCGGCCATGAATTGAGGACGCCGCTTGCCGCTATTCAGCTTGACGCTGAAATGGCATTGCGCCCACAGTCTACGCCCGATCAGGTGCGCAGTTATATAGAAGCTATTGGGCGCCAGGTGCATTCCGCCTCAAGCACTGTGGAATCGCTCCTCCTGCTGGCCCGTCTGTCACATGCAGCTGCACGCCCCGGAACGCCCGTTCCCTTCGGAATGCTCTGTGCTGAAGTTCAGCAAAGTTTGGCCTCCCTCTTGGAGGGGAAGAATCTGCGGCTAGAGGTCGCTGGGCCAGATGTCCTGATGTCTGCCAATCACGATCTGACTGTCGTAGTCCTCAAGAATCTTGTGCAGAATGCAGCGCAGTGGTCGCCGACCGACGCTGCAATTGAGATGAGCGCTAGTGCGGTTTCACGGCGCAGGATCCGGATAAGCGTTACCGATCATGGAAAGGGTATCGCCGCAGAAGCCCTGCCGCACATCTTTGAACGATTCTATCGAGCCGATCCCGGCCACAACCGCGTCTATGGTGGTGCAGGCCTGGGCCTTGCTATCGTGAAGCAGGCTGCTTCGTGCATGCGGGGGTCCGTCAGCGCCGTCAGTACACCTGCGTCGGGAACGACGGTGACGTTGGTGCTCCCTCGCTGATACGACGTTCGGACGCGGTCGAACCTGTTGTCCCGGAGTTCCGTGGGTGGGCCGATTCCCGCAGGTGAGTCGTGCCACGATGGGTAGGCGCCTGGCGGACCGAGGTGGAAGGTGTGTCAGTCTCCGTCATTCCCGCGAAGACGGGAATCCATTCTTGTGTCGAGAAGCGTGTGGTTCTTTGGACTGTTCTCAGACATTTGGCGAGATCTGCGTTATATAGGTGAGAGAAGACATCATCAGCAAATCCTCCTCCCTTTGCGTCTTCTTCATGAGAAGAGGAAGTTGGCAAGGATCTGAGAGGAAACCAGGAATCGTTACCATTTCGTTACTTTCGGTTTCTACAATGTGAGTCGCTGGCGAAAGCAGGCGCTGGTCACAGGTAGATAGAACGTAAGAGCCCCACTGTCGGGAATTCGGCAATTGCCAATGCAGAGAAAGAATCGTTCAGGGAGGTACACAGTGAGAAGAAGTACAAAGTTCGTGGTTGGCTCGATCATTGTTGTCATGCTTACCTCGCTTCTCCTGTTCAGTGGACAGCGTGGAACCAGCACAGGTGCCGTAATCGACCCATGGGGGAACAGGGAGGTTCTCAACTATCTGTTCTGGACGGCGTACGATGTGAAACTGAGCGCAGACATCATCAAACTGCAGAAAGACCTTGGCCTCAGCGATGCAGCCATGGCAGAACTCAAGCAGTATGGCATGGAAGAGGGTCAGCGCCTTATGGGAATAGAACTCATCCCGGATACAGGAGAAACTGCAGCAACAGCTGAGGCAGCGAACGCACGTGAGGCTGCTGTCTTTGCCACTATTGATGAGGAAACAAAAGAAACACTTGGCACCAAGTATCCTGCGTTCCGCACATGGATCCAGACCTGGTGGCAGGAAGAAACCATCTACCGTCAGAACTGGATCAAGGAGCAGGAAGATGCCGCTAACAAGACAGATTCAGCGACATAGGATCGGCTGGATTCTTTTCCTTGTTGCTTTTCTTGCAGCAGCTGTCATGTGCACAGGCTGTAGGGCAAATGCATTCGATACAGCAAGTCCTGCCTGGGTACAAGTGCCCATTGACTCAGCGAAGATGTCTGCTCTTCAGACAGAGGTTGATGATGGACATCGGCCAGGAGAACTTGATCCGGAACAGGTGACTGGTGACTTCTTGGTATATAACCTTGCTATCCCAGTGAGCAATATGCAGGACAAGAAGCAACGGAATGGGCAGAGCGACGTTACGGTGAGCCTTCAGGACGGGCGTACAGTTCAGCTTGTGCTGGTGCAGCCTGTCCGTACCGGTTCAACTGGCATCTGGTGTGTTCAGAAGTACCGTTTTGTGCAGTAGAGCCAATGTGGCGCACTGACGGCGCTGGTGACCGGGTTCCACTCCATTGTTCTTGTTGAGAGCACGTGTTGGAGGCGTATAGCATGACTACTAACGGATTAGTCAAGTTTATCGCAGTAGGTATAGTGTTGCTTCTCGTCATCTCGGTTGGCGGCTATTTCTTGTATAGACCGTCTACGACGACTCAGCCGAATCAGGCAGACATCAACGCGATCTACCAGGTTGTCGGCGAATTCGGCGCGCGCCTCAAGGATGTGGGTCTGAGCGACCCCAAACAGGAGGACATCATCACGGCAGTGGACTTTAACCTGAAGCGGCTCATTACCAACCGGCTGTATCAGGAATTCGTGCAGGACACGTCGAGGATCCCAGGAAGGGCCGCATCAAGCCCATGGCCGGAAGGCATTGAGATTGTCTCCGTACAGAGGCTGGATAACGGGTCTTACACGGTGGTTGGAAACCGAATCATGATGGACAGCAACGAACTGGCTCATGGTGGCAACGCCGGAGAAACGAACATCACACTTACGCTCAAGAAGGTCAACGGCACATGGCTCATTGACGACGTGGTGGGAGAAACTCAGCCGAAGGCATGAGCCGGCTAGCCGAGTGCGCAATGTCGCAGGCGAAGTATGCGTTGGAGGCATGCAACATGAGAACAACGAAATCACGATCCTGTTCCATAACGGCCACATTCCTGAGCATCCTGCTTGCAATAGTTCTTGTGGCAGGTTGTGCCCAGAAAGTTGTTATAGTAGACGGCCCAAAGATCAATCTAATGGTGGAAGCTGATGCCTCCCCTTCCAAGTTTGATGCGGTTCCCTTTTTATGGAACATTGGAAAAAATACCTTAAAGAGTTCCGGTACGGCTGCCGTTCATGTGGAAGATATTCCTAACGGAGGAATACTGTGCTGGCAACCTGGTTCACCCGTTCGAGTCGTTCAACAATGGAGCTACCTAAGCAAGAAGCCCCTCATAACAACGATATCCAGTTGGGACGTAAATCTTTTGACTCCTCCAGAGGGAATGCAACATTTATTAACACAAGACGGCTTTATCGATCGATGGTACGTATCAGATGAGAGCGCTTTTGTGAGCGTGCCCCTGGAATTGGACGCTCTGCCAAATAAAACACTAGATGGCAAGACTCTTGCCATAACTGAACAAGGCGTTGCTTCTGGTTCAAAGGCACAAACACTGACCGTTCCTGTCCCTTCTGGCCAGACACAGATGGTCGTGGAATATGGAAGCGGCAGCATTACGAATGGGTTTGTTCTTGTTGAAGCATCAGAGAAAGTAGTGAAGAATGCATCGGGCTCTATCTGGCTTCTTCGTATGAACAGCACTAAAGGAACGTGGGTACGGTGTGACGACGCCTTTGGTGGAATCATCATTTCAGACCAGGGTTCGAGTTTTGCACGTGTCGGATCACTCCTTTATTTTACTCACAGTGATAGGAAAATTGGTTGCATTGATACGGCAGCGACCTCACCTTCAGTAACGTTGCCGGAGAAGATCAACACACTCTTGGCTAAGCTCTATCTCGGAACTCCTACCGACGCTGAGTATTCAATCCAGGCTAAGTTGTTAAGCGACAATAGTACATTGATTATTGAGTGTCCCGACGCCAGTTGGAACGCTATATATTATGCCGTAGACGTATCTGGAATAGTCCTTGGAGGCCTTCGTTCAGACAAAACAGCTATAACAAGTTTTGACGCGAACGGAAAGCAGGGCTCCTCCATTGATACACTTGGGATTATTTCTTTTCCTTCCAACGATCTCTTTCAATAGGGTGTTTCATAGACATGACGCATAGCGAAGGACTCATCTCTGTTCATGCCAGAGCCGGATCAGTGTGTCTGACCCGGATCTGGTGACCGGGTTGCAGTCCGCCAATCTTGTTGAGAGTGTATCTTGGAGGGCCTTGTGAAGAACAGGAAGCTAGCAGCAACGATCATCTGGGCGTCTCTGTGGGTCATGTTCGCCAGCGTATGCCTCTACTTCTTCTTGCTTCTGCCAGCGAGAACCACGACGCTTGTCGGTTTCTCTGCGCACTGGAAGGCGGAGGACATTGTGCGAGTCCAAAAGCTGGACAAGGATTGGCATGAGAGCTCCTTTGATGAGCTCAAAATATGGTGGACCGGCACGTCGGGCGACGTCACGGAAGCGCAGTATCAGCTCACCGGACTGCATGGCATAATGGAGCAGGCAAGTAGGATCCTCGGACCATTCCATCCGTGGGTGAGTGGGTATACGGGAGCTTCGGAAGGCCTCTCCGATCCTGAACGCGACTGGGGTTTTCTCCTCACCATTACGTGGAAGGGGGGCACCGAAACCCCCCATCTGCAGAGCCACTAGAGGTAGATTCCATACTTGTCGTGTGACTACAGTTGGACAATATGACCTTGCTGCGTGTTGTGCTAGAATGACTTCATGAAACGGCGACAAGGGGCATCATGCATGAAAAGACCGTGTGGAGCATACGTATGAGTGGCACAGTGTTCAATGTCATGCACTATGCTTTGCATGACGGGCCGGGGATTCGCACGGTCGTGTTCCTCAAGGGCTGTCCGCTGGCGTGCCGGTGGTGCCACAACCCCGAGAGCCAGAACCGGGGTCCCGAGCTTATGGTTGTGGCGGAACGGTGCACGGGGTGTGGCGATTGCCTGACAGCATGCCCGACGGGCGCGGCAGTCCTGGTGGATGGAATACCGGGGGCCACCGACGCGTGTACCGCATGCGGACGGTGTGTCGACGCCTGTCTGGCTGGAGCCAGGATGATTGTGGGCAGGATCATGACAGTGGCAGAGGTGATGCGCGAGCTCGTTCGGGACCGCGTGTTCTTCGAAGAGTCGGGTGGTGGCGTCACGTTTTCCGGTGGCGAGCCCTTTGCACAGCCAGAGTTTCTGGCGGAACTGCTGAACGCGTGCGCAGAAGCTGACATAACGACCGCCGTCCAGACGTGCGGTATGACATCGGCACTGATCCTCACCAATCTGACGGACAATATCGGACTCTTTTTGTACGATGTTAAACTGATGGATGCAGAACGGCATGCTGCAGCGACCGGGGTCGATAACAGACGCATCCTGGCCAACCTGGAACTTCTTGCCCGCCGAGGGTTGCATGTGATCGTGCGGCTGCCGGTCATCCCGGGGATCAATGACGATGATGACAACGTGCGGCAGACAGCGGTCATGATGAAGCAGCTGGGACTGCCCCGCATCGACCTGCTGCCCTACCATCGCATCGGGACGGACAAGTACCGGAGGCTTGGAAGGCCGTACCAGCTGGCCGACCTGCAGCCTCCTTTATCGGAAGCCATGGAGAACATCCGGCGCGTGTTCGCAGACGCCGGCATCGAAGCGTCGGTGGGAGGCTAGCATGAACGAGCGTGTTGCACGTCTGCGTCAGGAGAGTCTTGCCGCAGCGCCCCGGCTGTCCCTGGAGCGAGCGCATCTGGTGACGGAATTCGACCGGCAGGCGCGGGGATGGTCAGCACCTGTCTACCGCGCACGCCTCCTGCAGTACATTCTTGAACACAAGCAGCTATTCATCGGGCCTGGCGAGTTGATCGTGGGCGAGCGTGGTCCTGCGCCCAAAGCCGTGCCGTCCTTTCCTGAGCTGTGCTGCCACAGCATGCAGGACCTCACCGTCCTCGATACGCGGGAGAAGATCTCCTACAAGGTCGACGACGAGGGTCGCCGCATCCAGCAGGACGAGATCATCCCTGCATGGAACGGGCGGTCCATGCGTGACCGCATATTTGCTCTGATGGAACCTGCATGGAAGGATGCCTACGAAGCCGGCGTGTTTACGGAGTTCATGGAGCAGCGTGCACCGGGCCATACCGTGCTGGGCGACGTCATCTATCACAAGGGGTTGCTGGAGTTGAAGGCGGAGGTGGCAGAAGCCATTGCCCGCCTCGATTTTCTGAACGACCCGCAGGCAACCGCGCGCCGCGAAGAGCTGCAGGCAATGGCCATTGCCGCAGACGCGATGATGGGCTATGCAGAGCGCAATGCCGCCTTGGCCCGTTCAATGGGCAATGCAGAGCAAGACCCCGTGCGCAAGGCGGAACTTCTGCGCATCGCCGAGGTCTGCTCCTGGGTTCCGGCGCAGGCTCCGCGCACATTCCAGGAGGCGCTGCAGGCATACTGGTTTGTGCATTTGGGCGTCGTGACCGAGCTCAATACCTGGGATTCGTTCTGTCCAGGGCGCCTCGACCAGCACCTGGAGCCGTTCTACGTGAAGGGGCTTGCCGACGGCACACTGACGCGCGAGTCGGCCATGGAACTCCTGGAGTGCTTCTGGGTCAAGTTCAACAATCAGCCTGCGCCGCCAAAAGTGGGCGTGACGGCTGCCGAAAGCGGAACGTACACGGACTTCGCCAACATCAATATGGGTGGACTGCGCCCCGATGGCTCTGACGGTGTGAACGACGTCAGCTATCTCCTGCTCGACGTCATCGACGACATGCACCTGCTGCAGCCGTCCTCGAACATCCAGCTCAGCCGCAAGAGTCCAGACCGCTTCCTTAGGCGTGCCGCCGAGATCATCCGCGAAGGCTGGGGTCAGCCCTCTGTCTTCAATGCCGACATGGTCGTCGAGGAGCTCCTCCGCCAGGGCAAGTCTGTGGTCGATGCCCGCATGGGTGGGATCTCCGGCTGTGTCGAAACCGGTGCGTTCGGCCGTGAGGCGTACATCCTCACCGGCTACCTGAATCTGCCCAAGATTCTCGAAGTGACCCTGCATGACGGTCTGGACCCTCGCATAGCCAAGGTCATCGGTCTGCACACAGGTGATCCGCGAACCTTTGTCGGCTATGACGAGCTGTTTGAAGCATTCAAAGCGCAGCTGCATCACTTCGTGGACATCAAGGTGCGTGGCAACAACGTCATCGAGCGGCTGTATGCCGAGCAGATGCCGGCGCCGTTCCTGTCACTCTTTGTGGAGGACTGCATTGCGCGGGGGCGTGACTACAACGACGGTGGCCCACGGTACAACTCGACCTACATCCAGGTCACGGCACCGGGGAGTTGCACCGACAGCCTGTCTGCGCTGAAGGCGCATGTCTTCGACCAGAAGGACCTGACCATGGACGAGGTCCTGGCGTCCATCGACGCCGACTTTGTGGATCATGAACGAACGCGGTTGCTGCTGTGGAACCGCTCACCCAAGTATGGCAACGACGACCCGGCGGCCGACGACATCGTGGCTCAGCTCTTCGACGTGGTATTCGACGCGATCGACGGCCGTCCCAATACCAAGGGCGGGACGTATCATGTGAACTACCTGTCGACCACGGTTCATGTGTACTTTGGCTCGGTGACTGGCGCGATGCCGGATGGTCGCCGCGCGTGGCAACCACTGTCAGATGGCATATCGCCTGTTCAAGGGGCCGACAGGCAAGGCCCGACCGCCGTCATCCAGTCGGCGGCTCGCATGGATCATGTGCGCACCGGCGGCACCCTGCTCAACCAGAAGTTCTCGCCATCACTGGTGGAAGGGGATGTGGGACTCGGCGCGCTCACGCACCTGATCCGCTCCTATTTCAAGCTGGACGGGCATCACATCCAGTTCAACGTCGTGACCGCCGCGACCCTGCGTGCCGCTCAGGCCGAGCCGGACAAGTACCGTGACCTCATCGTCCGCGTGGCCGGCTACAGCGACTACTTCTGCGATCTGACGCCTGGCCTGCAGGAGGAGATCATCGCGCGCACCGAGCAACAGTCCTTCTGACCTGCTGCGGGTAGCGGCAACCAGACCCTCTGCAGGCAGCAGACACCCTGTGAGCGCCTCCACACGAGGGGCGCTTTACCAATCTCTGCCTTCGTTGAGAAAGGAAGAAGATTCGTTCTTGACATGTCCAGGAATCGACATACTCTAAATCGGAATTGGGCGATGTAATCGGAGAATGGCGATGCAAATGGACAGTACAAGCACTGTGGACATGATTGCGGTTGCGAAGGCGCTGGGGGACGAGACACGGGCGCGCATTGTCGGTGTCCTTGGCGTGCGGGCTTTATGCGTCTGTGAGGTGAAAGCTGCCCTGAGTCTGTCTCAGGCGACTGTGTCGGACCACGTGCGTGTCCTTCTCGAGGCGGGGCTCCTGTCGACCTCCAGAGAGAGCTACTGGACGGTGTATTCGATTCGCGAAGACCTGCAGCCCGAGACGCACCAATTTGTGTCTCTTCTCGTGGAGCAGGTTCACGCCCAGTTTCCTGAGGACCGGGCCCGCCTGGCAGACGCTCCAGTGTTCCTGTGCCGTGCCGAAGCCAAGACGGGGTCTGTTGCAGGACACCCGCGCGCGTTGCATCGGAAAACTCGACGCACGTAGTCGAAACAGCTCCACCCATATTCTCACCACATTCGCTGTTCGGGAGGTCACGTTGAAAATCGAATTCTATGAACCAGCTATGTGTTGCACGACTGGGTTGTGTGGACCGTCGGTTGATGAACGCCTGGTGCGTCTCAACGAGGACTTGAGGCGTCTTCAGGCGGAGGAACCCGGCATTACCGTCGAGCGGTATGCGATCAACCAGCGGCCGTTCAAGTTCCGCGACAATACCGACGTCTACAAGCTCGTGACAGCGAATGGCAAGAAGATCCTTCCGGTGACCACCGTCGACGGTAAGGTCGTCAAGACCATGGACTATCCATCATACAGCGAGATGAGAGCTGCACTGGACGGAGGGGCGCATGCGTCCTGAGTACATCTTCTTCTCAGGAAAGGGCGGTGTCGGCAAGACGTCTATGGCGTGCACGGCAGCGGTCTACTATGCAGACAACGGCAAGAAGACCCTCATCGTTACAACAGACCCGGCATCGAACCTGGCCGATGTATTCGAGCAACCCATAGGTCACCACGTAACGCCCATTACCGGTGTCCCCAATCTGTGGGCCATGGAAATCGACCCGGACGAAGCCACCCGTGAGTACAAGGAGCGCTCGTTGGCTCCTATGCGAGGGCTCTTTGACGATGAGATGCTGAAGGTTGTGGAGGAGCAGCTCAGTGGCCCATGTACAGAGGAGATGGCCGCGTTCGACAAGTTCACCGATTTCATGGAAGACGACAACTGGGATGTCATCGTCTTCGATACGGCGCCTACGGGGCATACGCTGCGGCTTCTGCAGTTGCCGGTTGAATGGAGCAAACACATTCGGGACAGCGCTCAAGGGAGTGGCCAGACATGCATGGGCCCTGTCGCCTTGATTCAAGACAGCAAACAGAAGTACGACGACGCGATAGCCCGACTTCGGGATGCAGTCCGGACGCAGTTTGTCTTCGTGATGCAGGCGGAACAGACATCCCTGGAGGAGACATCACGTTCCATCGCGGAGTTAGTAGCCTTGGGTGTGGCGACATCGAGAATCATCGTGAACGGGCTGATCCCGGAGGCTGAGACGGTGAATCCATTCTTTGGGAGGCGGCGCGAGATGCAGGAGACCTACCTGGAACGCGCCAAGCAGTTGTACGCGGGTATGCCTGTCCAGACGATGGAGTTGCTCGACAGTGAGATCAAGGGAGTAGCGATGTTCCGCAAGTGCGCTCCGATGCTGTTTCAGCGAGGCACCACAGATGTATGACGTCGAGAGCCTGTTGCATCCAAGTTCGAAGGGTGCCAGGCAGGTGTTCTTTGCAGGCAAGGGCGGAGTGGGCAAAACGACCATTGCTTGCCTGACCGCGGTACACACGGCTCGACAAGGGTACCGGACTCTGCTTCTGACCACCGACCCTGCAGCACACACCGGCAGCGTCCTTGGCAGGACGGTGACGGACCAGGTGGGACCTGTCGACGGTGTTTCAGGGTTGTCTGCAGCGAAGATCGATCAGAAGCAGGCAACTGAGGACTACAAGAAGGGGATTCTCGATGACGCGCGGGCCAAATTCGACGAAGCCACGATCCGCGCCATGACCGAGGAGCTGGCCTCTCCCTGCACGGAGGAGATGGCAGCTTTCCAGCGTTTTATCGACCTGTCGAGTACCCCGGGATTCGATGTTATCGTCTTTGACACAGCACCGACGGGGCATACTCTGAGACTCCTCGAACTTCCTCTGGATTGGGGCGAACAGATCAGACTCAAGGCCGGTGCGACCGAGGGGTTATCCGAGGGGGATCGGCTACAGAAAGATCGGTTTGACCGAGTACTGGGCGCAATGCGGGATCCCGGCCTGACGACGTTCAGCTTCGTTATGTACCCCGAGAGCACCCCCATCCTGGAGGCACAGCGTGCATCTCAGGAGTTGGTGATAATCGGCGTTGCGACACAGCTCGTCGTGGCGAACCTGCTGATTGCCGAGGAACAGGCGACGACGCCGTTCTTCCAGAAGCGTAAGAAGATGCAGTTGGAATACCTGGACGACATGAAGCGACGCTTTGCGGGAGCTGCGTTGCTGCAGGTTCCAATGATGGATAGTGACATTCGTGGCATCGACAAGCTGGACATGCTGGACAAAATCGTATTTGGAGGGATTGCATAATGGCAGAGACTATTGTTGAGATCGAGGTCTATGGCATTTGGGATCAGGCCCCAGTGGTCTCGTCGTGTGGGTGCGGTGGAGGCGGGTGCGCCACGCCGACGCAGACGATGGGTGAGATGTTTGACAGTCTGAGGACGTCGCTCGATGCGAGCGACGTCAAGGAGCGGTGCTCACTGAGATTCATCGACGTCATCAAGGACAGCGACCCACAGGTCAACCAAGTCCGCCAACAGGTCGAAACTGGATATTCGCTGCCGCTGACCGCACTGAACGGCAAGTGGTCGTTCTATGGTGGCATATCGAACGACATGTTCTACCACAAAATACGAGAAATCCTGACTGGGGAGAAAGAGCAGGTCAAGGGGGTACGCTGACTCGCTGACGCAACCAGGTCAGAGCAAGCTGCCTGGCATCGTATGGTGTGGGCAGTTTGCTGCCTGCTGTTGGCGAATCTTAGACTATGCTCTCGCGTGCTTCTCGATGAGTTCGACCAGCTCGGGAAGTCGATGCCATCACTGTATATTGTCTCGAGGGTTGATCTTGACACTCGAATGTCTTCGTGTAATATATCAATGTACATTGAATCAATGGGAGTTGTGACATGGATGAGCGTTCGCCTGACTGTGAGGTACGGAACATAGGTACTGACTGGAACTCTGCATGCGAGGAGCAGGCGAAGTTTGTGTCAGTTCTGGTTGGTCTGCAGCGCATCAAGATTCTGAGGTTGTTGCGCGGTGGTGAGCAGTGTGTCTGCGAGATCGAACGTTCGCTCGGCATCCCGCAGAACTTGGTCTCGCATCACCTGAGGGTCCTGCGCGAGGCAGGATTGGTCTCGGCACAAAGAGAAGGGCAGTTCGTGCACTACTCGCGAGTCGAGGACCGCATCCATCAACTGATGCTGGCGATGGAAGGACTACTGTCAAACTAGGAGAAATCATGCATATCGAGATTCTGGGTCCTGGCTGCGCGCGCTGCCACGGGCTTGAGGCGAATGTCCACAAGGCGCTGGAAATGCTTGGCAGGGAAGCCGAGGTCGTCGACGTGACGGATATTCAGCAGATCATGGCCTACGGTGTCATGTCCACACCTGCTCTTGTCATTGACGGCAAGGTCATCACCGCAGGCAGGGTACTGTCGCCAGAGGAAGCAAAGAAAGCCATCGTCGGCGCTGGCGCCTGACGGGGTAGCCGGAGGGCGGGCGACCGCCTTTTTTAAACGCTGATATATCAACGGAGGTTGCTATGCTGACACTGTTTGCTGACTGGTTCACCTATACGCTTTTGCGCCTGCCAAAGGGGCGCCTGATAACGGAAGCCATCCACTTCTTCGTGTATGACATCCCCAAAATCTACCTGCTCCTCGTCGTTATCGTGTTTGTGGTCGCGATGCTCAGAACTTGGATTCCCGCCGAAAAGATCAAACGTCTGCTCGTTCACCGGCACCAGTTCGTCGGCAACATCCTTGCTGCTTCTCTAGGCATTCTCACACCCTTCTGCACGTGCTCGGCCATTCCGATGTTTATTGGATTCGTGGAGTCCGGCGTACCGCTTGGTGTGACATTCTCGTTTTTGGTGGCAAGTCCCATGATCAATGAGGTCGCGATGGTGTTGTTATGGGGGCTGTTTGGGGCCAGGGTCGCCTTGCTCTATGTGGGAGTGGGGCTCCTTATCGCGATTGTGTCGGGTGTCATTATCAGTCGGCTTCACATGGAGAAGTACGTTGAGGATTATGTCTACATGATCAAGGTCGGCGCCGCTGCGGGCGATGCTCCCATGACCTTCAACAACCGCGTCGTCGCCAGCTGGAGATACGTAGGTGAGATCTTCCGCAAAGTGGCTCCATGGGTGGCGGTCGGCGTTGCCATCGGTGCATTTATCCATGGGTACGCTCCCGAGAATTTCCTGGCCAGATACGCAGGCCGTGACAATCCCTTTGCGGTTCTCATCGCCGTTGCGATCGGTATTCCGCTGTATTCGAACGCCGAGGGCGTCATCCCTGTCGTTCAGGCGTTGTGGGCTAAGGGTCTGCCTCTGGGGACGACACTGGCTTTCATGATGGCTGTCACCGGACTCTCGATGCCCGAGATGATTATCTTGCGCCGCGTTCTCAAGCCAAGACTGCTTGCAACATTCATTGGTGTCGTGGGTGTTGGTATTCTCATCGTTGGGTATTTCTTCAACTGGGTCCTGTAACTGCAGACGACGCACCTCTCCCCGAACAGCAAAGAAGCCCGGCCTCTTCGAGGCCGGGCTTTCTGATGTGGCAGAGCTGGCTGAAGACTATACTTTGTGTGCGTGCTTCCCGATGAGGTCGACGAGTTCGGGGAAGTCGATACCATCCGCTTTCACTGTCTCCAGCGTGGGGACTCCGTCGGCATCCCAGCCGCGCCGGGCATACACCGCGTCCTGAAGCTGGCGGTACTGCGATTCACGGTACTCGCGCAGGGCTGCCATCTTCTGCTGAAGGCTCATGCCTGTGATGTCCACGTGTGCGGCCTCAGTCAACTGCGTGTCGTAGCGCTCCGCTCGGGACAGGTACTCCTCTTCGGTGACCGGGCCCATGCCACGGTACGGCATCCAGTCGTCCTTGCGCGTCCCCTGGCCCATGCGCAGATTGAAGACGCGCTGGAAGTCATACACGCGTTTGCTCTGTGCAAGCAGTCCGTCAAGGTCGAGTGCGATACCCGTCATGCCCTTGTACAGTAAGAGATAGTTCTCGATGTGTTCAGGGATCTTGGCGGCCTGCATTCCCGTATATTTGTCACGGTTGTCACGCGGCTCAGAATCGTTCCAGGGGAGCTTGCACAGGCCCATGAGCGAGAACCAGGTCCGGAACAGAGGAAAGAAGGAGAGAGCCTCGGCCTTGTCATCGAACGTCGGCAGTTGGCCCTTGACCTGATCCATGAAGATGAGCCACGCCTCGTCGTGCTGGGGACCCTTGGTGGCCATAGCGTATCCGCCCTGTTGAGCCAGCGAATCCTTGGACATGTACTCTGAGACTTCCATTCCCTTGATTTCCATGCCGATGTCGTTCAGAAAGTCGGCATCAGCATGGTACTGCTCGGCCAGGAGCTTCTTTAGTCTATGGACGCCGAGTCCGGCGACCACGCCGAAACCATGACCCTCACCGAGCTGATGAATCAGCTCGAGAGCGTCCATGTCGCTGCCGAAGTGCAGGTCGAGTCCGCCCGTGATCTCCTTGTTGATGATGCCGTTCTCGTAGCACTCCATGAGGAAGGCGAGCGTCGTGGCGAAGCCTACCAGGTCGATACCGTAGTAGTCACAGTAGAAACTGGCTTCGGCGACAAACAGCGGGTCGAAACTGCCTGTGTTGGAACCCAGCCCACCCACCGTCTCGTATTCGGGCCCGTCAATGAGCACCTTCTGACCCTTGAGGGGCCCTGTCTTCAGTTGAACTGTGTCGATGCCATGGGCGCATGACATGGTGCAGCCCAGCCAGCAGCCATCGGGCATGTCCTGACTGATGAGGCGGAACCACACGTCGCTCCTGATGTCGACTGTTCTGGCGTCCGAGCCGAACTTGAAGTTCTTGACCGGAAGAACATCGACATTATCAAGGATTTCAACAGTGTTTGCCGTGCCGATCTCGCGCATCCTGCTGTGCGTGTGGTCGAGCGTCAGGATCTCCCTGTTCATTCTGGTACCGGCGGTCTTGATGGGTTCCAGGTCAGCTGGATTGTTGATGAGAGGAGTGGTACCGGCGAAATGAACGACCACCGCCTTGATCTTCTTGTCTCTGAAGACAGTCCCAGGTCCGCCTCGCGCCAACTGTTTGAGGCGCGTGTGGTTTCGTTTGGCGTCCCAGTAGCTCACATGGATGAGGCCGAGGAGTGAGTGCTCTGCACCAGTACCCGAGACTGCGACACTGACGTTCTTGCGATCGCCGGCGCCGTCAGCATACATCTCATGCAGGACTTCTGGCAAGTCGGAACTGTTGTCAGGTTCCTCAGGGGCGGTCTCGATAGTGACGAGACCTTTGTTGCCATCGATGAAGATGATAACATCCTCCGTGGCCTTGCCCTGTACTTCGACCATGTCGAAGCCAGAGAACTTCATGTACGGGGCGAGATACCCACCGCCATTGTTGTCGACGGGAACCCCCGTCTCCGGAGAGATGGTGACCGAATGCATCTTGCCGGCACCGGGGTACTGCGTGATGCCGGTGAGCGGTCCGGCGCAGAAGATCAGCTCATTCTCGGGGTCATTCCAGTGCGTCGTCGGTTTGACCGCCTGCCAGAGATAGTACAGCCCGTAGCCGCGCCCCCCCGTGAACTTCTCCTTGACCATTGGGTCGATGGCACGTTCCTCGATGACATTTGTCGTCAGGTTGACGTACAATCTGCGGTCTGTGTACCCCTTGTTGATTCTGGCAGGCTTGTAGGAATACGTCGCCAGGACCTTGTGTGCCTGTCGCATTTCCTCGATGGTCTTCACCTTCTACCTCCCGGTTGGTTGTGAATCCGCTCACATGGTAGGTCAATCAACACGTTGTTCAAGGTGGCGCGTCGTGGTGCGCCAGTACTGGTTGACTGCGTCTGTGGTGCATCCTCGATTCTGCTGTGTGGGCAAGAGGGCCCGGCATACACCGGGCCCCAGAGAGGAGGAACGCTGATTCAGGTCAGCAAGTGACTTTGGAGCCCCCAAGGTAGGCAGCGCGGACGCCCTCGTCGTTCCTGAGGTCACAGGCGTTGCCCTCGATGGCGATCTTGCCGAGCTCCAGGATATAGCCGTACCGTGCGACACTCAGTGCCTTGCGGGCGTTCTGCTCCACCAGGAGGATGGAGACACCCTCTTCCTCGTGGATCTGCCGGATAACCCGGAAGATCTCCTGGAGGATGATGGGGGCAAGTCCCAGTGAGGGTTCGTCGAGCAGCAGGACGTGGGGTTTGGAGATGAGCCCGCGCCCGATGGCCAGCATCTGCTGTTCGCCACCCGAGAGCGTCCCCGCCAGCTGCTTGCGCCGTTCCTTGAGGATGGGGAAGAGGCTGAAGATCCATTCCTTGGTCTTCTCCAGTTCCTTGCCGGCCGGCATGTTGCGGACGCCGTAGGCGCCCAAGTTCAGGTTTTCCTCCGTCGTCAGAGTGGCAAAGACGTGCCTGCCTTCGGGCACATGCGCGATACCCAGCCCTGCGAGCTGGAAAGCCGGTACTGTGGCAAGGTCCCGTCCCTTGAGCGCGATGGAACCTCCCTTGATGGGCTGGATGCGCGAGATGGACTTGAGCAGCGTTGTCTTGCCTGCCCCGTTTGCGCCGAGCACGGCGACGATGTCATGTTCCCCAAGCTCGACGGTGATGCCCTTCAGAGCCTGCACAGCCCCATAATTGACGACAAGGTCCTTCACTGCCAGTACGGTCGCCATGTCAGTCATCCTCCTTGCCCAAATAGGCTTCGATGACGCGCTGGTTGTTGTAGACGTCCTTTGGCAGGCCTTCGGCAATTTTCTGCCCCATGTCCATGACGGCAATGCAGTCCGAGATACCCATGACGACCTGCATGTGATGCTCGATGAGCAGCAGCGTGAATCCCTCCTTGACAAGGGCCTGCAACAGGACCATCAAGTCCTCGCTTTCCTTGTCGTTGAGTCCAGAAGAGGGCTCGTCCAGAATCAGAAGGTGGGGAGCGGTCGCGAGTGCGCGGGCGATCTCCAGGTAGCGCTGCTTGCCGTAGGGCAGGTTCTTGGCCAGTTCGTTGCGGTATTTCCACAGACCTACCTGATCGAGGCGGTAAGCAGCCGTCGCGACAATGTCGCGTTCCTCACGGACTTCGGCGATTGTATGCATGACGGCGGCCCATGTCCCGGACCGCGCATGACAATGGGGGCCGGACATGATGTTCTCGATGCAGGTCAACGACGGGAACAGCCGGATGTTCTGGAAAGTGCGGGCGATGCCGTAGCTGACAATGGTATGGGGCTTGAGACCCGTGATGTCGCGTCCCAGGAAGTCGATCTGCCCCGACGTAGGCTTGTAGATGCCCGTGATCATGTTGAACAGCGTCGTCTTGCCGGCTCCGTTGGGCCCGATGAGCGAGGTGATCTTGCCGGTCCGCACGTTTAGGTCGAAGTTGTTCACTGCGGTCAGCCCGCCGAACTTCAGCGTAGCCCCATGTGTCTGCAGCAGCATCCCCTCGTCCATCGCCACGGTGACGGGCGGAAGTTTCACGCCTCTGACGACAGCCCTGCTGGCCGGCTTGAGGATGGAAGGGTCGGGCTTGCCAAGAGGGATGAGGTCTTCATCCTTCTTGGGGAGACCCCGGATGCCGAGACCATCCAGCCCGGTGCCCTCTCGCTTGCGCGGCCAGATGCCCCCGGGGCGGAAGATCATCATCAGCATGAGCGCGAGTCCGAAGAACAGCAAACGGTAGCTGGCGAACTGGCGGAAGACCTCGGGGAACACGACGACCACGGCTGCTCCCAGAATACAGCCGGGGATAGAGCCGAGGCCGCCCAGCAGCACGATGCAGAAGAGCAGCGAGGACTCGATGAAGGTGAAGCTCTGTGGTGAGACAGACATCTGCTTGGACGCGTAGATGTTGCCTGCAACACCCGCAAGCGCGGCGCCCAGCACGAACGCCAGCAGCTTGTAGGAACGCACGTCCACACCACTCGCTTCAGCCGCAGTCTCGTCCTCACGGATGTAGTTCCAGGCTCTGCCGATGCGAGAGTGTTGCAGGCGCACCAGGCAGAAGATGATGATCCCGATGATGATCCAGGTGTAGAAGTAGAACTGCGTCGATGAGTTGATGGCCAGCCCGAAGAGGTTGGGTCCACCGATGCCGTTGATACCGTTGGGTCCCCCTGTCAGGTTGAAGGGATTGTTGGTCATCGTTAGACGCACGATCTCGCCGATGCCGATGGTCACGATGCACAGGTAATCGCCTTTCAGGTGGATGACGGGCGATGTCACCAGGTAGGCGAAGCCGGCGGCGACCAGGGCGCTCAGTGGCAGCAGCACGATGATGGGCACGTGCAGGGTCGTGTTCAGGATGGCCGTGACGTAGGCGCCGACGGCATAGAATGCGGTGTGCCCCAGATCGAACAGGCCGACCTCGCCCAGAACGATGTTGAGACTGAGGCCCAGCAGTGCATAGACGCCTACGAAGAAGGCGACGTCAATCCAGTAGTCGGTCATAAACGGCAGGAACGGATATGCGGCGAACAGGGCCCCGGTGACGGCAAGCAGGAGCCACCCACGGTTCTTGGACCAGAATGTGACGGGCTGGTCGCCAGAGGGCTTGTTCGCTCCCAGGCCGACACGCTTGAGCATGCTCTCTGTGATTCCCATGGCAGCGACCTCAGACTTTTTCTGCCGTCTTCTCGCCCAGCAACCCGGTCGGCCGCCACAGGAGAACAGCGATGAGGATGACGAAGACAAAGACATTTTTCCATGCTCCACTGACGTAACCGGCAAACAGCGATTCCATGAGTCCCAGCAGCAACCCGCCGATCATGGCGCCCGGGATGTTGCCGATGCCGCCCAGGATGGTGGCGGTGAACGCCTTGAGGCCGTATGTCCAGCCCATGTTGAAGCTGATGGCACGGTAGTACATGCCGTTCATGACGCCGGCTATGCCCCCGAGGGCAGGGCCCAGGGCGAAGATGAAGAAAATGACGACGCGGACATCGATGCCCATCAGCGTCGCAGTGCTGCGGTCGAGAGCGGTGGCGCGTATGGCTGCGCCAAATGTCGTCTTCTCGACGATGAACCAGATGACCAGCATGAGCGTAAACGAGAGCAGCAGGATGACAACCTGCAGGGTGGTCACCGGCAGTCCCAGGAGGGAGAATCGTGTGGAGGGGACGACGGCTGCGGGATAAGCCTGGGGGCGGGAGCCCCAGATGGCCATGATGCCGTTCTGCAGGAAGATGGACATACCGAGCGCAGAGACGACCAGCGAAAGTCGACCAGCTGGATAGACGGGGCGATACGCGATGCGTTCCATCAGGACGCCTGCGAGGCCGATGCCCACGAAGGCAAACAGCATCGCTATGGCCATCCCTCCCCAGAGCCCGAAGTGAACCGTCACCCAGGACGAACTCGCGATCAGCAGGGTGTAGCCCAGATACGAACCCAGGGCGAACAGGTCACCATGGGCAAAGTTGATCAATTTCATGACACCGTACACCATCGAATAGCCCAGTGCCACCAGTGCATAGAACGAACCGATGGTCAGGCCATTTATCAACTGTTCAAAGAACGTGGCCATGGTGACCTCGCTTCAATCAGGATTTGAGGCTAGGGCTTGTGGAGGACGAGCTTCCCGTTGGCAGCGACCTCGTACATCACCTGATGGACGTCTTCTCGGTCACCCTGCGCTGTGAAGAGCAGGGGGCCGGTGATGCCTTCTACTCCGGTCATGTTGGTGTGCAAGGTGGTAGCGATAGTATCTGCATCTGTGGAATTGGCCTTGCCGATGGCGCCCACAATGGCGTACAAGGCGTCAGCAGCGTAGACCGGCCACGGGGAGTCCGGGAGCGTGTTGAACTTCTGCTGATACAGGTCGCGGAACTGCCCAGCAAGGGTGGTCGTGACATCAATGACCAGAGGTTCCTCTGTCGTGAGAGCGCCCTTTGCTACATCAAGACCGGCGATCTTGACGAAGTCTTCGTTGACGGCGGCGTTTCCACCGATAAACGGGCAGGTCAGACCGGCATCGCGTGCCTGGCGGATCAGCAGGCCGGCTTCGGGATAGTAACCGGTGAAGTACCAGACGTCAGGCTTGGTGGCGCCCAGTTTGGTGACGGCAGCCGAAAAGTCCTTCTCGCCAGGAGTGATGGCGTCGTAGTACACGATCTCGCACTTCTTCGCATCAATGTATGGCTGGAGTGCTTTCTTGGCTTCCTCCGCGACACCCTTGCCGAAGGTGCTGTTGTCGTGCATGATGCCGATGCGCTTCGCACCCATCGTTTCGACGGCGTACTTGGCAAAGAACAGGCCTTGGGCATCGTCGCGGCCGCAGGTCCTGAAGAAGTAGTTGCGCTGCTTGTCCATGGTCAGTCGGACGGCGGTGCAGCCGTAGCCCACTGAGACCATCTTGTTCTTCTCGTAGATATCTGCGGCCGGTTCCGTGACCGACGAACCGTAGCTGCCGATGACGGCGACAACCTTCATTGAGACGGCCTTCTGGGCTGCGATTGCGCTGTCTTTGGGGGTAGAAGCGTCATCGACCACCGTGACTTCGATCTGACGTCCCAGGACGCCGCCGGCTTTGTTGATCATTTCTACGGCAACTTCGACTGACTGCTTTGCCATTTGACCTTCATAAGCATAATCACCAGTGATGGGAGCTTGCAGCGCTATCTGGATGGGTCCGGTGGTACCGGTCTTCTTGGCACAGCCGGAAAGGAAGAGTACTGCGGCAAGCATACAAACCAGTAGTACTGATACGGCCTTTCTCATTCTCTTACCTCCTGTTTCTCGTGGGAATGTAGTGAGATCGATACTGTGCACGGGCTTTTTCGGTAGAGCCTATGGTGGCGTCCCCTTTGTCGGAGTCCATTTTTTTCTGTTGTACCTCCTGGGGCCGTGGTTCTGCACCATGTTGATAGATGTAGAGAAAAATGCAATATCAACTCTACCGTCAACCCAGAACCCGGCCGGGGTCAATATCTTGTTGAACCTTCGTTTCATGCGCTCGGAGGCGTCGTCGTGTCGCTGAGATTTGTCGTTTTTTTTACTGGCTTGTAGAAAAAATGCATGTGTGCTTCTATACTGCAAGCGTAGGAAATCAATTCGCATCGGAGAGGTGAAAAAGGTGGAAGACAATCGCATTGCTACGCATCCGATCCTTGCGTGGAACCGAGGAAACCCGGTGCACGTCACGTACGACGGCAGACAGATTACCGCCTACCCCCAGGAAACAGTAGCGATGGCTCTGTATGCAGCCGGCGTGAAGCAGTACAGTACCTCCTCCCGGTTCTATCGCCCGAGGGGCATGTTCTGCGCTATTGGAAAATGCTCGTCATGTATGATGCGCGTTGACGGGATCCCCAATATGCGTACCTGCGTCCTGCAGGTTCGGGATGGGATGGAGGTCGAGACGCAGCACGGTGATGGCAAGTTCCCTGACGTGCAGGCTGCCATGAAGGGCGTGAAGGAGAAGAATGTAGAGGTCCTGGTCATCGGCGGTGGGCCGGCGGGTCTGGAAGCGTCTCTCTGGGCGGAAAAAGCCGGAGCGGACGTCATCCTGCTGGACCAGAACCCCCAGTTGGGTGGTCAGCTGGTCAAGCAGACTCACAAGTTCTTCGGCTCGGCGAAAGAGAACGCCGGGACGCGCGGCGTCACCATCGCGAAGAAGCTCATCGAGGAGATCGCGGCGACGCCCAACATCACGGTGTACAGCGGCTTCACTGCGTTTGGGTGGTTTCAGGGCGCTATCTGCGCCGCCGACCAGGACCACGCGGTCCTCTTCCACCCTCGCAAGGTCATCGTCGCCACCGGCGCGGCCGAGAAGATGCTGATGTTCAAGAACAACGATATGCCGGGCGTCTTCGGGGCTGGAGCCGCGCAGACGCTGATGAACGTCTACGGCATCAAGCCTGGCAAGAAGGTCCTGATGGTCGGGGCTGGCAACGTCGGCCTCATCGTCAGCTACCAGCTGATGCAGGCAGGCATTGAGGTTGTCGGGGTCATCGAGGGCGCGCCACGGGTAGGCGGGTATCTCGTCCACGCGAGCAAGATTGCCCGGAACGGCGTCCGTATCATGACGCGTCATACCGTGCTGGAAGCGGTCGGCACCGACCACGTCGAAGCGGCGATTATCGCCGAGGTTGATGAGAAGTGGCAGCCGATTCCCGGTACCGAACAGCGCATCGAGTGCGACACGATCTGTCTGTCAGCGGGGCTCAAGCCTTCCACGGAACTTCTCGAGCAGGCAAAGCTGGACCTCGCCTATACGGGCGAGCTGGGCGGCTGGGTCGCCAAGCGCAACTGGGCGATGCGTACCAGCAATCCCGACATCTTTGCCGCAGGTGACGCCTCCGGTATCGAAGAGGCCTCCACCGCCATGATGGAAGGCAAGATCGCAGGACTCCAGGCCGCGTACGATCTTGGACATATGGATGTGCCGGTCGAAGAACAGAAGGAGACCAGGCACAACCTGGATGACCTCCGGGCCGGACCGTTCAGCGCCAAGATCTGTATCGGACTCAAATGCGTCGAGGTGCTTGAATGAGCTACTTTGAAACTGGGATCATCGATATCACGTACCTGCGCGAGAACGGTTTCCTCCCTCCCGAAGAGCGCGAGAAGAAGGGCCCTGTCGCTGTTATCGAGTGCATCCAGGAGATCCCCTGCAACCCGTGTGTCAGCGCCTGCAAGTTCGACGCCATCATCATGGACGGCATCAACGGCATCCCGCATGTCGACTTTGCCAAGTGTACCGGATGCATGAGCTGCCTCAAGGTTTGCCCCGGCCTTGCCATCTTCATCCATGACAAGTCAAAGGCGAAGCCGTCGGTCACGGTCCCGTATGAGTACCTGCCGCTGCCCGTCAAGGGTGGCACGGTCACACTGCTGGGTCGCGACGGAGCTTCGCTCGGCAGCGCGACGGTGAAGTTTGTGCTGGCTGCCGACAATGTCAGCAGGTCATCTCTCATTTCTGTCGAGTTCGATGACCCTGCTCTCTGTGAGCAGGTGCGCAATATCAAGGTGGGGTGACGACATGACCAGAGAAGACGAGAAGACGATTGCCTGCCGGTGTGAGGACATCTCCGTGCAGGAGATCAAAGACGCCATCCACGAAGGCTATGCTGACCTGCAGTCGCTGAAGCGCTACGCCAAGTTCGGCCTCGGGCCATGCCAGGGCAAGACCTGTATTTTGCTTGCAGCACAGATCCTCGCGCGCGAAACGGGCCGGACGCTCGACCAGATCATGACCCCCACGACGCGTCCGCCGCTCGATCCCGTACCCATCGGTTTCTTCGTGAAGGGCAAGGAGGCGGACGATGAGAAGTAGCTATGATTGCATCATTGTCGGCGGCGGCATCTCAGGGCTCGCCATCGCCTACGAACTTGCCAAAAGGGGCTACAAGGATGTGGCGGTTCTCGAAGAGTGCTACCTGGGCAGCGGTTCTACCGGCCGCTGTGGTTCAGGTATTCGCGCCCAGTTCACCGGACCCGACCAGATCGTCCTGCTTCGGGAAGCCGAGGAGATGTGGGTACATATGTCCGACGAGCTCGGGTACGACATCCACTTCAAGGCGTGTGGCTACCTCTTCCTGTGGGACACGCCCGAACTGGTGGAGAAGGCGAAGCACGACGTCGAGTTCCAGAACAAGCACGGCGTCATGAGCTGCATCGTCGACCGCCAGGAGGCGAAGGAGATCTGTCCGTCGCTCAACACCGATTCGTTCCTTGCAGGCCAGTGGTATGACAAGGACGGCATGGCCTTCCCCTTCGACACTGTCACCGGTTACGCGCAGGCGGCGCGGCGCCTGGGGGTGGACATCCTGACCACGACCGACGTTGTTGGCATCGAGGGCACTGCAGCTCACACGTTCACCGTGCACACGACCCAAGGCAACATCGAGACGAAGAACGTCGTCAACGCCGCCGGGCCCGGTTCGAAGGGCATCGCGGCCATGCTCGGTGTCGACCTGCCCTACCGCCTCGACAAGCACCAGATCATGGCGACCGAGCCTCTCGAGCAGTTCCTGGGTCCCATGCTGGTCAAGAACTCACTCTATTACCTGCAGACGCACCGCGGCAACGTCGTGGGTGGCACCGACACCGGCGACAAGAACGCCACGGACATCGACTCCACGTTCGAGTTCCTCACCAAATTCGCCAGTGAGGCGTGCGAGATTGTGCCGCGCCTTGCCGGCGTCAAGCTTATGCGCCAGTGGGCCGGCTACTACGTCGTCTCACCCGATGCCCACCCCGTGCTTGGTCCAATCGATGAGGTCCCGGGCTTCTTCCAGGCCAACGGCTACTCAGGACACGGCTTCATGATGGGTCCGATCGTCGGTAGACTGCTGGCCGAGTACGTCGCCGACGGCAAGCCCAGCATCGACATCGAGCACTACAATTTCCGCCGCTTCGCCCGTGGCGAGCTGCTGACCGAGAAAGCCATCATCGGCTAGGGCCACCTTGCAACACTATACAAATCGAGGGAGAGGACTCCGGTTCTCTCCGTCTGCCATTCCGTGGCACCGTGCGAGCTCCCTGTTCTTGCGCGCTTTCCCGGCAGGCATACACTGAGCGTGTGCCGAGCATGTTTTACGCTGGGTCTCGGCGCGGAGGCAGGATATGGGCATGTACGTTCAGGAAGTGGGACCAGCAAAGGCGCCGACCATTGTTCTGCTGCATGGTGCAGGTGTCGGCGGCTGGATGTGGCGCGACACGATGGCTGCGCTGTCTGAAGTTCACCTGCTGATACCCGACATGCCGGAACACGGAAAGAGTCAGGATGCGGGTACCTTCTCGGTTGCTGGAACGGTGCGCCTGGTCGCGGACCTCATCGCGGAGCGCGCACACGGGGGCAAGGCCTTTATCGCAGGTCTCTCGCTGGGGGCTCAAGTGACCGTGGCATTGCTGGGTTCTCGGCCGGACGTCGTTCTTGGCGCGTTCGCGTCAGGGACGCTGGTACGGCCCGTCACCGGCGTCGGGCTCGTGAACGCGATGATACCGCTGTATATGCCGATGCGGAACGCGCGGTGGCTGGTGCGGGCCAACATGAAGGCTCTGGAGATTCCCGACGAGTTTGAGAGCGACGTTGCGCGCGAGACGGCGGCGCTGACCACCGCATCATACCGGCGCATGACGGTCGAGAACGTAGCGTTCCGCGTTCCGCCTGGACTAGGATCGGTCACATGTCCGGTGCTGATCACCGTTGGAGAACGTGAGATGAAGGTCATGAAGGAGTCAGCTCGCGACCTGGTGGCCGCGGCACCATCGGCATGCGCGTTCATCGTTGCGGGACACGGCCACAACTGGCCGGTGCAGGATCCCGGTCTGTATGCCCAGGTGGTGCGGGCATGGATGGCCAATGGGCCGTTGCCGGACAAGTTGCGACCTCTCTAAGCTTGTAGGAGGAAACGATGGTTGAACAAGTGGTGTTCCGGGGCTGGTCCCATTGCCTGCGACTTAGCAATGGTACCGTGGACCTGGTGCTGACGACAGACGTTGGGCCGCGCGTGGTCCGGTACGGGTTCGAGGGCAAGGACAACGTTCTATGTGAGGTCCGCGACGAGGACGGGATCACAGGTGGCGACACGTGGCATACCTTCGGCGGTCATCGCCTGTGGCACAGCCCCGAAGCCAGTCCGCGGACGTACCAGCCGGACAACGCGCCGGTGACATTTGAGGAGGGTGAAGGTCTCATACGCCTGAAGCCCCCTCTCGAAGCGGCGACAGGGATCCAGAAGGAGATGGAGGTGTCACTGGAACCGACGGGAACGGGCGTGACGGTCACACACCGCTTGACCAACCGGGGACTGTGGCCGGTCCCCCTGGCTGCGTGGGCTATCACCGTAATGGCGCCCGGAGGCGTCGAGATCATCCCGCAGACACGTGTCGATACCGGATTGCTGCCCAACCGTTGTGTTGCCCTGTGGCCCTACGCGCGTATGGACGACGAGCGCGTTCGCTGGGGCGACCGGTTTGTGATTCTACATCAGGACCCGGCGGTCAAGCAGCCGTTCAAGCTGGGCGTCACAAACGAGGCCGGCTGGGCTGCATACTTCAACCGGCATTCAGTGTTTATCAAACGTTTCCCTTTTGTCCCGGGTGAGACATATCCGGACTTCGGCGTGAACTACGAAAGCTACACGACCGACTTCATGCTGGAGATGGAGACGCTGTCTCCCCTGCGCACGCTGCAGCCCGGCGAAGCCATGCAGCACGTCGAGTCGTGGCAGCTGATCCCTGACATGTCGTACCCGGGTGGGTCGGAGGATGACATCGCTGCTGTGCTGACGGACTGCTGCTACCTCGACTTGCCACAAGCGAGATTCGGATTCTGACAGTAGCCGGCGTGACAAGGGACGCCGGCTACTGAACGCAGTGACGGGAGAGCCTACGCACGGCCCTCCCGTCACCACTTGCAGGATCAGGTCCCTCATCGGACGCGGCAGCTGCAGCTACCTCGCTTCTTCGGGGCATTTCCCCGCAGCTCTTAGACCACGAGCAGATCTCGTTTGTTCCCCTCCTAGGGCGCCGACGTCAGGACGACAGGGATGTCGACAATATCCTGCTGACTGCCATCTTTCATACTGGTAATAAAGATGCGCAGGGTTCCCTTGCCATCCGGGGCCGGCTCCGAGGCCGCGCTGACAAGCATCAGCGTCTGGTCGAACGTCCCGAATTCGGGGGCTCCCGCCGACGTCATGAAGCTGCCCTGACCCAGAGAGGTCAGGACGTCAGGTGATAATTGCTGCATCGCTTCCCAGCTGACTGTGGCCTCGAACGCACGGGCACTGCCGGTCGTCCGGACGCTGCTCTTCCATGAGCCGTCGACCTGTTTGACGAACGTGACCGTTTCCTGGCGTGCCGGGAGTGTGACCTTGACGTTGCCCTCGTGCGACTCCATGGGTCCGGAGCTGCAGCCAGCGATGGACAGGAGCAGGATGAACAACAGGAGAACAGTGCTTCTTCTCATGGGCACCACCTTGACGGCAGTATAGCACCCGAGCGTCTTTGTTGCCAGATACGTGCGGCTATCTTCCCATCTGTCATTCCCGCGTATGCGGGAATCCATCCTTGCATCATCGTGTGGGACTCCACCTTCGCGGGGAGGATGGGGCAAGCGTTCAGGTGTGGTCCGGCCAGACGGTGAATTCGGCCATGATGGGCAGGTGGTCACTGTAGCCGTCCGACCCGTGGTGGTTGCCTGACTCCTGCCAGCGGTTGGGTACCTGGCGGCCGTCAGCGGCCCGCTGGTATGAGAGAAGGAATGGTGCACGGAATGCGTCGAAGGACCCAACGTCATAGCTCAACCCCGTCCTGTCGAACAGGCCTGGACTCATGATAATATGATCGAGGGACTCCCAACTGGAACCGTAGACTTCCGAGCCACGCTGGGATACCGGCATCTCAAACCACGGGTCGTACAGGTATCGGCTGGTCTGCGCCGTCATGGAAGTGCTGTCTCCCGTGGTCCGCAGGACGTCGTTGATGCCTGTCGTCTTGCCCGTTGCCCTGTGCTCATCTTCCGTGCTGTTGAAGTCTCCCATCAGGACGATATCTGTGGCAGGGTCCTGCTTCAGCAGCCGGTCGACCTCTGCACGCGCGACCTTCGCGCTCTTGATGCGCAGGGATTCCGTCTCGCCCGAGTCCTTGGCCTTCCAGTGGTTGACCAGGACGTGCAGCAAGGGACCGCCCACATCCACAGATGCGACGAGGATGTCGCGGACCCCACTGGTCGTAGGCAGAGACACGACGGACTGGATAGGGAACGAGGAGAGGAGAACGCACTGCGTGGCAGACCCGCCCTTCGTGATAGCCATGTTCCTGTAGCCAAGGTCACGGACGGCGTCGAGGACCATCGTGGCCATGCGCTCATCCTCTACCTCTACCAGGCCCACAATCTGGGGTTTGTCCGCTGCCTGCAGGACCTCATGGATATGGTCGATCTTGACCTTCCAGAGACGGTCCGCCTAGTAGTTCGACGACGGGCCATAGTCTGAGTACTCTGTGCCGTCGACGTGGTTGTCGAAGGCGTTCTCGACGTTGTAGCTGACCACGCGGACAGTCGTGGTGCCGGTACCAGTGGAGGGCGATACCGGGATGTACCCGGAGAGACCGCAACACAGTAGCAATACGACGAATGACAGGACCATGAAACGCGTGCGACTCATGAGGGCTCCTTCGCTCATGGGCCTGTAGTACGGACCGGCAGAATAAGACAGTATACACGAGCTCGCCAGAAATGGGAAGGCGGGCAGGTGCCATGGCACCTGCCCGCCGGTCATGCAGAATTACTCAGCTGTTATCAAAGTTTGCCGAGGAGGGTCTGCAGGAATGTGAGCTTCATGGTGGCGTCCGCAATCAGAGTGACGAGACGGCTCGAGTACTGTGTCAGCGCAGCGGTATGAATGGTCTTGAGATACGCAGTACGTTCAGCGATGGCGGTCTTGATGTGCGCTCTGAACAGATCAAGTGTTGCCTTGGTTGCCTTGGGCGTCTTGACCTTTCGCAGTGTCTTCAGATCTTGCTCAAGCTTATGGATGGACGTTTGCATTGTTTCCAGCATGGCACGTTCCACTTCGGTCAGCATGATTCCGTGAGAGACTGCTCTGTGCGTTGCATACTTCTGGGCGGTCTTCAAATCAGCGGTAAGTCCGGTTAGATCCTTGCCCGCCGCCTTTGCGGCTTTGACCTTGTCGCGGATGAGCTTGGCAGTGTCTCCGATTTGCTTGTACAACGCTTTCAGCGCCTTCAGCGCCTGAAGGTTTGTAACTGGAATAGCAGAAATAGTCACCACAGCAGTGGCAAGCTTGGTGACAGCACCTTCAGTATAGGTACCAGTGACGGTGGCAGTCTGAGTCGCCACTGTAGCAGCTGGGGCTGTATAAGTGCTTCCGCTGAACGTTCCAAGCGTTGCTGTGTAGGTTGCAGTAACAGTTGCGGTCGTAGCATCACTGTACGTCGCGGTCGCAACAAATGCCTGCGTAGCAGCGCCAGCAAGAGTGACCGTAGCTGGAGCAATGGCGATGCTGCTCAACAGATGGGTACCAAGAATTGTTACCATAGCGGTGGCAGTCTTGGTAAGATAGCTACCAATGACTGTGACAGTCTGAGCCGCCACTGTAGCAGCTGGGGCCGTATAAGTGCTTCCGCTGAACGTTCCAAGCGTAGCAGTGTAGGTTGCAGCAACAGTTGCGGTCGTAGCATGTCTGTACGTCGCGGTCGCAGTAAATACCTGCTGGGCACCGCCGGCAAGAGTGACTGTAGCTGGAGCAATGGCGATGCTGCTCAACGTAGGCGCAGTTGTAACGGTGATGACTTCCGTGCCTGTTTTGCCTGAAGCGTCATGGGCGGTTGCGGTCACAGTTACGGTGCCAACTCCTGTTGCTGTCAGCACGCCTGTTGAAGCACCTATTGTTGCTGTTCCAGTGCCTGCCGCTACTGACCAGGTTACAGTTGCATCAGTTGCGTTAGCTGGAAGGACCGCGGCACTCATTGCCAGGGTTCCACCATTCACTACGGTGGTTGCATTCCCCGCACCTGTTACGGCAATACTCGTTACGAGAATAGGAGGTGCTGCAGTCGTGAACGACATGACAGCGCCTGGAGTCCAAGTAGTACCGTCACTGCACCAAGCGACGAAGTAGTACGTCGTGCTCGCTGTCACCGCAGGGAGACCGGCAGCAGACGAAAGCAGGGCGGAGAACTGCGTACTGGCAGCGATAGTGCCAAGATCGGGCGTAGAATAAACGCCAGTCGGCAGTGTCGCGCTTGTCGTGTCGATCGTGCTCAGCGAAACCCAGAAACTGTGGCCCGCAGCAGCATCGTCACTGAGGCCGTGCAGTGTGGCATCCGTCAATGAGATGCCAGTGGCAGCTTTGGTGATAGGAGCTGCAGCTGCCTTTGCCGTACGAGCGCCGACGCCTGCGAACAGGCTGAGCACCATGGCAAGGGCGACAAATATAGATAGGAATTTCTTCATTGTTTAATCTCCTTTTAACTTTGGTTGAATGAAGATTGTGGAATACGACCGATTGGCACAGAAACCGTGCCGCGGCAGAGCCGCTGGAGTGGACCATCTCTCAGAAGCGCCCCTCGCATTGAAAAAACATGCTCGGGGGATCAGCAGAGACGCCCTCGACCGATCCGTACCCTGCTAGACGGAGCCGCAGAACGTTGGCTGTCACGAGGACTGCTTCAGGCCGTGCAAGCACGGCGGATTCTGGCGGCAACTCTGGGCAATACGCCCCTCGCATTGAGAAAAAATGCTCGGGGGGAGTCCGCATTGTGCGCAAGGGACACTGCGCATCCTGCAGTGACTGATTGTCTTGTGACAACTGTTTTTGTCTCTGCGTATACTGCAGGAATGGTCATCAGCGCCCCGATACCGACGACGACTGCCAAGATAATGCTTATCAACCCGATAGTTTTTCTTGTCATGTGTACCTCCACAACTACAGGGTTACTTCCAAATGCACCTATTGGACTGTGAAGGTTCCGGCTATGTTCACGACGTGTGAGCCGTGATGGTGATATCGAGCTTGACGGCCTTGGCCAGCGTATTGTAGATCGTACTGCGCCCCAGTGCATATGACAGTAATTCCTCCGCAGCCTGTTGGGATAGATGTGCCGACCAGATGTCGACGTGATACGACGCAGTGTCGATGCAGGGAATGTTGTCGTCCCGGTGACCTCGCAACGTCATGGTCAGCTTCTCTACGGGATATCCCGACAGCCCCATCACTGCTCCCAAGTCGAGGTTCAGACATCCGCCCAGCGACGCCACGAGGACCTCCATCGGCCACAGGCCCTGCTTGTCGATGCCATGGCCCGTATCGAAGATCAGCTCCACGCCACGCGAGCGTGCGACCCCGAGAACCTCGTCTACCCTCTCGAACTCCAGCTCGATGTCCACGAACGACCTCCCAGCACGTAGGCGTTTCTAAACTAATCCTACTATGATTCGGCTTCTCCTGCAACGGCCGAATCTCCCAGGCGGGATTTGAGACGCGCGAGAGGTTTCTCTGAAGAAGTTCCTGTTGATCCAGTGGTACAATAAACAAATGAGCAGACGTACGGGGCGCGGATGGATAAGCATGGCGGTTGTGGCGCTGGTCGCAACAGCGGTGGTCTTCGCTGGGCCAGTTCCGCGCACCGACGCTCCCACCCGACTCCGCCCGGACATCGTCATTCCCCGGCGGCCCACCTCGCTAGAGTTGGACGCTCCCACCCGACTCCGCCCGGACATCGTCATTCCCGCGCGGCCGACGGCGTTACAGCGGGACGTTGTGACCCTCCGTGAGACGTATCATCTTCCCGCCCTTGAACTATGTGTCATTGATGTAAACGGGATCGTCGATGTCGCTACCGATGGCGTGCGCAAGGCTGGCGGTACAGACGCGGTCACATCCAAGGATCTGTTCCATCTAGGCTCGATGACCAAGGCCATGACAGCGACAATGCTGGCGACGCTGGTCCAGGAGGGGAAACTCAGCTGGGACATGACCATGGCACAGGCGTTCCCTGCCATTGCATCCGTCATGGATTCACGATACAAGAACGTGACGCTGGAACAGTTACTGACCCACACATCGGGGCTGGCAGACTACACGACGGATCCCGAATGGGCGAGCATCCCCCCGTTCACCGGGACGCCGGCGCAGCAGCGGCAGGCATTTGCACGCATGCTTCTGACGCGCCCGCCCATCGGCCCGGCAGGTGTCTATCGGTACTCCAATGCTGGATACGCCGTGGCCGTAGCGATCGCCGAGCGGGTGACGGGCAAAACATGGGAGCAACTGATGCAGCAGCGTGTGTTCGGTCCGCTGAAGATACGAGCCGCGTATGGCTGGCCACTTCTGTGCGGTGACGACGAACCTTGGGGCCACCGCATCAAGAACGGCGTGGTCACGCCGCATAATCCCTCGGATCACTACAGGGTGCCCACTGTCCTCGCCCCGGCAGGCGACGTCAGCATGTCCATCCTGGATTACAGCGTCTTCGCCCGCCTGCACCTGGCAGGACTCGAGAATATCGACGGGAGCGTGCTGTCGGCGGCGGACATCCAGCGCCTGCACGAGCCTGTGCTCGAATACAGCTGTGGATGGCACGAGGAGCTGATCGATGGCATTCCGACGAGCTGGCACCGCGGGAGCTGTGACACCTTCGACACGTTCGTGCTGCTGCAGCCCTCGCGGGACATCGGCGTGATCGTCTTCACCAATGCCGACGGTGACAATAAGGCAGCGAACGCGTTGTTTGCCGAGATGCCCAAGCTTGCCGGGCTTTATGCAAGACAGTAAGGCCCGCCATGTGTTGTGCCGGAACGGCGGCCTGTCCGACATCGCGGATCTGTCAGGACCCGCTATCAGTTTCTGGCGACTCCAGTTCGGTGCGCCGTCGGTTCTGGAGATAATGTAACAGCACCGCGACGTCGGCGGGGCGGACACCACTGAGGCGGGACGCCTGGCCCAGGGTCTGCGGCTTCGCTGTCACCATGCGTTCGCGCCCTTCCTTTGACAGGGACGGTACCAGTGCAAGGTCCACGTCTCCGGGGATGGCGTAGCCCTCGAGCTGAGACAAGTCGCGCACCTTGGCCTGCTGGCGGACGATGTAGCCCTCGTACTTCACCTCGGTCTCTAGCTCCTCCAGCAGTTCGTCGTCGACGTCTGCGAGGTCGGGGGCTAGGGTGATCAGGTCCTTCTTCCAGAAGTCCTGGCGCTTCAGCAGCGTGGCAAACGACGTCGGCGTCTGGATGGGGCCAACGCCAAGGGCGGCAAGCCTTCCCAGCGTCGGGCCGTCCGGGTTCAGCATACGGGCCCGCAGGACCTCCTTGAGGCGGTCCAGTTCCTGCTGCTTGTACACGACACGCTGATAGGCGGCATCGTCGATGATGCCCAGTTCATGGGCGAGAGGCGTCAGGCGCAGGTCGGCGTTGTCTTCCCGCAGGATGAGGCGGTATTCACAGTGACTGGGTGTGATGCGGTACGGTTCGACGAGCTCCTTGGTCGTGAGGTCATCCACCAGCACACCCAGGTAGCCGTCCGAACGCCGCAGGACGAAGGGATCACGCCCCCTGACCTTCTGAGCAGCATTGATACCGGCGATGATGCCCTGACCCGCCGCCTCGTCGTACCCGGTCGTACCGTTGATCTGACCGGCCAGGAACAGGCCCTCGACGCGCTTTGATTCCAGTGTCAGCTTCAGCTCTTGCGGGTTGACGTAATCGTAGGCGATGGCGTAGGCAGGCCGCATGATCTCCACGTGCTCCATGCCGGGGATGGTGCGCAGGATCTCCTCCTGCATCGGCAGAGGAACACTCATATACATGCCCTGCACGTACATCTCGCTGGTGCTGCGGCCTTCCTGCTCAAGGAACAGCTGGTGCCGCGTCTTGTCGGGATACCACCGGACCTTCTCCTCGATGCTGGGACAGGTGCGTGGGCCGACATGTACCATGAGTCCCATGACGGATGGCGACAGGTGCATGTACTTGCGAGTGACGTCGATGGTCTGCGGGTTGGTCCAGTTGAGGTAGCTGGGCAACTGGTGCTCCCAGACGCGCGGTTTGCTGCGGAACGACCAGTGCAGAGGGGTACTGTCACCCTCCTCGAGCACGAACTTGGTCAGGTCCACACTCCGCTTGTCGATGCGCGGTGTCGTGCCCGTGTTGAAGCGCTGGACATCGAAACCCAGCTCCCGGAGTGAGTCGCTGATGCCACTGCTGGCGAAGTCCCATGCACGTCCGGCAGGGATGGCGATGTCGCTGATGTGGATGACGCCGCCCAGGTACGTGCCAGTCGTCAGGATGACCGTGTCCGCCTCGTAGGGGACGCGATAATTGGTGACGACGCCCACGACGTGACCTGACTGCGTCAGCAGGCGCTCCACGCGTTCCTGCTTGAGCGTCAGGTTTGGCTGGTCCTCCAGCACTTGCTTCATGCTGGCGCTGTATTGCCACTTGTCGCACTGGGTGCGCACACTCTGCACTGCGCGCCCCTTGGAGGTGTTGAGCAGCTTGATCTGGGTCAGGGCCCGTTCGGCGTTGAGGCCCATTTCGCCGCCCAAGGCGTCGACTTCCCGCACGACCTGTGCCTTGCCGGGGCCGCCGATGGCCGGGTTGCACGGCATCCACGCGATCGCGTCCATGGAGCCGGTCAGGACTAGAACGCTCAGCCCGGCACGTGCGGCTACCAGCGCCGCTTCGCAGCCGGCATGACCTGCCCCGACGACAATGCAGTCGTATCTGCTGCCTCCACTGAACTCGTTCTGTCCACGCTGGTCCTGTTCGCTCATCGGTTCATCCCCCGTCATGATATGAACATAGCATACCACGACTTGCGCAGGCATTGTGCGAGCACGAAAGATCTCGTCTCCTGTTTTGCAACAGCGCTCCTGTTCACTGATGCGATACGCAAAACCCCGTCGCAGTCGCGGCAGGGTTGGGAGTGTAACACTCTCGCAGGAACGGAACCGTCCCGAGAAAGTTACAGTTAGAAGACCGCTTCTCCGGAGTCTGTATGGAAGAGGTGCGTGCGGGCGACGTTCACGACCAGTTTGACCGTGTCACCCCGGCCGTACTCGAAAGCGCTGCTTGCGCGCATGACGACTGTGGCACCGGCCAGGCTCGTGTGGATGAAGGTCTCGCTGCCCATGATCTCGACGAACGAGATCTTCGCATTGAACGTGGCGGCGACTTCGGGCATGTTGGATTGGCCGTCGACCAGCAGGTCCTCGGGCCGGACGCCCCACGTGTAGCTGCCGGCGGATACGGACTTGGCGGCCTGCTGTTGGCCGGCGGACAAGTGTATGCGCTGCCCTTCGACGTCCAGGGCGGGCGTCGGGGCCAGGACCAGGTTCACGGGGACGAAGTTGGAGGAAGGAGTGCCGACGAACCCGGCGACGAACTTGTTGGTCGGATTGTCGTACACCTGGCGTGGCTTGCCGATCTGGCGCAGGAACCCGTTTTCCATGACGGCGACGCGCGAACCAAGAGTCATGGCCTCGACTTGGTCATGGGTCACATAGATGGTTGTGACGCCCAGCGTCTGGTGCAGCTTGATCAGTTCCTCGCGGGTCTGCACGCGCAACTTTGCGTCCAGGTTGGACAGCGGCTCGTCCATCAGGAAGACCTTGGGCTTGCGCACGATGGCACGGGCGAGAGCAACGCGCTGGCGCTGTCCGCCGGATAACTCCTTGGGGACGCGCTTGAGGTAGTCCTGCAGCTCCAGCATCTGTGCAACGTCTGCAACACGGTCGTTGACTTCCTTTGCCGGGATGTGGTGCAGCTTGAGGCCAAACGAGATGTTGTCGCGCACGGTCATGTGAGGGTACAGGGCGTAGTTCTGAAACACCATGGCGATGTCACGCGCGGCCGGGGGGACGTCGTTCACGACGTTGTCGCCGATGATCACGTTTCCCTCGTCAGGCAGTTCGAGGCCGGCAATCATGCGCAACGTCGTCGTCTTGCCACAGCCGGACGGTCCCAGCAGGACGAGAAATTCCTTATCCTCCGCTTGCAGGGACATGCTGTTGACCGCGATGACCTTGCCGAAGCGCTTCGTCACGTTCTGCAGAACGACTTTTGCCATTTCTTCCTCCGCTTACAGATTTGTCCAGATGCCAAGGAACCGCATTCCTGCACGAGCTTCCGCCGCCCTCTATCATGTCAATCCCGTTTTTATCCACATATTGACCTGTTATATTCCAGGAACGTCCAACCATTATTTTATAAGTGCTGTGTATTCCCCTGCAACAGAAGTCAAATGGAACAAATAGATAGTAATACCCGTTTCGATAAATTATATAAGGGTATATAAGGGGCCTCAATCGCTGTCCAGTATCTTTTCCGAAATTCATGCTGTATTCTCTTCCTATATACTATTAGCTGCCTGCTATGACGTTCCACTTGTCATTTAACTCTTATTGATGTAAAAAATCTCTTTACATTGCTTATTTCTGTTGCTTCGCCGGTTATTTCAAATTCCCCCGTTGACTGGATGTCCTCCGAAGAACTCCCTGCCATAACTTTTATGGTTCCAGGTTCTACAACATACTTCATGTCTTTGTTGTAGAAGCCCAACTGAGCTATCGACAGAATAAACGTAATCGTCTTCTTCTCACCCGGCTTCAAAGTGACCCTCTTAAAACCCTTCAATTCTTTTACAGGTCTTGTTATCTCAGACTGCATATCATTGACATACAGCTGCACAATCTCATCTCCCGTATGGGATCCGGTATTCTTTACATCAACGCTTATTTCAACTTGACCGTCCCAGGACGTACTTTTTGGAATAATAACCATATTGTTATATTCAAAACTGGTATAACTGAGACCATAACCAAATGGAAACAGCGGTTTGCTACTCATCTCGACATAATCACCTTTCCAATGGGAACGGCCGCCGGAGGGTTTGTGATTATAATAGACCGGTACCTGACCCACAGACCTTGGAAAGGATATGGGCAGTTTGCCTCCGGGATTATAATCTCCGAAAAGGATGTCGGCTACCGCACAGGCTCCTTCTTCACCGGGCAGCCATGCTTCCAGTACCGCCGGTATATTTTCAGCAATCCATTTGATGGATAAAGGCCTGCCGTTGATAAGCACAACGATCACTGGGGTGCCAGTTTCATAAACAGCTCTTACAAGTTCCTCTTGTATCCCTGGTAGGTTAAGACAGGCCCTGTCTCTAGACTCTCCACTTGTACAATCTTCAACAAGTCCGGACTTGTCACCCACAACCACAACTGCCACTTCCGATTTTTTCGCAGCTTCAATGGCTTCAGTAAAACCATCTCTGGAATCATTTCGCACATCACAGCCCTTTGCATAGTGAACCGTAGTATCTCTGGAGACTCTATCCTTTATTCCCTTCAATATGCTGGAGATTGGCACAAAGCTGTCAATCAATTCCAATTTTTCAGGCACAGGGGTATTGAATACTTCTGTATTCTTGCTCATCTCAATGAGTGCTTCCACATGGCAGGGGTATGCATAATCCCCGATGATATTTCTCACAGTATCCGCATTTGGCCCGATTACAGCAATTGATGCAATATCTTTCCTGATGGGAAGTAAATCTCCTTGGTTTTTTAGAAGCACAATGGACTTTTGTGCTATTTCGTGTGCAAGTGCCCTCTGCTTTGGTGTATCAAATACCTTAGCGGCTTTTTCTTCATCCACATAGGGGTTTTCAAAAAGCCCCAGTAAAAATTTGATTTTGAGTATCCTCATAACCGCTGTGTCAATCACCGACTCCTTCACCAAACCCTTTTCCACCACAGCCTTCAATGATTTTCCGTAGCAGTCGGTGCTCGGGAGTTCCACATCGATGCCGGACTCAAGGGCCAGCTTGGCCGCATGATCCTTGTCTTTTGCGACATGGTGATAGTCATAGAGCATATTGATGCCGAAATAATCGGATACCAGCAGCCCGTCGAAGCCCCATTGATTTCTCAGGATATCCGTTAAAAGCTCTTTTGAACTATGACAGGGAATGCCATCCAGTTCATGGTATCCTGCCATGATGGAGGCAATCCCGGCTTCTTTCACAGCCGCTTCGAAAGGCATCAAGAATACCTCGCGCATTTCTCTTTGGGAAATATCTGCCGGTGCCCAGTTCATTCCTCCTTCTGATATACCATACCCGACAAAGTGTTTTCCAGTTGCCATGACCCCCTGCTTCCAGTCACTATCCTGAATTCCCTTTATATAGGATGTCCCCATCTTCGAAACAAGGTAGGGGTCTTCTCCAAAAGTTTCTTCCACCCTTCCCCACCTTGCATCCCTGGAAACATCTAATACAGGAGCAAGAGCTTGATGGGCACCCACCGATCTCATTTGCTCTTTTATAACCGCACCCATTTCCTCTGCCAATTTAGAGTCCCAGGTGCTGGCTACTCCTATGGTCTGGGGGAAACAGGTGGCCCCTTTGGCCATATACCCGCTACAGGCTTCTTCATGGATGATAGCCGGAACACCAAGACGGGTATTTGCAACCAGATACCTCTGTATTTGATTTGCCATTCTGGCAGAAACCGTTGGATCAAAATTACTTGCTCCGCCAAGACGGGTTATTTGCCCAATACCGTGACCCATTAGGCTATCGGCCTTGTTATCTGAAAACTGTTTTCCCTCCAATATTTCATATACCCAAATACCGCTGAGTTGAGCAATTTTCTCATCCAGGGTCATAAGGGACAAAAGATTCTTCACTCTTTTTTTAACCGGTTGATTTGCATCTAGATAAGATTCCTTTTGTATATCGCGTTGTTTTGCCATTCTAATAGCTCCTTACATATATAAAATTATCCCATATGACTTTCTCAGGCAGAGCCCACGGTTTGTTAAAAATCCGGTGTTTTACGCAAGATACCTAACCTTTGAGGGCGCCTGCAGTAAGGCCGGAAACAAGCTGCCGCTCCGCTAAGAGATAGAAGATGACCGCTGGCACCGCGGACAAGGTTACGAAAGCCGCTACCAACGCCAAATTCACTCCATATTCACCCTGGAACTGCATCGTGCCGAGGGGTAGAGTCCAAAGCGAGTTCTTATCTATCAACACTAGAGGTACGAGCAAATCGTTCCAACTGGTAACCATAGTTAAAGATGCAATCGCCGCCAGAGCTGGACGCGATAGTGGGAGCAGGATGCGCCAGAAAAAGCCAAAGGTACTACAACCGTCTATGTAAGCAGCTTCTTGTAACTCATAAGGTACGGACTCGAAAGAGGTGCGTAGAATTATGATACAGATGGAAAGCTGAAATGCCATTTGAACCAGGACTACTCCCAAAAGATTGTTAGTCAATCCTATTTGGCGCACCACAAGATATACCGGCAAAATTGCAATAGTAATGGGGAACATGAGGCCCAGGGTAAGAAAATTAAGGACTATACTCTGGCCACGGAATTTCATGCGGGAAAACACAAAGGCAGCCATGCTGGAAATTATTACCACGCCAGCCGTTGCCGCCAGCATTACTAGTAAACTATTGCGCAGCATGGACCAAAAAATTGGCATGCTTAAAACTTTGGCGAAGTTTTCCCAGTTCGGGGGAATGGGAATAGTGTAAGGATGGGTTATAAACTCACCGCGCGTCTTGAGTGCTCCGAAAATAATCATCACAATAGGCACAATTATAAACAGTGCGGCAAAAATAAGGATAAGATACTGAAAAAACCTTGGGAGATTTTTTTTAAGAGTTCTGCGTCGGTATGAATAATTATCTGACATAAACTAATCCTTTCTAATTTAAGTAATCTTTTGCCGTACAAGACGCTGGTAAACCAGCGAAAAGATCAGGGAAATGAGTAACATCACGATGGCCACCGCCGACCCATATCCAAACTCGAAACGCTCAAAGGTAAAACGATACATATACGTTGACATAACCTCGCTGGCATTGACCGGTCCGCCCTTGGTCATGATCCAGACCAGGGCAAATACCTGCAGCGACCCCAAAACAGACAAATAGACGGATGTGCGGATGGTGCTTCGGATCAACGGTATGGTTATATAGGTTATCATTTGGCGTTCATTTACGCCGTCAATAAGAGCAGCTTCTTCGATTTCCGGCGGTATGCTTTGCAGCCCTGCCAGATACAACAACATGTGAAATCCAAAATATTTCCAAGTCACCACAACAAAGAGGGCCAGCATAACCGTCCTGGTATCTCCCAACCAAGCTTGAGGTTCGAAGCCCGGGATGCGGGTCAAAAGAGCATTGATAAAACCGTAGGCTGGATCGGGGTTGTAGAGAATCAACCATATAATGCCCGTAATGACCTCCGAAAGAACGTAAGGGATGAAAAAGATCATGCGGAAAAAGGCGCGCCCACGCAGATTGCGCCGCACCATGAGAGCCAATACCAGAGACAATGGCAGTTGAATAGTTAAAGATAATACGACGATTAACAGCCCATTCCCCACTGACTTTAGAAAGATCCGGTCGGTCAGGATGTGTTTGAAGTTGTCCAGCCCAATAAAATCAACCGCGGGACCAAAACCCTTCCAGCTAAAAAGACTATAGTAAACGGATTGAAAGATTGGATAGACTAGGAAGATAGAGAAAAGTACAATAGCTGGCAACAAGAACAACACAATGGTCAGCTTGTCTTGAAGGCGGCGAGCAGAGCCGGCCTTTCGTGACAATGCCACAACATCTTCGCTAACTGAAGTCGTCTTCATAAAAAATCTCCTTTCTGACTGACAAAGAGTGCGGGGATCGAGTATTATAAAACCCAATCCCCACACATTCTTACTTAAACGTGACTTACTTTATTTCTTTAGCGGCGGAATTTTCAATCTGTTGAGCAGCCTTTTCAGGCGTCAACGTACCAGCGAAAAGTCCTTGCACGCTATCGTTCACAACAGAACCAACCGCTGGAGGCATTGCCTGGTCGTAGTAAAGCTGGAAGTATTTCGCGGCGGCTGTACCTTGCTGAACGATCTTAAGCAAGGGATCGGTCAGACCGCCTTCAGCACCTTTAACAACAGGTACACTCAGGTTTATTTTAGCCTGAGCGATTTGCGAATCCACACTGCTGATATATTTGAGGAAATCTACGGCCTCTGGAGGGGCATTTTTACCAACAATGAAACCGTTTCCACCACCAAGTGCGTCGGTAGGATTACCAGCACCTCCCTCAACAGTCGGGAAGGGGAACCAGCCCAGCTTGTCACCAAGTCCCTTTTTATCGGCACTACTGTCGTTATAGGTACCGGGAGCCCACTGCCCCATTAAATCCATCGCAGACTTACCATTGCCCATCGAGGCGGCGTCATCGTTCTGGGTCGCGCCCAGGAAGCCGTTCTGAAAAGGCTTAAGTGCGACAAGTTCTTTGATTTTATTGCCAGCTTCCACAAACGGGGCATCAGTGAAGGCACCCTTGCGGGAGTAAGCTGCGTCAAAGGCAGCCTGGCCGCCAATGCGGGTGGCGAGGTATTCCCACCAGAAGGCACCGGGCCATTTATCTCCCTCGCCCACAGCGATGGGCGTGATGCCAGCATTCTTCAGCATTTTTACATCTTTAAGAAGTTCGGTCCAGGTCGTGGGCGGATTATCGATACCGGCCTTAGTAAACAGCTCTTTGTTGTACCAGAAGCCAACCATGCCCATGTCACGCGGCACGCCGTAGTTTCGCCCCTCGAAGCTATACGCACCCAGGGCACCGGGTGAAAATGTATCACGCCAGCCACCACTGTCCAGGTTGGCAGTGATATCCTTGAGCAGACCGGCCTTGGCGTATTCGTTCATCTCGCCGCCGCCCCAGCTCTGGAAAATGTCGGGGGGGGTATTAGATTGCATAACAGTGGTCAGCTTGGTCTTGAAGTTCTCGTTTGCGAGGACTGTAATCTCAATGGTAACATTCGGATGAGCGGCCATATATTCATCGGCAAGACTTTGCCACAGTGCCTTTTCAGCGTCTGCAGTCTGGATGTGCCACCAGGTAATAGTAACCGGCTTAGCTGCCGTTGTTTGGGGTGCCACTGCTTTTTGCTTGCAAGAAGTTCCAATAAATAACATTGAAACCATAAAAGTTACGAGTACAGTAAAAACCATTATTTTTCTAAATTCTCTCAATTCTCTCATCTCCTTTTAACTAAAATACTTTTAACTAAAATACCTTCTTCTATAAAATGTCCTGGCTTCAAGATGTGATTACAAGTTGGCACTCCAGAACCTCCTTCTTGTTGTTCTCTGTCTCAACAGAATCATGGGCAAAAGTCAAATTCTCTTCCCCCTCCTTTTCGCCTCTGATTGATTCTCGTACTTTTGGTATAACACTTTTCTTATTTGACGTCAAATTCTTCTGAAGATGTGCCTTTGCTGGTATTCTAAAGCCACTCTGCTTCAATTTGTATCCGTGATGCATCCTTCGGTAGTTGCAATAATCCATAAGGTTATCCAAATCAATTTGCAACTCCTCAATACGCTCATATCACTTCTTTCAGAAGGCAACAAAGTAGAATTCATCTAAGAGGGTTTTATTGAGCCTCTCTCCGTAACCATTGGTCCAGGGATGCTTTACCTTAGTCGTGGCGTGCTTTATCCCAAGTCTGTTGCATGTCTTCTCAACTTCGTGATTTGGTATTGCTTCCTCATGCCAGGGGGTATCCTCTGTTCCACAATCGGTAAGGATTCTCTCTATCTTTCCTGGAGCAACCTTCTTGGCAAGACGATTCTCTACAACGTCTGGAGAAACCTTGGTAGGTTTGTTATCATAAACGTTAGCTGCTCCAACAGAGGAGAAGCAATCACAGGCAACTTGATGATAGATTCTTCCTCTTCCTTTTAAGCAACCGATATAGAAAGTGTCCTGTCCTAATTTGCTTCTATGTGATTATTCTTTGTTTTCTCCTTATCTCTGGCTATTTCATCTTGGGTGATGATCTCTCCAGATACTTTCCTTACCCATTCCATGCGAGCTTTCGCTGTAGTTAAGCCTCTTTTCTTAAGGATATTGTAGATACGGCTATGACCAACAAAGATACCAACAGATCCTAGTTCTGCCTCTGTCCATTCTGGTCCATAGGGAGGATACTCTTTTATGAAGTTTAGAATCTGCTCTTCTATTTCTTTTGGCACTCTATTGGGTATCTTGGGAACTGCTCTTATCTGGGACCTTAAACCTTCGTCTCCTCATCTTTCTCTTCTCTTTTTCCGCTTGTAGAACCATTTTCTACTCACGTGATGTTTTTTACAGAGAAGAACAATTGGGATCTCTTTCTTATCCGCTTCTTGAAATATCTTTAATCTCATCTGATAAAGAAATTCTTGCTCGCTCATACCAGAACCCATTCCTTCTTGTTGTTACTCTATCGGAGGCTCTGGCTGGTGTCGAAGAGGGGGGGTTATCCACACCATTTATTACCAAGTATCAACTCCCACTCTGAACTCCCCCTATTACTACGAATATTGTTACCATCACTTAAAGGTATAATACATAGCTTTGCACAGGGCACGATGGTCGTGCTCGTACCTGGATTGCATGGAGGAAGTATGTCAGTCAAATTGACCTTCTATGGCGCGGTAAACGAGATAGGCGGGAGCAAGACCCTCCTGCAGTACAACGGCACGAACCTGTTTCTCGACTTCGGCAAGGACTTCTTTGGCGGTGCGGACCACTTCAGCGATCGCCTGAGACCGGCGGCGTACCTGCAGATCCGAGACTATCTCCGGTTTGGCAATCTGCCGCCGATGGCGGGTCTATATCCGCCGACCCAGTCGCAGTTCCTTCAGCAGGAATTCGGCGCCACCCTCGACAGTGGCAAGGTGGACGGCATCCTGCTGAGCCACGGGCACATCGACCATTTCGGGTTCCTGCCGCTGGTGGACGTCAATGTTCCGTTGTACATGAGCGCCGAGACGCTCGAGGTTCTGCGGTTCTTTGACGAAACGGGTGAGTTCGATCTCCGCATGGATCAGCGTCCTGTGACCGTGTTCGAGCACGACAAGGTCATGCACATTGGGAACTGCGAAGTCCTGCCGGTCCGCAGCGACCACGACATCCTGGGCATTCTCGGGTTCATAGTGCGGTGCGGGGCCACGTCGATCATCTATACAAGTGACTATCGTCTGCATGGTAAGCATCCGGAGCGGGTGCGCACCTTCTTCGAGCTGATGCGTCAGGAGAAGCAGCATGCCAAGACGGTTCTTCTCACCGAGGGGACCAGACTCGGGTTCGGCAGTATCGACCAGTTGACCGAGAATGAGATCCAGGAGCTTGCCACGAGGGCGGTTGGCACGGCTGCCGGCCTCGTGCTGACCAACTATTACATCCTCGACACGGATCGTCTCAAGGTGTTCCTGCGCGTCGCAGAGAAGACGGGACGGACAATGGTCCTGCAGCCGCAGCATATGCTGATGGCCCGAAAGTTCGCTCGTTTCGACAGCGAGCTCGAGCGGCTCATCAAGAACGCCGAAGTGTACCTTGCCAGGCGTGGTTCGGGCAAGTACCTGGCGCCCGACTATCGGCTGTTCGAGCAAGAGTACCTGGTGACCGCGCTGCGCGCGACTGACATCGCAGCAGAACCCACCAAGTATATGCTGCAGCTCGATTTTTCCGACCTTGGCGAGCTGGTGGAGATCAACCCCGCCCCGCATACCGTTTTCATCCAGTCCGGCGGCGAACCCCTCGGGCAATACGATCCGAACTATACTGTTCTTATGAAGTGGGTCAAGGACTTCAGGATGGACTTCTACCGCATCGCTACCCCCGGGCATGCGAGTGAACTCGATATCAGGGATCTGGTCATGCGGGCAGACCCCAGTGTTCTGGTGCCTATGCATTCCAAGGCGCCCGAGGCACTGAACGGGTACATCAAGGACACGATCGCATTGAGGAAAGGCATGACGTACGAGTTCTAAGGAGCTGACATGAGCGCAACCAGGAAGGTTCGACGCATACGGATCCTGCTCACCAACGACGATGGTATCTTTGCCAACGGCATCAACGCCGTTGGAGCGGCACTGGCAGCAACGTACGACGTAACGGTCGTCGCCCCGGAGGGCAACCAGAGCGGCTCCAGCCATTCTCTTACGCTGGGTGACATCCTGCCGATCCGCGAGGTGACCATGCCGTGCGGTCTGAAGGGTTTTGCTCTTCGCGGGACTCCTACCGACTGTGTCCTGGTGGCTCTGCTCGACCTGATGAAGGACAATCCACCGGATATCGTGGTCAGCGGGTGCAATCATGGACCGAACGTCGGGGTGGACGTTCTCTACAGTGGGACGGTCAGTGCCGCCCTCGAAGGACTCCGCCAGGGGCATCCGTCCATCGCGGTCAGCCTGGACATGGTGCATGGCGTGCAGCCCCACCATTTTGAGACGGCCGCGGCGGTGCTCATGGAGGTCCTGGCCGAACCGGCGTTCTATGCCAATCTGGTCAAAGCACCCGCCATCCTCAACGTCAACGTTCCCAACGTCCCCTTGAGTGACGTCAAGGGGGTCATGATCACCAAACAAGGGTTCAGGGCCTACGAGAACTTCGTGGAGAAGCAGTTCAGCCCGCGCGGTCGTGCCTACTACTGGATTGCCGGCAACTCGGGTCCCCATGATGCCAAGCCCGGCAGCGACGGCTATGCACTGATCAGCGACTATGTTTCCGTAACGCCGATCAATCTCGACCTGACGTGTGATGAGCTGCTGAAGCCGCTTGAGGCCCGCAAGGGTCTGGTGGAAAAGCGGCTGGCCGTGGTCACTGGTGCGCACGGGACCTTCGGCAGGCCGGCGACCCCGGCTGTCGGCGCGAGACGAAATGTGAAGTCTCCTGCAGCAACCGCCGTCCCGAACAATGTTTCAAAAGCTCCTGCCACTGCTTCTAGGGCCGTTTCGCACCACAAGGGGTCCGGTTCTGAAGTGAAGGCTGTGAGCGCTACGGGGGTCAAGAAGAAGCTGAAACGTTGACACAGAGCCTCTTTCAGATGCTCACATAATGCGGGTGACAAGTGGGGTCGATGCTATTGACAAGAAAATCGACCTCACTATAGTTTGTGCGAAGTCAATTTGCTTCATGGGAGACAACTGCGTGAACACAGATACAAGAATGGTTCTTTCGTACGAAGACCACGAGTCTGTCGACGAACCACCCCCAAGCCGCAAGCGGCATAGGCGGGGGCTGTACACACGTTCCCTTTCTGTTGGTAACAGCCTTTCAGCATTGATTCTCCCCGCTGATGAGCGGCGGCTCCAGCCGTTCTCTACGCTCCTCGGCGATGGTCGGTCTGGATAGTCATGAGCAAAACCTTACTCATCACCACCCATCCAACAACCAGGAGAACGCATCATGCGCATAGGTATTACCTACAATCTGTCTACTGAAGTCGCAGCCGCAGAAGGAATCCCATCCGACAGGGCGGACGAGTTTGATTCCCTGGAGACGGTTCGGAATATCGAGAAAGGCATTATCGCAGCCGGGCACGAACCTGTGCGGCTTGGATTTGGACTGGACGCCATCGCGCACCTGAAACGTCAGCCGGTCGACCTGGTCTTCAACATTGCCGAGGGACTGTACGGCTGCGCGCGTGAGTCGCAGATGCCGGCCATCCTCGACATGATGGGGATCCCGTACACTTTCTCCGACACTCTGGCTTTGTCCCTTGCGCTCGACAAGACGATGACCAAACAGGTCCTGATGCAGAACGGTATCAACACGCCGGCCTTCTGGTCTGTGGACAATCCTGTTCAAGTAGAGGCCATCATCCGGACGGGTGCGCTTAAGTACCCGCTGTTCGTCAAGCCATCCCGTGAGGGCTCCAGCATGGGCATCAACGACAACTCCCGGGTCACGTGCGACGATGAGCTCCGCAACCAGGTGAGTGTGGTGCTGGCAGCATATCCCGGCTCGAGTATCCTCATCGAGGAGTTTCTGCCTGGCCGCGAAGTTACCGTGGGTGTCATCGGCAACCGGGAGCCTGAGGTTCTGGGTGTGATGTCGTTCAAGCTGCTGAGCGGGACCGAGAAGGATTTCTTCTACACGCCGGAGATCAAGCACCACTGGGAGAAGTACGTCGTTCCCGAGTGCCCCGCCGATCTCAGTGGCGACGAATACCAGAAGGTGCGCAACCTGGCCGTGGGTGTCTTCAAGGCACTGCATTGTCGCGACTGCGCCCGTATCGACATGCGATTCGACGCAAACGGCGAGCCATCGTTCATGGAGATCAACCCGCTGGCCGGTCTGACCAAGAGCAAGAGCGATATCCCCGTCATGGCCGAACTGATGGGACTATCCTATGAGGACCTTATCGGCCGCATCATTCAGGCTGCCGTCGAACGCATCGACGCGGAGCGGCCTGAGACCAGGATGGTCACGGAGGCTCAGCGCGCGACCGTGTGACCTTCTGCAATTTCAGCCCAACATTGATGGACGCCGGCTCCGGTCGACGTCCATCTCCGTTCAGGTGGTACGACTTGGGCAAGCCGGCGGCCTGGTCTTTCCATAGTTGAGGGGAGAGCTACACTGAATACGTCGCAGAGCTGCCAGTCCAATCAAGCGCTGCCGGCAGGAGTGTGCATGCAGTGAGTAGTTTTCCGCGCGTCGTCGTCGACCTCGATTGTCTGACCGACAATGCCGCCAAGGTCCGCTCACTCTGTCAGGAGCACGGACTGGGTGTCGTGGCTGTCACCAAAGGTGTGACGTCCGACGTCGAGATCGTTCAGGCGTTTATGCGCGGCGGCATTCACGGCATCGGCGACTCGCGCATCCGCGACTTTCCCAGTCTGCGTCAAGGGGAGTTCGGCGTCCTGGAATTGACGCTCCTCAGGCAGCCTCCGCGCTCACAGATCCATCTGGTTCCCCATATCACCGACCGTGCGTTCATGTCGGAGCTGAGTGCTATGGAGGCGCTGGGTGAGGCTGCTCTGGCCAAGGGAACGACCTGTGATGTCCTGGTGGTGGTCGAAATGGGAGACCGTCGCGACGGCGTTCCGACGTCGGAGCTGACCTCCTTCGTCCTTGCTACATCGAGGATTGCGGGTGTCGAGGTCGTGGGTCTGGCGGCGAACGTGGGATGCATCACCGGACTTTTGCCCACCGCCGAGAATCAGGAGCTGTTCGGTGCTTCAGCCGCGCGTGTCCGTCGCGAGACGGGGCTGCCCCTGAAGATTGTCTCGACTGGCGGAACAGTAGCCCTCGACCTGATCGAGCACGGCCGGCTGTCACCGTCGGTGACCGAGCTGCGAGCCGGCGAGGCGTTGCTGCTGGGTGTCAGCACGACCGACTCGCGTGTCATTCCCTGGCTGCGCCAGGACGCGTTCGTACTGGAGGCCGAGGTCATCGAGGTCCGGGAGAAGCCCAGCGCGCCCGACGGGCCGGTGGGCTTGGACGCGGAAGGCCGGCAGCCCCATGTCGTGGACCGCGGTGTCCGCAGGCGCGCCGTGGTGGCGCTGGGATACGCCGACACGGATGCGGACGCTTTGATACCACTGGACGACGGTGTCACGATAGCCGGCAGCTCCAGCGATCATATGGTCCTCGACGTGACAGAGGCTGAGCACGACTTCTGCGAAGGCGATGTCGTGCGTTTCAGGATGAAGTACGTGGCACTGCTGCACTCTATGCTGTCACCGTACGTGGCACGGGAGTATCGGCGGACCCAGAACGCGGTTGTTGAGACACTGACCTGGGAGGGTCGATTGACACAGGCACATCAGATCGGCACAGATGGCGCCGCCGGGGGGACTGCTGCTCCCGCTGGCGGTGGGTGAAGAAAGGGATTCCCATGAAGATACTTCCAGAGCTGGCAATTTCGTTGGACGCTCTCGCAGACAATGCGAGGAGGCTGAAAGAATGCTGCGACGCTGCCGGCATCGAGGTCGTCCCGGTGCTCAAGAGTTTGCGCTCGACTCCCGAGGTGGTCCGCGCTTGCGCCCGAGGCGGACTGGTGCATGTGGCAGATTCGCGTGTGGAGAACCTTACACGGCTCAAGGCAGACAACCCCGATGCCTCACGGTGCATGCTGATCCGGTCTCCGATGATTGGCCAGGTGGAAGCGGCAGTCAAAGCCTGTGACTGCATTCTCGTCAGCGAGCGGCATATCCTGGTATGCGTTTCGGACGCCGCTCGGGCTGCTCACCGCACCATCAACGTTGTTCCCATGATCGACGTCGGTGACCGGCGCGAAGGGATGTCCCCCGACCAGCTGGTTGCCTTTGCGCGGTATGCGATGATGTTGCCGGGCCTTCATGTGGCTGGCGTGGCTACCAACGTGGGGTGCTTTGCCCGCGTTCAGGCGACGCCGCGCAATCATCAACTGCTGGTGCGCTCTGCGCAGGCGCTGCGTGACCAGCTGGGACTGGCGTGCGAGACTGTCTCGACAGGGGGTTCGCTGACGCTGGCGCTCGTCGAACACGGTGCCATGCCCGCCGGCATCACCCAGGTCCGCATCGGTGAGGCTCTGGTGCTGGGGACGAGCACGGCCGACGGCAGGTTTATCCCGTGGCTGCGTCAGGACACCGCCATTTTGCGGGCGGAAGTCATCGAGCTGCAGGACAAGCAGGCTGAACCCGAGGGACTGGTCCGGTCGGATATCGCAGGCCCCAGCCCACGGTTGCGCGTCAGTTCGAAAGGGCTGCGACGCCGAGCGGTGGTTGCGCTGGGCAGGATGGACACTGATATCGATGGACTGACGCCGGTCATGGACGGTGCAGTGGTGCTGGGAGGGTCCAGCGATCACCTGATTGTCGACATCACAGACGGGGAGAGTGACGTCGCCACCGGCGATGTCCTGGAGTTCCAGCTCTCCTATGCTGCACTGGCACGCGCTGCGGCAAGTCCATATGTGCATACCGTCTACACCGGTGCATGAGACACAGTCGAGAGGGGGACGGGATGAAGGAATGGAGCTGGAAAACGATGGTGGAGCTGCCGGCCGACCAGGCACGGCAGGAGCCGGATGCTTCCTGTGTTCCTGGGAGCTGCCCGTGTTCGTGCCTTCGGAGCATGGTGCGCGTGGTGGACGCAGTCTCGACTGAGCAGGCCGTGCTGGAAGCCCAGGCGGCTCTCGGCGACGTGACCGGCAAGATGCTCCTCTCCGTCTACCGCAAGGTAGTGGCCGAGGACCTGCTGGACCTTGTTGCGACAGGACATAATCCCGGTGAGACGCTTGCGCGCGTCAGAGTGCCGGTTGTGGAGGCCTCGATGCTGGGAGCCGTGCTGACGGATGGCGTGGTCCGCTGGGCGACGGCGGATGAGGGCGATGTTTCCGCGGTCGGCGTGGCAGCGCTCCGCGACCGGGGGCAGACCATTGGACTGGTGGTCGCCGAGTTTGCACGCGACGGTATGGGTGTCGGCAAGCCGTCTGCGGTTTGTCTGCGCTGCGTGGCCTCCGTCATGAGTGTGGTTATCCTCAGAGCAATGGTCGACGAAGTGCAGGGGAACCTGCTGACGTTGGCCCGTTATCGCAGTGTGGCGGAGCTGTCCGTGCAGGTGACCCACGACTTTAACAACATGATGCAGGGGGTGCTTGGCAACGCGGCGCTGGCCAAGATGGACGTACCCGAAGATAGTCCCGTCGCGGTGTCGATGGCTGCTATCGAGGAGTCCGCCACGCGGGCCTCAGTTCTGGCACGCAAGCTCCTGAACTTCGCGCGCGACACCGCAAAAGGTGGGGCGACGTGCGACGCGGTCAAGGCGGCCTCGGATGCGCTCGACTTGGCAGGGACGCTGTATCTCAAGGGAGTCACAGTCACAAAGGAATTGCCCGGACATGCCGTTCCCGTGCGGATGACCGAGAACGATCTGCAGAACGACCTGGTTCTGCTCATCAAATCCGGTGTCCTTCGGCTCAGGCCGGTCACGGGCGCCCAGTTGACCATTGCCGGTGATCCGACGAGCGAACGTGCAGAGATTCGACTGGAGCTCCACGGTGTTACCCAGGCGATCAGTAGTGAGGATGGCACGGAGGCAGAACTGCTGGCGTCGGCGGCGCAGGCGGTGGCAACCAGGAGTGGAGCGTCGCTTGACGTCACGTCCGCCCCCGGAGTCATCAGCATAGTTCTGACGGTGGCAAGAGAGGTAGCACAACAGGCTTCGTCCGGCTCTGGCGCCACGACGCCGGCTCAGGGGATGGACCTCAGGGGGACGCGGGTGCTGGTCGTCGGCAAGCCGTCACCGATGGTCATGCTGCTCGGCGCGACAGGATGTACAGCGCAAGCGGCGTTGACCTGGGAAGACGCTGCGCAGGACGTGGCGCGCTTCGCTCCAAGCGTAGTACTGGCCGTCATCGGCGACAGCTCCGACCTGGATGCGGCGGTGGAAGGCCGCGGGCGTCTGGGTCTGCCAGTCATTGTCATCTGTCCACAGGGTATCGGCTATCCTGCCGACAAGGCATCGTCCATCGACGGCGTTTTGGGACAGCCCCTCGACCTCGACGATCTGCGTCGTATGCTCACTCGCGTCTTTCGCTGATCAATTGTGAATTCCTTTGGTGTCAGGCACAATGGGATTCACAATTGATGACAGAATGTCCGTCAGATGAGTTCGAGTGCCTTGAGCCCGTCCTGGTACTTGGATGAGGCGCGGCGGGGGACGACGGCGAAGAACGTCTCGAACGCGCGCATCAGGTCCTGAAGACCCTCGACCGAACCGGCTTTCTGTTCGATCTCCAGTTCGGTTGCGTCTGCCTTGTGACCGGGCTTGCGGGGGGAGCTGAAGACGACTGTGTCACACGCGATCTCGTAAGCGCGCTCGCCCCCATGGAGGACGTAGTGCAGGGAGCGCTTATCCATCGATCGCAGGGAAGCAGACAGGGTCACGTCCTTCAGCAGTTCCACTGACGAGGGCATCAGGCGCAGGATGTCCTCTGCGCTTGGCAGCGATTTCTCCGAAAACCCCGGGGCGTCGACCTCGTCCTCGGGACGTTCCTGCACCAGCCCATCCGGTGCGGCGGACGGACCCTTGAGAGAGAGAAAAACCCTGCCCTGCATGATGCGCAGGCGCAGGGCGTGGTGGCTGTAGAACAGGGCCAGTTCGGGAGTGTCGAGGTAGATGGTCAGGATGTCGACGGTTCCGGCGTGCTCGAGCGCGAAGTTTCCAATGTGGTCCATGGCGTTCAGGCGGCGAAACAACGCCTGGTCCAGGACCTGATACTTGACTTCGCGCTCTATGCTCACCTTATCCCTTCAGAAGCTCTGCCATGGCGTACGCATAGATGCGCGTCGCCTTGAGCAGGGAGTCGACATCAATAAACTCGTCCGGAGCGTGTTCAGTCATCGGCTGACCGGGGAACAGTGGCCCAAAGGCCACTGCGCCAGGGATGAGCCGCGCGTATGTGCCACCACCGATGGCAAAGCACTTTGCTTCCGTTCCCGTGTACTCTGTGTACGCTTTCTGGAGTGTCTGGATCAGTGGCGTGCCGGGGTCGACGTAATGTGGCGTGCTGTCAGACATAACCGTGAATTCGATCTTGGTCCCTAGCAACTTCTCGACGAACTGGTCGGTGACCTGTTTGCTTGTGACCTTGATGGGATACCGAATATTGATGACCGCGGTGCTGTCATCGTGGTCAATATGCAGGGTGCCCAGGTTGAGCGTGAGGACACCCGAGACTTCATCCGCAAAGTCGACGCCCACACGATGTCCGGTCCACTCGGTACCGACCTCGCGTGCAAGGAACTGCAGGGACTCGTCGTCCTCAAGACAGTGCACGGCGTCCAGCACCTGCAGCAGCTTGCCGATGGCGTTGCGGCCCTTCTCGGGAGTAGACGCATGAGCAGGCATGCCTTCCACGTTGAGCTTCAGCTCGCCGTTTGCAAGCGTCGTTGACACTGAGAACTCGTCCTTGGGCAGGCGCTCGATCAACCCTTGCAGGCGCTGCATCTTGTCATGATCGGTGATCAGGACCGCCTCGGCGTGCTGCGGTACGACGTTGGAACGCGTGCCGCCCTCGGCGTGACGCAGGATGCCTCCGTGCATGCCGTGACCGACCAGCTGCAGGTTGAGGATACCCTTCTCGCCGTTGACGATAGGGAACTCACCATCCGGGCTGAATCCGGCCTCGGGGATGCCGTACTTCTTGAAGTAGTAGTCAAAGTCGACCATTCCGGACTCTTCGTCGGTGCCAAACAGCAGCATGATAGCGTTCCTGGGCTCGATGTGCTGCGCTTGCAGCGCCGCACGGGCGGCAGCCAGCGCAAAGATGGAGGCAATGGCGGGTCCTTTGTCGTCGGTAGAGCCACGGCCATACAGCCGGCCGTCCTTGATGGTCCCGGCAAAAGGGGGAACACTCCAGCCTGTTCCTTCCGGCACGACGTCGACATGGGTCAGGACGGCATATTGTGTCCCGTCGCCGCCCCAGCGGACGCGACCGACGTAGTTCTTCATGTTTTCGGCTGTGAACCGTCGTCCTTCGGCGGTCCTGAGCATGAACTCGAGGGCACGGCCGACCTCTTTGCCAAACGGTGCATGCGAGTTGGCCGTCGCTGGGTCTTTGACCGATGGGATAGCTATGGCGCCGGACAGCGCCACCATCATCTCGTTCTCGTGTTCGTTGAGATAGTTGTCGATAGCTTTCTTCATTTAGTTCCCCCTTTATCTGAACATCAGGAGCCCGAGTCCGCCGGCTGCAAGCAACACCAGGAACAGATTGAGCTTCTTTCCATACTTCAGTATAAGCAAAAGGATGCCGAGTGATGCGACGTATCCCCACCACGCGGGGATTCCGCCCCTGGCGATGGAGTAGACCGCATAGATGAGCAGGGCCAGCACGACCGGTTGCAGGCCGTCGAGAAACGCAGAGACCCAGCGGTTTGTGCGGAACGTGTGTGCGACAGTCGCGATGATGAGGATGATGATGAACGAGGGCAGGATGACACCCAGCGACGTGACCAGCGCGCCGGTGAGACCGCGCAGCTTGTACCCCACAAAGGTCGCCATGTTGATGGCGACGGGGCCGGGAGTGATTTCGCTGATGGCCACGAAGTCCAGGAACTCCTTCATGGGAATCCAGGCCAGATTGATGACCAGATCTTTCTGCAGCAGCGGGATCATGGCCTGTCCGCCGCCGAACGTGAACATCCCTATCTTGAAGAAAACGCCGAACAAGGCGAGGAAGCTGATCATGACGGCCTCTTTGTGGCGGCCGGCGTTGCCCCATGCGGTTTGAACGCTTCGATGGCGAGGCCGACCAGGCCGCCGCCAAGAATGAGCCAGATGGGGCTGACCTGGCGGACGAAGAACAGGATGCCGAGCGATGCCGCGCAGGCGACAGCGGAGACAATGGTCCATTTCTGCCGTTTGCCCATGTCGAGGACGATGGTCGCTATCTGTGCGACGACGCCTACGATGACGCCGGCGAAGAAGCGTTGGACCCACACGTTGTCTTTGAAGCCGGGGAAGAAGACGGCAATGACGATGATGACAGCCACGGCTGGGATACTGACGCCGAGTGTGGCAAGGACGGACCCCAGGACACCGCCTTGCGTGTAGCCGACGAATGTCGCCATGTTGACGGCGATCGGGCCGGGCGTGACCTGGCTGATGGCCAACATGTCATAGAATTCCTCGTCTTTGAGCCAGTGATACTGTTCGGCGAGATAGCGCTTCATCATGAGGATCATGGCGTACCCGCCTCCGATGGTAAACGCCCCGATGATGAAGAAGATCCAGAACAGCAGAAGCTGTTTTCTGACTGACGCATGACCGGCTGTGTAGATGATGAGTTTCTTCCGTTCCATTCATTCCTCCGGAGTCACGAAAGGGGCAGCACACGACTGCCCCCAGATTTCTATGTCGTGGGGGCCTGTTCCTGCAACTACGCGTTCAGAAGGGCGATGCAGCAGACGTCGCGGATGTCCTCGGGCGAGCAGCCGCGGGAAAGGTCGTTGGCCGGCTTGGCCAGGCCCTGCGAGATGGGCCCGATCGCCTGGGCGCCCGCCAGCCGCTGGACCAGCTTGTATCCGATGTTGCTGGCATTGAGCTCGGGGAAGATGAAGACGTTGGCCTTTCCCGCGACCGGGCTTCCCGGTGCCTTGCGCGCACCGACGGACGGCACATATGCGGCGTCGAACTGTAGTTCGCCGTCGAGCAGGAGCTCGGGCGCCTTCTGGTGTGCCAGTGCAGTCGCCTCACGGACCTTGGTAACCATATCGTGCTCGGTGGAGCCCTTGGTGCTGAAGGATAGCATCGCGACAGCGGGCTCGATGCCGGTCAGCGTCTTGTACGTCTTTGCAGTAGCGATCGCGATGTCCGCCAGCTGGTCGACAGTGGGGTCTGGGATGACGGCGCAATCGCCAAAGCCCAGCAACTTGCCGTCGGGCATGACCATGAGGAACATCGAGCTGACCGTCTTGTTGCCTGGGGCGGTACCGATGATCTGCAGCGCCGGCCGCAGCATGTCGCCGGTGTTGTGTACAGCGCCCGTCACCAGCGCATGCGCCATCCCGGTCTCCAGCATGCAGGTGGCGAAGTAGATCGGGTCAACCGACAGTTCAGCCGCTTTCTCGGACGTCATGCCCTTGGCCTTGCGCTTCTCATAGATGAGGGAGGCAAACTCGGCTGCCTTGGGTGACGTCTTCGGATCCACGATCTGCACCCCGGTCAGGTCGACGCCTAGGCGGGTCGCGTTGGTACGGATGGATGTCTCGTCCTCGACTAGGATGACGTCGGCCAGTCCGCCGTCGACCAGCATCCGTGCCGCTTTCAGGGTGAGGTCTTCATTGCCCTCGGGCAGAATAACGGTGCGGTGCAGGGCCTTCGCCTTGACCCGTATCTCTTCCAGTACATTCATGTGTTCCTCCCGCAAAGGATGACTACGGCAAGCATTGTACCACGCCAGCGCTGGGCGTCCAACAGGACTGTGAAACGTTCCATGTCCAGCGGGCTGCGCGGTCATATCAAGCCGCAGGGATGTCCCGCTATACCGTCCCTGTCAGCACCCGGATAAAGGCGAAGGTGCTGAACGGTAGGATTTAGTCAGAATCGTGCTTCATATTCTTCTGTATGGGTCGACAGACGGCGTACGCGGCGACCCCGCCGATTATCGCTTCGGGAATGCCGCTCGTCAGGATGGTCAGGCCGATCAATCCGAGGAGCAGGTCGAACCCTTTTCCCAGCACCGTTGCATAGTTATGCCCGAAGAAGACGTAGATGCCTCCCAGGACCCCCAGGGTGTTCGTGAGACTGCCCAGCGCTCCGCTGAGGCCATAGACAACGCCGCTTTTCCAGTTCAGGTGGGTAAACAGCTTGAAACAGGCGCCCGCTACCACGCCGACGAGAATCCTCGGTACAAAGCAGATGACAAGGCTCCACACATTTCCTCGCGTAGTCCCGAGCGCGTAGAACGGAGTAAAGACAAACGCGACCAGAGGGTTCGGCGGGGTGAACGTCCAGACCAAAAAGCTGAACAAGCCGGCGAACGCTCCCATACAAGCGCCCGCGCCGGTGCCGAGAAGGATGGCCGTGATGATGACGGGGACCATGCCGAGCGTCGCGACGATCGGTCCCACCGCCGGAAGGGAGCCGAGTGGTGTAAAGCAGACCAAAGCTTCAATAGCGAGAAACATGGCGAATTGGGTCAGAGTGACAGTTTTTCTTTTAAGCGGTGTTTTCATGCCAAACCTCCATGTAACAGAGTGCGGCATCCTCGGCGCAACAGTCGCGGCCGCTTCCCGGCACGGAGAAGGCGGCGATGTCGTCATGCGAGACCGCCTTGCTGAGCGATCCGAATTCTATTGTAGCAGGTTTTCTGCAGCAAGGCTTGGCCCAACGCACGCAGCTCCTGTACCCTTTCAGAATGTTGATGGTTGCGGCGTGACAACGCCATGACGGGCAATATACTGTTTATGATGGGAGGTGAGCGATGGATGAGAACGAGAAGGCACGGTTGGCGCAGGCACTGAAAGCGCAACTAGCTGGGGGACAGCACCCTGGTTCCGTCATCCCATCCGTACGTCCGGCCATCCGGCCCGATCTTGCTCCGTTTGCGCTTGCGGCCTGTGCCGCGAATGCCCATCTGCATCGGCATATCGATGACGCGCTGCGGCTGGCTCACCCCACCTGGGACGCGCACGCGGCGGGCAGCATGCTCGTGCGTCACCCGGCGCTGGTCACCTTGTCCATGGAAGACGCTGCGTATGCGTGCAGGCTGGTGGGAGTATCGCTGGCGGCACAGCATGACCAGCAGGCGCGGGCCTGCCTGGGTGAGATCATGCGGGACGGCTGGCGCCGCGCGTGGCAAACGGTCAGCGCCGGCGAGAGCATCAGCCTGGAGCGGTTCAGGGCGATGCATCCCAGGGAACAGCAGCAAGAGCCCGATGTGGAACTGGTGGTACTGGCATGGTACGCTGGCGTCTGTGGTGTCCCAGTGGCGGAGACCCCGTTGCGTGAGGCTCTGGACCATTCTCTCGTCAAGGCGCTGCACCGCCTGACCCTGGCAGCCGCGGAGATCGATCTGGTAAGCCGGTCCCGCTATGATGCCGCTTTGAGGTATGACCAGCTGTGGTGGCGAGCGACCGGTGGCGACAGTGGAGACCGGGAGCTTGCGACGCGCCTGAGCGCTGCCCGTGACGTTCTCAGGCAGGTGGCGCAGGTGGACCAGACCATCTCTCCAGGACCGGGAGACGTCTGGCAGTCTGCCTTCCTGCTTGCTGGAACCGATGCCAGACTCGACGATGCGACGGCCGTCAGCATGCTCGCCGGACTCTTCGCCCTGAGGCAGGTGCCGGTGACACAGTCATCGACTGCCTACGAACCGACTCCGTCGGTCGGCGCCCCGGCAGATGGCGAGGAACTGCGCAGGGCACGCGCAGACCTTGTGATACAACTGCGCGAGGCGCACCGCCTGACCGGCGAGCTGGACCGGGCACGCGACCGGCTGAGCGCGCGCGAGGCCGAGATCTCGCGGCTGATGGGCATTCTCTCGGCGCGCGAGGAGCCTGAGGCCGAAGTGCAGTACACCGTGCGCTCCATCACCGAGCGGGTCCTGGTCGCCGGTGGACATGAGACATTGTCCCGAAACCTGCAGACATGGCTTCCCAACAGCGTCTGTATCGCCACAAATGGCAAGGAAGACCTCGACCCGGCAGTCCTTTCCACTACCCGCCTCGTGGTCGTCCTGACGTCGTACATCAGCCATTCCTTCTCGGGCAAGGTGATCAACGAGGCACACAAGAGGGACCTGCTCGTCCTGATGCTGGATTGGCGCAGCGCCAAGCACATCTTGCAGGAGATCGACCGCGCGCTGACGGCGCAGCAGGACCTTCCGGCAAAGCAGTAGGATCGTGGTCGTCCTCGTGACGCCGACCGTACCATTGTTCTGATCTGTCATTCCCGCGCATGCGGGAATCCATACCTCCATCATTGCCTGGTCCCCTCCTTCGCGAGCATGACGGCGAAGGCATCAGGGCTAACGTAATGCATTGTTGCCGTTGCCCAGGGCGCCGAGCGCCATATACTAAAAGGTCAGGCCCAGATGAGTCTGCGCCGCGAACGTGGAGGTTTGGATAGTGAAAATGCGCAAGGCAGTGGGATGGATCCTGCTGGTGATAGCCGTTGCAGCGGCAGTCGTCGTTGCAGTCGGATTCAGCCGTAACCGTGCGGACGGGCGTCATGTGGTCGCCTACGTGCAGTCGGCGGACGTCTGGCAAGCCAGACAACGTCTCCTGTGGCAGGAGATTGGCGTCGTTTATGATGCCCAGGTGGCACAGCAGGAGCGCATTCTGCAGATGACCGAGGCTGAAGAAGCGGCAGACGTGGCTGCAGTCGAGGCCGGAGACCACGAGGCCATGATACGCCAGGACAACCGCGAGGACCAGCTGGTCCGGTCTGTCATCGCCGGTGTCGACCCCACAATCGTCGCCCAGCTCCAACCCGTGGTGGAGCTGGCATGGCCGCTGGCAGGACCCATGATGGTCACGTCGCCCTATGGCGAACGGATGCACCCCATCATCCGTGAAGAGGCGTTTCACCGGGGCATCGACCTGCGCACTCACTACGGCTCACCCATCGTTGCGCCCGCTGATGGGGTGGTCCTGTACATCGGCCGCAAGACTGCCTATGGCAACATGATCGTCCTCCTGCATGGTGGAGGCATTGCCACCGTCTACGGCCACCTGTGGAAGTTTACGGTCCAGCCCTACGAACGCGTCCAGAAAGGGCAGCTCCTCGGGTATACGGGCAACACTGGTTTCAGCACTGGTCCCCACCTTCACTTCGAGGTGCGCCAGAATGGCGAACCGACCAATCCGCTGGAGTGGCTGCCTCCCATCGAGACAACCGAATAGGGGACGGTCATCAGTGACCGCATCCTCAGTGTTTGGCGCTCCGCACTAGAGTCAAAGAGTTCTCAAGCTGACTGATGTGGGGTGATCGATGCTGACGTTGCTGGGCGAAAGTATGCCCACAGCGCTCCGGTCAGGTAGGCAATCCATGTGATGACCTGGACGAGATTGGGGCTGTCAACATATCCGAAGATAGAACCCAGGAGCCCGCCGACGATACTGGTGTCACTCAGTAGAGCCCGCGTGGACCAGAGAGGGGCGATTCCTGTCGGCAGAAGCCCAAGACCCTGGAACTCGCCGATACCCCCGACCAGGAGACCGGCGGCCATGACGATGAGGAGGACGCTCATGACGGTGAAAAACGGCTTGAGAGCCATACGCCTGCTCCCGCCATAAACGATCTCGCCAAGAATGGCGGCAACGGTGAAGCCGAGCACGGCGCCGCTGATGGTTGCAGCTGGACTGGCATGCTGCGTGGAGCCGACGACGAAGAGGACGGTCTCGATACCCTCCCGGATCACAGAGATGAATGCGAGCGAGGCGAGTGTCCACACAGAACCGCCACTGACGGCATGCAGCACGCGTTGCCGTAGGCTGGAACCGATCGTTGCTGACTCGCGCTTCATCCAGAGGGTCATCCACGTCAGGATGATGACCGCCAGGAACTTCAGACTTCCCTCGAGGGGCGCCTGGAAGCGTTCGACCTTCGTCGTGTGCAGGACGGCGAAGATACCAACAGCTGCCGCAACGCTGAGAATCGCCGCCGCCACTGTCCCCAGCCACACCTTGCCCGCAGACCGGCTGGCGCCCAGTTGACGCAGGTGGGCCAGAATGATAGCCAGCACGACCGCTATCTCTACTCCCTCTCGAAGTGTTATAATGAACGTATTCAGCATATCTCACCCTTTCGTGCCGGCTCACAACAGGCGCTCAGCAAGAAAGTATATGTAGCTATTCTAATAAACAAGTGAAGCAGGTGTCAACATCGTCGTCTTTACGCCCCTGGCACGATGCCGCCCATTGGCGTCAGATTGAGCCCGTTTGCCCGCAGAACCCGAATGAGTGCATTGAGTCCCACGGAATCGCAGGCCATGTGACCGGCGACGACGAGCGTCCCTTTGACCTCTGACTGGCGGAGCTTCAGGATGTCGGCGACCTCCATGTGGAGGGTCATCACGGTCCCGACGCCATGGCGCCAGTACGTCTGGACGACGGCAGCGCCACCGTTGGTGCCGCCCGCGAAGGCGGTGACGACCTTGCCGGCTGGCGCAGCGGGGTCCCCGACGACCACCGCGGGACGTGTCTTCGCGTGCGCGTACTCTGGGAGTTCGAGCAGGATAGCGGTGAGGTCCTGTACGGTCGCTGCAGGACCAGTCTCGGCCAGGCGCCGCTGAACGTGGGCGTCCACGATGCGTTCCATCATCAGGTCGCAGGGATAGTGGACGTTCATGAATGGCATCCCCATCAGGCGGGCGACGCTGGGCATGTAGTCCCAGTTGCGCATATGGTTGTTTCGCTCGACACCGAATTGCCGGGGCCTCAGGGCCTCACGTGCCTCGTCCTCTGGTACACCTGCTTTCGTGAGGGTCTGCAGTTGTCGGTTCATGACGAGGTGGAGATTCAGCATGGCGTCGTCTCCCTGCGGGTGGTGCACGATAACGCCATCGTACCCCAGGTCGCGGGCGATGCTCAGCAGACCCGTGTCGGCGTCAATGCACACCAGTGCCTTCGTGATCTCACCGGGTACGTACACCTGTGTGTCCTCCGGGACCTCCGTGAGTCCCGCCATGTCCAGTGCCAGTTGCATGATTCTGTCCGTGTGCATGAGTGCCCCCGCCTAGTAGTTGAAGTAGCTGTTGCCGATGAACTCGCGAATGATGGATGTGCTGGGGATGACGTCGATGTCCATCACCGGCAGGAAGTAGTCCAGGAACCGGATCAGCCGGCGTGCCTCGGAGTACTCGGGCACCGTGTTGTCGATCTGCAGCAGAAGCTGCATGGCGTAGTTCTTGAGGAAGGCCAGCTCGTACACAAGCGACGAGTTGAACATGGCGTCGGCGTTCTCCTGGAAGGGGAAGATGTGCCGTTCCTCGCCCATGCGGACAGAGTGCCAGATCTGCAGGGTCTGCAGGGCCGAGTACCCGCGGAAGTTGTGGTCACGCACCATGCGCCGCAGGATCCGTACGTCCGTCGTCGGGATGCGGTTGTCGGCGTCCAGGTTGAGGAAGGTGAGAGCCGACACGTAGATGCGGAACTTGAAGGGGTCCGGTATCTGCGCGGTCAGCTGTGGGTTCAGCCCATGGATGCCCTCGACGACGAGAATGGTGCGGTCGTTGGGAATGACGGTTTCGCCAGTATCGGAGGAGGTCCCGGCCTTGAAGCTGTACCTCGGCAGCGTGACAGTCACCCCGGCCAGGATACGGTTGAGATCGTCGTTGAACCTCGCCGTGTTGAGCGACTCCAGACACTCGAAGTCGGGTTGGCTCTCTGCGTCCCGAGGTGTCTTGTCGCGGTCGACGAAGTAGTCGTCCAGCGAGATAGCATGAGGGTCGAAGCCGTTGACCCTGAGCTGCAGGGCAAGCCGCTTACTGACTGTTGTCTTGCCGGACGAGGACGGGCCTGCGATGAGGACCAGGTGGGCTCCAGAGGCCGTAACGCGGTCGGCCAGCTGCGCGATCTTTTTCTCATGCAGCATCTCGCTCACCATGATGAGTTCGCGGGTTCCGCCGCCGGCCACGACATCGTTGAGGTCTCCCGTCGTTTCCACGCCGATGATGCGTCCCCACTCCTCCGCCTCATCGAAGATGTCGGCCAGTTTGGCCTGAGGCACGTAGTCCGGCAGAGCGGTGGGGCTGGTGATGCCGGGGAAGACAAGCACCATACCGGTGCGATAGGGGATGAGGTCGAAGAGCGGCGTATCACCGGTGCTGTGTGGCATGAAGCCGTAGAAGTAGTTGGGGTGTTTGCCCAGGTAGTAGATGTTGACGGTGGACTTGCTGCGGTAGCGCAGCAGCTCGGCTTTGTCGTGCATGCCCAGGTTCTCCAGCAGCTGCAGGGCATCCCACTTGTACAGCTCCTGCTTCTGGTACTCCAGGTCCTGGTCGATGAGCTCGTGCATGTGCTGCTTGATCTGGGCGATCTCGTCGTCGGTCACGCGCATCTCCCGGAAGTCGCAGAACAGCCCCTGCCCCAGCGAATGAAGGACCCGGAGCCTCCGGTCGGGAAAGAGGTCACGTGCTGCAGCGTACAGGATGAACACGAGACCACGCTGGTAGATGCGTGCGCCGTCTTCGACGCTCATGTCGATGAAGCGGACGGTGGCGTCGTGGTTCAGCGTCTTGAACAGCTCACGGATGTCGTTGTTGACGCGTGCCGCCATGATGCGTGACGTGTGGTACGCTGCGTAATCCTTTGCCAGCGAGTCCAGACGGACCCCTCGCGGGTATAGGACGTCCTGGCCGGTCTCTTCTATGTGCAGCCTGATCATCTCTGTCGCCATTGTGATGCCTCCTGACTTCTCAGTCTACGCTTACCGCCAAGAGGGACAAGACGTGATCGGACTAGTTACCGTCGTTATCTATCACAACGTATGTTCCGATGAGGTTACTAACCACCAGTCCTTTTAATCGGGCTGAATTAATGACCTGGACGACGCGCCGTTCATTGGTATCCACGATCGCTATCAAGTCGGGACTGGTTTCACTGGATTTCTGCAGAAGCACAGCAACAAGCGTTCCCGGCGGAATGCGCTGCTGCTTTTCAGAAGTGGGATATGAGGACGCACGATTTGTGGACTCAAGATGATAAACCGCCAGAGAAGAGACTGCTACCGCCCGGCGGCCGGTCGTTTGTACCATGGGATCAGCCATGGCAAGCTGCCGTGCCAGCTCCAGCCGAACAAAGAGAGGCATGGACGACTCCTGGACACTGGCATCGGCCGGCGTTTTCATACCCACTACGCCGACAACGGACGCAGAGTGAGGGTCAACCAGAATGTAGCCATCCACGCCCCGCACTTCTGCGCGGACCAGGCCCGTCGCAGAATCCCATCGTGCATCTGTGACTACTGCTGAACGTGCCCCGGGTGTGACTAGTACTATCAGTTTATTCCACATCTGATGCAGCAGCAGCTCCGTTGCATCGGGGATGGGTGTTTCTTTCTGTGTTTCCTGAAGCAAACGCACACTGGGGGACAATTGTGCCGTGGCGTGGATCGCTGTTCTCAGCGGAGCGGTTCCAACAAACCACCCGATCACAAGAGTTACTGCAACTGCAGAACAGCAGACTCCGCGCCAGATCCGCACATGACGCCAATGGGTCTGCAGGCGTTCAAGCCGTTTAATCAGGCGTTGTTCGCTTTTCTCCTTCCATTTGTCGTCGGGTGCCGGGTCGATCTCATTCCAGTTGGCCGACCGGAGAATACGTTCCAGTTCCTCTTGCGTCAACATTCTCTCACCTTCCCCTCATGAGTACAACGCGATTCATCTGGATTTACTTCGATGCCTGAGCGTAGGATGCGACAGGCATGCTGAAGGGCATTGCTCACTCGCTTCGCTGTACAGCCAAGAATCGCGGCAACCTCCCGTGGCTTCAGTTCCTCACTGTAACAAAGCATGACGCACGCTCGTTCAAAGGGGGTCAGGCCCACTGCAGCGGTCCGCAGCTCGCTCTCGTGACGTTGTGCTTCACTGACCATGTCATCATAGTCAGGGTCAGACTCATTATCTCCGACGCGGACACGCGCAAGGTACCGTTCCTCAGCACGATGATGGCGAAACCATGACATAGCCTCGTTGTTAGCGACGCGATACAGCCATTGAACCAAAGGAGCACTGCCATGCGCCAGCTTAGGCAGGTTGTCCACCATCTTGGCAAAGGTGGCCTCGGTCAGCTCCTCGGCCAGGTCTCGTTCCAGCACTGTATGGATGAGACACGCAAGGATGCGGTCACGGTATCGCTCATACAGCACAGCTACTGCACCCGTGTCGCTTAATGCATCTTTCAGAAGTTCCTTGTCAGACTTGCCTTCCACCAGATCCGCCCCCTTTTTCAATGATAGTATACCCCCGAGGATTGCTCGGGGGTATACAACTCTTATTGAGGGGATTATTGGGGACCGTTGAGGAGAAACTGACCCTCTGTTATTTCCTGCCATGATGAGCTGTAAGGAACAATCAGGTATCCAATAACAGACCAGGCTTTGGTTGGTCCTGCACCAAGAACTTGGCGCAGCCGGAAGAAGACGAATATACCTTGCTTTGGAAACATACCAAGAAAGAGCTGGTCTCCATTCTTGGGATCTTTTCCATAATCCTGAAAGTCCGAGGCTTGTACTTTGAATCTATATTGAGGCCGTAGATCGAGATAATCATCATCTGTTGCAAGAGAGGCGGCCAATGCTTTTCGTGGGTCCAGAAGTTCGGGGTGTTTGCCACTGTCCGCCAGTTTCTGATCCTCCAGCAGTTCTGAATGGGGGGACACCATATGGATCCATGGATCGGGGGGAAGAGAAGAATATGGCTTTGGTGTGTACCATGGCCGCCAGACAAGGAGCACGGCGCTGAGCATGACAACGACTGGAATGATAAGGAGCAGCAGTTTTCTTGTTTTCCTGCTTATATGCAGGAGGTGTCTCTTCTGTATCTTTCGTTCTGTTTCCATAGTATGCCTCCGCTAGGATAGTGCCAATTGACCAATGTACGATGTGTTTGTTATCCACCTGAAGAAGATGCCAGGAGCGGCAGGGGATTAACCGGCGTACTGTCCCTTCGTACTTCAAAGTGTAGGTGCGGTCCGGTGCTGAATCCGGTGGAACCCGACAGCCCGATGGCCTCTCCTTTGCTGACCGATTGTCCAACGTGCACATTGGTATGGCTCAAGTGCCCATAGATGCTCGCCAGATGGGTGGAGTGGCGGATCACGATACAATTGCCATATCCCCATTTGCGTCCCTCCCAGGCGACAACTCCTCGTTCGGCTGCCTTGACGGACGTTCCCAGAGGCGCAACCAGGTCAATGCCGAGATGGTCGAGTTCCTGGCCAATAACGGGATGCTCGCGCGGGCCAAACGGCGATGTTACCTCCAGGTCACCATCAAGAGGAGCAGTCAGTTGCTTGGGAGTTGCCAGGGCAACAACCTGCCACTGCCGTGCTTTTGTCGTCATACGGCGAAAGAAAGCATCTTCAAGCGTTAGTTCGTGCACCATTGCAGTCGGATTCTGTGCTTCAACAGCACCCCATGTTGCTTGTTCCGTTCTCCGTGCTTCCAGAGATGAAATAGGGTGCAGGATACTGAACGGTGCGTTGAGAGACGAAGGAGTGATGTCTCCATGTGCAGTCACCTGTGACCGGTACCACATCCACGATCCAGTCGCAAGAGCCAGGACAAGAACAATCGTCAGGCATCCTTTTCTGCGCCGATGCATTCGCGGCGAGGACCTGTGCTGTTTCTGTTGAGCGTCAGGAACATAGAATCCACTTGAATATGTGTCTGCCTTTTTTGATTGTTTCTGATTCATGTCCATTCCACTCCTTTAGAAAGAGCCGCAGAGGCCCGGGATCTGACCTTTGTCAGTCAGTACTAATAGATCGTCGTGTCATTTTTAGTGTACCAGCCGGTGGAGACTGTGCCTGTTGCATGGACGGGAGCCAGTGCAGGTGAACTCATTCTGATCGTCACGTATTTCGTTGTAGCAGTAATGTTTGTCCATAGAAGCTTTGTCTGGCCTTCTTTGGCGAACTTCACCTTATAGTTGTTTCCGCCGACCAGATGCTGATCGTCTGGGCAGATGACCGTCATATAGACATCGTGGCCACCAGACTTCTCCAGATACGCGATGATATACTTGCCAGCCTTAACAGTATACGTTTCACTCGTATCCTTATAACCAAAAGTTCCGATGCTGACACTGAAAGGATGGATCTTTCCATTTGCCATCACAGGTACCTGTTCAGTATTTGTGGCGGCAGATACTTTGTCGGCGCGGACAAGGACCGACTGGTTTGCCCCCAGGAGTGCAAGCAGAACAACAAGAACCAAAATGCTCTTGAGATACTTCATCTACTACTCCTCTCGTTAATGACGCTACTTCTTCCCATCACTGGGCCAAATGTTTCAACAAGTCAGGACGTTTCAGTATCCCTACTTCTCTGCACGCATTTGCCTTACCCCCTCACCTCTATAACGCAATGGGTTTGTTTTTGCTGACGGAGGTATCCAGAAATAGTTCAGCGCTGCCGGGGGTCGGCAGCGCTGAAGGAGGAGGGAATATGTGCGAGGGTCAGGAGCGGCGGGGCATCAGTGGTGTGGTATGTCATCCCGCACATGCAGGAATCCAATCCTACCGTTGTCTGCAGGCGTGGCCCTACAGGTGGTGCCTCAGGGAATGCGCAGGTCTCCGGTGGCCACCACGACCGTTTCGCCTGCGATGAGCACGCGGTCGCCCGCGAGGCGCACCTTCAGGATGCCTCCGCGTGAGGATGCCTGGTAGGCGACGAAGTCGGTCTTGCCAAGCACACTGCTCCAGTAGGGCGCCAGGGCCGCGTGCGCGGAGCCGGTGACCGGGTCCTCGAAGATGCCGTCGGCGGGCGCGAAGAAGCGGGACGTGAAGTCATATGGCGCATCACCCGCTCCCGTCACGACAATGCCGGGCAGGTCGATTGCCATCGTGGCTGCACGGTCAGGCGCCAGGACACGCACGGCCGCCGCCGACCCAAGGTCGAGCAGCCAGTAGCGGTGGGCGTTGACACCGGTCCAACGGGGAGCGCTGTCGAGCTTCAGGGCGTCGAGGACCCCTGCGGGGACGGGCGCAGGCGTGGGGGGCAGCGATGGGAAGTCGAGCTCGATCCAGTCCTCCTGGTACCGGGCGGCAAGGTCCCCACTCAGGCTGCGGAAGTAGACTTCGTCGTCTGTCACGATGCCGGCCTCGCGCAGCGCCCGGGCAGTAGCGAGGGTCCCGTGGCCGCACAGTGGCACTTCCACTGTTGGCGTGAACCACCGCAGACGCCAGGCGTCGTTCTCCCACAGGACGAACGCTGTCTCCGACAGGTTCATCTCTCGTGCGATGGACGCCATGACCTCGTCCGCCAGCGGTTCCTGCAGGAGGCACACCGCTGCTGGATTCCCTGCAAATAACCTATCGGTAAACGCATCGATGATGTAGTATTTCATGTCAGTATTCTATGATGAGAAGCCTCGTTGCGCAATGTCAGTATTCCCGAAACACAATAGCAAGGCCTCTGTGAGGTTATCTGGAGCTACAGACTAACGCACCCAACACTCCAGCCTGTGCTGACGAACTTGGCCAGATGCTTTGGACTGTCCAGACACGTTCTGCTACTTGCCGTGACTCTTCTTGGCCTTCCTTGCAACAGAAAGAGCAATTGCTACGGCTTGTTTCTGAGGACGGCCGGCCTTGAGTTCGGTCTTGATGTTCTCCCCAACCGTCTTTTTGCCGTACCCCTTCTTCAATGGCATGTCAAACCTCCTCTTCGGGCCCTTTGGCCAGAATGCCTGCAAACGCGTCGATGATGCAGTATTTCATGGCAGCATTCTATGCCGGGTCACTCGGCAGTGCAACAAGGCGTTGCTCCGCATGATCTCCGCGAAGGCAGACGACGAGTTCAGTTCAGCAGCGTTGGTCAGGTCGTCCTGCTGCACGAGCCCACGCTGGAGGGCTTGGCGGATGGTCTGATCGAGAAGGTCATTGGAGATGGTCCCGGCGGTAGCAACATCGATGATTGTTCTCAAGGGACGTGTGATGCTGTACCCCTCCATTACCTGAATGTCGACGGGCTCGAGCGTTGTACGATGGACGACGAGGACGGCGGGTACCCTGGCCGACTTCCTGAATACTAGCGGGACTGTCATATGGAGGTTTGCAGGCATCACGTCGGAGAGTTCATAGATGGACAGGGCCGTCTCATGAGAGAACACGCCCTGAGGTTTGCCCTGTCTGTCACGTGACCAGAGCGACCACAGCACAAGGTCCGGTCGATCAGCCGCCGTGTAGTCGGCAATGCGGTAAACGCCGTACCCCTCCCGTATCCAGTTTCCGGTCTCACTCTGGTAGTACTGTGAGGGATATGAGTAACCAGCTTCAAGAGCCTGCCTGGCAGTGAAGTATCCCTGCTGGCGAGAGGCAATGCTCCGTATGTTGCGTTCCGATTCCCGTGTCTTTCCCATCTGCACAACCCTTAACATTTTCTTAAGTATTGTGCAATCATATGGATAGTCAAATCACTCTGTCTTGTGGGTGCGTTCGGCGGCGACCCTCTGAGTCAGTCAGCACTCTTGCGCAGGTCACACAACTGCCATTCTGCAGCCAGTTCAGTCTTCATTTCGAGGTATATCTGCTTTGCCTTCGGATCGGTCTCGACAAGTCTTCTGATTTCCTGCCGATACACTTCAGTATCGGCCGTCATTTCACGAATGCTCTTCATATCTTTCCTCCTTCAAGAAATGCAGAATACGGCTCAGACGTTGTAGGCGTCAAGAGACGATCGTTGTTCATTGTGGCCTCATATTGTGTTCGACCAGGGTCTGGATGGCGTCCGTGCGGACGGATTCATCAATGATGCCGGCTGTCACCATAAGTTCAAGCAATGCGTCAAAGTTATGTGTGAGCACATTCCTCTTTCTTGCTACCGCGAGAAGTCTCTTGTCATGAGTGACGAGAGGGATATTCATCTGTTCTGCTAGTACGAGGCACACCACATCGCAGACCGAAACTCTACCAGTACTGTCCAGGATTTCGGTGAGAGTCCTCACGCTATCGGACGTGAGTTCCTCGAACGCTGCACCTTTATCCTTCAGGTCCTGCCACGTCAGTTCAGTGAGGAGTTCTTTGGTGCGCATGAGATCTGGGACGTGAAGAGAGCCCAATCTGAAGGCGGCGTCAACAAGACCGCACGTGCTCAGATATATCCAGATATTGCTGTCAATGACCAGGCTCAGCGACGAGTGAATCGACATGCCCCTCTCCGTTACCGAGAACCTTCTCCAGGCTCCAACCAAGGAGCTCGGCCGCACGCATTCCCGTGACTTCACCCTCAGCATACGCGCGCATGACCATGCGCTCCATTCGCTGTGGCGTCTCGGGCGTCAGCCCGCACGAAGGCTCTTCCGTGCGCCATCCCTCCCGATTGCGCAGCTTCTGCCATCGAATGTTCTCGGTGGACGAGATGATCTTGAGGTCCGCTGCGCGGTGAACCCATCCACCCATGCTTAGGCCATACTTTGCCTTGAGTAACTGCAGCTCAACCCTGCTCAGATGATCGCGGTGCTCACCGAGTTCGCGCATTGCAGTATCAGCAGGAACGAGAAATGCCCCGGCGAAGCGGTTGGCTAGTCCCTCTGGCACCTTGCCTGACGGATGTTGCAGGACCAGGTGAGCCAGCTCGTGGGCAAGCGTGAATCGGACTCGATCGACGGGAGCTCCGGTACGAACGACGACAAAGGGCCGACCGTCGGATTCCAGAGCACAGGCATCGAAGTGATCATGCGCAGTCAGCTCAATGACTTGGATCTCGTGGTCTTCCAGCAGTGCCACCATGCTCGGAATGGCATCATGGCCCAGATGCCAATCAGAACGTAATCTCTTGGCCGCGTCTTCCACATCTGCGGCATCGCTGACACTCAATACGGGCAACTTCAGCTTTTCGTGACGTTGTGCGAGCTCCTCGGCTTCGCTATAACGCTCAGCTTTGTCTTGAACGGCCTTCATGATGGCCTTGCACTCTTTGACCGCCAGATCTGAGCGCTTGCGGTATGCTGGTTCCGACAGGACAACGGCTGTCGACCTGAAGAGTCGCTCCAGGCTCAGATCCAGCGCTTGGCACAGTCGCATGAGGACGCCTGAACTTGGCATGTCCAGATCACGTTCATATTTGGATACAGCAACTCCGCTTACGCCCACGATCTCTCCCAGCTTTCGCACGGACAGTCCCTTCTGCTTGCGAGCTACACGTAGTCTGGTACCAATCTCCATCTCGCACCTCCACGTTGCCGCGTGGGAAAAGTTCTACGTATTCACACGAATCACTCATACGAACGGTTAACAAGATACCACAAATGTGAGAAATGTAAACTGACGTGACACTGGTTTGATACGGGGAAGGCGCAGGATCGGGATTAGGAGAGTGTGTGTCCTAGTATGTGGTTCTGGCAGGAGTCCCTGTTGTCAGTCGTTCGGATCAGGAAGTTCGACCTCTCCAGGATACCGGCGACGGTAGTGTGCGTATTTCACGAGCAGCAGGCTGAGTGCAACGAAATGGTCGTAGCAGTAGCTATCAGGATCGTTTACACCTTGATCACACGTAAACATCCAGTAGTCGGGATGAGCAAGGAGATGACTTCTTGCGTCCCTGAGCTCATCCAGCCAGGCGTAGTAGCCAGAGGGAAGTCTGATTGCCCTCTTGAGTCCTTTCAGCGATCGCTTCTTGCCTTTCAGGTCATGGAGAAGCTCGAAGTCCTTCATGATCGTCTCATAGACCAAATAGAGGCTGAGTCCTGCTTCTTCGGCAAAACCCTGGTTAACGAGAGCGCATGCTCTGGCGTAGTAATGAACGGCAACCTGTACCAGCCGAGGTGAGGTTGATAGAAGGTCGAAGTATCGCTTGGCGAGCTTTTCTGGTACGTGTATGTCGTGTCTGAACAGAGCATGAATCCTGGCCTCACTGGCAATAGCGGCCCCTGTCTGTCGATCGTCATGGCTTCATATTTCCACAAGTGTATCTACGGAAGATGACGACCCTGCAAGATGCACAGTGGACACACCAGTATCCAGCACTTGCCTTCTGTAGCCATTGGAGGGGTTGCGCACTGCCAGTTCGCCAGTGGCATCGGAGAACACACGTCGGATGATGGCCCCAACTGCACGCCATCTTAGCGGACAGGGGCTTTGCACCAACATCGAGTCGGGAGAACGTTCGCCAAACTCGAACATTGGGAACGTGGGGAAGCACAACCACATAGCTACTTTGAGGAGCTCGGCAGGCGGAGCGAACGGCCCATCAGTGTCATCCCAAGCGCGTTCATATAGTCGCGTCTGATTTGGAGGTGCCGATTCGATTAGCACCGGCACTCCATCGATGATGTCATAGGAACAGAGTCTCGTATGTACGGGAGTATCGGGGTAGGACCCAGTGAGCCCCATGAATTCCACAGAATAGCTGTACATGCTGTCGTCGTCGGAGAGGGGCATGCTCGAAGTTGGGCTTCCCCGCTAGTGGTCCAGTTCTACAAGAAGGTTGATGAACGTTGCGGTCAGATAGAGGATGAAGCCAACCTCGGCTGGCTTCCAGCCGTCGCCGTGCTTGACGTGATTGTTCTGGTAGTTGCAGTAGGACTGGAACAGTTGGCTCATCATTTGCCGAGTTTCGGTATTAGAGCCACGCTCGTCCATCCACTTGAGAAGAGCCTCTTTGTTGTTCTCCAGGCTTCTTCTGTTTCCGAGCAGCTGCTTGACGAAGTTCTCCAAGGAGACTCTCAGCGAGTCCAGCATTTCTCGTTGCTTGGCGGGATCAGCAGACTGCGCTAGGGCGTTCTCAAGCGCAGTCAACGCCTTTGGGTAGTCAGATAGCCATTCTAGGTCTGTATTCACTACCTTCTCATCAAGGAGTCTCGCTCCCTTTCGGTAGATGAGATAGTTGCCTTTGCTGCGTGCCAACACCATCGGCGCACCGGAGGCTCTGATATCTTCTCGAATCCCAGCAGCCAAGTGCTCCAGAGTCTCCGCTCGAAACGATAGGTGAAACAATGACTCAAGGCGAAAGACGAACTCCCACGCCTGTACCATTGTGTCTGCCAGAACTTTCCAGACCGGCGTATCTCTGACGCTATGGACTAGCCAGTTGAGACGGACATCAGGTGGACGCCCGATGATTCTCAAATAGTCATTTGAGAGCTCAGGGCGAGAGATCAGATCGGATCCGACCACGGTGGACACTGTATGGAGTGCTCGACTCTGAAATTCCTCGAATCGCTGTATTGCCGTTGTGTCCACATTCCAGCGCTTGCGGAAACTGCCCAGATAGGTAATGAGTTCATCTGCCTCTGTTCTCACGAAAGTCTCCCCTATTTGGTTTGCTGAAGCACTTCGTTTTCTGCCACCCTCAAGCCGTACAAACGGAAGACGAGGGAGTCGATGGCGCGGTCGAGGGCGGCTATCTGGAGCTGAAGACCGGACTTCTCGCGGTCGGTGCCGGAGGCAGCGAGCTGGTGGTGAAGCGTCAGCATTTGGTCGACGACGCGGACCATCTCGTCGTGTACCACCTTGTCGGCGGGGTTCGTGAAGTCGATGGGACGGATGGGGAGGTCTCGAATGAAGCGGGACTCGAAACTGTAGTACCCTCCCCGCATGGAAGTAGCGATTCTCTTCAGCATCCAATCCAGGAGCCTGCTGTTGAGGAGCCCCAGTAGAAACTTTGGCGAGTATGGCGGTGCGGCAAGCAGTCCGTAGCCGCCAGCAACGCCACCGGTGAAGAAGATGTCACCGATCTCGTCGAGTGAAAACGAGGCACGCGGCGCAATATCGGGGGTGAAGAGCTTAGGTAGATGCATGACATCGAGTGCTTTCGGGTAGATGTAGCCATACCATTTCGGACCGCGCATTCTGCCACCTTCGCGCTGTTCAAGGTACGGCTTGTTGGCTAACAGATACTCCCATGTAAGTGGAAACCGGGACTGTAGCTCCTTGTCGTTGATGAGTGCCATCGTTCCTGTGCTGCGTGAATAGGGGAAGAGGATAAGCAGTTTGCCGCGAGTCAGAGCATAAGGCTTGCTATTGCCGCCCTTGACGAGAGGATGGAGGAGTTCGGTTTCCAGCGAGTGTTCCTGTCCGGTCGCTCGCGAGTAGATGCGAACGTCTGTGCTCCCTTGTTCGCGTTCCTCCAAAATGTACACGGCGTCAGCACTTGTCTTGATGCCCTGGAATATCCGCAGTGTCACATCCCCCAGTTTCACCGGCATCTTGTTCAACTTCTCGAAGAGAGCTGCACCATCGCCGACGGTGAAATTCCATGCGGCTGAGGTGGCCGTGATCGCTGGAAGATCTCCCTCGGTGGCGGAACGGTCACGGCGCCATGCGGCAAGGTCGGTGACCTTGGCGATGTGGAAGCTCTCGTGTGGCTGGGCGTCAAGGAAGAGCAGGCATGTGTACGTGGTCGCGTTGCCAAAGACCTGCTGGTCTCCGAAATGAACAATGCTCCGCAGATGACTGCCATCAGCAATCAACTTGCGCAGCGGTTCGCCATACTGGGCATTGAAGAACTTATGTGGCAGGATGTAGCCCAGGCGGCCGTGTTCATTCAGCAGGTTCAGACCCTGCTCGACGAAGACGGCGTACAGGTCGTAGTTGCCCTTGCTCGCTGCCTTGTATTTTCCCTTGTAGTATTCGACCTCAAGGGGGTTGAATTCCTTGAGAGTCTGGATACGGATATAGGGTGGGTTTCCCAGCACGACGTCGAAGCCGCCATGGGTATCAAAGACCTGCTTGAAACCGTTGGGGCCCTTCCAGTCGAAGGCATTGATGCGGTAGCGCGTGTCGTCGTCAACAAACAGACTCTCGGGCTTGTCGCTGTAGAAGTCGGGACCGATAAGGGAGTTGCCACACTTGATGTTGCTCTCCAGCTTGGGGAGCAGGCGCTGGCGGCCACCCCTCGTGAACAGCTCAGCGGTCTCGGAGGTCTCACCCTCCAGCAGCCGCAGGGTCAGCGACAGCTTGGCGATCTCGACTGCCTGGTCGTCGATGTCCACGCCGTAGATATTGTTGGTCAGGATGCGGCGCTTCTCGTCGATGGTCAGGCGATAGTCGCCTGCGCGCGGCTCAATGATACAGTGGTCCTTGAGCGCTTTGGCGAGGTGTACGTCCTGAGTGTACCAGTCCAGGTGCCAGCTGAGCAGCTTGTCGTATGCTCCCAGCAGGAAGCTGCCGGAACCGCAGGCGGGGTCGAGGATATGCAGTTGCTCGACCTTGGTGGGGGTCGTCTCCTTGAGTGCCTCCCCGACGGTATGGTCCACGATGTACTCCACGATATCCCGTGGGGTGTAGTAGACGCCGCCGGCTTTCTTGACTTCGGGCTTTTCCTCCACTTTGACGCGGTGCTCGGTGGTGAGGCGAATGGTCTTGCCCAGGAACTGCTCATAGATGTTGCCCAGGATGGCGACGTCCAGCACCGAGAACTCGTAGGGGCTCTGCGGGTAGTAGACGCTGCGGACGATGTCCTTGATGATGTTGTCGTCGACCGTCAGGCCCGGGGTCAGCGTGTCCTCGGCGAAGTTGAAGAGTCCACCGTTGTACCGCGCGTCGGCCTGGGTGAAGAGCTGCAGCAGGCGCGTGTACTGGTTCGTGCCGTTGAGCAGGGAGTGCAGTGTGCCATAGATGTCGATGCCGCGGTCCTCGGCGATGCGCAGGAACACGATGCGGTCGATTGTCTTCTGGACGGCGAAGTTGAGCTGGTGGAGGGGCAGGTCGCGGTTGCGGAGGGCGATATTGCGCGCCAACTTCTCGCGCCACTGGTCGATGAGGTTCAGGAACTCCTTGTCGACTTCGCTGGTGCCCCGCTTACTGCGCGTGTCCTCAACATACTTGTCGAAGGCACCGTGCAGGATGGCCTCGCGGGAGAAGGTACCGGTGAGGAACGCCCACTTCCCGGGATAGTCCTCGAAAGTGAAGTACTGGATACGAGCCACAGAGGCGCTGTCATTGGGGCCGGGCTTGATGCGCGTGTCATAGACAGCGAATTCCTGGAAGTCAGTTAAGATCGACAGCGGCAGTTTGGCCGAGTAGGCGTAGCGGCGCAACTGGTAGGCGGGACTGGGGTCGTTGCGCAGATCGACCGACGGCTTCTTGGCTTCCACAAAGAACTTGCGGACACCACCGATGCGGAAGCAGTAATCAGGGGCTTTGGTGCCGCCCTCGATGCTGACCTTGTCCTCCCGGATGACCTCGCGGTACTGCTCGGCATAGCCGGCCGTGTTGGCGACGTCCCAGCCCAGTAGCTCAAACAGGGGATCGATGAAGTCAGTACGTGTGTTGGCTTCATCGTACGAGACACCCTTGTACTGCTCCAAGTGTTCCTTGAAGCGGTCGATCAGTTGGACCAGTTCGTCCGGCAGATTCTCCATGAAGCCTCCTTGTTTAGTATAGTACACAAAACGAGAGACGTGCAACGTGGAACAGACCTGCGACCAAGTCTGCTGCCCAGCCGATTAGCAAAAACATCACCAACGCGTTATATTTGTAGTGGAGGACACAATGTCCGCTGCGATACCGCACCGATACGGCGCGCTGACGGCTCTGGTGACCGGGTTCCTGTCCACCATTGGATCAAGAAGGGAAGACGGAGGGCAAGAAATGGACACGAACAAACAACTACAGAAGCGTCCATGGATCATCGCAGGGTTGCTCATACTGACACTGCTCAGTACTGCCATGACAGGATGTCAGAACCAGGCAACGTCGGGCACTGTCAATAGCACCTTTGTCGATGTAAACGGCCTGCTTGCGGTACCTGCCAAGGCTGTTGCATCATACGCCACTGAAAATCTGAACCTGGGCAATGATGCTTGCGCCGGCATACCACAGTTCCTGGATGGTACGCTATATACCTTCTCGTACCATGACGACTTGACTCAATGGACGACTGCATGGGACCAGGCAACGGGGAAGAAGCTTTGGTCAGTATACACGAACGCGTTTGCGTATATACGACCGTATACGACATTTACGACGGATGGGAAGCACCTCTTTTTTGTCCGCACGGACATATTCAAGTCGGGCGAGCCCGGCGTTGTTGCGTCTATCGCGTGTCTTGACAAGACGACGGGTGCAACCGTCTGGCAAAGTAC
>NZ_QXIY01000016.1 GCF_003570995.1 Candidatus Cryosericum septentrionale
CTATCTGGCAAGGAAGCGGAAGTTTTTGTTCAGACTGCTTTGGACGAAGGCATCAATTTCTTCGACCATGCAGATATCTACGCCGGCGGTAAGTCTGAGGAGTTGTTCGCACGGGCAATTCACATGAGTCCGGCTGTCCGTGAAAAAATACTGCTCCAGACAAAATGTGGCATATGCCAGCACGATGGAAGCAACATTTACTATGATTTTTCTAAAGAGCATATTCTGGAATCGGTCGATGGCAGCCTAAAACGGTTGAATACCGATTACGTTGATGTATTGCTGCTCCACCGCCCCGACGCATTAGCAGATCCACAAGAAGTGGCTGAGACGTTTGACATCCTGCACAACAATGGGAAAGTCCGATTCTTTGGCGTAAGCAATGAAAAACCTATGCAGATTGAATTGCTCAACAGGTACCTGAATCAGAAACTCGTCATTAATCAGCTGCAACTCAGCATTACCAACGCGACGATGATCAGCAACGGCATGAACGTGAACATGCAAAATGACAGTGCCGTTGACAGGGATAGCAGCATTCTCGACTATTGCCGCTTGAAAGACATTACCATTCAGGCATGGTCGCCATTCCAGTATGGTATGTTCGCAGGCGCGTTTCTCGATAATGAGAAGTTCCCGGAACTCAATCTCAAGATCGATGAACTCGCCAAGACCAAAGGGGTGCCGAATACTGCGATCGCTATTGCCTGGATTCTACGCCACCCCGCCAAAATACAGCCCATTGTCGGAACAACAAGCGCGGCTCGACTGAAAGATATCTGCAAAGGGTCCACATTTGAATTAACAAGGCAAGAGTGGTACGAAATCTACCGCGCGGCAGGCAATGTCGTGCCATAAAACATGGAGAGTCTTCGCGGTTGAAAGACCAGTACCCAATTGGGGAGTGGCCCAGATTGCATGGCAGAGCCGGTTGAAGTGTACAGTGCTGTCGAGTAAACATGTTGTGAACATATTCTATAGAACCTCTAGAAGAGAAACATTCCGATGTTGATTCGGCACATGATATTGTGTAATTTAGGAGGTAATAGAGTAATGAACGCAAGTGAACTTATTGACGATCTAATTGCCAATCTCACTGGTTGGCGCGGCACCACGTTTGCCAGTATTAGGAGGATTATCCATGAAGCTGATCCCGATATAGTAGAGGAGTGGAAATGGATGGGAACTGCAGCATGGTCCCACGATGGGATAGTCTGTATTGCCAATGCCTTCAAGGACAAAGTAAAGCTAACCTTCTCTCAGGGAGCGAGCCTTGCAGATCCTGACAAGCTCTTCAATAGCGGACTCACAGGCAAACAATGGAGAACCATCGATATTTACAAGGACGACAAAATCAATGAGAGATCGCTAAAGGTTCTTATCCATGATGCCATAGGTTACAATCATTCCAGGGTGCAATCCACAAACCGGCCTCACGCGACACGAGGCAACCCGAAGAAGAAACCAGAGAATAGGATACTCTAACATCGCGACACCTACGCATGGCTGGACGAACATCCCGATGTTGTATCCAACGTATGTCATATCCCTTTTAGCTGTAGCTGCAGCGGTCACCGGGCCGAAATTGGCCACCATAAGGCCACACGTGGAAGAAGGCGAAAATCAGAAAATCCCCCATTAACAAGGCTTTTCTGGCTTTCAAACAAAAGAAGAAGGACTCAATCTTTGTATCAAAGATTGAGTCCTTTTATGGTGGAGCCGAGAGGTCCCGGACCCCTGACTCCAATCATGGACTCAGCCTTCCGGCGATAGAAGCGCGATGGGGGGTCGGCGGAGTGAGAAGGTTGTGCTGGAAACGCAGTATTGATGCGGTCGTGGTGGAGATAGGGGGGCCTGACAGTCTTGGCGTCCAGCAGGATGTCTCTTACGGGTTTCTGCTTAACCTACTGCCGCACCTTCCTTCAGATGCTGAACGACGGCCTCTGAAGCGGAGGAAAGCGCGGCGACTGAGCAGAACAGAAGTATGCAGGAAGGAGTAGTGCAGGGCAGCCACCGAGTCTTGCTGGGAAGGTTTGCCGGGGGAAGACGATGGCGTCTAAGCGCGTGAAACACGGATGTTGTGAGCGACAAGAGTTGCGACGTGCGCAACCAACTGGGAACATAACAGAGCCAACAGTCCGTCTGTGTGCATTTGGGCGAAGCTAAGACCGTGCCTGCAACAAGCGTGAACCCGACGAGCTTACGACAAGAATACTGCGGTGCTCGAACTGCAGGGCACGGAGTACGCGCCGACCACAGAACCAGAACCGTAGAGTATCTCATCGACCTTGGAGTGAATCGGCGAGTCGGTAGCTCACGACATCTGCGAAGCTTGGAACAAGGCAAGCGGTGAAGGAGGCGGAGTGGAAAGACAGAGAACAAGAACGGGGAGGTTCTGGAGTGCCAACTTGTAACCACATCTTGAAGCCAGGACAGATAAACATACAATGCCTGCAAGAGTCGAAAGCGGTGTGTTAATAAGCCGAGCGTTCAAGCTATGGCAAAATCGCCAAAGCTGTCGGCGTCTCAATTGTGGAGTTGATAAATTGGAAATCATGGAAGACGTCATCAGAACAGAAAGTTTAACGAAGCAGTTTGGTAATGTGCACGCCGTAGAAAGTGTTTCCCTAGAAGTTAGGAAAGGTGAGGTTTACGGTTTTTTGGGACTTAACGGTGCGGGCAAGACAACAACCATTCGCATGCTCCTAGGAATGATCCGCCCCACAGCAGGTTCAGCCTTCCTATTTGGGAAAAGGGTTAGTGCTGATAGTTGTGACTTATGGGAAAATGTTGGATATCTTGTAGAAACTCCGTCTTCGTATCCTGAACTCACTGTTTGGGAAAATCTTGAGATTATGCGCCGATTGCGTCAAATACCGGATAAAGGATCAGTCGATATAGTGATTGACAAGCTATGGCTAACTCCTTATAGAAACAGAAAGGCGGGTCTCTTGTCTTTAGGGAATATGCAACGGCTTGGTTTGGCAAAAGCATTCCTACACAATCCAGATATCCTAATCTTAGACGAACCTGCAAATGGATTGGATCCCGCTGGCATTGTTGAGATACGAGAGTCACTTAAGGACCTGTCCTCTAACCATGGGGTTACAATATTCATATCCAGCCATATTCTGGGAGAGATATCCAAACTAGCTACCCGAGTTGGCATTATCCATGAAGGGCGGCTGGTACAGGAAATCAACGCAGATAAGTTGGAGCACCTCCTTCAAAAGAGACTTCTTGTGGATGTCCATGACAAGAAGTCAGCACAGGCAGAACTCATTAAGGACGGGTATTCGGTTTATACAACTGAAGAAGGGGTTTTGGAAATAACAGACAAAAAAGCAATAGATTATCCTGACAGTATTGCAACCATGTTGGTAAATGCTGGCTTGCCACCAACTCTGCTACGAGTCGAAGAGGAAGATCTTGAGTCGTATTTCTTGAGAATAGTCGGAGCAAATAGAAAATGAAGAATATTCTTGCAGCTATTTGGGCTGAAGGCCTTAAAATTCGCCGTTCTAAAATGCTCTTGATAACAATTTTGACTTTCATGCTAGTACCTGTGCTGATGGGTCTAATGATGTATCTTGCAAAAAATCCAGAACTCGCACATAAGTTTGGCATATTGGGCGCAAAGGCAACTGTCTTGAACCTACAAGCCGACTGGCCAACCTATTTTGGATTACTCAATATAGCAATTGTCGGGATAGGATTAGTGGGGTTTGGATTTGTGACAAGCTGGGATTTTGGCCGTGAGTATTCTGATCATACCGCAAAAGACTTGCTTGCGTTACCCGCTCCGCGATCATCTATCGTTCTAGCCAAATTCGTTGTTGTTGCGATCTGGTGTGCATTGCTCTCACTCATTCTTCTTTCTTCTGGTCTTATTGCGGGTGGGGTTGTTCAACTCTCAGGTTGGACAAGTGAAACTGCTTCTCACAGTGTCTCTGTATTTGCAGTGGCTGCTCTTCTCACAATACTGCTCTGTACGCCGGTAGCGTTTTTTGCCAGTCTTGGTCGTGGGTATCTGGCTCCTGTAGGCTTTGTTATTCTTGTTCTGGGCATTTCGCAATTCATGGGCGCATTGGGTTTTGCGCGATATTTCCCATGGTCGATTCCAATGCTATATACGGGTGCTGCAGGAGTTGAAAGCGCGCAATTAGGAGTCATCAGCTATATTATCCTTTTCTTAACTAGTATTTTGGGACTAATTGGTACTTTGGCACGGTGGCGATATGCTGATCAATACTAAACACTAGAAAAAGGGCCCCTTCCGGGGCCCAAGATGGACGAATGGTGGAGATAGGGGCACCTGACCCATTATGCGTCCACCATGGCCCTCACACTCAGCTGATTCTGCGAGTATTACGTGCCTCCGTGCAAGATGCTTGTCGGAGGCCAGCTCCCAATAGCCGGAAAGTACGGAAAGCACCGGGACACAAGACGACTACGCGATGAGTGCGTCGCCAATTTGGGTCAGTCTCCCTTTGCTCTTCGTGCTATACCGATAAATTTTATACACCAGTGTTGGCAGATTTAGTGTTTGTACTCGGGGGTTCGAAAATGCATCATCTCTCTTTCCTCATCGAAAATTGATGGCTCAAAGCCCTCTTTGCAAACTAGGAAGTGGCTATTGTACTTGGTGAATGCCGTGTGATAGAAGTTCGTTACAATGAATGACATGAATTGATACGGCGTTAACGCGGCTGTGATAGGAATTCTGCAATTCTTGAATTGGCCTAGGGTCAAATGCGAAACGGGATGCTCAATCGGTTTGCAGACAGTCACGTTATTGTCAAAATCAAATCTGATAGGCACGCATACTATTCGTCGATCAACTACCTCTGCATAGAGTTCATCTTCTAGGTAGACCTCTGGCTCGTTCTGAAATGCATCCAAATCCGGAGATGGAAGATATGACAAGCGATGAGCGATCAATGCGCTTTTCCGAAAACGGTACTGCATAAGAATCAGCGCACCGTCAATCATCTGTACGTTGTATATCTTTCTTTCTGTTGCTTCTCTGAACATCTCGAAATATGGGATGCTCTTCAGAAATATCGAGTTGTCGCTGTTGCTAATCCCAATCTCTTCGACGTTACCCTCATGAGCTTGGTACACCGGGAAATTCAGAGAGTCGCAGAGCCCTGTTTCGAGCAATTCACCGGTCAGTTGAAGAATCTGTTTCTGGATATGTCTAGCTGTCAGCATTTCTATCGCCCCTGTGCCGATCCAGGAGCTTTCTCAGTTTCTCAATCTGTTCTTCGCCTAAATCCTCCAAGTAGATCTGACCATTATCCAGCTCAGTAATGATATCGGCGAAATTCTTTACCTTACGCTTCTTGGCCTCGCTCATGTCCCTATTAACAATGTTCATATGATCACGCTGGACTTTAGTGGGATATACAAAATCCAGAGTGTACCGATAATCCTTGACCTGGTTGTATTCAGCAATCAACCCTTCCATCTTCCTGCCGACCCCTAGAACGCGCACCCAAGCCTTGCTCCGTGTAATGGCGATAAACAGCTGGTTGCGGACTTTCGACATTTCAAAACTGGATTCGAAGCAATCCTGTGCATTAATGACATAAACCATGGCGGCTTCATTGCCCTTAGCTCTGTATATTCCAGTAAATGCTACAGAATCATTGTTGTCTGCAAAGAATACGTCTGGCGCAGTATCTACACCGGCTGTGTGAGACGCAATTCCTTCCTCATACAATTTCTTCCTTATTGGAGCAACGAGTTCTCTTGTTGTCAATGGATTAGGGTTAATGACGATGATATCGTCAGGCCGCAATTCATCAGTAGACAAGTTAGTCTTGATTTGCTCTGCAACCCACTTATCCTGTTCTCCTTGGGAAGCGAAAGACTTGAACAAGATGAGATCACCCTTATCAGAATGGTTTTCGAGGAATTTGGGGCTACTACTTGCCGTGCGCTCCAATACTACGTGCTGCCCATCCGCCAACTCTCCTGATTCCACTTCATAACCAATATCCGTCCAGAGAGAGCTCTGCTCAAACATCTGTACTAAACCAGATTCCTTGTCAGCCGGTGGTTTGTGATAGATACCGAAACCCAACGCATGCGCGGTTACCAAGGCAGGGCGTGAATTCCGATAGCACTTCTCGAGGATTATGTCTTGTTGAGGCATGCCATCAGTATCTACAGTAAACTTGACCCGAGGAGTACCATCCGGTCCTGTCCCGAAGATCGCCTCAGGAGCCGGTAGAGATATTGAACGGAGATTCTGAAGTTCATCATACGCATATACAAGCCGTTTTGGCTCCTTAAGCATCTCATAACACAGGAGCAGGAATCCCGGAGAGAAATCCTGCGCCTCATCAACTAGAATGGCATCATATGTCTGCTTAATCTCTCGCTCCTTAGCTTCTTCAAGCGCTTTATTGCATGCACCGCCAAAAGGATCCGCAGAGCCGAACAAATTACGAGCAGCGAGGTAGTCACGATATGCGGTATTGTTCAAAGAACAGAATGTATAGTACATTCCGTTCCTTTCGCCACCACCAGGAGCACCCCAAGCGTGAATTACATGCAAGTTGTCCCAGTCCGGTTCTTCATTCGTGTGCTCGATATAGAATGTGTTGATAAGTTGCCTAAATTGTCCTTTCAGTGAACGTGTATTGAAAGTTACAGCTATTTTCCAGTCAGGATGTTGAGCGTGCAAATAGGCAGCCTTAAGTGCAAGTACAATCGTCTTGCCAGAGCCGGCAAGTCCGCGAATTCTCTGAACGCCATCAACCGTCTCTATAACGGCATGGCTTTGTCTGTTGTCCAAGTTAGCTATCGAATCCTCGATGCTACGCAATTTGGCACCACGAGATCTTGAGTTTAAAATCTCTCTCTTCTTCTTCCCTTTCCGTATTGTCGATATCGATTGCAACACCGAGAGCAGACTATCATAATAGGCAGGGGTACTCCATGAAATTGGATTGAGAACCTCCTCCAGATTGCTGTCATCGCAGACTGGATAATTGACATCGGGTGTTGGCATGTGCGCAACTGTTGCTGGGTAGGTAACAGCCGAAACCTTCACGCATAGCTTCCGCCTATCCATTAGTTGGCGATACCCCTCAAGTTTGGCTTCGATCTTATTGACAGAATCATCTTGCAGATCTTGATAATCCGACAGATCTTTGCCTTCTACGAGGTTGAAGATAACCATTCCCTTCTCACTCGAAACCCAAAGTGCATCAATAGGATAGGGTCCATTGACTGTTCCAATGATGGGATAGCCAATATATAGATAACCGGAATAGTCTGGATGATTCTTGAAGAACAGTCTCAGTTGTTCGGCTGCCATTGGTTTATTCGTAGTACCTGTAATGATTGTCGTCATCTCTGCCACCTATTGACTTCGATTCTGCAGGTATAAATAGATTCCTCCTGGAACATCTCACGCGATACAGACGGCTAGCTTCCAGTCTACCAGCCATTTCGCTAACAACGCACAGTATTTCGCCTGCTAGCAGCGCCCCCAAAGCTTCGCTTAATTCGTGTGCAAACTAACATCTCCATACGATATTGTCATGTTTGTTGTATTCACTGTCAATAGTCAAGTCCAGAATGTTGGTGCAAGTTCCCCTCTCGGTACGGATCAGGTCAGGCAATGAATTGGTCAGCCTGATTCGGTGCTTTCCGGTCTGCTCGCGCGGTATGGTTCCGTGCCAGCGGACTCGCCGGGCAGCGCTTCACGATGCCTTTCGAGGCTGTCATCAGGCTCATCCAGTGCGCTCAGTTCAAGCCCGTCAATCTGCTGGAGAGTCCTTCCAGCGATGCTCTCAAGATCCCCATACATCTCCGCAGTCGACTCCATAATGCGCTGAATCTCTCCCTCTCGCTTCGCCCACTGCTTGGTCATAACTGTCCTTTCCTTGCCTAAGTCCCGGCGCATCGATGCCAAATTAAAAAAAAAGTGAAGAATAAGAGAAATATCAACACTATCAACTTGTAAAAAAGGATTATAATAAAAAAAATCGATCGGCGCTGAACAGGTCGAAATAATTCGTGGCGGAAGCCTTAGAAATAGAGGAGAAAGAAATGAAGAAGAAAGAGATCAAGGATAGAGAAAGGAATCATGAATACGGGCGTTCTGAATGTGGAACAAAGGTGCCAAGTGGAAACAAGATTTCGATGCTGATCCCGTACCGCAAGGGTGAGAAATGGGGATTCTGCGACCGAAACAAGAACATGGTTATACAGCCCGCCTATGACTTGGTGGACACGTTCGACGAGGGTCTTGTCAGTGTCCAACTCAACGGCAAATGGGGACTCATCGACACCGGAGGAAGCACGGTAGTACCAGTTACCTACGACAGGGCATTTCCTTTCAACGATGGTGTTGTGGCTGTGGAACTCAACGGCAAATGGGGCTACATCGACACCAAGGGCACGCCGATACTTGGAAAGACGGAGTGAAATCTGTCGCACATGCCTGAAAGGAAATGAATAGACAGCAAGCTGGAGTGGTAGTGGAATTGAAGAAAAAACAGAGAGACCCGAACAGGGAGAGGGGATAGCTAATGGATAAAGACACAAAAGGAATGGATAAGAATATTGAGGGAACCGGTGAAGGTATACAGGGAATCTTGGATAGCATTCTGCATGAACTCATGACGATGAATATTCTGACCAGCATACGGATGTTCAATAGAATCAAACTGTCGTCGGAGGAGGCGGAATTCGTGAAGGAAATCGCCAGTATTCCCTTTGACGACGAAGATACCGAAGATCAAAGCACTTGAACCAGGTGTGACAAGGGGTTACAGCGGGCCGGTGTACCGACTGCCCCGCCTGTACATTATACAAACAGTCAGGGCGGATCTCTACTACAGGGGCCGCCTTGTTCGTTGGTACGTTATCACCTTGTCGCCATAACGTCATATTGCCTGGGCCCGTTGTCTGCAGGTAAGTTCCTGCTGGACATGAAATAGAATAATGATATAATAACTATGGAAAATCAACAATAAGTACAAGTAGCGTAACGGGATCCCTTGCAGGTTGACGAAGCGGCCTGGTCGAGGAGCCCGGAAAGGGACGAGGCAAACACAGTCCGGGCAATGAATATGGCAAGGGTTTGACAGACGAACATGGAGGTATGAGACATGATCAGCAGAGACGATGCAAAGAATCCATTTGTCGCTTATCTGAAACAGGAGGGCATTACCCCTGGGGACTTTGCAATCATAGCACGGGTCGACAATGTGAGCGTCTATGATGTGAGGAAGGCCCATTTCCGTATCCTGCCCAAGTCGTTCGTTCAAGCGATCGATGTGCGGTCTGGTGGGGGTAAGGGGGAAGGGGTTGCTTCCGCATACCTGAGATACCGGGAAGCATTGCGGGATAACTTGATGATGAACAAGAAGTGAGGCCTGGACTTACGATCCGCTTTTCGTGTATTGCCATTGTGACAGTAAGTGGAACGATAAATAGAGCAACACCAATTTCCCCTGCCAGGGACACACAGGCGGGGACCCGGCACAGACCGTGACGTTGCTGTTCTTAATGAAGGAGGACTTATGCGAAGAATGCATCTGCTGAAGGTTCTGGTAGCGATTCTCCTGGTTGCAGGGCTCCTTGTCCCCTCGACCGTCATTGCTTTGACATCGCCAGCCGATGGTAACAACCTGCTCCTTGGTAATCCCAGCAAGGCAGTCCACAGTACTGCTTGTCCCAACAACTACCTGATGACGACAAGCTACTACGCGCTTTCCTACAACAAGTCCCGGGGTGAACCGAACTGGGTGAGTTGGTATGTTGGAAGTTCCTCGCTTGGTGCAACAGACAGGTTGAACAACTTCCGTGCAGACAGTACCCTTCCTGCCGGTTGGTACGAAGTACAGGCGAGCGGCTACTCCGGCAGTGGGTTCGATCGTGGCCACAATTGTCCTTCAGCAGATCGGACATCTTCTGTCGCCGCCAACTCATCGACCTTCCTGATGACGAACATGATCCCGCAGGCACCGAGAAACAATGAGGGTACCTGGATGTACTTCGAGAATTACCTGCGTGGGTTGGTAAAAAGCGGGGACGAACTATACATCGTCATGGGATCCTATGGAACAGGTGGCACGGGTTCCAAAAGCTACGAAACAACGATTGACGGCGGACATGTCACGGTACCGTCTCATGTTTGGAAAGTAGCGGTCGTCCTGTCAAATGGAACCAAAGATCTCAGCCGCATCACCGCGAAGACCCGTGTCATTGCTATCAATACACCGAATATAAACACCGTCAGTTCGAAGTGGCAGACCTACCTGACAAGTGTTGACGCTATCGAAGCAGCAACAGGATACAATTTGTTATCAAATGTTTCTGCAACGATCCAGAAAGTCATAGAAGCCAAAGTGGACGGAAAACTGGCCTCACCTGCGCCCGTGGTCGTGGTACCACCTGTCCCCGTTGTGGTAGTTCCCAAGCCCCAGCCGAACACCAGTGACACTGTCTATATCACTCGCACCGGGACCAAGTACCACCGATTGGGATGTCGGTATCTCTCCAAGAGCTGCATTCCAATCTCGCGTTCTGCTGCCATTGCCGAAGGATATACCCCCTGCAGCGTGTGCAATCCGTGATGAAGACCGGACTCCTGATTGTCGACCGATTTGAGGGTGGCTTCGCCGTCTGCGAACAAGAGGTCTGGGCAACCGGGGACACAGACAGCGTGTAAGGGTTGCAGGTACGACCAGACCAGACACCTACAAGAAGGGAGGAATGGCAATGAAACGACTGTCGGTTCCTGCTCGCATCATCATCATTGTATATTTGGTAATTGCTTTTTTCATGTTGATTGTTCCTCCTACTGCTCCTGGTCCTCTGAAACCTACGAAAGGGTATGTACCAGAGACCAATTATGGAGCACTCTTTGCGAATATGCTTACATTGAGCATTGTTGCCACTCTTGCTCTTATTGCGCTGTCTCTACTGAGCAGCAAGCGCGAGGGTAAAGAGAAGGAAGATCAGCATGGAACGGGCACAGACAACGTGTGACGGTTGTCGCTATAACCGGGCTGGACGTTGGCAGGATCGAGCGGTCTATGGTAAGGACGGCGGTGATTTGCTTGCAGGCCCAGGAATACATAAATGGTACGGATACCGGTCAATGCTGGATCGCTATTGTTAATAGAATCTGCTCCTTTCTTGACGCGACTCGCCACCTGCTATAGCATAAGAAGAGTTGAATTCCGGTGGGGAAGCGCAAAGAGTGGCAAAATCTTAGGCGCGTTTTGAGTGCTTGGGAGGGGATCCATGGTGTGGAGATGTATCGTCCCTGGGACGTGACGAGATGACTGGTTCTGCTCCCGTCGGTCCAGATGAGCGCAGGTGTCCGTTTTGCCGTGCAGCCGTGCCGGAGGGTGCTGATGTCTGTCCTCAGTGCGGACGGATTCTCAGGGAGCATTTCCCAGTAGTTGCCTCGGTGACTGCGACCCCAACTGAAACATTCACGCCCCCACACCAGAAAATTGCTCATCACGCTAGACGACGACTAGTATGGCCAGGTATTGCAGTAGCCATGGTGCTAATCGTCTCAGCGGTCATCTTTGGGCTCGTTCAACCCAGAAGAACAGTTCCCGGGAATTCAGGTTTGCCAGTCGCTCAGACATCTCAGGTTGAACAAACTGGGACTATAAGCGTTTCCTCTGAACCGTCAGGAACAAGCATCTTGTTGGACGATCGTTACACTGACGCCAGGACACCCGCGACGATAACGGGGGTTGTGCCGGGGCCACACGATGTACGGGTTCGGATGACAGGCTATGACGATGCCAACACGCAAGTCGAGGTAGTTGCAGGGAGTACATCGTCATTTAGCGCTACTCTCGTCAAGTCGAAGACCGTCGCTGCTGTCGTGCCGTCCGTGTCAAAGCCCGCCGCCAAGCCGGCCATTCCCAGGCCGCCAGCGCAACCGGCAACGCCAAAGGCGTCGCCACGGCCTGCCAACGGGGCGATTCTGAAACGGCTGTCTGCATTCCGCGGAGGGCTGGGGACTTTGTCGATCCACATAGATAGTGGTCCAGATGCAATCGTCAAGGTAGTGAAAAATGGCAGCTCTCAGGCGTCCGTAACGGTGTATCTCCGCTCCAATTCGACGACGAAAGTGTCGGGCATTCCGGATGGAGTGTACCGCATACTGTTTGCGACGGGACGTGGGTATGAGGCTGTACACAAGACCTTCATCAGCGACCTCAGCTGTTCCCAATTCGACGACACATTCGAGTATACGACGGCAGCGGAGCCAGGTGGGCAGCGCTACCGGAAGTGGAGCATTACACTGAGTCAGGTGCTCAACGGCAACGCCAGTTCAAGCGACATGCCAGCCGATTCGTTCAGTGAGTACTAGCCGGAGGCACAGAGCTCCGCGTTTCAAGGACCGTATCACTAACGGAGGAGACATTTGTAACCTGCGGAGGCTATCAGACCACAAACTAGCTGACGCTCTGCTCCCCCCGTCCCTGCCTTTATACTTCATACCCGTACACCCCTCTTGCTGAACGTATAAGGGGTGTCTTCTGTGCGCGTAGCGCAGGTGCGCCAGAAAGCGCCTGGGTGATGTCCTGCCCCTGCCCCTCCTGCCCCACAAGGAACGAGGGGTGGGGGTGTCTGTTATATATCCCTCTCCGACTGCTCTACAGGTTTTTCTAGAAAAGCACCCTGTAACCCTGTTATACTAATAGAAGAGGGCCCTTTCTGTAGGGAGGGGTTGACTCGCTACCATGCAATCGCAGTTGCAGACCAAATGACGGGGGGGGGGAATGAAATTGCAAACCGTTTGGACTAAGGCAGTGGTGGTGATCTACCTGGTTGTAGTTGTCGGCGCATGCCTGTATGTGCCGTCGTACTACGCTCCAAATAGAGGAAAGTTCGACTACAGGGGGGTTTGGGTACTGAACCTGGTAGAATATGGACAGGAAGACCGCGGCTCTTGGAGCACAATCGGGAGCACAAACGGCCCCTATGGCACAAGGATCTGGATACCAAATCTACACGACACCACGAACAGATATCCGCTCTTAATCGACTACGGACGTGTCGCCCTGGAAGTGGTCAGTCTGACCGCCGTTGCAGGGGTTCTGTTCTTCATCGGTTCGTTCGTGGAAGGCAGGAAGCGGGGCAAGCAGTCTGACCCTGTGAACCGAGAGTGAGGGTGCCCGGTATAGAGTGAGTGCTTGACCTGTTACTAAAAAGCAGTCTAGAACTGAATAAGGAGACACTATGGTTGATATAGCTGAGACCATTATGGGTTGGTTGTTACGGGTTTTTTTTATATTTGTAAAGGGCGTCTATATTGAAGTAATACTCTACTTTATTCTATATGTAATCGGGGGCTTTATCTGGTTTGTTCTAGATGTAGACGGGGACGACTACCAAGGCCTGGGTGACTTTTTTGGAAGATGGTTCGACAGAGTAAAATTGAGAGGTTTTTGGATCCAGACAGTTAACTACATCTGCATGCTAGCACTTGGCTGCATATCTTCTTACCTTCCAACGTACATCATCTCTACGGATATAATGGTAGGGGGCCAATTCGCCTACAGGTGGTTTCCGTTTGGGATCATAGCTGGAAGCGAATACTCCGTTGTCGATTGGCTTATCGCCCTAGAAGTGACTGGTCTGATCGCCATTGCAGGGATTCTAATCTTCATTGGTGGATGTGCAGGCATTGACGATAAGGTAGAGCGTTATCGTCAGCGGCGTAAAGAGGAACGGAGAAGAAAGGAATACACAACATGTGAAACAACATGTGAAGGGTGCACGTATCTTCAAGACAAGAAGAGTTGTCACGACCGTCAAGACCCCTTTGCTGCTGCAATAAATCCGCTTGAAGGCGAAGCGAGGTACTGCTATCGCAAGCAATTCTGGAGAGGGAAGAGGAACAGACAGTAGCGCACACGTCCAGGCGGTTGATACTGCCCGGTCTGTCTGCATAGCGGGGCGGTCTCTCACAAGGGGCCGCTCTTGCATTGATAGGGCCCCCGGTCTGTCCCGGCTGCCGGGTCGTCCGTCCTGGGGACTTCTGCCGGAGGCGGGAGCCGTAGGCTTGAGGTTGGAAGCGGTTTAAGGGGGTACAATCGTACGGCAAGCGTTTTGAGATCGTCATGGTGGGGTCGCGTAGTACGTCTTTTGCCCTGAGATCATCGCCATGGTCCTAGAATGAGGCCAGGCGATCGATCAGGATGAGGGATTCGGAATTATAGAAGCACATCGATAGCATAGAGGAGCATGACCTCCACGAAGCATCATGCCAAGAGCTACGACCTTGCCTTCACCGTATCTTCATGATTGCCCAAATTGGGCTCTTCGTCTGTCTAGAAGCGACGATACTGCCAATTTGCCGCGTTATAATAGTGTATAGGGAGGTAAGTAGGAGTTTCTAGCTTTGTAGGGAAGCAAGGAACCAAAATCTGTCCCCTCCACGGGGACAACAACGAGGTGAGCCATGCTTCGCCCGAATCCAAACGGTATCCCGTTGTGGGAACAGCCGAAAGACTGGTTTTCCTACCAACGTGCAATTGACTGCGACCGCGTCGAGCGAGCCGACCGGCTGCGGGATGATAGCGTTAGGAGAGACCTGCTTCTTGGGTTTTTCTCTGTGAGATTGGCAGTGCCTTCAACCGTGACCAGAAGTATGTGCAGAAGGTGCTTGACTGCCGGTGACGTGAGAAGCATGACGCTCAACATCTACGACGCCGAGATCGACCGTGTTATTGCTACAGCTGGCGGCTTCCCTGCCGCATTCGAGTAGGCGTGAGCTCCAAGAAGCAGGAGATCGGAGAGTGCATCTACTGCGGATTCAAAGGTCCGATGTCCGATGAGCACGGTTGGCCGCGCTTCTTCGGGGAGTTCGAAGGGTTTCCGCATCTGCTGAAGCACGTCTGCGGAGACTGCAACAGAAGACTGGGGATTCTTGAGGACCAGTTCTCCCATACCGGCGACATTGACATTCTGCGAAGACTGCTGGATATCAAGGGCAGGCCAACCCACAAGAAGATTGACTCGTTCGTCAGGGGTAGCGCCGGCGCGATGGCGCAAAGGGTGACAGTAGCTGATCCGAAATCCGGTTTGCAGCTACTTGCTACACCAGTTCCTGGCCTCAATGGTCGTTCAATCGGCACGCAATGGCTGAATCAGCTGGTCACCACAGACTCAGCTGGAAACGAGATCCAAATCCCACTTAGCGATGGCATTCAGACGCTTGGCGAGCTTGTGAGTCTCCTGGAAGAATCTGGCATATCGCCACCAGCTCGAGTCCGTTGGCTTGCGTTCGGTGCACTTAAGAGTGTCATTCGCGGCGTCGTTCAGCCGAGTGCGGAAGGGTACGAATGGCTGGAACTTGAGGAGCCAGGGAGAGCCGTCCAAAACGGAGGGGAGTTCGTTTCTTCTGTCTCAAAGGACAGGTTCTATATCTGTCGGGCGATTGCGAAAATCGCCCTGGACTATTTACTCGCGAGCAGCAACGGCTCCATCACCGGCCTGGAACTCTACCTTCACGCTGTGAAGGACTACATCTACAACGGAGGCGACGACAGTCAGTTTGTCACGATGAAATGGGAGTCAATCGTGCAAATCCCGGTGGATACTGGACCGGGTTCCTGGTGCCATCTTGCAGCTGTCAACTACTGTGGAGGACTTCTACAGGTGTCACTTCAGTTCTTCTATGGACCGGAGTACCCACACCCTCCTCGCTATGATGTCGCACTCGCTCTCACAAACGACGTTACGCCGGACTTCTCGCGACATGGGCATCAGTTTGTCTACAGCAATTGCGATGCAGCTACAACGAGATACGTGGGCCGTGCTGACCCGTTGTTTCTCTCGCGGTATCAGCACTCCTGATTAGTTCTGCTTCATCGCCTGTTCTGACCTGTACGGTCGAAATGGTCGAACGCTTGTGACTGACTTCGAGCCATTCTTCCTCAGCCTCGACCGCGCGAGCCAGCTGGAAGTCGTGCATCGATTCGCGAGACGCATCGACCTGGGAGTCACTAACATAGCTATCCACTGGCGATTTTCGGAAAACGAGTGTGGGGTGCCCCAGTCTGACAATCAGCGACAGCGAGGCTTGACATGTTCATCTTTGCTAAGAGAATTCAAGTACAGGTAGAATTGGATATTCACGCGGATGAGAGTTTTGCTCTGGGCATTTCTGGGAGCGGAACGGCGTAGGGATGTACTCTGAGGACGTGCGGAGGGAAACATGACCTGGAAGAATCGACGCAAAACCATTTGTCTCGGGTTGGCCGTGGTCCTGCTGTTAGTCATGTATCTCGCTTTGCCAATCCCAAGTCAGGCAGCTACCGTTTTCGGTCTGGGATCCAGCTCTGCAACCGTACGAACGGTCATGGGTACGCCTACGTCCGTATCACAAATCCTCAACCTATCGACTTGGTACTACGGCTCCTCGACTGTGGACTTTCAGGATGGCAAGGTCACTGGCTGGCAGCAAGGGAGCAGGACGCTGAAGGTCAGCACGGGGTCTGCCGTCTCGGGAGCCACCCCAATTCGCGTCGGGTCCACCGCTTCCCAGGTCACTGCCGCCATGGGTACGCCACAGAGCATGGCTTCCTTCGGATTCGGGTCATCTTGGTGGTACTATGGGTTATCGACAGTTGAACTTGAAAACGGCCTCGTCACAGGTTGGGCCAACCACGGCGATCTGACTGGCAAGACCACGTCTCAGAATGTCTTCAAGGGTGTAGAAGAGACAATTCCCTATACCTCGGTCTCCCAGTATGCGACGGCGCTGATAATCCCGAAAGCCCAGACAACGGCAATATGGAGGCTTCCGCGCACCGAACGAGTTCAGTCCACGGTGCGACTTTCCAGCGGACGCAGTTTTCCGTTCGTTGCGGAGAATGGCTCTTACTATGGTCAGATTAGCCAGCAGACGGGACGATCGAAGACCGTTTTTGTGCACAGCTACTATCGAAGTGACGGGACATATGTCAGAAGTTACTATCGCAGTCTTCCCCACTAGCGGATGGCCGTCTGGGGCAATGGTGGCAGGCAATGAAGAAGAGAGTTTCAGGAATCATTGCTTTGTTCTTGTCGTTTCTGGTGTTAACAGGATGCGCAGGACAAGGGAATGCACCTCATGAGTATGTCGCAGTCTATACAAATTCGGAGCTCTTTATTAACTGGGCAGAAACGGACAATAAACTGACGGGACAACTTCAACAAGCGTCGGTCGATAACAACACTCTTGCAGTAACGAGTGAAAACTATTCCTTTAATGGAGTACTCAATGGAGCAGATATAAGCATTACCCTTTCAAATGGGATAACAATGACCGGCACCTTAAACAAGAACGTACTAACGCTGTCGTACCCGGCTAATGATGGAACTGGAACAATGGCAACAATCGCTTTTAAGCCAGGAAGTGTTACGGACTTCAACCAGGCAGTTGATGGTTTTCAGAAGCAAAAGAAAGAGAAAGATGCCAGTGATGCGGATGTGTCTTTGTTAATGGCCATCACCGAGGACAAATTGGATGCTTTACAGGCAGCCGGTGTTAGTTTTGATGACGATATGGATTCTTTTGGATCTCTTTTGAAGGGAATGCAGTCGTACTACCAATTCTTGAAGTCTTATGTCTCTGAGCAACCGCTTACTTCTGGGCGATTGGACGTTGTTTCTCAGCAACTGAACGTTCTTTCTTCTCAATTGGATAACATCAAGAATTTTTTGGATGTTGATTCATCTGCTTTTGGCGGTTCTTTTGGATATCATGTTCAACAAGCGCAGGCTTTGTATGCGCAGCTTGGAAATGATATTACGAAACTCCAACAAAATTGGAAAATGTACCAGAGGTTGAACGTTTCTGATTCCCCAGTAAGGGCGGACGCCGTTTCTTCGGCAATTGGAGGTGCGCAAAAACAACAAGCAGCCCTATCACAGAGGATTGCCGTGGCACAACAACAGGGCGATTCATACCATAGCCAAGGCGAGAAGATCTACCAAACGGCGAGTAAATACGTTTCTGGTTTAACCGCTTCTGGTTCTAATTGAGTTGGGAAGGCAAAATGGCGGAACGTGTCCATCAAAAATGGACTAGCCATTTTAGGGCACTAAGAAAGGCGACCCTACAAACACACGGCAAGCCATGTAAAAGCTCTGCCTTGCCCCGGGAAACGGCATACCACAGGGCGACTGGATTGCTATTTCGGGGAAGTCCAGCTTCCCACTCGGCCAGGGCTTTGCAAAAAGAAAAGAGGTTGCTACCTTACGGTAGCAACCTCTCATTTGGCGGCATACAAGCCTCCGGGATTTTCCAAAGATCCGAAGAAGTTTGGGACAATTTGTTATACAGAAAGACGAAAAAGTGGCAATTTCTGAGCTAGTCGGCATGAGTCATATTTCTGATCGACTTTATCGCACGATAATTGTTGTGAAGGACTTCTCTTTCTTGTGATGGTTTAGGACCAAAAATCAAAGTGAAGCCGATGACTTTCCGAGATTGTTTCTTTTCCAGGAACTTGACAATTTGCAGATCCGTATTCTTGTTGATTTCTTTTAGAGCAGGAAGGAGAATTCGTGCTTTTATATTCGAATACTGTTCGAAGGCCGGCTTCTTGTCAATTTGCAAGAGTGTTTTGAATTCTTCTAGGGTAAAGTCCTTCTTGTGGTGAAATGCTAATTCCATTTTGAGAAGCTCATAAATTCGGATGGAATAGGTGGAATGCATAGCCAAAACGCAAGCTAGCGGATAGGTGGTGAAACGGGTTTTCAGCTGCAAGAAGTAAGGCTTCAGCCGGGGAGCGAAAGATACCTGAACGGAACCGGAACCCTCTAAATGGTGAAAGGAAGCGAACCAAGCCAGCTTGGTCCGGTCTTTCTTGCCCTCGGGGGTGAGCTCTTCAATAGTAAAGACCTTCTCCATTAGGGCTTGAACTTCGGTGTCTATTCGGGTATACGCGCTGTCGAGAGATATACCCATTTCCGCTGCAATTTCTGAAATCAGGATGTCGTACTCTTCGAAAGCTTGGTCCTCAACCCGGACCCTACCCATGACGAAGAGGATCAGTTTCTGTTGCGTAAGGGTCAATTCGTAGCGAGCATTCTCAATGAAATAATTCGACTTTTTTACAAGATTGTTTTTTTCATTCATTTTTCTCACCTTCCAAGAATAGTGTAACACAATAATTAGAATAAACAACTAATTTCAGTCTCAACAACGTAAATGTAATAGTTGGCAACGTAAATGTAATAGTTCGAGGAAGAAAAATCAATAGTAATCAGCGTTTCCAGACGGTATAAAAGATCTTAAAAGATCCGAAGATTCCAACTAGAAAAAAAAGAAAGTGCTTTAAAGATGGGCGCGGAAGAAATGTTCAATTGCAATGCGGGTTTGCGGGTTTTTGTCTTCTTTCTCGTGGTTTTGTTTTTTCTCTCGTTGGGCTTTTGCTTTTTTCTCAAATGGGATTTTCGGGGGGATCCTCGAACTAAAAAAGGAGCTCTCCTTTGCTTTTTAGTCCTTTAATTTGCCCAGCCCAACTATTACATTTGTTGGCATTTCAATTACTCCGTATAACATAGTAGAAGGATCGATAATTTGATCTATTGGAGGTAAAAAATGGAAAAATTAGATTATAAATTATTAAGGGATATTTTGTATCAATTAATAGTTGTTAAACATTTGGCATTTTATGATACTAATGCGATTGAAATGGATATAAAACATCAGTTAGATTTATTAAATGAAATTGTTTTTAATATGGAGGCAAAAAAATGACCGAATTAGATCGAATGTTAGCGGATAATCAAAATAGTACTCGTATGAACCAAGCGAAGCAGATAGCCAAAAGCACGGCGGAAGTGGCGCTGTTGGCCGTTGGTATTCACGGCAAGGCCATTTTAAGCAAGGCGGCGGGCAGTATTAAAACGCCCCTCGCAAAAACCGTGCTAAAAAACACGAGCGCCGAACCCTTGAAAAAAAACCTAAAAGCTGGTTATGATACCCTCTACGAAGTCGGTAAGAAAAAGCTAAAAGACCCAAAACTTTTGCAGACCCTTGGCAAAGGCGCGGAAATCGTTGGAAAAGAGGGGGTTGCTCGAATTAAGGGCGAAATTAAAAAACAACTTCCGCCAGAGATAGCCGCCCTTCAAGATATTTCAGCCGGCTTCACGAACACAAGGGAACTCTTAAAGGCGCTTCATTCTCCCCTTCCTACCGAAATAAACGGAGTAATAAATGCCGTTTCAAAGGCTACGCTTGGCAAAGGGGATCTCACGCACGGAGTGATAGGCTATGCGAATAAGGTATTAAAGAGCATCGCCGTGCCGGGCAAAAATTCAAAATATATTCTGGCGCAATTAAAGGGCGGCGAGGCGCAAATAGATAAAATGATCGGCCAAACTACGGCGGAGCTATTAAAAGATACAAAAGAAATGTTGGAAAACTCAGAAAAAGATGCGGAAGACGAAGCCCGCAGCGAAGAAGATATTAAACGAATACGTAAAGCTTAATTAAGTAAAAGAATTTAATTAAATATATGAAAAAAGGCAGAATTGCTTCTGCCCTTCTTCATTTTCGCGCAAGACCTCCGTAATTGCCCAAACCGTTAGGAGCGGTTTAGAACATTTTTGTTATACAAGAAAGTAAAAAACTGTCAATTTTTTGAGGCCAAAGAGAAGGGGTGGTATATATCTACACCACCCCTTCAAAATAGATAATTTCTAATATAGTCGCTTTGATTTTTGTTAGAAAACCAAGCCCCTTAATTTTCAACAATTTCTGTTCTATGGCTTTTTCAAGACCTCGATGTGGTTTTCCAGCCTTTCAATATCTTGTGCTAGAATTTTCCTTAATTCTATAACTTCATCGTCGGTAAGTTCTATTTTGTATATTTTTTTTCTTATTTTTTCTGCGTATGCTTTCTCTTCGGTAGTAGGAAGACCAAAATCATAAACAACACCTCTACTTAACAAAATATCGTGTTCTTCATATTTTTTCGTTTCGTAAGTGGTGCTGTTGCTGTTTTCTCTTATTTCTTTCATTTCAGCCCCCTAATTGAACCCGTAGATCTTGCGGCACTCACTCAGCTTGTATGGAGTGAAGTTGATGTCACGTTCAATGCGCGGGATACCCATGAACTGCAACGCTTTGACTTCTGCAATGCTGGTGTACCCAAATTCGTTGTCTGCCAACCCCGTGACATATCCGAATACGTTCCCTTCTTTTGGATAGTACGCAGTCACATAGTACGTGTACGAGCCGTACGGGTCGAACCAACGCACAACAACTGTCGGGTCGGATACGTCCTGCTCACCCAACTTTGCGAGCATCTTCTCTTGTTCCTTTGTGATTAGTAGCCTTTCGTTATCTTCATTTTTCATTTTAACACCTCCTAAGTGTTAGAATTTTGAAAACCCCAAAAGCACTAGCATACTTTTGGGATCTTTTGTTATACAGAAAGCCGAAAAAGTGGCAATTTTCTGAGAATAAGGAAAAAGGCAGATTTTTTATCTGCCTTTTTTATTCGGCCGCGCAAGCCTTCTTAATTTGCCCTTGCCTCACGCTGTGGAGGTTTGGAACAATTTGTTATACAAGAAGTTCAAAAAGTGGCAATTTTTGATTTTAATTGCCTTTTTGGGCGGGGAAAAACCTATACCGGTTTTGCTGACTAACCGCAAAAATAAACGGATGGACGAAGCGCGGGGTAGCTTCGCTTACATGGCCGTCTTTTTGGTGGAAGTAATACTCAGCTTTTGGCGTCAAATGTAAAAAATTGCGGCGTAAAAGTCCCACTATTATAACCCTGTCGAAGGCCGTAATCGAACAATAATCTAAGCTTGCTCGCGCTTTTTTTGAAGCTCGCTTCCAAGCTTCGTCGTTGCCTATGCGGAGAATATCGTTTTCAGTAGCAAGCCTTAAATGTTCGAGGTAAGCGGCGGCCCTTATAACGAGCTTGCCGTTAATAAACCGGACTTCGTAAGGCAGAAGCTCTAACCAGCCCTTTCGCAAGTCAATGCTTTGCGCGGCATTTTCGGTGGGTTGAGCTTTTTTCTCTTTTTTCTTACGAAAAAGCACGGCGGTTGGAAGGCTTGAAGTTGCGTAATATTGGAAAAGCCCCGGGACTTGAAGCCGAACTATTCCCAGCTTCAAAAGCTGGGCTTCGGTATAAAGGGCTACACTTTCGCGCGGAATTAACAAAACAAACGGCCTACTCGAAAGGGTATGGCCTAGCTCTTTTGCTATTTTCACGGAAAGCAGGGCGTCGGCATAGCTGACGCAGGTTAATTTTCTGGTCCAAAGCCTATTGCGAGCCGAGGCTTGATCCAGCTCAGAAACTAATATGTTTTTTAAGATGTAAGTGCTATCGGTTAAGTCCATTTTAATACCCCCTTTTAATAGAGTTTTAATAAAGCTTTTTGGTAAAGAAGGGGTGATGATTAAATCACCCCTTCAATATTGAAAATTTCTTGGTCGCTTTTCAGCGAAACCAATGGGACACCTTCTAAAACAAGGCGCCAGCTTAAAAGTTCTAAGCCTTACATTGCCCTTCGAAACCTTTTTGTTTTTTTAGTAGAAAAACAAGAGGAAAAATTCGAAAGTTGTAAAATATACAATACAAATACACAAATGCTCTTTTTCATACAGAAAAAGATCCGTGAAGCTGTTCCGGTGGTTTTTGGCGCCTTTGACGATATCACTATCGCAAAGGAAAATGGGAGGTATTACTATCCCCAGACGGTGAGATTTACACTCACTAAGCTTAGCACTTTGCCAGCACCAGCCTGCCCTAACACCACGCGCTTAATTCCCCGGCCTTGAAAATTGGAGCGGTCAGGAAAAACCAGTTTGCCTATCCAAGATAAAAATGAATAAACGAGAGTTTTCGAAGCTCAAAAGCCTTTGTGAAAACGAGGTTCAGGGTTGAAGCTAAAAGACCCTGTATTCAAGGCTGATGCCTTGCCTAACTTATTACGATAGGCGGCTAACATCTCTTTATTCTTGCTATACTTGCCCGATTTGAAAACTTGTCAGTGTTGCCTGACTGATTACCAGAAAAAACTTTGCCGCTTTTTCTGGGTTAGGGCTTTTAAGGGCGCTGCGCTTTAAGACATCCTGCGATGTCTCACATTGTATGCCGGGCTTCCCCGACATTTTATGGTCTCCACCTTCACTTATGTGAAAGTTTCCACCACCCCTATCATTAGACTGTTTAACCCCTTTCGGAGCCGCCAGCTTGGTCTTGGTTTCGGATTTACTGTCGCCCGACTTAAAATTATTATTGGGTCGAAATGGCTTATCAAAGGCCATAGCTCCCGTTCTCGCACGCACGAACCTCTCACGAGGTATGCGGCGATCGGACAGTTTCACGGACACAAAAAATTGGCACTACTAATGCCTTTGTGATTTTTATGTTATACAAGGATCTCAAAAACTGTCAATTTTTGCCCTACTCCTAAATATATATTAACTTCTATTATAGTTTTAAGAAAAGAAAAAGAATAGGAAAAGTGCTTTAATACTGCTTAAAAGCCTTGTTTCAAAAAAGGAACATAAAAAGCAAAAAAAAGAAATTCAAAAGTGCAAAATGCACTTCCTTCGAAACCCGCTTTGGAACAGGGTTTGCGAGAAGAAAGGCCGAAAAAGCTAAAAGCCAGCTCGAAAAGGAAAAAAGTGCTGGAATAGACGAAAAGCCAGTTAGGTGGCATCGCCTTTTTTTGAGCCCTTCAATAAACGGAAAAGAGGTTTATTCAAGGGTTCAAAAGCGAGCCCGTTCTAACAGAGAAGGGATACCTTGCACGTCCGATGAGCGCAGCGCGGCACGCTTTGAAAAGAGGAACGAGCGAACTCTTGCTGGCTCAACCGACGTGCCAGGAAAGTGCCGGTGGTACGGCAACCAGGTTTGACGAACTCCAAGAATGCTACTACACTCAAAAACTGCAAGGAGGCTGCCAGCGTAGAGCCGGCGTCCTTGAAGGAAGCATCATTGCGGCAACAGTGGAGGAAACGTGTACGCCAAGCGCAAGAAACTAGAAAGCATAGCCAATTTGATACTGTTGGGGGACTGTCTCGATGTACTCAAAACGATCCCAGACAACAGTATTGACCTAATTATTACGTCGCCACCCTATGCCGACAACCGTAAGCACACCTACGGCGGCATCTCCCCTGACGAATACGTGGAATGGTTCATCCCGAGGAGTGCCGAGATGCTGCGGGTACTCAAACCAACGGGAACCTTCATACTGAACATCAAGGAAAAGGTTGTCGATGGCGAACGACACACGTATGTTCTTCGGCTGATCTTGGCAATGCATGATCAAGGATGGCTCTGGACTGAGGAATTCATGTGGCATAAGCGTAATTGCTACCCCGGGAAGTGGTCAAACAGACTGAGGGATTCGTGGGAGCGGCTACTACAATTCAACAAGGCCAAACAGTTCAAGATGCGGCAAGAGGCGGTTATGGTTCCTGTGGGAGATTGGGCCAAGACGAGGCTAAATCACCTTAGCAATACTGACAAGGTGCGGGACGAATCAAAAGTGCAGAGTGGGTTTGGCAAGAAGATAGACAATTGGGTCGGGAGAGAGAAGGTCTATCCGACTAACGTGCTGTGGATGGCAACAGAATGTTTCAATCGCAATCACAGTGCGACTTTCCCCGTTGAACTGCCGACATGGTTCATCCGCCTTTTTACGGACCCCGGAGATATTATACTGGATCCATTTATTGGCTCCGGCACGACAGCCATTGCCGCAAAAGGGCTTGATCGAGACTACATTGGAATAGAGATACTGCCAAAGTACAAAGAGATAGCCGAGGAACGACTGAGAAACGGAAAGTGAAATGAGGCTAAGGAGGGCATAATGCCGGAATCGGTCGATTTGATGGTATTGGCTACTGCATATGTCGATGAGCATATCGGTGAGTTCCACAATAAGCGGATAAGCGCGATCAGCGATCTGAGCCTCTCCGTACTGCTCAAAAAGAAGAACCCATATCTGTTCAAGGCCAAGAATCTGGAAATCGCGAGCGACTTTGTCCGCACTCTCCTCGACGCGCACCTGTCAAGTCAAGAGGAGACTATGTTTGGGCAGTGGTTGGAGAAACTTGCAATCTACGTAAGTAAGTTGGTCGATGGAGGCCAACGACCTGCGACAACGGACGTTGACTTGGACTTCACCCGAGAGGGGGTAAGGTACTTGGTATCAGTGAAGTCCGGGCCAAACTGGGGAAACAGTAGCCAGAAGAGAGACCTAAAAGAAGCATTCAAGAACGCTCGACGGCAATTACAGCTTGATCCGAATATACACATGACGTTCATCGAAGGCTGCTGTTATGGTCGGCAGATAAACGAGGATCAAGGAACACATCTGAAAAAGTGCGGTCAGGCGTTTTGGCAGTTCATCACGAAAGATCCGGAGTTCTACCGAGAAATCATTGTTCCCATTGGACACATTGCTCGTGAAAAGAATGTAGAGTTTGCGTCGGAGTATGCTAGGGTTCTCAACACGTTCACGCATGAATTTCTTGAAGCTTATTGCGCTGCAGATGGCGCGGTGGATTGGAACGCGCTCCTAGCCTTCAATAGCTCATCATCTCCTCTACCAAGGAGTCCCAGCCGACGTAGTGGGGGACAGCAAACGTCTCGGTGATGTGCGTGGTGGCTGCCTAACGAAAAGCCCAACAGGAAGCGCAAGGGCAACTTGTCCCCTGGTCCCCTGTTGGATATCAGCCAGATGCCTTGACAGCTAATTTTCGACTTGATGTCAGGTGGCTTCAGCACGATCGGCTTACGCTGTCATGCGTTCACTGCGTTCGCTCTCGTTGAGCATTGCGGTTCTGGCTTGAAGCCGCCTCTCAGTTTCTTGTCGTTCCCTCACCCTCCTAACTAGGTCGGTAAAGGATGCGGTTACTCTCTCTTCTCGTTCGTTGAGCTCAGGTTCTAGCTGGTAGCGTACCTTTCTTTGCTTTGGTTGAAACAGTTCATCTCACTTTTCCTTTCTGAATTGGTTTGTGAGTCCTCTGTACTCGGTATCTTATGTGGTTAGTGTTCGACATTTTCTCTTCTTTGGGTCTCAGGATTCAGGCCGCCTCTTTTCCCCTGCGGCGCGCCATAACATCATTGTACCAGCCTATACAAAATCCCTGTGAAGATAGTGTGCAACTATAAGGACTAACAATAGTGCTGCGCCAAATTGAACAGAGCAGCTGGCGAGTTGAGTAAACCCTCTAATTGCCTAACATTAGGTGGAAGCGAATTCTGGTTTTCTGAGGGGGTATACCATGCAGAGAGGCGATTTCGCGAAAGACACCGGTTCTAGCAGCGAACAAGTGCATGAATTGTGCGCGATCTACACCAGAGTCAGCACGTCTGCACAAGCTGAGGAAGGCGTCTCCCTGGAGGCGCAACGCGACTACCTGAATCAGGCCGTAAAACTGAAAGGATGGGAAGTATCCGACTATTACGAAGATGCCGGGTATACGGGCACGAACACTGAGCGACCTCAGTTGCAGCGGATGCGGGCAGATGCAAGGAAGCACAGATTCACCAAGGTCGCCATCTACAAACTCGACCGCTTGACGCGCTCAGTGAAAGACTTCTGTGACATCCTGCATGATGACTTTGAACCAAACGGGGTAAGTGTTTATGCTCCAACCCAAGATCTAAATACTGACACATCTGCTGGCAAGCTGACCGTCAACATCTTGGCATCATTTGCTGCTTTCGAGAGTGACCTAATCAAGGAGCGCACGCGACTGGGGTATGCGAAGCTGAAAGTCGATAGGAGGCTCCTTGGCCCCGCCCCATACGGGTACTTTCGCAAAGACAAGAAACTGTTCCCGCACGACCCTCAGTTGGACCTCGTGAAAGAGGTCTACAGCATGTACTTGGAGGGCAAGAGCGAGCGACAGATAGCGCATGCACACCCAGCAGATCTTTCGAGAGATCTTGTGAGGGACATACTGTCGAATCCGGTCTACTGTGCGAAGGTCGCATATGGGCGACGGGTATCTTCGTCCACTGGCACTCGCAGGAGGAAGTACTCACCGGTGAAGGCACTGTCTGAGTGGGACCTGCAAGATCTGGATCAAGACTACATCAAGCCAGTGGTGTCCTTCGAGAAGTGGCAAGCCGTACAGGCACGACGCGAGACTTTTCCGACACATCGTCCCAGCCAAACCGTAGCTCTTTTCCAAGGTCTTCTCTATTGCAGTCACTGTGACCATTTTCTGTCTACGCACGGGTGTCAGAAGAAAGGGACCAAGTACTCGTGCGATAGTGACCACAAGACCAGGATGAAGAAACCGCTGTCGGAAGAGAGTAGTGTAGCCCTCCCGAATGGAACGAAGTGGTTCTGTGGCCAACAGCTATTGGAGGACTACTTGGAGGCACCGATCGTTGACGCTCTCGAAGTGGCACTCAAGGATTTCAAACCCCGGCTGAAACTGGCAAAGAAACTGAAGGGCGCACAGGAGAGTCTGAAGAGGGCACAGAGGGAGTTTGACCTCACTGCTCGACGTGCGTTGTCGAGTGATCAGATTACCGAGGGACAAGTGAAGACGTATATAGCAGAAGCTCAACGCAAGGTTGATGTGCGGAAAGAGGAGTTGCAGGTACTGAAAGATGAGGCTAGCTCCGAGTTAGCCGCCAAAGACGCCCTGAAGCCCGACTTCAGGAGTTTCTATGGGAGCATCACGAAGTCCGAGCGAAAGGAGTTCCTTAGCATCTTCGTTCGGAGGATCGACGTGGGTGACACATTCCTGACGGCCCATTGGTGGTTCTCGGATGGCATGACAAGGATCAGCCGAGACGAAGTCATGCCAAAGAAGGGCAGTAAGTTCGAAAACGCAGTCGTGGTGCTTTCCAACGGTCTTGCGGGGGATCCAGATGTGGCGGGTAGTAGTGGGGCTGGAGTAAGCACAATAGGTCAGATATATCAAAATCGTGGGTCAAGCACGACGGTTGACAAACGAGCCCATTCTGGTCGAAGTTTAAGTTTTGATGCGGGCTGTGAAGTGGGCAAAACTATGGTGGAGATAGGGGGGCTCGAACCCCCGACCTCCTGCATGCCATGCAGGCGCTCTCCCAGCTGAGCTATATCCCCACGTCTGAGAAACGAACATCCAAAGTATAGCGGGAAGGCCCCTGGTGTCAACCGCAGACGGCACCATTCGCGTTGCAGACTGGTCGTGCTACTATGGGTGTATGACAAGACACGACTGAGAGGTGGAACATGCGGGCAGTGGTGCAACGAGTGAGCAGTGCGTCGGTCGCTGTGGACGGCAAGCAGGTTGGGCATATTGGAGCAGGGTTGCTGGTGCTGCTGGGGGTGGCTCCCGACGACGGCCCTGATGACACTGCGTTCATGGTGCGCAAGTTGAGTGGCCTGCGCGTCTTCGCAGACGCAGACGGTCTGATGAACCGCTCGGTGGCAGATATCAATGGATCCTTTCTCATCGTCAGTCAGTTCACCCTGTATGGAGACGTGGCTCGCGGCAACAGGCCCAGCTTCACGGGTGCGGCTGCGGGAGCGCGTGCAGATGAGGTCTATCAGGACGTATGCACAGGACTGCGGGGCCAGGGGTTCGAAGTTCAGAACGGAGTCTTCGGGGCGCACATGGAGGTCAGCCTGGTGGGCGACGGCCCAGTCACCATCATCATCGAGACGGACAGCCACAAGAACCGAGGTCAGTAAGCTTGACAGCTCTGCACGTGAGAAGCCGGGGCGTTTGCCCCGGCTTCGATCAATGTTGAAGCAAACAGACCTGGGGGACTAGCGCGATTCGTTAGCGTGAGCGACAGCGGTCTCCATGACGCCGAAGGCTTCTGTCAGCTGCTCGTCGGTGATCTCGAGAGAGACGAGCATGCGGATGCAGTTGCCATAGATGCCGGAACCGGCCACGAGTACGCCGTGGTGAAGGCATTCCTTTATGATCTGGCCATTCAACTGCGTCGCGGGTTCCCGGGTGGTGCGGTCCTTGATGAACTCGATGGCCTGCATGGCACCTATGCCGCGAACATCACCAATGATCTCGTACTTCTCCTTCCAGGTATCCCAGTGGCTGCGAATGAGCTTGCCAAGAGCAACAGCACGTTCCAGGAGGTGCTCGTCCTCGACGATGTCGATGACTTCGCTGGCCGCGCGGCATGCAACAGGATTGCCGGCATAGGTGCCACCGATGCTGCTGCCGGGCAGCTTGTCCATGATGTCTTTCCGGGCGATGACTGCTGACAGAGGCATGCCGGCTGCCAGGGATTTGGCTATGCAGATGATGTCCGGGACGACGTTCCAGTTCTCGATGGAGAAGAACTTGCCGGTACGGCCGACTCCGGCCTGGATTTCGTCGGCGACGAGAAGGATGCCGTACTTCTTCGAGATCTCGCGCAGCATCTCGAGAAAACCGTCAGTCGGGACGCGGAATCCACCCTCGCCCTGCACGGGTTCGACGACGAAGCACGCGACCGTCGAAGGGTCGACATACGTCATCAGGAGCTTCTCCCACTCGTCAACACGGATGGAGGGATGGTATGGGGTGACAAACGGCATGCGATAGACATCCGGCGCGAAGGGGCCAAACCCACCCTTGTAGGGCTTCGCCTTGTGCGTCATGGTCATCGTGAGGAGCGTGCGTCCGTGGAAGGCACGGTCGAACACGACGACGCCGGTCCGGCCGGTGACGTGGCGGGAGATCTTGACGGCGTTCTCGATGGCCTCGGCGCCATTGTTGAACAGAGCTACCGACTTCTCGAAGTCACCTGGGGCGAGCTTGGCAAGCTTCTCGCAAACGGTGAGGTACGGCTCGTATGGGACTGACGTGAAGTCCGTGTGCAGGAAGTGCTCCACCTGGTGCTTAATGGCCGCGGTAACGCGAGGATGCGAGTGTCCGACCGCCAGGCAGCCCCAGCCGCCGGTAAGGTCGATAAAGGTGTTGCCGTCGACGTCGGTTACCAGTGCCCCATGTCCCTCAGCGATCCAGGCAGGCGACAGAGCGTCGCACATTGGTGCCGCGACGACCTTGGCCTCCCTCTTGGCAAGCTCGATGGATTTCGGTCCAGGGATTGCCGTCTTGAGTGATATGAACGTTCCCATGATAACCTCCCTTTCTCTCTCGACGAAAACGGCTTCGCGCTTCGCTTTCTCGGGTACTCTCAGGATATGGAGATCGCGACGGTTGTCAACGAAGTCCGTACCGATGTCCGGTGTCGGGGCCGTTTCTGAGCTTTTCGGTCCTCTTCTTCCAGTGCCCGGGCGTTGCCTGGTCCTCGGAGAGTCATGTTGTCTGTCTCCTGTTTCGGACTATCATTGGGTAGCCTCCGCCGCGCATTGTATGCCGGTCGAGCTGTTCTAGATCATGAATGAGGAGGCTTGACCATGCTGGTACTCGGACACAGAGGGGAGCCTCGACTGGCTCCCGAGAATACGGTGGCTTCGTTCGCGCTTGTCCGCGGCGACCTGGACCACGGTATCGACGGTGCCGAATGCGATGTTCAGATGACGAAGGACGGAGAACTGGTTGTCATCCATGACGAGAAGGTCGACAGGACCACAGACGGCCATGGCTGGGTGAAGGATTTGACCCTGCAGGAGGTCCGTAAACTCGACGCTGGTGTTCGGTTTCCCGGACCGTTGCGCTACGAGCCGATTCCTACAATGCAGGAGGTCTTCGAGGTCTTCGACGGGACGAAGGCGACGCTCAACGTCGAGCTCAAGAATTCGGAGATCGCGTACGAGGGGATGGAGGAACGCTTGCTGGAACTGGCAAGCAGGTACTCGGTGAATGTCGTCTACTCTTCATTCAATGTCCAGAGCATGGGGGTCATCCGGAAGCTGGATGCCAAGGCGCGGACTGGGCTGCTGTACGCACCGTGGCTGATCAAGGCTCCAGACGTGGTGGTAGCTGCTCGTGAGCAGGGCGCCAACGCAATCCATCCTTACGTTCTCAACACGCTCGACGGGCTTATCCGTGAAGTACATGAGGCTGGTCTGGCGCTTGCGCCATGGACCGTCGACCTGAGCGTGCTCGTGCGCCATTTTGCCGCCTCAGGGGTCGAGACCATTATCAGCAATGACCCGCGCATGGCAGCGGAGGCTATTGCCGGAGGGAGGGGATGATGCTTGATTTGATTGTTCGCAATGCAAGGCTTTGTGCGAGTGGGCCGCTGATCGACATTGGTGTCCGAGACGGTCTGTTTGTCGACGTTCAGCCCGGGTTGCTTGCCGACGCCCATGAAACCATCGATGCTGCCGGATGTTTCGTGACGCCGCCATTTGTCGAGTCGCACGTCCACCTTGATACGACGCTCACAGCGGGTGAGCCCAGATGGAACGAGAGCGGTACGCTGTTCGAGGGGATCGAACGCTGGTCCGAACGAAAGGCACTGCTGACCGAGGAGGACGTCGTGCGTCGTGCCACAAAGGCTATCGAATGGCAGGTTTCGCATGGCATCCTGCACATCCGGTCGCATGTGGACATCTGTGATCCGAAGTTGACTGCTCTCCGGGCGCTGATCGAGGTCAGGCGCGTCATGGCCCCATTCGTCGACATTCAGCTGGTGGCGTTCCCGCAGGACGGCATTCTGGGGTTCGAGGGTGGAGCAGTGCTGCTCGAAGAGGCCCTTCGCCTGGGTGCGGATGCTGTTGGAGGTATCCCTCACTATGAACTGACACGTGAGGACGGCGTCGAGTCTCTGAAGATCATCTTTGCGCTGGCTGAGAAGTACGGGAAGCTGATCGATGTGCACTGCGACGAGATCGACGATGAACAGTCTCGCTTTGTCGAGGTCATGTCGGCTCTGGCTCTGCGCACGGGGATGCGCGATCGGGTTACCGCAAGCCACACAACGGCCATGCACAGCTACAACGGGGCGTATGCATCGAAACTCCTGAGATTCTGCGCAAGGAGCGGCATCAACTTCGTCGCGAATCCCCTGGTGAATATCCACCTGCAGGGACGTTTCGACACATATCCCAAGCGACGCGGTCTGACGCGGGTCAAGGAGATGGCGGCCATGGGCATCAATGTCAGCCTTGGTCATGACGACATCCTCGACCCCTGGTATCCGATGGGAACCGGGAGCATGCTGGACGTGGCGCATATGGCAGTGCATGTTGCCCAGATGACGGGAAGGGAAGAAATGCGTTCCGTTTTTCACATGGTAACGGATGCCGGAGCTCGTACGCTGCACGTTCAGGATTCCTACGGCATTGACGGGGGAAAGCCTGCTGACCTGGTCATTCTGGATGCTCTCGACGAGCTGGACGCCTTGCGACGGCAATCCGTCGCCCGATTTGTGCTGAGCAAGGGAAAGGTCGTCGCACGAACGACGCCAGCCAAAACCACCGTTCTACTGCAGGGCACTTCCCATCCGATCGACTACCTACGGTAGCGAGAACAACGATCACATCTGAGGCAGCAAGGGCACTAGAGGCCCAGCGATTGCTCGAATTGTGAGACAGTTATGATCTCCACTCCCATGGCGGCCATGTCTCTGAGATTGGACAGCTGGATCTCGTCCGTCTGGGACGCAGTGGCATCCGAGAGCACGGTCGTTGCATAGTCTAGCGAGAGAGCATCGTTTGCTGTCGCACGTATGCAGTTGGGAGTCTGCACGCCGGTAAGGATCAATCTATCGGTGCCAAGCCGACGCAGGAGCGCGTCAAGGTCGGTCGCGAAAAATGCCGACCATCGGGTCTTGACGACGATGAAATCCCAGGGAGCGGGCGCGAGCTGAGGCAATTCCTCTGCTCCGGGCGTTCCGGCCACTAGAAACCCTCCCGTCTCCGCGAAGAGTGCTCGCCGGCTCTGGTCGACATCTATACCCGTGGCCCGATGTCGGCGCATCACATGGATGATCGACTCATTGGCGGACCGAGCGGCTTTCAGTGCTCTCTGCAGACTCGGTACCATGGCGGGCCCTCCTGCGACAAACAGCGGCGATGCCGGAGACAGAAAGTCCTGCTGCATATCGATGACAAGTACTGCCACATCAGTAATGTTCACCGGTTCCTCCTTGGGAGGCCACAACTATGCGCCCAGTATATGCGTTTTGGCTCGCCACTCCACGTGAACATTGCGCATCCTTGCAGTTCTTCGTTGCGCAACTATAATTCGCTTACCGAAGAAAAGACCGAAGGAGGTGCTGCTTTGCCCCTTCAGAAAAGAAGCGATAATGATAGTGCGTATATGTTCTCATGCTGGAACAACATCGTTGAAATTCAAGGGGTTGTGAGTGCCTGGTGGCAGACGGTAACAATCATTTGTAGCTAAAGTGACGCCGAAGTCGCTTTGGCCAAAAGTAAGTGACGAAACTATTTCGTCACTGAGGGGGATAAAATGGCAAGAAAGAAGAAGGAATTGAACCCAAGAGCTTTCTTCACTGAGATGGCAATTTGTCTTGTTGTGCTCTTCCTTGTGTACGAGTTTGGTTTTATGCATCCGGCACTTTGGAACTCTCTCGTTGCAAAATTCTTTGCACCACTTTTAAAGAATCTTGGCACTACGCCGAAATAGGCGTAAGAATTCACAATCGATTACGATAACATACAGAGGATAAACTGAGCAATTATCTTAACAACTGACTTGGAGGAGCCGATGCTTTGCGACATCATGACGGCCGTGCGCCTCGCCGAGGAGTTTGGCCTGCGCTATGTCATCACTGGCGCGTTTGACGCGGATCGCGTGATTGACCAGCTCAAGGAAAAGGATGTGACCGTGGCGTTCGGTCCCCTTATCATGTCGAGATGTATGGATGAGGTCAAGCGCCTGCACCCTGAGAATGCCGTTGCTCTTCTCCATAGCGGAATTCGCACGGCCATCATCGCGGGCCATCCCAACTACCCCGCCAAGTACCTGCGGATTTCGCTGGGCCTTCTTGTCGGTCGTGGCATCTCTCCTGAACAGGCTCTTGGGTCCGTCACAAGCGTTCCGGCAGGTATCCTGGATCTGGACGGGTATGGCGAGGTGCGTTCTGGGTCTGTCGCTGACCTGGCGTTGTTCAGAGCGCAGCCATGGGAGCCCGAAGGAGTGACTGAACACACGTTTGTCGGCGGAAACGAGGTGTACGCTCGCTCGTGAGCGGGTAAGAGCAAGGGCCCCGGAAGGGGCCCTTGCTTCTCTCGAGTATCTGCTGCAGTCACTAGGTTGTTGGCGGCAAATTGTTGTCTCGATAGTGATCCGTGAAGCGTTCGCGCATGCCATTGGCATAGTTGCGGAGCCGTTGCGCCCGGACGTGGAACTGATTGCCCTTGATGAGGACTGAGGCTGCAAGGGCGACGACGATGACGTAGTCGGGATACCACGGCTTGTGGAGGATAATCCAGATGGCGGCAGGGACAGCCCCGACTGCATCGATGAACGGAGCGAAGTGCACCTTGGCCTTGATACGGGGGACAAGCTTCCAGATGACGCCAGCGATAGCCGCAAAGGGGAGTGCCCACAGGACCGCCACTGGGTACCCCTGCAGCAGAATTCCCACGGTTGTCGCCATACCGCCTCCACCTCTGAACTGGAAGAAGACTGGCCAGTTGTGCCCGACGATGACGGCCGTGAACGAGGCAATCGGGACCCACGAGGGGATTGACATGGAATGCAGGACGAGGCTGAGCACATAGCCTTTCATGACGTCGAGCAGCCCGACAGTGAGGCCATAGCCCCAACCGTACTGGCGGACGCTCCCCGAAAGGCCAGGGTTGTCCTTCAGTCGAATATCCTCGTGCTTGACCAGGAAGCTGAGGACAAGGCCCCAGCAAACAGAGCCCCACAGGTACGATGCCACGACCAATGCCCCATACTTGAGCCAGATGTTCATCAGGATCCTCCCGACCGTTACTTGATGTCTGAATGCGTTGCCAGCGATCCACTCCCACTCGTAGCCTCAGTTTATATCAATGTTCCGGCTTGTAAAGAGGGCTCTTGCCGGTATACTTTTCTGCACGATGCGCTGCACTCGTCCAGCGGTGATCATCGTTGTTTCTGGTGTTGCCTGTGATGCCACAGTTGTCGTGGAGGTCGTATGGGCTTCTGGACTGTTTTCGTTATAGCGGTGGGGCTTTCGATGGACGCGTTCGCGGTGTCCGTGGCGAACGGGTGCCGGATAAAGCGGGTGACTCTGCGCGACGCGTTGCGGCCAGGCTGGTGGTTTGGTGGGTTTCAGATGCTCATGCCCGTGTTGGGCTGGTTCGGGGGCCTCGCGCTCAGAGACCTTATCCAGAGCTTCAGCCACTGGGTTGCGTTCGGTCTCCTCGTTTTGGTCGGCGGCAAGATGCTTGTCGAAGCCGTGCATGGTGGAGAGCATGAGGATGAGTGCGAGGCAGAGAGGCGCAGTACGCGCGACATGCTGGTCCTTGCCATTGCCACAAGTATCGACGCTTTGGCGGTGGGCCTGAGTCTGTCGGTTCTGCACGTGTCGATCTGGTGGCCGGCCTTGCTTATCGGGCTGGTGACATTCGCATTCTCGCTGGCAGGCACTCTCCTGGGTTGCAGCATCGGAAAGCTGGTCAAGGGCAAGGCCGAGATTGTGGGTGGCCTTGTCCTTATTGGTATTGGGATCAAAATATTGCTGCAGGGGTTGCACTAGGACGGACTGCTGCGGAGGGAACGGAGGCTTGCACATGGCACACACGTTGTTCAATGATGAGTACAAGTATCACATCAAGTTGAAGCAGGGTGATGTTGGCAGGTACATCCTGTTACCCGGCGATCCCGGTCGCTGTGAAGTCATCGCCAAGTGGTTCGACAACCCGGTGAAGGTTGCGCAGAACAGGGAATATGTCACGTACACGGGAACGCTCCTGGGCGAGAAAGTCTCGGTGACGTCGACCGGAATCGGAGGCCCTTCGACCGCGATTGCAGTCGAAGAGCTTGCGATGGTCGGTGCGGAGACATTCATACGCGTCGGAACGTCAGGTGCAATGCAACCCGGAATCGTCGTTGGAGATCTGGCGATCGTCACAGCTGCGATCCGCGACGAAGGGACGACCAGGCAGTACATGCCCATCGAATTTCCGGCAGTCGCCAACATCGACGTCACGCTGGCACTGAGAGCTGCAGCCGAAAAACTGTGTCTTACCTTTCACCTGGGTGTGTCTCAATCGAAAGACTCGTTCTACGGCGAGGTTGAGCGTGACCGCCAGCCACTGGCCGAGCAGTTGAACGCTCGTCGCAGGGCCTGGATTGCCGGCGGAGCTGTGTGCTCGGAGATGGAGGCAGCCACGGTGTTTGTGGTATCGAGCATTCTTCACAGGCGTGCCGGCGGCGTCATGCTCATCGTCGACAACCAGTTTGCAGAGGCTGGAAACGAACCCCATCATCAGATACTGGACCGACTCATATCGACTGGGATCGAAGCCATCAAACTGCTCATCGAACAGGACCGTGTCGTACGTCGCTGAGTGACGTTTCTGCGCAGGAACCGCGGGCCCCGGATTCGATGCCGGGGGGCCCATTCCGACACCGGAATACTTGCCTCGTGTCTCCCGAGTCGCTATGATGTATACAGCAGATTATTCTTGTGGGGGGACTCCCATGTATCTTCTGGTTATCATCACAAGACAGGAGGACAAGACCTACGATTTCCTGAAACTGCTTCCGACAGTCGGCGTGCGGGGAGAGTCATGTCAGTGAGCCGGACTCCCGGTATGTTGCAGCGTCGCAGGGAGCCTCATCATGAAAGGCATGTAGCGGTTCTGTTGCTGAGACGCGAATAGATACCCCCGGAGGTCAACTCCGGGGGTATCGCAATTGGTGGACACAGCGAGGGTCGGTCAACCGCCTCCCAGGAACGGGATGATGAAGACGGTATCTTCCTCGTGCAGTTCGGTGTTGTAGGGCATACGCTGTCCGTTGACAAGCACGAAGCCTGCACGGTCGCGGTCAATGCCCAATGCTGCAAGCAGGCCGGCGACATCTGTTCCGGTCGGTACCTGGACATCGTGCAGGTCTCCGACCTGATCGGCGACAATGGCATGCAGTTTGAGCTTTATGAGCATCCAGTCCCCTCAGCAGTCGTAATACAGCTCGAATTCCTTGGGATGAGGCAGGCGGCGGAGCGCTTCTGCTTCGTTCTTCTCCTTGTAGGAACAGAACGCCTCAACAAATGCAGGAGGGAAAACGCCGTCTCGTGTCAGGAAGTCGCTGCCACGTCTCAGGGCGGCGAACGCTTCGGAAAGCGAGGTCGGAAGCACCGGAATCCTGCGGACAATTTTCTCGGGCAGTTTCTCGATGTCACCCGTGTATGGACCGAGGTGAAGCGCTGTCGGGTCCGTTTCTTTCTCGATGCCGTCGAGTCCGGCAAGGAGCATTGCGCTGATGGCGAGGTAGACATTGGTCGTGGCATCCGGGGGACGGAACTCGATGCGCTTCTCTGCCGCCGTATCCGCATAGATGGGGATGCGAACTGCCGCGGTGCGGTTGCCCAGCGAGAAAAAAGCCCGGATGGGGGCCTCGAATCCCGGAATGAGCCTCTTGTAGCTTATCGTAGAAGGGTTTGTGATGCCGAGAAGGGCCGACGCGTTGCTGAGAATGCCGCCGATGTAGTGAACGGCGAGCGGCGAGAGGTTGTAGGGTTCTCCACCCTTCTGGTAGAACGTGGGTTGTCCTTTCTTGGTCAAATATTGATGGAAGTGCATTCCTGTTCCGGCCTGACCAGCAATCGGTTTGGGCATGAAGGTTGCCGTCATTCCCATCTGGCGGGCAAGGTTCTTGGCGAAGTACTTGATTTTCTGCGAGGCGTCGCCCATAGCGCGTGGCGTGCAGGGCATAACCTCAAGCTCGATCTGGCCGGTCTCTCCGGCCTCATGATGGTGATAGCGGACGGTTACCCCGACATTCTCCAGCATTTGAACGAGCGTGCTTCGATAGTCGAAGAGCCGGTCGAGTGGCTGCTCTGCATGGTATCCTCGTCCGTGGCGGATCGCGTAGCCCTGGAGTTGTGAGTTGTCGAGCGACACCGTGCTGCCTGTCTCCGCACTCTCGATCGAGAAGAAACAGGTGGTCTCCGAGGACTTGAAATCGACATTCTGGAAGACATAGAACTCGAACTCGGGGGCAAACCAGGCCGTATCGGCATAGCCCTTAGATCTTAGCAAAGCTTCAGCCTGTTCTGTGATGAATCGAGGGTCGAGGGCAAAACGTCGATGGGTGAGGGGTTCAAGGATGTCGCAGAAGACTGCAACAGTAGGGACTTTGGCAAATGGGTCTAAGAATGCCGTCGACAAATCAAGACGCAGGAGCATGTCACTGCGCTCAACCGACGCGAATCCGGGAATATTGGAACCGTCGAAAGCAACGCCCTGGGTCAGGAATCCATGGTCGACACGGGACAGGGGAACCGTCACATGATGCAGGCCGCCGAACAGGTCCGTGAATTTCAGGTCGACCTGAGCAATCTCGTGTTCTCTCGCGTAGTTCAGAAACTGCTGAAGCGTCTTCATTTTCCTACCTCCAGAGAAGCTGCAGGGCCGGACTTGGTCCGTGGCCTCATACTAGCGCGCCATGAGGTTCGCCGCTATAGTATTCTGCTTGGCCACCAGAGCTCGGACGTCAATGTTCGTGAACTGACCGTTCTCGATGAGAACCTTGCCATTGACCATGTTGAGACTGACCTGTTTGGCGTCGCACATGACCGGTGCGGTGAAGGGGTCGTGCAGGCCGCCCGCGAACTCGAGAGTGTCGAGGTCCCACATGATCAGGTCGGCCGCCTTCCCGACCTCGATGCTGCCGATGTCTGGGTCCATGCGTAACACACGGGCGCCGCCCATGCTCGCCATGGCCAGAGCTTCGCGCGACGTCAGTGCGTCGGCCCCGTATTTCACCCGCTGGAGCAGCGTCGCCAGGCGCACCTCACCGATGAACGAATTGGTATCGTTGCTGGCACTGCCATCGACGCCAATGCCGATGCGCATGTTTGTTTGCTTCATGACCGCCACGGGAGCGATGCCGGAGCCGAGGCGCATATTGCTGGCCGGGCAATGGGCCATGCCGCACTCATGCTCGGACAGCTTACGGATGTCGGCATCGGATGCCCACACGATGTGGGCAAACCAGGAGCGAGGCGTGAGCCAGTTGACCTCCTCCATGTAGTCGATTGGACGGAAGCCAAACGTCTGGAGACAGAATTCTTCTTCATCCTGCGTTTCGGCAAGATGCGTATGGATAAGCACATCTTCTCTCTCTGCCAGAGCTGCCGTCTGTTTCATCAGGTCTGTCGTGACCGAGAAGGGGGAGCATGGGGCTAGAGCAATGCGGGTCATCGGGTATCGACCGCGGTCGTGGTACTGGTGGATGACGCGTTCGGACTCCACCAGAATCTCCTCATCCGTCTGTACCACGCTGTCCGGAGGGAGCCCCCCATCCTTCTTGCTCAGCGACATACTGCCACGTGTGGGATGGAACCGCACGCCGACATCGCGAGCTGCCCGTATCTCAGCGTCGATGATCGCGTTGTTGCCATACGGATATAGATAGAGATGGTCAGTAGTCGTCGTGACACCAGTCTTCAGCATCTCACAGATGCCGACCTGAGCACTTGTGTAGACAGCTTCCTCGTCAATGTACTTCCAGTGTTCATAGAGGAACGTCAGCCAGTCGAACAGCTTGGCATGTTCGACCTGGGGAACGTTCCGAAACAGCGTCTGGTAGAGGTGATGGTGGGTGTTGACAAAACCCGGCATCATCAGCATGCGCGTACCCGAGATGGTGCGGTCTGCAGGGGTATCGAGGACTGGCGCCCCTGTGCCAATGGCCGTGATGATGTTGTCGTCAACGACAACATACGCATCCTTGAGTTCCTGTCGAAGAGCATCGCCCGTCATAAGGAAGGCGATGTCAGTGATAAGCGTTCTCATGCGCAGCCTCCGCTAGTTCCTTCCTATTGTACCGCCATTGAGGCCGTAATCAACGCGCAGCTCGCTTGCTTTCATTGCCACAGCATCTTGCTATAATCGGGAACGGATCATATTGTCGTGACAAGGATAGGAGGTCGCATGAGGCATATCGTCGTAAGGCCCGAGAGTTGTACTGGATGCCGCTTGTGTCAGCTCACGTGCTCGGCTCAGAACTTTAGGCTCAACACGCACAAGGCTGCTCGCATAGGTATCGTGCCCCATTTTCCAGAAGGCTATTTTGAGGTTCATCTCTGCAATCAGTGTGGTGTCTGTCAGTCTGTATGTCTGGTTGAAGCGATTTCTGTCGATGCAAACGGAGCCTATGTGATCGACGAGTCCACGTGCATCGATTGCGGAGCATGCGTGGACAGCTGCCCGCAGCAAGCGATCTTCAGGTCACCCGCAAGTCCGCATCCCTACATGTGCAATCTTTGCGGAGCCTGTGTGGCAAACTGTGCAGCGCAAGCTCTGACCTGGGAGGAAGACCAATGATCAATGGCTATGGTGGCTCTATTCTGCGTGTCGACCTGACCACCGGGTCAGTCAAGCGAGAACCCGTGACGCCTGAATTGGCCCACGATTGGCTCGGCGGTCGTGCATGGATCGCCAAGTATATGTACGAAGAGCTTCCTGCGGGTGTGGATCCGCTCAGTGCCGCAAACAAAGTGTTTGTGGCGACGGGGCCTCTCTCGGGTACGTTGTGGCCTTCCAGTGCCAAGATTGTGTGGGGCACCAAGTCTCCGCTGACTGGAGGCTACATCGACAGCAACATGGGCGGCCTGATCATGGCGGAACTCAAGTACGCTGGCTTGGACATGATCATCCTTGAGGGCGCTTCCGAGACCCCGGTGTACCTCTGTATCGAAGACGACAAGGTCGAGGTACGTGACGCCTCTGGCTATTGGGGCAAGGGCTCCGTCGACACTGAGTACGCCCTGAAGCGCGATCTCGGGGAGGACTTCCAGATTGCGACTATTGGCCCCGCCGGCGAGAATCTGGTGAAGTTCGCATGCATTACACATGACGTGGGACGTCAGGCAGGCCGAGGGGGAATCGGGGCGGTTCTGGGCTCGAAGAAGCTCAAGGCAATCGCTGTGCGTGGAACGAACCCAATCCCGGTCGCTAACATCGAGGGTCTCCAGAAGCACACGACTTCTATCATCGACTACATCAAGAATACGGCGTTCTTCCCGACCTTCTCCAAGTATGGCACGACGGATGTCACGGACTGGTGTGACAGCGTCGGAGTCATCCCTGTCAACAACTTCCAGCATGCGCAGTACCCCAAAAAGGACCGCATCAACGGCAAGTACATGCGACAGCAGATGTATGTGCGCGACAAGGGCTGCTATGCATGTCCTCTGGGCTGTTCCACCTACACATATTCGAAGAAATACGATGTCTACGTCGAAGGCCCCGAGTACGAGACGATCGGTCTGATGGGCTCCAATCTCGGCATGGACAGTATCGAGGAAATTGCCGTGCTGAACGCCGATGTCGACAATCTTGGCATGGACTCCATCTCTTCTGGATCGGCGGTAGCTTTTGCGATGGAACTGTATCAGCGGGGAATCCTGACAAAGGAAGATTTCGGTGGACTGGAGATGACCTGGGGAAACGTGCATGCTGCACGCGCATTCCTGAGGCTCATCGCTGCTCGGCAGGGTATCGGAGCGACATTTGCAGAAGGAGCTCTTGCTGCTGCGCGCATCATCGGCAAGGATACTGAGAAATATGTCGTTCAGGTAAAAGGACTGGACTATTCCGCCTATGATACACATGCAGCCCCTGCCATGATGCTCGCATACATGACCTCAGACATTGGAGCCCAGCACACGCGCGCCTGGGCGATCGTCCAGGACATCAACATGGGGCGCGGCTCCACTGAAGGGAAGGGACAGGTGGTCTATGATTTGCAGCACCTGCGTCCTCTCATGGAAGTGTTGGGCGTCTGCCGCTTCCCGTGGCTCGAGGTGAAGGTCGACTGGGAGGACTACGTCACCGCGCTGAACCTGGTCACCGGACAGCACTACACGACAGAGGGGCTGTTCGCCTTCAGTGAGAAGGTGTGGAACCTGACGCGAGCGTTCTGGACCCGTGAGGTCGATGGGTTTGGACGTGCCTACGACCAGCCGCCGGCCAAAATGTATGAGGAGATGCCCGATGGGCCCACGAAGGGCGCTCGCGTGACGCAGGAGATGGTAGACCAGCTCCTTGACGGTTACTACCAGGCGTACCACTGGGACCAGAACGGACTGCCAACAGCCCAGAGGCTACGTGAGGTTGGCCTGGGCTATGTCGCAGACGATTTGGTGAAGCGGGGGCGGATCCGAGGCTGAGACGTCATGTGAGGCTGGAAGCAGAAACGCGCCCAAGCAGATGTCTGGGCGTTCCTGCTTTGCGGGTGAGATTCCCGCCATTGTTTGCTTCCTAATGTTAGAAAGACTAATAACACCAGCATAGTGAACCATGAAATTTGTGTCAAGGGGGATGCGCAAAATTGCTGTCACTGGGATGGTGCCGAAGGAGGGAATTGAACCCACACGGGTGTTACCCCGGCAGATTTTGAGTCTGCTGCGTCTGCCAGTTCCGCCACTTCGGCACAGACCTATTATACGTGCAGGCTGAGAGCTGTCAAACTGGCGCTTACACCGCAGCAGGCTGGCATCGGCTGCTATGCAGACTGACCCAGATTCGTATAATGGCTGCATGGATGACATGCCGAAGCTCGCACAGACTATCGATCAGGTCGTGGCGGGGCGGACCGAGCTGTACGAGGCCATCGTGCGCTACTACGAGGGATTCGTTTTCTCGGTGGCTGTTCGTGTGACCTTCGATCGTGATCTGGCCTACGACGTGACACAGGATACGTTCCTGAAGCTGTACGAAAGTCTCTCCAAGTTCCGGGGACAGTCCCGGCTCTCGTCATACCTTTATCGCATTGCCACCAATGCCGGCATCGACGCTGCCCGCAAACGGTCCCAGCACCCTGTGAGTTCTGGCGATGCTCAAGCTGACCTGCTGACGGTCGAGGCGCCCCAGACTGCCAGCGATGGTCCAAATGTTGAAGAGGTCAAGTCCGCTCTTCAAGCCGCTCTGCAGAAGGTCGATCCTGTGTTCAGAGCGGCCTTTGCCCTCGTCGATCTGGATGGGCTGAGCTATGAAGATGCTGCTTTCAGGCTCGGAGTACCCGTGGGAACCGTCAAGAGCAGAGTTTTTCGTGCCCGTGGTGAACTGCGTGAACTCCTTTCGGGAACCTTGGGGCGTTGAGCGCGTCTTATGGATGGTGACAAGTGATGACACATGACATGAGAACAACCAACGAGATAATGAGCGACAACGAGCTGCCTCTCGAGCTTTCAGCGGAGTTGCGCAGGGAGGTATCAGCGCTGTTTGCACCGATGGATCGCTCACTGGCAAAATCCGTCACTGCTGCCATCGGCGTGCGCCGCTCGCGCCGCCGCTTGCTTCAGAGTCTATGGCTCGGATTCTCGCCCGTCATGGCTGTCGCCATCGTAGTTGCGCTGTATGTTGGTGGTGCCACCTTGCCGCGTACGCTGTCGCTTGCCACATCAGGCGGAGCATTACTCGCTCCGAATCCAGAGTTCCGCGCCGCGGGCGCAACTCCTAAGGGGTTTGTCGACTCTCAGGGCAGCCCAGTTCTTGGAACTGCGTCATCCTTTCGGGTCGTCCTTGATGGCGATGTCGCGCGCAAACAGCTCCTGGTAACGTGGCTGAGAGCCAGACATGTTGACGTCGCCGTGGAACTCGACACTGCTGCCCCAGGGCACGAGGTAGCCCTGACACTGGAGCCTGATGAGGTCCGAGGATTTGCGGCTCTGATGGCGCTTCATGGGTTCATTGGAGAGGAGCCCTCAGGTCTTCGTATAGTTGCGGGCTTTTCACTGGAGACCTGGGCATCGAGCCTGGGTACCTCATCGTTGGTCATCTGTCTCATTCCATGAACACTTGGCGCTCACGCGCCCATTCCGGATAGGGAGGCACGTATGACTCAATCTCTACGAGTACGTCGATTTCTTGCGCTGATCGTTGTCGTCGCTGTCGTGGCCATGGCTGTGACTGGATGTGCGAAGCGTAGCGCTGTTTCGCCGGAGCCCGGCGTAGCGACATCCGGTGGAGTCCTGAAAGGCTTACCCGCAGGGACCTCTGGCACGAGTTCCTCGGCCCCTGCCTCAACCACGACAGGCGATCAGCAGGCCCTGACAGACCGGAAGATCATTTTCAACGCCAGCCTCAGCCTTGACGTCGTCGACGCAGAAAAGGCTTTCAGCAATTGTGAGATCCTCGTTGTCAAATATGGCGGTTTCGTGGCGCAGTCGTCGCTCCAGAAGTCGGCCAGCCAGGTGCTTGCAACCGTCGTGCTGCGCGTGCCTGCGGCCAAGGCCACCCAGCTCATGAACGATCTTGCGGGACTCGGTACTGTTACGAGCCGCAGCAGTGGTTCGGATGACGTCACATCACAGTACATCGATATCCAGGCGCGACTCAAGGTTCTTCGGGCAGAAGAAGAGCAGCTGGTAGGGTTCCTGAAGAAAGCCACGAACATCAAGGACATGCTGGCAGTTCAGGAACAGCTGGGTTCGGTTCGCACGCAGATCGAACAGTACGAGGGACAACAGCGCTACATGGACAATGCCACGTCGCTCGCTACGGTTACCGCTCAGCTCGTGCAGACGACCGAGGTCTTTGTCGCACCCCGAGGTTTTGGATCGGCGTTTGTCCAGTCCCTTGCCCGGTTTGGACACGGACTGGCTGCCTTCTGGACGTGGCTTGGCGGCTCTGCCGTCTTCATAGTTTTCTATGGGCTTCTCATTTGGGCACTCGTATGGATTGTGCTCAGGCTGAGGCAGCATCGCTCGCACAGGAGCCTGCCACCGCAGAACTGACGGAAACGATAGATCGCCGCCATACCACTAGCCGAGGCTCACGGCCTCGGCTTTCTGCATGTTCCCTCCACCCCGAGCGAGAGAACGTCTCTAGGACAGTAGCTCCATGTCAAACCAGAAGTATGAATCTTGCGTGCAGACTCAAGCGACCTATAGTTAAGGCATGGCTAAGAGGAATCTATTCGGAACGGACGGCGTCCGGGGTGTCGTGAACACCGAAATCACGTCCAAGCTTGCCTTATCTCTGGGAGCGGCTGCATCGATCTACTTCGACGGACGCCTTGCCCAGCAGACAAATCGCACCATCGCTATCGCATGGGATCCACGTGTCTCGTCGGAGATGCTTGCCGGGGCACTTGGTGCTGGCTTCATGGAGACGGGGGTGTCCGTAGACTACCTGGGAGTACTGCCGACACCAGGACTCGCGCTCATTCTGGCTCGCGAGACACGGTACATGGCGGGTGCCATGATCTCTGCGTCACACAATCCTCCGGAGTACAACGGGATCAAGTTCTTTGGCCCTGGCGGCCACAAGCTGGCAGACGCAGACGAGGAAGCGATCGAGGCGAACCTTGGCCTCGTTGAACTCGGCAATCCCTCGCGAGTACATGGCGACGAAGTGGGCGGCGCTCACAGAGTCGAGAATGCGCGGGAGGAATACATGGCCTTCGTGAGGCAGAATAACCCAGGGCTCTCGCTCGAGGGGATCAGGATCGTGGTGGACGGCGCTCACGGGGCAACAAGCTATACGACACCGGCGTTGCTGCGACAGCTGGGTGCGCAGGTGATCGAGATGAACACAGACCAAGATGGTAAGCTCATCAACAAGGACTGCGGATCCACACATCCTGGCGCCGTGGGTGCGCGGGTGGTGACCGAGAAGGCGGATCTGGGCGTTGCCCACGACGGTGACGGCGACCGGGTCATTATGGTCGACCACACCGGGCGCCGTGTCTCCGGGGACGTCATGCTGTATGTTCTGGCTCTGGGATTAGCCGGAGAGGGTCGACTCACCGGAAACACGGTCGTCGGAACAGTTCTAACCAACCTTGGTCTGGAGAAGGCACTGGAACCCCATGGGGTCAGGCTCGAACGGACAAGCGTTGGAGACCGCTATATTCTGGACCGCCTGAACGAGGGCGGTTTCGTGCTTGGCGGCGAGGAGTCGGGACACATCATCAACTTGTACCAGAACGTGACGGGCGATGGTCTGGCGACCACCCTGGCAGTGCTGGGATATCTTGTCAGGACCGGGCGCGACCTGTCAGAGATTGTCGACGAGGTCGAGCTCTATCCTCAGATTGCCGAGAATGTCAGGGTGAAAGACAACACCATTGCTTCATGCCCGGAGTTTGTGGCTGCGGTTGAAGCGGCGCGCATGGAGTTGGGCAATGCTGCCAGACTGGTCGTGCGGCCTTCGGGGACAGAACCCCTTGTGCGTATTTTTCTTGAGGGCAAGAACACTGAGCGTCTGATGGCGCTGGCAGAGCGACTGAAGCGTGTCCTGTTGTCAGCTGGTCAGCAAGGAGAGGAGTGACATGTGTGGAATCATAGGGTACGTTGGACCGCGTAAGGTAGTCCCTGTCATTATTGAGGGTCTGCGCAAGCTCGAGTATCGAGGGTACGACTCGGCGGGCATGGCCATTCTCGAGAAGGGGGAGCTGGTTGTCGTCAAGAAACGTGGCAAGCTCAAGGCTCTCGAAGAGGCTGTCAAGGGCAACGAGTATACTGCCACCACTGGAATGGGACACACGCGATGGGCCACCCACGGCAAGGTTGAGGACAGGAATGCTCATCCTCAACTAGACTGCAAGGGCACGATCGCCATTATCCACAACGGCATCATCGAGAACTACCAGGTACTCCGAGATGATCTGATCCGGAGAGGACACGTTTTCGTATCCGAGACCGACACCGAGGTAATCTCTCATCTTGTAGAGGAGCAGATCGACGCGGGCGCAGACCTGCTCGATGCAGCGCGGAAGACTGCTTTGCAGCTTGACGGAGCCTTCGCGTTCCTCGTTCTGGCCAAAGCGTTTCCTGGTCGTATCGTGGCAGTTCGCAGGTTATCCCCCCTGGTGCTCGGCGTTGGCGATGGGGAGATGATCTTCGGTTCAGACACCCCAGCACTCCTGGAGTACACGCACCGGATCATCCCGCTGCACGACGGGGATATCGTTGAGATCAACGACAAAGGATATGCGTTTTATTCTCTTGAAGATGGGCACGCTTTCGATCGGACTCCAATGACCGTTCAGTGGAATGCCTCCGCTGCCGAGAAGCAGGGCTACAAGCATTTCATGTTGAAGGAAATTCATGAACAGCCGGTCGTCATCAGGGATACGCTGTATGGACGCATCGATATCGACAGTGGACACGTGGAGCTGGAGGAATTCCAAGGCCAGCCGGTTCCCGACCGCATCTCGATTGTGGCGGCAGGGACGTCATACCATGCCGCGCGCGTGGGCAAGTATCTTCTGGAGGAACTGGCACGCATCCCGACCGAGGTAAGCTTCAGCAGTGAATATCGCTACCAGCGACCCATTGTTCGTCCAGGGATGATGGGGATTGCAGTCACGCAGTCAGGAGAAACGATCGACACACTTGCTGCGCTTCGGCTTCAACGGAGTCTTGGTGCCAAGGTTGTCGCCATCACAAATCGACCGGAGAGTACCGTTTCGCGCGAGTCAGATGTGACGTTCGTTACCCAGGCGGGCCTCGAGATTGGTGTTGCAGCCACGAAGTCGTTCATGGCCCAGCTCATCGCCTTCTATCTCATAGCTCTCAGTTTTGGACAGCGCAACGGTACACTGGATGCTGAGACGTCAGCGCACTATGCGTCTCAGCTGTCCAGTCTCAGCCAGAAGTGTGAGCAGGTGCTCGAATATGCCGGCATCATGGAGACGATCGCGCGCAAGTTCTACAAAGTCCACGACATGATCTATGTTGGGCGCGGTGTCAACTACCCCATTGCATTGGAGGGCGCGCTTAAGATGAAGGAGATCAGTTACATCCACGCTGAGGGATATGCCGCGGGAGAACTCAAACATGGCCCCATCGCCTTGCTGGACCAGGATGTGCCTGTGGTGGGCATCCTTCCCCAGGGGGTGCTGTACGAGAAGATCTACTCGAATCTGCAGGAGTCCATCGCGCGCGATTCACCCCTCGTGGTACTGGCCGACAAGAAGGACAAGAGAGCACAGGGCATCGCTACGGACTTCATCCCGATGCCGCCGGTCGAAGAGTTGTTCTCTCCGGTCATCTACTCGTTGCCGCTTCAGCTGCTGGCGTACTACACTGCTGATGGCAAGGGTCTGGACGTGGACCAGCCGCGGAATCTTGCCAAAAGCGTAACGGTGGAATAGCTGAGCTCTGAGACCTGTTTTGTGAGGCGCTGAGCCAAAGGCCGACCTTGTACAGGGCCGGCCTTTCTGCTATACTTGCCGACGTGCGCGCCCGTGGCCCAACTGGATAAGGCGATGGCCTCCGGAGCCGTAGATTACAGGTTCAAGTCCTGTCGGGCGCACCAGCCTTGATGTCTCTTCAACCCCTCGCGGCAGCTTCATGCCGTTCACCTGCTCTCACGAAGTTCTGTCCTTGACAGCGAGTCTCCTGCTTCTGGAATTGCTTATTCGGGATCATCGAAGGCGAGAAGAGGCCACGGGCAAGCAACGTCAGTTCCCAGGTGGCTGTCGACTCAACCTTGTGGACTGAGAAGCCTCAGGCACTTGCCCGAGGTCTTTTGTGTGTATAATGAGGGCCGTTACTGTCGAGGCATCCAAGGAGTAGCCGTGAAGAAGCTTGTCATAGCAGAGAAGCCGAGTGTGGCGGAGCAACTTGCTGCGGTCATTGATCACTGCAAGAAGAGCCGTGATTACTACGAAGGCGAACACTACATAGTTTCGTGGGCGGTGGGCCACCTTGTTGGATTGGCAGAGCCCGAAGACTATGACAAGAAGTACAAGCAGTGGCTGCTTTCCTACCTGCCGATCATCCCTGAGGCGTTCAGGTTCTCCGTTCTCGAGGGCGCCGAGGAGCGTTTCAACGCACTCAAGAAGCTAATCGTGTCCAAGGAAGTGGACGAAGTCATCAACGCGTGCGATGCAGGTCGCGAGGGTGAGTTGATCTTCCGCAACATCTATGCGCAGGCCGGAGGGAAGAAACCTTCGTCACGCTTGTGGCTGTCGTCCTACACGGATGAGAGCATCCGTGATGGATTCAAGCACATCCGTCCCGAATCTGGATATGATGACCTGGGCAGAGCGGCGCTGGCGCGTTCTGAGGCAGACTGGCTGGTTGGCATCAACGCCACCCGGGGACTGACGAGGCGCAATGGGTCGCTTGTTACGGTGGGACGTGTGCAGACACCAGTTCTTGCACTCATCGCGAAGCGCGAGAAGGAAGTCCAGGCATTCACGCCCGTGCCCTATTTCGAGGTCGACGCCGAGTTCAAGGTCGTGCCGCATGGTGAACCGACCTATGCAGGACTATGGCATCGGGGATCCGAGAGCAGACTCGCCGACCAGGCGGCCGCCGAAGCCATTGCTGCGAAGTGCTCAGGGCACAAGGGGGTGGTTGCGTCGGTTGCTCAGAAAGAAAACCGTATGCAGGTACCCTATCTGTATGATCTAGGACTCCTGCAGCGCGAAGCAAACGGCCTCAACGGTTTGAGCGCGAGCCGCACGCTGAGGGCAGCACAGTCTCTCTATGAAGAGAAGCGCGCCATCACGTATCCGAGAACAGACAGCAAGTATCTGCCCAAGGCGCTTCGGAAGGAAGTCGTCACTGTGCTTGGCGATCTGGGGGTGGGGGAATATGCCTCTTACGTGCAACACGTGCAGCGCGAGGGGTGGAAGATGCGGCCCTTCGTCTTCAACGACGAGAAAGTCAGCGATCACTACGCCATCATTCCGACTGGCACGCGGCTGGACCGAAGCAGTCTCTCTCATGACGAGAGCGTGGTCTATGACCTAGTTGTACGCCGGTTCCTCGAACAGTTCTACCCTGAAGCCGTTTTGATGCTTACCCGTGTCGAGACAGTCGTTGAGAGCGAGACATTTGGCAGTGATGGAAGAGTCGTAAAGACCTCAGGATGGCTAGAGGTCGCCCCACGCGAGGCCGACAGCAAGGACTTGCCAGACCTCAAGGAGAAGCTGAGCGTCCAGGCGTTCAGGGTTGGGAGCGAACGCAAGCTGACCAAGGCTCCGCCGCGGTTCACGGACGCGTCCATTATCGCTGCCATGGAGACGGCGGGGAAGCTCGTCGATGACGAGGAACTAGCTGAGGCAATGAAAGAACGTGGCTTGGGGACTCCTGCCACACGTGCGGAGATCATTGAGAAGCTTATCCGGACCGGCGTTGTCGAGCGGAAAGCTCGGAGCCTGGTCGCCACAAGGCGTGGTGTTGACCTGATCGACCTCCTTGAGGCGATCCAGTTGTCGGATCTTGTGGCTCCGGACCTTACCGGTGATTGGGAAATGAGTCTGCGCAAGATAGAGAAGGGGTCATTGGACAACGTGGAATTCCTGGAGCGTATCGAGGGGTTCACGCGTCAGATGATTGAGAAGATCAAGGGGTACGAAGCTCCCACTCAGATCGGCATCGAGTCGGCGGAACCACTGGGTGTGTGTCCCATCTGCGGCGGCAATGTGCTTGAGCGCCCTGCATCGTACGTCTGCGAACACCATGGCCGCAAGAAGACGGACTGCAAGTTCAGCATTCCGAAGATGATTCTCAGACGCCCCATCAGTCGTGAAGAGGCCTTGCAGCTTATGACCGAGAAGAGGACGGAGATGCTCAACGGATTCGTGAGCAGGCGCGGGTTCAAGTTCAGTGCGCGCCTCCTGCTCAAGCCCGACAATAAGCTGGAATGGGAGTTTGCTGAGGGGTCGGGTGGCAGTTCTGCGGCTACCGAACCCGTCATCAATGAGGAGCCATTGGGTCGTTGCCCCGTGTGTCAGGGTTCAGTGGTAGAGACTGCGGAGCACTACCGGTGTGCTGCAACTGACTGCCGTTTCCAGATGAAGAGAGTCTATGCTGGCAAGACTATTGACCGTGACATGGCCCGTAACCTGCTCGAGAAGGGCAAGACAGAGCTCATCGAGCACTTCGTGTCGAAGTACAACAGGCCTTTCTCGGCCTACCTGAAACTTGGAGACAAGGGCAGAGTAGAGTTCGAGTTTCTGAACAAGGGACCACGGGCGGGGAGGCGGGCAACCGGTCATGCAACGAAGCCAACGAAGGCAGCGGCCTCCGCAACGAAGACAGAGAAGACAGGGACCTCCACAAAGAAGGGAGCCCCGAAGACATCCAAAAGCAAAGGTGGTGCATCATGATTCCATTCAGTGCGATTTTCAGTGTCGACTTCTTCTTCAATCTTGGGTACGTGGTACTGTCAATAGCGGGGCTTGTGCTGGCAATGTGCTACAGGCGCACTCAGGAAGGGAAGGTGAGTCTGTTCCTCCTGCTGACGACAGCGCTGGTGGCTGCATACTACACTATGCAGTGGGTGTTGAGTAGCTTCGTCTCCTTCTATGTCAGCAACTATGCGGCGGCTCATGCCGATTTCCAGATGCCCAGCTGGGTGAACCTGGCTCTCACCATCTTGTTCACTGCTCTGAACTACGCGTTTATCGTGACGCTAGTGCTGACCGCCTGGTTTGCAGTCAGGAAGACGCGTGCAGAGAGGGTTATACTTGCTCAGGGTTCCGAGGAGACGAGTCCTGAGGAACTGACCTCCGAATGCGCCGTGGATGTCGAGCAGTCCGGGACGACCGGCGACAGCGTGGCTCCGGCCGAACCCTCCGTTCCTGGACCCGAAGCATAGTCCATGGACCGTGAGGAACTGTATCAAGTCATCGTCGAGAGGACACCGTCGCGGAACCTGATCAACCATATGCTCGCTGTCGAGGCCATTATGCGCGGCCTTGCAGTGCACTTCCATGAGGACGTCGAGAAGTGGGGCCTGACCGGTCTCGTCCATGACATCGACTATGCCGAGACTAAGGACAAGCCAAACATGCACAGTATTGTCGGATCAGAGCAGCTGCATCTGATGGGAGTGTCTGAGGACATCTGCTATGCGGTGCGCGTCCATAACTCGCTGCATGGTCTGCCGCGCAAGAGCATGATGGACAAGGCATTGTACGCCGCGGACCCATTGTCCGGCCTGATTGTCGCGTGCGCTCTCATTCGACCGGAGAAGAAGCTTGCGCCCCTTGATACGGATTTTGTCATGGTTCGCTTCAAGGAGAAGCGTTTTGCTGCTGGAGCAAACCGGGATCAGATGCTTGCCTGTCAGGAGATGGGACTCGATCTGTACAGGTTCGTTGCGATCGGCCTGAGTTCCATGAAGGAGATCGCCGCCGAAATCGGTCTCTAGATTAGCCTCACCAGCCTAATTGATGACCGACGCCCGCCTTTACGGCGGGCTTTTCGTTGTGCCTAATAGGGGTATACTTCATTGGTAAGTAGTCTCGTATGTTCTGTGTAATGGACACTTGCCGAAATATCATCACAAAGCGGAGGCATATCGATGTCGTTGAACGCAGAAGAGTTGTTCTCAGAACGGGCGCTGAGTTTCAGACCATCCGAGATTCGGGAGCTCCTCAAATTCGTCGACAGTCCGGAAATCATCTCGTTGGCCGGAGGCATGCCGGACGGTCGGTTCTTTCCTATCGACCGAGTTATCGAGGCAAGCACGTTTGCACTCAGGGAATACGGCAAGAAGGCCCTCCAGTATGGGTCTACCGAGGGCATCAAGAAGTTGCGCGTTCTGCTCATGGATCGCATGGAGAACGAGGGTGTCAAAGGCATCGATCTGGACAACGTCATCGTCTCCACCGCCTCACAGCAGGGTCTCAGCCTGGTGGCACAGGTGTTCGTGAATCCCGGCGACACTGTCATTGTGGAAGAGCCATCCTATCTCGGAGCAATCCAGGCCTTTGCAAGCATGCAAGCCAAGTTCTGCACAGTTCCGCTGGACAAGGACGGCATGCAGATGGACATTCTTGAGGACAGGCTCAAGGAGCTGCAGAAGGCGCACATCCGCCCAAAGTTTGTCTATACGGTGCCTAACTTTCACAACCCTGCCGGCGTCACCATGACGCTGGAGCGCCGCAAGAAGCTGATTGAGCTGGCTCACACGTATGATCTGCTCATTATCGAAGATGATCCATACGGGGAAATTCGCTTTGAGGGTGAGCCAATTCCCTCGCTGCTGGCGTTGGGTGGCAAGGATCGTGTCGTAGCGCTGCGCACGTTCTCGAAGATCAGTTTCCCCGGGCTTCGTCTGGGGTGGATCGTCGCCCGCGAAGACATCATGAGCAAGATCATCGTTGGAAAACAGGCGGCGGACCTTTGTTCTCCGGCCATGACTCAATACATAGCGTATGAGTTTGTCAGCCGCGGGTGGCTGGATGACTACGTTAACGTCGTTCGGCGCGAGTATCCCAAGAAGAAGAATGCAATGATCTCCGCTCTTGAACAGTATTTCCCGGTCGGCAGCAGTTGGACTGACCCTCAGGGCGGTCTGTTTGTATGGGTGAAGGCACCGGAGAGCATCGACACCGCGGCGATGTTCCGCGAGGCGATCAATGCCAAGGTCGCGTATGTTGTGGGCATTGCCTTCTACCCTCATCGGGACGACAACTGCCATATGCGGTTGAACTTCTCGGCCGTGGATCCCGAGCACATCACTGAAGGGGTCCATCGCCTGGGCGACTTGCTGAAGTCGAAGATCTAGCAGCTGGTCGAAACAGACGTGCAACAACCTCTGCCCGCGTGTCGCGTGGCAGAGGTTGTTTGGCTTCTGCGAAAGGCAGGACTAGATGCGGCGGAACACGGGGCAGATGTCTCTGTAGTCGCAGGACAAGCACTTGCTGCCGCGTTTTCCACGAAAATCACCCTGAAGAATCCTGTGGGCGGTTGTTGCCAGAACCTCTCGGGACTTGGCAATGCAGTTCTCTGCCCCTTCGTCCATCTCCGCCTTGAGGTTTTCGCGCAGATAGTACGTCTGAAGGATGAACCGCTTGCCCTGGAACTCTTCCGCCTGACTCAGTGCCGCAGCATACAGCGCTACCTGAAACCGATGAGATGTCAGTGCCGACGCTTCTCTCGGCCTCGCGGACTTGTAGTCGACGATTCGCAGCACACTGTCATTGACTCGGTCGATTCGGTCCACGATACCTGTAAACGGGATCCCGTCAATCTGCGTGTTGATGAGGTGTTCCACATAGACCATCTGTGGCCATGTGGACTGGAAAACCGGGAAGAATGCTGTAAGTACGCGCAGGGCCTGACGCCGTTTCCTGTCTTCATCACTGGGGTAAGCATACCCCTCTGTCAGCCAGTTCTCGTCCAGAAGCTGGGAAAGAGAAGTGGGGAAGAGGGCTGCATCATCCCCGTACAGCTGCCCGTCTTCTCCCAGGTGACATAACAGAAGTCTCTCGAGAACCGCGTGGATACTCTTGCCATAGCTGAAATACCAGTGGGAAGGCTCCTGGATTTTCTGAATATACTTGAGCTCGAATTTCCTGGGGCACTCGTTGTACGTCGATACCCTCGAGTAACTCAGCGGTTCTGTAAGCGCGTTTTCCAAAGCATCTCCACCTGTTTTCGAGTCTGCTCGACGTCCATCGTGTTGTCGATGACGACGTCGGCGTATGCCAGTTTCTGAGCCAAAGGCATCTGTGCTTCAATTCGGCTGAAGGCTTCGCCGCGCGCAAGATGATCGCGCGTTATGAGGCGTTCCAGCTGTTCGTTCTTCGATGCTTTCACAACCCAGATCTCATCGACCAGGTTCTGCCAGCTGGCCTCGATCAGAATCGCCGCGTCAAGGACCACGACGGCTGATGTTCGGTGAAGGATTGCGATCTCATTGGCGACCAGTCTCGTCATAATGGGCATCATGATATCGTTGAGTTCCTTTAGGAGATCGGGGTGTCCGAAGACAAGATTGCCGAGGAGGTGGCGGTTGAGCTGGTTTCCATCGAAGATACAATCGCCAAAGGCAGACCGCACTTGCTCAAGCGCTCCTTCAACGTTCTCGGCAAGGACGCTCTTGCCCACTGAATCCGCGTCTAGCACCGCTGCTCCGTACTCCCGTAACATGCCGGAGATCATGCTCTTGCCAGAGGCAATGTTGCCGGTGAGTCCAACGTCGATACTCATTCGAGGTCCCGCAGGTTCGAGCCGCAAGAAAGGTGAGTCACAAGGGGGATCGAAAGGTGTATAGCTGATTCCATGGACCCCTGCATCATCACGCGGACACGCTCGAGTTCGTCGGGTGGCGTGTCGACGACGATTTCGTCGTGCACCTGAAGGACCATGCGTGCCTTGAGAGGCTGAAGGTCCCGGCCCAGGTGTATCATGGCCATCTTGATGACGTCGGCGGAGCTCCCTTGTACGACGGCGTTAAACCCCTGCCGGATAGCTTCCTGCCGCTCCACGTTATTGCGACTGTTGATGTGCGGAACTCTCCGCAGGTGTCCAAGAATCGTTTTTACATAGCCGTCGCGCTGGGCTGCCTCGACGACACGGTCACGGTAGTTCCGGATGCCGGGGAATCGCTCCATGTAGCGTTCGATGTATTGCCGAGCCTCTTCGCCACCGATGCCGAGCTGTCGTGAGAGACCATATGGAGAGATGCCATAGATGATGCCGAAGTTGATAGTCTTGGCACGCTTTCGCATCTCAGGAGTCACGGCTGATTCTGGAACGTCGAAGACTTGCGAAGCCGTGTGCAGGTGAATGTCCTCACCCTGGGCAAATGCATTGCACAGGTTCGCGTCCGCAGAAAGATGCGCAAGCATCCTCAGGTCGATCTGGGAGTAATCTGCCGAGACAAGGACCCAGCCGTCGTGACTGGGTATGAACGCCTGTCTGATTTCGCGCCCGACCTCGGTTCTGGCTGGGATGTTCTGCAGGTTGGGGTCGATGCAACTGATACGTCCCGTCGACGTGCCGGTCTGGAGGAAGGTGGGGTGAATCTTCCCGTCCGGCGCGACATATCGCACGAGCGAATCCGTATAGGTTCCCTTGATCTTGGTCAACTGACGGAGCTCCAGGATAAGCGGAATCGCTGGGTGTTCCTTCTGGATTGCTTCCAGGGATTCGACGTCGGTGCTCAGACCTGTCTTGGTTTTCTTGGTCGGTGCAAGTCCCAGCACGTCGAAGAGGAGCGTGCCCAGCTGTTTTGGAGACTGAAGGCTGTAGTCGTGTGTGCCGACGAGCTCGTACGCCCGGTGCTCCAGTTGAGCAATACGAAGGCCGAGCTTTGCCCCGAAGGTTCGCAGGTAAGCAGTATCCGTGCGTATGCCTGCCATCTCCATGTCTGCGAGCACCGCTGCGAAGGGGATCTCCATTTCGTTCAGCGTACGTGTGAGCTGTGATTCCTCGAGAGCTGCGTCGATGGGGTAGGAGACACGATAGACAAGGTCGGCCAATCCCTCGGCAGTGGAGGTGTCTCCAGCCAGTCCCCATGCGTCACCGATGCGGTCAAGGCCCCAGGCTTTCTGGTCAGGATCCAGCAGGTACTGCGCAAGCATGATGTCACGGATAGTCGCAGGAGCGACCAGGCCAAACGGTGCAAGGGTGTGACAGAGTGCCTTGTAGTCGTAGACATAGGTCATGGACGTCGTGTCTGTGTGCAGGGCCTCGGGAAGCGAGCCGAACATGGCGTCAACGTGTGTCGACGAAGCGCTGTCCTTTGTTCGGCGGGCCACCGTGAACCCCTGTCCTTCGACATCAGGCACGACAGCCAGGGCCGTTCGGTCATCGAAGACTGCGTTCGTCGCCTGTGGAGGAACCGATGCGACCGCTGCGGGACGAGCGCTGGAGCCGAAAAGGTCGTCGCGATGGACAGGTATTGGCGCCAAAGCGAGCGATGGTATGCCGAGGACCTTCGATGCACGCCGGCTCAGCGCCACAAACGACAGTGTCTGGAACAGCTGGGCAGTCTGCTCAGTATCCGGGGCGCCACGATCCAGGTCAGCGAGTCTGGTCGGTTCGTCCAGGCTCATCTGGATAGTGACCAGCGAGCGGTTGCGCAGGATGAGATCCCGGTTCTCGGCGAGCAGGGTCCTGTAGCGTTCGGGACCACCGTTCTCGAGTAATGCTTGAACTGAACCGAATTCCTGAACCAGTTTCAGGGCGGTCTTCTCACCGATGCCGTGTACCCCGGGGATGTTGTCGGACGGGTCCCCCTTGAGCGCTTTGACGTCGATCAGTTGTGGGGCTTTGAGGCCAAACTCCTCGAGGATTGCCACGGGTGTGTATTCCCTGATCTCCTTCACCCCCTTGACCGTAATGCGTACTGACGTGTTGTCATCTGTCAACTGGAGCAGGTCGTTGTCCCCGGAATAGATGATGCAGGGGACCCCTGCCTGGCCGGCGACCTTGCTGTAGATGCCGATGAAATCGTCAGCTTCGAACCCGTCCTTTTCGCGCGTAACGATCCCCAGCGAACGGATGAGTTGCTTGAGGTTGACGAGCTGGCTGACGAGTTCGTCGGGCATGGCCTCCCGGTTGGCCTTGTACTCTTCGAACATCTCGTGGCGATAGGTCGCTGCCTTGCGATCGAAGAAGACGCCCATGTACTGTGGTTGAAGCTCCTCGATGATGGTGAGCAGCATCGTCGTGGTTCCCAGAATCGCTCCGGTAGGGACGCCGGTGGCGGTGCTGAGGTGGGGCATGGCGAAAAACGCTCGGTACAGAATCGAACTCCCATCAACAAGTACTACTTGGTTCGTCATATGCTCATTGTATCAACGTCTGGGGTCAGGCGCAACCCAGCAGCGTGAGCCGCGGGTGAATATGGAGATGCAGCCGGTCTGATTGAGAGATAGGTTCGCTGCCGAATCTGTCGTGAGAACCTGAACCGTCCCAGTAGAAGTATCATACGCGAATCCGGGAGAGTCGGATGGAAGCGACATCGTAGGGCTCACTGTCCCAACAAGAGCGGTGGTGACGAGTGCCAACAAGGGACCAGACCGTATAGCGTTTCCCGACTGGATGGTCGCGCCACCCGTCGCGACAGAGACCATCTGCCCGGTGTCAAGGGAGGCAATAGTCGATTGGAAGCGGGTGTCGAGCCCAGGAATGGGGGTGCGGGTGTATTGGGAGGGAAGGTATACGTGACTCGGTGCCAATAGTCCGAACAACGCATCCAACTGGTCTGGGAGGTCTGTAGGAGACCCCGCGACCACGACGACGTCCAGCGTGTTGACACCGAGTGCTGCGAGTGCATGGGCCGCCCGATTGGCAGCTTTGGCGTCAGTGTCGAACAGACAGAGCCACGTGCCAATGCCCCGGCTGCGGACAAGGATAACGCTGCCCTGATCGACGACAGGGAAGGTCACACGCGTATCGAACGGGACAGTACCGAACGCCCAGACGAGTAAGACCACGATGGCCGCCGCAGCCATGGGGGCTCCCGCGTGGTGCCGTTGACTGAGTCTTGGCCGGTTATCTGCGGACAGGATGATGACCCCGAACAGAATCCCAAGGGAAAGAAGCAGGAATGGCGAAGGTGCAGGGACGTTGCGGTGTGACCCGGGGAGACGCGCGAGCAACTCAAGACAGCTAAACAGGACAGTTGAGGCGCCGTTGATGATGGGTGCCAGCAATGCGCTGAGCGATGGGATCGTAAGGAGTAGTGCAGACCATGCCAGGAGGCCTATCAGCAGCAGGGAGACCGCGGGAATGGCCACAATGTTTGCCAGAAGAGCAACCGGGGCAAGGACATGAAATGCTGACACGGCAAGCGCTGCTGTGGGCAGAGACGCTCCAGTCGTCGAACAGAGAGATGAGAGGAGCCCTCGGGCAAGACGGCCGCTGACTCGAACGAGATGGGACAGAGGTTCGCCGATGAAGCAGAGGCCCGCGACCGAGGCAAACGACAGCTGCAGTCCGATGTCGAAAACAGAGGCAGGATCGACTGCCGTGAGAATGAGTGCGGCCCAGGAGAGCGATGCGAGCCTGCCAGTGTGTCCGCCGGACATGCGGGTCACCGTGAAGACGCACAGCATCACAAACGCTCGGTCGGCACTCAGGGGAAAATCGATGAATGCCAGGTAGACGAAGGTGGCAACCAGTGGAGCCAGTGTCGTGCCGATACTTCTCTCAGAGAACATCAGACCAAGGAGCATCGACATCACGGCGAAAACCAGTGAGAGGTGAAGACCAGAAATGGCAAGCAGATGGCTGGTACCAGTGATTGAGAAGAGATGGCGGTCGACTGTTCCGAAGAGTCTGCGATGAAGAAGGAGTTCTTCGAGAAATCCGAATGCCTTGTAGCTCAACAACTGGCGCGCCCGGAGTTCGATGAGGTCTCGTGCGCGTCCGGTCAATCGACCCCACCATGATGCAAGAGAAGAGCTGCTGGGGAGAGCCTGGATGTCTTGTGCGAGAAACAGCGCCGGGGGTGGCGGACCGAGCCGTTCCTCTCCCGGATTGAGAGCGGGACTGGTTGTGCCGATCTTCCCCGAGACACGTATCTGTTGACCAAATGTCGGACCAGCGCGGCGATCGGGCATCTGTACCTGGACAGTCACCGGGCGGCTAAGAGGGATGCCGTCTACCATCACTGCCGACAGTTCAAACCCCATGCCTCCGGTACTTCGTGCAACAGAAGGTGTAAGGGCTGTGCCTGTGACAACTGAGGTATCAGGACGGAGCTGCCCGGAGGCAGAAGACTGAACAACTCTCTTTGCCATGGCAAACGATGGCCAGAAGAGAGAGAGTGCGAGCATGACGCGGATGAGATTGAGCCGCGGGTGTCGAGTTTGTGCGAGATAGACTGCTCCCAGACTAGCCAGAACAGCAAAGGTGAGTATTGCCGTAACTCCTGTGGTTCCAGCCGACAGAGCCCCGGCTACGACCGTCAGGGCTACGAGCGTGACGAGTCGCAGTCTTATCACGACGGCTAAAGGGTGATGAGGGATTTCAGGTCTTCGTAGGTTTTAGCGCCGATGCCCTTGACGTTCTGAAGGTCTTCAAGTCGCTTGAATAAGCCGTGCTGTGCCCGGTAATCCAGGATGGCCTGCGCTTTCGCCGGCCCAATGCCAGGAAGGGTATCGAGATCGGCCAGTGTTCCGCGGTTGATACTGATTCGTGCATGGACGTTCGACGAGGGTGACGTGGGAGACACAACGGTGCTGGCGCCGTCTAGTGACTTGACCGGGACAGTGACTTGTTCACCGTCCTCGAGGCGAGCTGCCAGGTTGACTGCAATGAGATCTGCGTCGTTCGCAGCTCCTCCCGCAGCCGTCACTGCGTCCCGGACAATGGAGCCCTCCGGTAGCGCGTATACAGCTGAATGGAGGACGGCACCAGTCACATACACATTGATGGAAACTGGGACCATAGGTGCGATATCCGCCGTCGACGGGTTATTGACAATCTGTGGGAGTGGGTTGGGCGTAGGTTTGTAAAGGCGCGAGCCGACGAACAACCCGGCGCCCGTTCCCAGGGCGAGAACAGCGATGATCAGGACGATTATCTGATGCTTCGAGAGTTTCTCCATTGCAGTGGAGACCCGCTCGTTGTCGAGCGTGCGGCCTCCTACCTCCTTCGTCAGTGTCGAATGATTTCAGCTCCTAGTGGGAGCCTCCCATGACTGCGAGAAGATCGTACAACTCCAGGAAGTCGGTGACCATTCCCTCGGTCTGCTGAGAGATTGGAGTCTCAATGATCCTGACAGGGGTCCCTGTCGGGATCATTGAGAAGGCCTTCGTCACGTCGGTGTTCTGATGGCGTACGCACCCGTGTGATACGTCCTTGCCGATGCTGAACGGCTCGTTCGTTCCGTGCATCCCGTATGTTGGAAGCGAAATGCCGATCCAGCGAACCCCTAGACCATTTGCCTTATCTTGAAGGTACGGGACGTATACCTTGCCTTCCCAGTGCCAGTTCGGGTTGACTTGCTTCTCAGTCACCTTGTATGTGCCGACGGGCGTGGCGCTTTCGCCGGTGGTTCCGGTCGCGTCCGGGAATGCGAGAGTGCCGGCTGCGGTTCTCAGGACCGTGATGTGGAATGATTTGTCGATGAGAACCTCAGTTGCTGTGGCACCTCGGGCTGACGGCATGGCCACAACGATAAGAGCCACGGCAAGGGCTGCAATGCAGAAGAAAAGTGAGCGACGGTAATCTTTCATAGTGACTCCCATTATAGACAGCACTGGCCGGATGGCAACGAGGCCGGAACGACTGGCAAATCAGAGGGGCCCCTTTCGGGGCCCGCAATGTCCAGGAAGTGCTTCAACATCATAAGAAACAGTATGTCTTCTCGCCAAGTGGTGCGGGGAGAGGGAGTTGAACCCTCACGACCTTGCGATCACTAGGACCTGAACCTAGCGCGTCTGCCATTTCGCCACCCCCGCCTGAAGGGCTTGAGACTAGCGCTCCAGAATGACCGGGATGACGATGGGCCGCCGGCGCGTTTTGTCGTATATATATTTAGCCGAGAATTTGCGTAAGTCAAGCTGCAAATCAGGCGTCGAGCGTACATCCTTGAGGCGATGGGTCACCATGAAGGCCTTCATCTCGCGAGTCAGGTCCGTCAGAATTGCGTCATCATCAGCCACGACGCCCTTCGTCACGATTTCCGGGCCGGCAAGGATCTTTCCTGTCATCCGGTCAATGCTTACGACTGAGACCAGGATGCCGTCTTTGGCCAGGCGGGCGCGGTCAGTGAGGATAGGGCTATCGGGTAACCCGAGGGCGAGACCGTCGATCAGCAGTCCCTCAGCGGGTATGCGCTTGAGCGCGGTCAGGTGTTCACTGTCTACAGTAAAGCACTGGCCATTTTCGAGGATGAAAATGTGTGAGGCTGGGATACCGACGCTCTCTGCAAGGCGCTTGTTCCAGACAAGATGCCGGTACTCCCCGTGGATCGGCACGAAGAACTTGGGACGTGTCAGCGAGAGCATCAGCTTGAGATCTTCCTGACCGCCATGGCCGGACACGTGGACCTTGTCCTCGCGGCGGTAGAATACGTTGGCGCCTCGGCGGAACAGGTTGTCGACCGTGCGAGCTACCATCTCCTCATTACCCGGGATCGGATCCGCGGACAGAACGACGGTGTCGCCTTTCATGATCTTCAGGAAGTCGTGTTCGCCGCGAGCTAGACGCGACAGGCCGCTCATGGGTTCGCCCTGAGTTCCGGTCGTGACAATGAGCATCTTGTCCTTGGGGACGCTCCCAATCTCATCCTGCTGGACGAATATGTTCTCAGGCATTTCCATGATCTTGACCTTGCGGGCCACCTTGACGGAACTGATGATGCTCCGGCCGTCTACGAAGATCTTGCGACCCTGAGGAGCCACCGCGTCCATAATCTGCTGAATGCGATGGATGTTGCTGGAGAAGGTGCTGAAGATGATCCGACCCTTGGATTCGTGCACAATGCTGTCGAATGTGGACCGCAGGTCACGTTCCGAACCTGCGAAGCCCGATTCCTGGGCGTTCGTCGAGTCGGACAGAAGCAGGAGTATTCCCTCGCGCCCCAGGGCGCTGAACTTCTGAAGATCGATGGGCTTGTCGTCGACGGGGGTCTGATCGATCTTGTAGTCGCCAGTATGAAGAATGATTCCCTCGCTCGTGCGGATGGCAATGGCCATGGCATCGGGCACCGAATGGGTGACGTGAATGAACTCGACATCCATGTTGCCTATCTTGATGTGGTCGCCTGCCTGCACTGCTCTAGTTTCGTAGGGCTTCATCCGGCCAGGGATGACGTCATCGATGATTCCGAGGGCGAACTTGCTGGCATAGATCGGTGCGCGGACATGCTCCAGCGTGTAGCCGAGCGCTCCGATGTGGTCCATGTGCGAATGTGTTATGAGGATGCCGCGGATCTTGTCCTTGATATGGTCGAGGTACTCCATGTTGGGAATGACATAGTCGATGCCCTGCATATCGTATTCGGGGAATTTGAACCCCGCATCGATGATTACTGCGTCGTCATTGACCTCATAGACGTACATGTTCTTGCCAATCTCCCCGAGACCTCCAAGGGGAGTAATGCGGATGATGTCGTGATGTCGAGACGTTTGTTCGGTGTGTTGAGATTGTATTTTAGTCATATGCATAGTGTAGCCACTTTGTTAGCATTGAAAAGCAATACATTGTGGAGAGTCGTGTCAACCGTCAGACTCCTCGCTATCCTGCGTCGTCTCAGGGAGTGTCTCAGACCGTTGAGGAGACACGGGACAGACCGGAGGCCGGCGCCTGAGGATTGGTGAGACGATGATTCCCAAGACGATGATCGTGATGTCCGTCCACTGGTTTGGGGTCAAGCGGAGCACGTGGACGGGAATGTAGCGGAAGAACTCTACGACGAAGCTGGTGGCGCCGTAGAGGTACAGATACCAGATGAAGACTTGGCCATCGTAGCGTTTGCGCTTTCGGACGACCCAGAACAGAACAGCAAACACGAGAAAGCCGGAAGCGGAGTTGAACAGCTGAGCCGGCCAGATTCTCTGATTGAGAAGATCGGACTGGGACAAGGGGTTGGTGAAGATGACTCCAAGCCACGATGTCGTAGCTGTTCCATTGCAGCAGCCATTGAGCCAGCAGCCGATCTTGCCGATACCGAAGGACAGGGCAAGCAGGGGCGCCACGATGTCAGCCATCTGCCAGAATCTCATCCGCCGACGCCGAATCAGCCAGTTAGCAGCGACGACACCCCCAAGGATGCCTCCAAAATAGGAGAGGCCTCCTTCCCAGATCGCAAGGATGCGGAGGGGATGAACGAGATACCACAGGACAGTCGGAGACGTCATAATCCAGCCGATACGAGCCCCCAGAATGCCGCCGATAACGGCAACGATGGCCATGTCCAGCACATCATCAGTGTTGAGGCCCTGGTGTCGTGACTCGATGTATATGACGGTGATACTGATGGCGATCGAGACAGCGATCATGATACCATACCAGCGGATAGTGAGGCTTCCAATGACGAAAGCTATGGGATGCATTGGTTTCTCCTTTGTTGGTTTGTGAGCCCGCGACATTGAGATTATAATGTTAAAGATAGCAGTTGCCAGTCTATTCTGCCTCGACTCCTGATGATGCAACACGCGATTGACTACAAAGGAGACGTGAGGGAGATAGTTGGGAGTTTGCATTGGAGTTCGGGAGGTGGCAATTGTGAACGAGAGTGCAACAGTCACTGCGACACTGAAACGGGTACTTGACCCCGAAACCGGCGTAGATATCGTAGCGGAAGGACTGGTTTATGGCTATACGGCCAACGAACTGGTCACGGAGATATGGATGAGGTTCTAAAGAATAATATGGATCCCAAAGAATTAAGAGAGTTTATGGTAAGAACACAGCTCGTCCCGATGGGTATTAAGGACGAGCGGCTGCTTAATGCGATGAAAAAGGTGCCGAGACATCTTTTCGTCGAGGAATCAAAGCGTCATGAAGCTTATGGCGACACGGCACTTTCTATAGGTGAAGGCCAGACCATTTCACAGCCCTATATGGTTGCCGTCATGACAGAACTGCTTGAACTCAAAGGCGATGAAAAGGTTTTGGAAATCGGGACAGGTTCCGGTTATCAGACAGCAATCCTTTCTGAACTCGCTAAAGAAGTGTATACCATTGAACGTGTTGCGGTGCTTGCTCAACGCACAGAGGAAAGATTTCATTCCCTCGGATATGACAATATCTATGTTAGAGTCGGGGATGGCACCTTAGGATGGCCGGGGGATGCGCCTTTTGACAGGATTATCATAACTGCGGGCACGCCAAGGGTCCCGGACCCTCTCATGGAGCAGTTGTCAGACGACGGAATACTGGTTGCTCCGGTGGGAGACAGGTTTTCTCAGCAACTCCTCAAGATCAGAAAACATAAAGGTGGGCCGCTGGAAGAATATCATACCCCCTGTGTCTTTGTACCTCTGATCGGTAAATACGGATGGCAGGGAGAGGATTAAGTCTCAGCCTCAGTAAGTATTGAGGCTACCAGTATCTTACCCGCCCCACATCGATGTGAACAAATTCCGGATATTTCCCTACCCCGCCTGTCATAAAGGATTTTGCAAGACCGGAAAGCTTGTTATTGCCCATTCCTTCTATCGCAAAGTCGATGGCGATGCCCCTGAGGTGAAGGCTGTTTCTGCTTACGTTTTTGCCATGGTTTATCAGATATTCGTTATAATTAGTAACACCCCTGGCTGCTTCTTTTGCAGGGCTGTTGCCTGGACACTCATCGAGAAGATCTCGGACGGGATCGTTGAAGGGTTGCAGAAAGAAGGATACAAGAATGTCAGAGTAGTCGATGCGCTCAATCCAAGAATCTACTATAGGAGTATGTGATGCAGATTCGAACCCTCGCGTTGCGTTGACCGCTCTGCGGTGCTATAACTTCATCCATGGAAGATACACAGCGCATATTCCAGGGGTTTGAACCGTCGAACCTGGACGAGTTCGTGGGTCAGGTGGCGGTTGCAGGGCCCGGCACACCGCTTCGGAAGTTCGTCAGTGATCGCGTACCGTTCAGTGCGATCATCTGGGGTCCTCCGGGGTGTGGGAAGACGGCGTTCGCACGGCTGGTGGCTGTAGAGTTGGGCGAGGAGATGGAGTACGTGACTGCCGTCTCGGCGGGCGTCCCTGAGTTGCGTCAGATTGTGGCTCGCCATGCAGGGCGTCCCTTCGTTCTGGTCGTAGACGAAGTTCACCGGTTCAATCGGGTTCAGCAGGACTTCCTTCTGCCCATGCTGGAAAACCGGCTGATGACATTTGTCGGCCTGACGACGGAGAGTCCTTATGCTGCATTGTCGCCTGCTTTGCGCTCGAGGATCTTCATGCTGCGATTTGCGCCGCTGACCACGGCCGAGATCACCCATGTTCTCACTCAGGGATGTGAGAGAGCAGGCATGCGGGTGGGCGGGACCGTGTTGAATCGCGTCGCGGCCTTCAGTTCGGGGGACGCGCGCGTCGCCATCAATGCTCTGGTATGGTTGTACCAGTCAGGAAGCCTCATAGAGGGAGCAGATCTGAGTGAGCTGCTCAAAGAGGTTCCGGTAGCCAAGAACTTTGAGCAGGAACACTATGACCTTGCCTCGGCATTCATCAAGTCGATGCGTGGCTCTGATCCGGACGCTGCGCTGTACTACATGGCGCGCATGATCGACGCAGGAGACGACCCTCTCTTCGTCGCCCGGCGCATGATTATCTTCGCGGCAGAGGACGTCGGCTTGGCGAATCCCTTTGCTGTTGTTATGGCGATGGCGGCGTACGATGCAGTGCACGCCGTGGGGTTGCCGGAGGCGATGCTCAACCTGACAGAGGCCGTCATCTATCTTGCGGGGAGCCGCAAGAACAATTCCGTACTGGGTGCGATGCGCCGTGCGCGGGACCTTGCGCAACAGACGAAGAACGTCGATACACCGATTCAGCTCAAGAACAGCCGCACCGGGCAGGCATTGTACAGATACCCCCACAATTTTCCCGGCAACTGGGTGGCTCAGGAATACTTCCCTGACGAGGTGCACGACCGGGCCATCTATCTGCCCACTGGAGCCGGGTATGAGCACGTGATCATCGGGTACTTGAAATCGCTTCGTGCGAAAAAGCCGGAATAGGCACAGAGGAGTCCGACATGCAGAAAGGGTACTGGGAGGACGGCAGCAAGCTCCAATTCGATGGATTGGTGACTGCAGCGGCGGAGACGGAGCGCGGCTTGGTTGTCCGATTCGAGAAAACATACTTCTACCCTGAGTGCGGCGGACAACTCGCTGACGGAGGAACGGTCGGCGGTACGACCATCGCTGGCGCTCAACAGGATGACGCGGGTCCATATGTCGTACTACCTCCGGGATCCTCTGCTGAGGTTGGCCAGAGTCTGTTCTGCGTCGTCGACGCTGAGAGACGGGGCCGTCACACGCAACTGCATTCGGCTCAGCATATTCTGAGCAGGTTGCTGGACGACAGGGGCATTCGGACGCTGTCCTTTCACATGACCGAAGAGGAAGCCAGCATCGAGATCGAGGCCACAGCAGTCAGCGACAGCGTCTTGACGGAGGTCGAAGACGCCGTGGAACGAGCTATCTGGCGATGTCTACCTGTCGAGACGTTGGTCGTGGATGCGGCCGACATCGCCGCCTACGATGTGCGCAAGGTGCCTGAACTTGCAGGTGGACCGCTTCGCCTTGTCCGGATCGGGGATCTGGACACGAATCCGTGTGGCGGGACCCATGTTGCGTCGACCGGCGAGATCGGCTCGTTCGCCATCGTACGAACGGACAAAGTGCGTGGCAACACTCGTCTCTACTTTGTTGCGGGGCGGACAGCGACAGCGTACTACAGGCGAAACGACGCTGTACTTCGGGAGATCGAACGGCAGCTGACATGTGGACTTGGCGATATCTCTGCTTCGATTGCGAGGTTGCAGCAGCGCGACCATGACGCGGCCAGGCAGGTCAAGGGCCTGCTGGCGATGGCTGCGGATGAGCTTGCTCACCAGGCTCTGGACGAAATCGCCTCACATGGTGTTGCCATAATGGTTCTCGACGGGGTCCCCACCGAGCTTGCCCGCATGGTGACAGCCAAGTTGACTTCGGCTTCGGGTCCACTATGCGTCGTCGTCTACCCCGGCGGCGGTACTGATGGGCAGTTCGTCTGCTCGGTGCCGACCGGAAGCGAGGCTTTGCTGGCGACCTTCGGTGCACGGATGAAGGAGTCCTTTGGTGCCAGGTCGGGCGGTGCAGGAAGAGTCATTCAGGGAAAGGTCGACACACGCATGACTCCGGATCAGCTGAAACCTCTTCTGGTGGCAGAATGAGCGTTACCGGCGAGCAAACGACAGTTTGTTGATTGCATTGGCGTTCCAACTAGACTGGTGACAGAGGTGATTATCATGAAGATGTGGCGTTGCTCTGTTTGCGGGCTTCTGTACGAGGGGGAGAACCCTCCTGAGGCGTGTCCCAAGTGTGGGGCTCCCGCTGAGAAGTTCGAACTCGTCTCCGAGGAACAAGTCGGGGTGATCGAACGTGCTCGAAAGACCAACCAGCTGCACAGCGACCTGCTCGCCGAGCTGGCTAAGGTCGAAGTCACTGCGGATGCCAGTATCGAGGACAATCTCGATCCAGGCTGCCTGCGCGTATTCGCGAAAGCCAAGGAAGCGGCCAAGCTCCTTCGGCAGTTCTCCGTCGCGGAGGTCAGAGTGCACGTGAACAAGAACAAGTGGGGATGACTACGCCTGTCCTGGCGCTGAGGTACTGCTTGGATATGGCTGGTGAACACTACACTCCCGGACCGGTCGAGTAGCCGGCGGGTTGCGTCGAAAAGGAGAGAGATATGGGATCCATCATGGAAGCATCATTGTTCACGCGCAAAATCGAAGCTGAGATCACCAAGGAGGTCGAGCGCCTGAAGTCAGAGGGACATAATCCTTCGCTCAGCGTGATTGTTGTTGGCAACAGCCCGTCGACAATGGTCTATTTCAAGAACATGTCGCACAAGGGCGTGGAACTCGGGTTCTATGTTGAGCTCCGAAAAATCGATGAGTCAATCGGAGCTGCCGAGGTGCTTGAGCTCATCCACAGGCTGAACGAGTCGAAGGACGTCGACGGTATCCTGGTCGGGCTTCCTTTGCCAAAGGAATATGATGTGGATTTGATCTTGCACGGCATCAGTCCCGACAAGGATGTTGATGCTTTCCACCCCTTCAACATGGGGCAGTTGATGATTGGTAAGCCTCGCTTTGTCCCAGCCACAGCAAGATCGATCATCTCCCTCTTGGAGAACTATGGCGTTCGCATCCAGGGCAAGAACGCCGTCGTTGTAGGTCGCAGTAACATTGTGGGCAAACCAGTTGCTTCCCTGCTGCTGCAGCGTGACGCTACTGTCACGGTATGTCACTCCAAGACCGTCGACCTTGCCAAGTACACGCGTGAGGCAGACATCCTGGTCGTCTCGATGGGGAGACCCAGGGCAATTACGGCTGACTATGTCAAGGAAGGCGCTGTCGTCATCGACGTGGGCATCAATGACGTCAATGGAAAAATCGTGGGTGATGTCGATTTCGAGGGCGTTCGCCCGAAGGCATCGCTGATAACACCAGTTCCTGGTGGAGTCGGCGTACTGACGACTCTTATGCTGTTCGACAATGTCCTGAAGGCGGCCCGGCTCAACAGCGACAAGCACTGAGTCGGCGAGAGCTGCCTACCAGTCGTAGACGCTTCCGGCGTCCACCTCCGTGAGCGACCCGTCAGGGTTCTTGAGGAGGAGGGCGCCGGTTCTTGACAGCCCGGTCACCCGGCCCGACTCGTGCTGATCGTTGAAGTCCACCGTGACCAGTTCGTCCCGCAGGGCGAGATTGGCGTTCATCCAGGGACTGAAGGTGTCAAAGCCACGCAGAATGAGCGAGCCTATGTCTAGTTCCACCATGTTCAGGATGCTTGCACAGAGGTGCTGTACGTCGATGGCGCACCCCAGTTCTCCTCTCAGCGAAGTCACACGCGGCATCTGGTCCGGGATTACGATGTTGTTGACGTTAAGGCCGATGCCTACCAGCAGAGTTGTCGTTCCAGACTGAACGAGCGTCTCAGCAAGGATGCCGCAGACCTTGCGACGTTTGACAAGCAGGTCATTAGGCCATTTGACGAGTGTGCGAACGCCGGTCTCGGTCAACACGACGCTCGCCACGGCGTGTGCTGCCACCATTGCGGCCTGACGAACTGTCTCAGGCGACGGTACGGCCAGGGCGAGCGTGAGCCACAGGCCTCCTTGTGGCGAATCCCAACTCTTGCCACGTCGCCCTCGTCCCGCCGACTGTGTTTCGGCAATGACGGCGAATGGCAGCAAATGACCATCAAGTGCGATCTGGCGTGCAGTGTCCTGCGTCGACGCTATGTTCGAATAGGTGACGAGTTCCATGGATCCTCGCGGATGGCGTCCAGGAGTTCACCGACGTGGCGCGGCATGTCCGTGATGAAGACGCTTGCTCCACGGTCGACGAGACGGGTCAGCACGCTTGCTCTCGTACTCATGGAAAGCATAGCGATGTCCTGTTGTCGCACGAGGACGGCATCCAGCCGAGGAAGACCGATCGGAATTAGGGCCCCAGAGACTGTGTCGGAAGGGCTGTGGTGAAGCATGGCCGTTACGAAAAGCCTTTCAGCGCCAACACCACCTGACACGAGTTCCTCAATGAGGCCTGCCGCTCCTTCGTCGGTGCACATAGCCAGGACTGGTCCATCGGTGCCGGACAGCCTGTAGCCTTGTTGAACAATGACAGGCATGGGAGGCCCCAGAGTTATGGGCTGACTGTTCGGGACCCACGCTGCGACGGGGCACCCAGCAGTACCGACAAGTTGTTGAGCCACGTCTTGTACCATGGAGTTGTTGGACCCCGTGACTACAAGAAAGTCCGATCGCTCCTCGAGGAGATTCCACGCGAGACCAACGGCGTTGGCCGCATGATCGTGGACTCCCGGCGGTCGGAAGTCGCAGTCGACCAGGCCTCCAATGGCTACGTCGGCATCCGTGCCAAACCAGCTCCTGGCAGGGCAGGCGACTGCAAGTTCTGTAAACAGCTGTAGCCGCTTTGCAAGGTCTGACAGCTCGAACGGCTGCTGTTTGAGGATGTCGACAAGTCGAGTGTACTGGGCAAGTGTTCCCATCACGATGCAGTTCACACGTCCTGCTTCCATGCGCAGAGCCCCTGATGGAACGGCAACCTCGCCTCCCTTGGCCAGCATCTCCTGTTTCAAAATGTTGGCAGCCTGCGGGAGTAGACCATTCACTCGTATCACAAGGAATACCGCTTTGGCTGCCATAATATCGGCTCCTACAGAGTAGCATCCCAGACCATTCAGAAGATCATGAGCCTGCTGAGCCATTGACATATGCAAGAGTGAGAGTTCCACAGTCGCTCCTTTCCGTCGCGGCTGATCTCTCTCAACCGTGGCCTATAAATTGTATTCTCCTGCCTCGAGACTACAATATTAACAAATCAGAGGTCTATTCTGCAAATCAGGAGGAATGGAATGAAGAAGCGCCTGTCAGTTCTGCTCAGCGTGATCCTCATAGTGGGCCTGGTGTTCGCGAGCTTCCCGTTCAAGGTAGCCATGGCTGGCACGACCGTGAAGATAACCTTGCTCGAGACAAGTGACGTTCATGGGGTTATCTACCCGTATGATTACTTCAAGGATGCGCCCGCGAACGGCGGGCTTGCGAAACTGTCGACGCTGGTCAAGGGTGTCAGGGCTGATAACCCAAATACCCTTCTCCTGGATAACGGCGACAATCAGCAAGGTACACCGCTGACATATTACTTCAACAAGGTCGACACGACTGCGCCGAACCCGATGATTGCAGCCATGAACATCATGGGATACGATGCGATGACACTTGGCAACCATGAATTCAACTATGGGCTTTCCATCGTCGACAAAGCGCGGTCCGAGTCCAAGTTCCCCTGGCTTTCGGCCAATATCTACAAGGAAGATGGCACGAACTACTTCACGCCGTACATCGTCAAGACGGTTGCCGGCGTCAAGGTCGGCATTCTGGGGCTGACGACCAAGAACATCCCGAACTGGGAAGTGCCTGCGAATATCAAGGGTCTGGTCTTCAAGGATACGGTCGAAGAGGCCCAAAAGTGGGTCAAGATTCTCAAGGACACCGAGAAGGTCGACCTTGTCGTGCTCTTGGCACACGAGGGATTCGAGAAGGACATCGACACCGGCAAGGATCTTGGTACTTCAATTGAGAACCAGGCCTATGCCATTGCGACGACGGTCCCTGGCATCGACGTCATGTTGACCGGGCATACCCACTTGTCTATCCCGGGCAAGACGCTCAACGGCGTTCTTGTCATGCAGCCAAAGAACGGAGGCGTCGAGATCTGCAAGGCAGACATTACCATGGAGCAGACTGCCACTGGGTGGAAGGTTGCCACGAAAACCGGAACCAATCTCCCTGTGACTGCGGACACTGTGGCTGATCAGGCCATTCTCGACGCAACTAAGACTCAGCATGAGACAGCGGTCAACTATATGAAGCAGCCGATTGGCGAAGCGACGGGGGATTTCCCCGGCGCCACGTCTCGGACTGAGGACAGTGCCATCATGGACCTGATTCAGAAGGTCCAGATGAAGTACGCGAACACCGATCTCTCGCTCGCAGCCATGCTGCCCGATCCTGCTCCCAGTTTCAAGAAGGGCCCACTGACGGTCCGCGACATGTATTCACTCTACATCTACGAGAACACGCTGTTTGCCATCAGTGTGACTGGACAGCAGATCAAGGATGAGCTTGAGTGGTCTGCGAAGTACTTCAACACGTACACTTACAACAAGACAGCCACTACTCTGGTCAACTCCAGTGTGATGGGCTACAACTACGACATGCTGCAGGGAGCCGACTACGTTATCGATACCACGAAACCGGCGGGTCAGCGCATCAGCGGCCTGATGTATCATGGCAAGCCCATGGATATGACTGCAACGTATACGCTGGCTCTCAACAACTACCGGGCTGGCGGTGGCGGATTCCTTGGGTTCAAGGGCTCACCGATTGTCTACCAGTCCAGCGACGAGATTCGCAACCTGATAATCCAGTATGTCAAGGACACTGGGAAGATCGATGCAACAGTCGACAACAACTGGGACCTCGTGCCGGACTATCTCAACTCACAGTATCGTGCAGCTATCGATACGCTCAACAGACAGAGCGCGCTCAGCGAATTCTCCGCAGGGGCATTTGTCCCTGATTCCACAGCCACTCGAGGGGATCTCGCCGCGATTATTACCGGCTCCTACACCGCGATGGACAGTCGCAATCATGCGAGTTCGTTCGTCGACGTAGCCAGCAACGGCTGGTACGCTCGAGCGATCGGGACGGTTCAGGCTCGCAAACTGATGAATGGCACATCTGCCAGGACGTTCGTGCCCGATGCTCCAGCCACGACTGAACAGGCAGTCACTGCCCTCATGAGAGCAAGCGGATACGGAAATGATGCTTCCAGGTACGATCTGTGTGCACAGCCTCTCGACAAGGTTCCGAACCTGTTCCGCAATACTGACGGCACGTGGAAATGGGAAGCCTTGGCAGCAGATACGAAGAAGAATAACGGAGCGACCATCAACATGCGTTCCGGCCAGTCTCTTGGTGGCGTGGAGATGTACGCTATAGCTCTTCCCGTAGTCCCTGGCATGGTTGTCAACGGCTATCCTACTGGCGGCGATCTCAAGGCATTTACGATGAAGAACGCGAAGTGGCTGCTGGACCGCACTGGATATGCCCTCGGCACGTGGTACAACAAGGGCAAGACCTATATCGACGTGAGTACGACAATCCCTTGGCGGGACTACGCAGTCACGCTGGGCAAGGAATACGACCAGATCTCGATTTTTGACCTGGCCAACTTTGA
>NZ_QXIY01000017.1 GCF_003570995.1 Candidatus Cryosericum septentrionale
GTTTCTCGAGCTACGGAGAAATTATGAGATTTAATAGTAGTTAAACTTATCTGGAGGAGGTGGGAAGAGAAGAAAGAAACGAAAAGCTTCTTTTCACAAAATTCTAACTTTGCGGGTAATGGAATAGGTATTGTGGCTCCACATATTATACAAGGAGGTATTTAATGTGGGAGTAAATAAACAATACGCTGGGTATAAGCCTTTCCAATACTTAGAGCCGGATCTTGACTACAAGGTATTTAAGATGGCAAAGGAAATTGGAAGGGTGGAACCATATGCCGTACCTGTATCACAAGCAGAAGAAGAAAGGGTACAACAACTTGCTGGGGAAAGCATTGTAATTTCTTTACATGACCACCCAATGCTTCTACCTGAAGATGTAATGAACCAAATCTTTGACTATAACAGAGAAGCAAGAGTAGTAACACCATACGAAGGCTTGTCAAAATCATGCTGGGATGCAATCTTTGATAACTTACTGGATGGAGAAGGAATGATAGTTTCAAAATCGGGATGGAAATGGGAAGATACAATCTATGACTTAGGAATGACTTTGTCCGATTTGGCACATCAAGATTTTGTTATAGTTGGGAGAACAGTCAACGATATAATAAGGGCACACAACGAGGGGAAAATAGCTTTTATACCTGCTATTGAAGCAGCAACACCAATTGAAAACGAATTAGATAGAATAGATATCCTGTTTGGCTTGGGCATCAGGATGATGGGGGTTACGTATAGTGAATCAAACGGCTTAGGGTCTGGGTTAAGTGAAGAGAATGATGGTGGATTGACCAATTTTGGTCGAGAAGTAATAAAACGGTACAATAAAGTTGGTATGGCAATCGATGTATCTCACTCTGGTGACAAAACAGCTGCTGATGTAATAGAAGTGAGTACAGAGCCAGTTTTCATAACTCATGTAGGGGCAAAAACATTATGGAATATTAAGAGATTTAAACCAGATGACGCTCTTCGAGCATGTGCTGAGAAAGGGGGAGTAATAGGGATTGAAGCGGCACCGCATACAACAATTACAAAAACTCATCCTAAACAAAATATAGAATCAGTTATGGAACATTTTGAATATATAGCAAATCTTGTTGGCATAGACCATATTGGCTTTGGACCAGATACAATGTACGGTGACCATGTAGCTATGCACCATGCGTATAGTAAGACGTTTTCTTTAGAGAAGGTTTTTGCTGCAGATACTGAAGAAGTACCGTATGTTGAAGGATTAGAAAACCCTACAGAGGCATCTTGGAATATTATCAGATGGTTAGTGAAACATGGATATTCTGATGAAGACATAAAGAAGGTCGTTGGTGAAAACGCTTTAATGGTACTTAAAGAAGTTTGGCCAAAATCTTAAAGATAGAGGAGGAATTAGGCAATGAAGAAACAAATTCTGGTTTTCCTTGTGGTTGTTTTAGCGGTTAGCCTTTTTGCAGGATGCAAGCGACAAGCATTACAGCCAGTAACGTTCATATTTGCAAAGGGGGGGGACGCAATCGGTCTTGACCCAGGAGATGACCCCGATAATGACTCAAGTTCAATTTGGTGCAACATTTTTGAGAGTCTTGTCAAATTCAAACCTGGTTCAACTGAAGTCGAACCCAGCCTTGCGACAAGCTGGGAGGTATCATCAGACAACCTCGTCTGGACTTTCCATCTGAGGCAGGGTGTAAAGTTTCAAGATGGCACACCTTTCAATGCAGATGCAGTAGTTTTCACTTATCAGAGATACACTGATCCAAACAATGCTTACCATAAGTTTGGAACGTGGGAGAACTGGGAGTGGTGTGCTAGCCAGGTCACCAAGACAGAAAAGGTGGACGACTATACGGTGAAAATCACCCTCTCGCAGCCTTATACACCGTTCATCAGCGCACTAGCCACGGCAGGGGGTGTTGTAAGCCCAACGAGTTGCGAGAAGTGGCAGGGTCAGTCGGTGATACATCCAGTGGGGACTGGGCCCTTTGAGTTTGTAGAATGGCTAAAGGGAGACCATATCACCCTTCAGAAGAACCCGAATTATTGGGGCGACAAACCCAAGATCGATAAGCTGATCTTTACAGTCGTAAAGGATGCATCTCAAAGATTTCTTTCTCTTCAGAAGGGCGAAGTACAAGGGATTGAATTTCCGAATGCAGACGATCTTACCAAAATGTCACAAGACACAGATCTTCAGATTCTCAGGGAGCCTGGCGTTACTGTGTGCTACCTCGGTTTCAATGTGGGAACTGATACTCCAGGATTCCAAAAACCCTTTGGAGATCTAAGAGTCCGTGAAGCCATTGCCTATGCCATCGATAAGAAAGCAATTGTCGATCAGATATTCAAAGGTACCGCTGTTGTCGCCAAGACTATTATTCCTCCGACGCTTTGGGGATACAACGATACAATTCAAGACTATGACTATAACCCGACAAAGGCGAAGGAACTTCTGAAAGCAGCTGGATACGCCAACGGGTTCAAGACGCAGCTTTGGACTCTTCCTGTGGCAAGGCCATACGTACCCGATCCACAGAGCGTTGCTGTAGCAATTCAAGCAGATCTGAAGAAGGTTGGAATTGACGCAGAAATCGTAACGTACGACTGGAGTACCTATTTCCATAAGGTTGACAATGGAGATGCTCCAATGAACATTGCGGGATGGATAGCAGACTATCCAGACCCTGATGATTTCCTCTACACGTTGTTTGATTCAGATCATGCAACAGTAGGAACGGCTAGCAATTCCTGTTTCTATAGAAGTCCTGCGGTACATAGTCTTAACATCCAAGCTCAGCGGATCACCGATCAGACAAAGAGAGCTGAACTCTACAAGCAAGTTCAAGTAATTATGCACAAGGACATTCCATGTGTTCCTTTGGCGCATGTAGAACAGATTGTCGTGCTTAGTAAGAATGTAAAAGGCTTCGTGCTCTATCCTGTTGGCCGGTACTATTTCGATACTACAAGCATAGGAACTTCAGAATAGGACAGAGAGGGGGGGGAGGCCCCCCTCTCTAGTCTAGTAAAGTTGATGAGGGCACAGTGACAAATTACATTATCAAAAGGTTTCTAAACATTGTTGTGATGTTACTCGCAGTTTCCATATTGATATTCCTGCTCATAAGACTTGCACCTGGTGATCCTGCCATTGCCATAGCAGGAAGCCACGCCACTAAAGAGATATTGCAAGAGATGAGAATCAAATGGGGTCTCAACAAGCCGCTCATAGACCAATATTTGATATGGCTTGGTCACGCTCTAAGGGGAGATCTTGGAGTATCGATCTTAACACAGAACCCGGTTCTTTCAGATCTCCTCCAAAGGACTCCAAATACTCTAGAACTGGCAGTTGTTGTAATCATATTGTCGACATTCATAGGAGGAGTTGCAGGGATCATATCAGCCACTCGGCGCTATTCACTTTTCGATTACATAGCCATGTTCATTGCGTTATTCGGGGTATCGATGCCCATCTTCTGGCTTGGTATTATGCTTGTGCTTCTATTTAGTATTAAACTGAATTTGCTCCCCACAGGAGGAATGCTTAGTGCCCTTTATTCTATCCGTCCAATAACGCATTTAAGTCTTATTGATAGTCTTCTGGAGCTCAATTTCCCGGCGTTTTTTAATGCGCTCTCGCATCTTATACTTCCATCTATTGCTTTAGGGACGATACCTATGGCATTTATTGCTCGAATTACACGTTCGAGTATGCTTGACGTTATGGGCCAAGATTATATAAGAACGGCACGTTCCAAGGGACTTAATGAGAAGGGTGTTATTGTGAAGCATGCTTTGCGAAACGCACTGATTCCTATAGTTACCGCTTCAGGAACAGAATTTGCGATGCTTATGGGAGGTGCAGTTCTGACAGAAACAATCTTTTCATGGCCGGGGCTAGGTAGTTATGTTGTACAGGCTGTTTCTGCGAGAGACTACCCTGCAGTTCAAGGTTCTGTAATTCTTATTGCCTTTATGGTGTCTGTAGTCAATCTCTTGGTTGACATTCTTTATGCATACCTAGATCCACGAATTCGCTACTAGGGGCGCATATGGAGGAGTCATTTTTCAAGGGGACTCTAAGACATCTTAAGAGAAGCAAGTCCGCAATGCTCGGGCTTTCCATTGTAATTCTTCTTATTTTAGTAGGAGTTTTTGCTCCAGTTATCTCTCCCCATGACCCGATAGCACAGAGTCTCTACAACAATTTCAAGCCTGGTTTTTGGGCTAAGAATTACAGCAACTTTTTAGGAACCGACCAATTTGGAAGAGATCTTTTAAGTAGAATTATATACGGTGCTCGCGTCTCTTTAAGCGTGGGACTCATAGCAACTACCATAGGAGTTCTTCTAGGTTCAGCAGGGGGAATCATTGCAGGGTTTCTCGGCGGATGGGTGGATAATCTCATTATGAGGATTGTTGATATTATGTTTTCATTACCGTCTATACTACTTGCTATTATTGTCGTTGCTGTACTTGGAAGAGGGTTGGACAAAACAATGATTGCAATAGGTATTACCTACGTACCTCAAATTACGCGTGTCGTAAGATCAAAGACAATTGTTGTGAGAAATGCTGAGTACATTGAGGCAGCAAGAGCCATAGGCAGCGGGACACTAAGAACAATGGTAGTCCACGTACTTCCTAATGTTTTGTCCATTATCGTCATTTATGCAACCCTTAGCATCGGAAGTGCGATAATTGATGCGGCTGCCCTTGGGTTTCTTGGACTCGGGGCTCAGCCCCCAACGGCCGAATGGGGAGCAATGCTTGCAAGCTCCAACGACTATATAACAGGTGGCTTTTGGTGGATTGCGTCACTTCCAGGTGTTGCAATCTTTATTTCTGTTCTTGGTTTTAATCTCTTAGGCGATGGTCTGAGGGATGTCATGGATCCAAGGCTCAGAAGAGATTGATACTCTAGTAGAAGAAACTTGTCGGCGTCGAATTCTTGTACAGGTTTCTCTGAAAAGTGGTGAAACAATCCAAAATCTCATGCTGAACTTGTTTCGGCGTCCAATAATATTAATAAGTTATAAGACTCTGAAGTAGATTCCGAGGGACAAAATGGGGCTCTTTCAGAGACCTCTGTAGGAGTTACATACACTTGAAGTGCTAATTCATGGGCATGGCAGGAGGGCCATATGCAAAGAGGAAAATAATCAATATGATTAGAATATTGTCGGAGGTGCGATAATGTTCAAAATCTTACAGGGAGGCAGGGTTTTTGCTCCGGATGATATGGGGGAACAAGACCTGCTGATTGCCGGAGACTTTATAGCAAATATCGATGAGAATATTGTTTCAGCATCTTCATATGGTGAAGTTGAGGTAATTGATGTAAAGGACAAATATGTAGTTCCTGGCTTCATAGACATTCATGTTCACATTATCGGTGGAGGTGGGGAGGCAGGATTTGCTTCTCGCACCCCTGAAGTGTTATTGAGCCGCATTACCCAGGGCGGGACTACTACCGTGGTGGGTTGCCTTGGCACCGATGGCACCACCAGGCATATGACGTCTTTACTAGCAAAAGCCCGGGGATTAGAAGCAGAGGGGATCTCTTCTTATATATATACAGGTGCCTATGAGGTCCCTCCGCCAACCATTACCGGGAGTGTAAGGAACGACATCATCCTCATAGATAAAGTAGTAGGTGCCGGTGAAATAGCCATATCAGATCACCGCTCGGCACAACCCGGAAAGGAAGAAATTAAAGAGCTGGCTGCCGAGTCCCGGATAGGGGGGATGCTCAGTGGCAAGGCTGGTGTACTGATGCTTCATGTAGGAGATGGGCAGAGGAAGCTGGAGATGATTTTTGAAATCTTGGAGGAAACGGAAATTCCCATAACTCAGTTTAAACCTACCCACATAAACCGAAATCCATATCTTTTGGAAGATGGAATTAAATTTGCCAAGATGGGTGGAGTGATAGACATGACATCCGGAGTAAGCCCCGATTCTGGTGCAAGAAACTCGGTAAAACCATCCCAAGCCATAAAACAGTGTCTTGAAAAAGGTGTACCCATAGAAAATATCACCATGAGCTCCGACGGAAACGGCAGCATACCCCTTTTTGATGATAAGGGAAATACACAGGGGCTGCTGGTTTCAAGACTTGATTCCCTCTACCAGGAATTCAAGGCCCTGGTTAAAGACGAAGGTATAAGACTGCCTGATGCATTGAGGGTTATCACACAGAACCCTGCAAAATCCTTGAAGTTTTATCCGAAAAAAGGTGCTTTACAGATTGGCAGCGATGCGGATATAGTCGTCATGGATAAGAATTTGAACATAGAATATGTATTTGCCAGAGGTAAATGCATGGTTAAAGAAGGGAAGGTTATAGTTAAAGGTACATTTGAATAGCTGGAGAATTTGCAGGGAAAAGACTACAATATACAGAAGAAACCCTGTTTACTGGAGAAAAAATTATTGATTTGATGAATGGTAAAAATGCCTATCCAGAGTTTGAGCTGGAACTCAAAGAGCTACTAATGTACTCAAAAAACAATTCTGTTAATTACACAATCTGTAATGGAAAATAGCATATGAAAGAACCTAACTCTCTATGTTCAGCAGTTGCGGCAGCGTACGCGAGGATCGTTGGAATCGATGCACTCCTTGATGTGGGTAGAACATCCATCAACATAACGGGGGGATCTTGCTGGGGCTGCAATAGTTGCAAAAACCGAAGGGGAACTAAACTTAGATAAATGGAAGTGAAAGCAAAGACTCTAGGCATTATTGGAGGAATGGGCCCAGCGGCAACGCTGGACCTCTTTTACAAGATACTAAAGGCTACTCCTGCAAAAAGAGATCAGGATCATATTCATATTATCATTGATGATTTCCCACAGATACCAGATAGAACGGCCTTTCTTCTTGGAAAGGGCGAGAATCCTCTTCCTTATATATTGAAATCAGCGAAAACCCTTGAGAAAGCGAATGTTGATGTGTTGTGTATGCCTTGCAACACTGCGCATTACTTTGTCGAAGACATAAGGAATGCCACCCCGTTACCATTTATAAGTATTGTTGAAAGTACTCTGAATGAGATAAAGAGCAGTTTCGAGAACTCTAAGAATATTGGACTTCTTGCAACCGATGGGACAATAATTGGAAGGGTATACCACAACATATTTGAGGTTGAACGGTACAGAATCATCACCCCTATAGAAGAAAAACAACATGAAGTGATGAAAATCGTTTATTCTATCAAGGCCGGAAAAATGGAAGAAAATGTCCAAACTTTTGAAGAGATCATTGAGCATATGAAATTCCTTGGGTGCGAATCAGTGATACTTGGGTGTACAGAGCTTCCAATTCTGTTAAAGTATTTTGAGCCTTCTCTTCCTGTCATTGACGCAACGTCCTGTCTTGCAAAGGAAATAGCTAACTTTGCTACAGGAAGGTGATGTCTTATTGAAACAGGGGTGGTCTTGCATGCAAAAAGTGGCAATTACACAAACAGTACTCAGGGATGCCCAGCAGTCACTTATAGCTACGCGAATGAGTACTGATGAAATGCTACCTATACTCGATACAATCAATCGAGCAGGCTATCATTCCATAGAGATGGTACTGTTATTCCTCTCATAGTATCCGATGTAATTGGCGACCCTCTTGAGGCGATTGCTTCAGGACCTACATATTTTGATTCACCGACATTTAACGATGCTTATTCAGTGCTTGAGGAATACAAACTCCTTGACTCGGTCCCCAAGTTCTATGTCAAGTGTCATAGAAAAGGGCTCAGAGGAGAAGTAATGGAGACATTGAAAAAGGAGAAACATTGTCGTGTAATTTTTACAATATACTTGTTGCAACCAATTATGAAACCTGTACCGAAATGGAATTACTCTTCAAAAGTAAGGGTCATAATTCATAATACTCCGTATCTTGGAGCATCAGTCCAGGGGGATGTGCTCGCCCAGAAGCCGTTGCGTCGCTTCACGGGCTTCGCCGAAAATACGCGAGGACGTCCAAGATGTGGTCTGCCCCCGATGACGCTGCGTCGCCGATGACGTAGTCTGTCACGAGGTAGGTCTTGATGCCGACCAGACGTGCTGACATGTCTTGGGTACAACCGTTGGCCACCGCGACCACGTACTCGGGATCGACCTTCATGACGGTGGCCACGTGGTGCCAGTATGCCGCATTGGGTTTGCTGTGACCGCAATTCTCCATCGTGCTGACATATTCGAACGCATCCGGAGAGAATCCAGCCCATGCTCGCCAAGCTCGGTATCACGGTCGAGCAGGACCCGACGGACTTCAACGCCCTCCTGGACTTGGCTACCACCGGCACGTTCGTCGTCTTCCTCCACGGCATCATGTTCGACAACTACGACGCGTTCGGATCAGTGCTCGGCTTCCGGAGCGATCAGATCCCGACCGGAACCAACAGTATAGGGGCGAGAACTTCTTCCGCTATAGCAGCGCCGCCACGGACAAGTGGCTCAACACAGCGCAGAACGCCGCCACCACCGCTGCCCTCAAGGAAGCCTGCTCTCACATCCAGGACATCTTTGCTGAAGATCTTCCATGCATGTATCTTGAGCAGCGCGTCTATCCCGACGAAATCCGCAAGGGCCTCAAGGGCTACGACCACTACTTCTCCTCCACCGTCTACAACAACTGGAATATCCAGTACTGGTATTGGGGGAAGTAAGCAGGACCTGACACACAGCACCATGAGAAAAGACATCGCATAGCTCCCAAGGCCCCGCGCTGGCAAGGGCGCAGGGCCCCATGTCAACTCACGTAAGAATGGAGGTGAACCATCAGGTCGTGAACTCACCAGAAATGGTCGCGTAGCTGACACGTTTCTTGATGACCAGAGGCTGTCTCCTCCTGGCAATCTCATCCAGTCGGTCCTGGCCAATACACCCCTCGGATACAACAACATCCTCGGGGGAGGAAGATCTCGTGGAAGAACGTTGTCATGTCCAGCTCCGCACGGATGGCACGGAGACGCCCCTTCGTCTCTTCTGCAACATCCTTTCGTGCCAGCATCCGTGCACATGGTGTCTATGCGTTGTCATACACCTTGGTGATGTGCCTTCCGGTCCTGACCCCCCGGAGGAGCTTCTGACTGGGAAGGAACCAGTTCACCATGAGGTGCAGTGCCTGGTACAGTCGGTTCAGGAGACCCTCCTCAGCTTGGCTGTCATGCCGGTCATACCCCACGAACGTGCGGATGACGGAGTTGTTCTTCTCTTCCACATGCGGGTTGTCGTTCCCCTGGTACGGACGGGAACGGGTGAAGCGGATGCCATGTGGATCACAGGAGCGTCTCAGTTCGTCACCAATGAACTCGCTCCCGCCCTCCGAGTGCAGAACCAGGACCGTGGTGAGCGCAGCGAAGACATAGACCTGCGCACGGCTGGAGACCGGGACGATCTCCGTCCACCCCGAACAGCGATCGGTGACAGTGAGGGTGCTGCAGTGGTCCCCTGCCGCCTTCCCTCCGTCATGGCTCACGAGGTCTACCTCCACGTACCTGGGAGAGGCAGCCGAGCGTTCCCGGAAGGAGACCACCGGGATGCGGGCAAGGAGACTCTCGGGCTTTGTCCGGGAACAATGCTTCCGGTCCCTCCCTGTTGCCTTCTCTGCTCGCAGCAGACGGTCCACCTTGCAGACCCCATGTGGAGGACGGCGGCACGCAGGTGGTCCGGCATCGCTACCTGGAGCCTCTTACTGCAGAGCTCCCCGGCAAGGTGGTACACCCAGACGCGCGCCTCTGCTACGGCAGGACCAACCACAGGCTTCCGCTGTCTGTGCCACGGAGAGGGTCTCGTAGGGACCAGCGTCACGTCCCCCAGGACCACCCGCTTCGCATAGGTGCGGAGCAGGTACGCTGCATAGGGAGGGCTGTACCCCGTGGTGGCACAGAACTCCTACCGCATGACTCCTTTCTCCTTCTGCCGGGCATGGATATACCGCAGGGCGACCTCTCTCCCGGCATGCCGTTTCTCCTGTATCGTTAGCGCCATGATGCTGCTCCTTTCCCGAATGCTCACCCAAACATGTCAGCATCATGGCTACCTCCTCTCTGTTCATGATAATTGAGATGATGCGACGCGCAACTACTTGACAGAAATTTCTAGTTGTATATAAGGTGTTAGAAGAAGCCATTATGCGATTAAGGGACATTTTGGAATGCTAAGATTTTATTTACAAGGTTTCTATGAAACAATGTCAGTTTTTTGTTGCAAAAAGGAGGTGTCTCTAGAGATTATCAGTTAACTTGCTGCAAAAACCTTTTGATGTAAGAGAGCATTGTTGAAAAGAGTAGAATTGGTATCGATCGTGTTTATCAAACTTCTTTTGAAAGTGGGGCATTATTTTGAAGGGTATGGTAGAGGCTATTTATTGTGATTGTTTCCAGACTTTCGTTGTAAGAGAAGACTTCTTTGGAAGAAGCACCGATAAATTACCTACTAAAATACTACTTGGAGTCTCAAATGTATGTAACGTGTACACAAATGCAAGACATTCATCTTAAGGAGGTTTAAAATGGCTCAGTATTATGAATACGAGTTAGGGAAAGCAGCTAAAATTCTTTGTGAAGAGCTCTTTAAGTTGAAACCAGGAGAAACATTTGTCATTACTGCGGACACGGAAAGTGACGAAAGAGTCGTTGAGGCTACCGCCAGCGCCGCTTTTGCGTGCGGTGCCAAACCGATGGTCGTCACTGTAGCATCGCCAATGGGAGTAGGAAAAGCAGCCGATCCCATGCTTCCCGTAGAAGCTCTCACTGCTGCACTTTTGAAGGCTGATGCCTGGGTGGAATTCAATAACGAGTGGTTGCTCTACTCTACGCCTTACGATATCGCGGTGAAAGAGAACAAAAAGCTCCGCCATGAGTGCTTAGTAGGAATGAGTGTGGAGATGATGGTCCGCAACATGGGAAGGGTAGACTACCCAAATCTAGGGAAATTTATGAAGCTGGTTACCCAAAAGACCATGGCCGCCAAGCATATGCGCATTACCACTCCTGCTGGCACAGACGTGGAGTTCGATAACGAACCTGGTCGCAAGCAAATTATGGAGCTTGGTTATGCTGACACTCCAGGGTCCCACATGATGGCCGGACAGATCGGTTGGTCTCCAACTTTCGAGTCCATTAACGGAAAAATCGTCTTCGACGGTTCCCTCGTTCCCCCTATCGTTGGCCTTTTGCAAACTCCAGTCAGTTTAACAATCAAAAAGGGAAAAATCGTGAAGATTGAGGGAGGAAAGGAAGCCACAGAGTATGAGAAGTGGCTTAAGGGCTTCAACCACCCACAGATGCTCAAGCTGGCCCATGTATGCTATGGATTTAACCCTGGGGCAAGACTGACAGGAAACATCCTAGAGGATGAAAGAGTCTGGGGCGGGACAGAATGGGGTATTGGCAATGTTGGTGCAATACTTACCGTTCCTGATATTCCTGGTGGGATTTCTGGACCTTCGCACTCTGATGGCATTTGCTTGAATTCCTCCGTATGGCTGGACGGAGTCCAGATTATGGACAAGGGTCAGCTATTAGACCCAGAGCTTAAAAAGTTAGCAGAAAAATTGGGGAAATAAGGCTTTCAATGACGACCTGACCTCACTGGTTGAAATCGCACATTTGCATGTTAAGTGATTTGGGGCATATGTTCTCAGCTTCCCGGATGATTCACTCGGATGGGATTCCAAGTGCGGTTTACCAGTGAGGTTATAAAATTCCTATAAAGAGTAAAACTGGAGGTTTTTATGGAAGAAAGGTTGATAAAAACTCTGTGTGAACTGGTGAGCATTTCCAGTGAGTCCGGGGAAGAGAAGGAAGTTATTGAATTTCTTAGAAATAGGCTCCAACAGGAGCTCAATGGGCAATGCCAGTTTGATAGTTACGGAAACCTGATTTGCAAAATACCCGCTAAGGATTCTTCGGCCTCGGAGCCACTTATGCTTGCCGCTCATGCCGACACAGTGAAACCCGGTAAGGGCGTCAAACCAATAGTAAAAGATGGTGTTGTTTATTCCAGCGGGGATACGGTACTGGGAGCAGACTGCAAAGCAGGAATAGCGGAGATCCTGGAAGCTGTTTCAAGCTCACGAAGGCACCCACCATTGGAAATTGTTATTACTCGCCAGGAAGAAATTGGGTTTGTAGGAGCTAAGAACCTTGATTATTCCCTATTGAAGGCAAAACGTGGTGTCTTGGTGGACATGGATGCCTTAGATGCCATCGTGATAGGTGGTCCATCCTATATGAACATTGATATCGAGATCACCGGCAAAGGGGCTCACGCAGGGATGGAGCCAGAGAAAGGGGTATCCGCCATTAAAGCAGCCAGTCTGGCCATAGCAACACTGAAAGATGGCAGAATCGACCCTGAAACCACTGCAAACTTCGGCATTATTCAAGGTGGTCTAATCCGGAATGGTGTTCCAGACAAATGCGCCATAAAAGCGGAAGTAAGAAGCCTGAACAACGACAAGTGTATAGCCTTGAGTAATACGTATAAAGAAGTTTTTGAAGTAATGGCTCGTTCCATTGGAGCTAAAGCAGATGTAAATCTGAATTTAGCATTCAAGGCAACCAGAATTTCAGAGGATGCCCCAATGGTTCAGGTCGCAAAGAAAGCTTTGAAGAGCGCTGGGATTGACCCCAAGGTGATGGTAATCACCGGTGGCCTGGAGTCGGCAATTTATAACGAGAAAGGAATAGAGACAATCCCCATCGGAAACGGAGTTAAAAGCGAGCACACAACTTCCGAGAATGTGTCTGTCGAGGACATGAAGAAGGTAGTTCAGATTCTTCAACATATCCTTGAGCAATTTGCTTGACGACTTTGAGCAATGGATATTTGGACGGCGATTAAGAATAGAAGGAGCATAAGGAAGTTTACTGATGATCCGGTAGAGGACAAGGTGCTTAAGAACCTTGTCCTGGAGGCGGGGATCTGGTCCCCATCAGGGGGGAATGCCCAATCCTGGCGATTCCTCGTTATCACTGACCCCAAGATTCTAAATAAGCTCAAGCTGGTTTCCCCAGGCCTCTTAGGGACTCCCAACTCGGTCATTGTTATCTGCCAGGATTTAGCTTATGCTTTGAAAAAAGGAGGGGAATTGGGGGTCAAAATCCTGTCTTTAATGGATACTGCCATGGCGGCTCAAAACATTATGCTCGCCGCTTATGCGGTTGGCTTGGGAACCTGCCCAATTGCTTCTTTTCATCCCGAGGCCGTTCAAAAAATTACTGGTTTGCCTGTACATATTTACCCGCAGCTTCTAATCTCGGTAGGTTTCCCCGGGGAAAATCCCCCTGCTCCCAGGCGAAACCCCAATGTAATCTGGTTCAATTCCTATGCAGATGAATGAGACCTTTAAAGAACAAATTTTCGGATTAGTTGGCTATATGCTTACCAGCGCTTGCAATTTGGTTAACGAAACGAAAAGCTATGGCCCCTTCAGACTTATTGATGCAGCAAGCCGTCTAATTACTATTCTTTCTGAGAACAATATTTCGTCGCCATCCCTGGAAAAAATCCGAGAAAAAATTGAGCAAGGCAAGTACAAGGTCATGGAGGATGATTCTCAATTCAGCGCATTTTTAAATGATCTTGTTCTCTACACCGTGTCATTGATTGAGAACCAGAATTGAACCCAGTATTCTCTAACACCGAAAGGAGGTGCGGAAAGAAGGGATAATGCGGGATCTCTTAATTGATAGGGGAAAAGTAAGAAATCAAATAATTCATTGAGGAAGGTTATGAAGATTAAGGAGGAAGGTTATGAAGAGAAGTGAGTTTGTTAGGTTTTTAAAAAATGGATTGTTCTTCATTTTGATAGCGAGCCTGGTGTTGAATCTTGTCGGATTCCAACAACAGACTCTTGCCGCGACAAACATTAAGGTCATTCGCCATACCGATTCGTGGCCTGCCTATATCGATCCAGCAGTTGGATCAGACTATGCAAGTTCCATTTCTATTTGTAATATGTACGATTCGCTGGTCTTTCCAAATCCGGATGGCAGCGTAAAACCTTGGCTGGCAAAGAGCTGGGTAATCTCGGCGAATGCATTGACCTACACCTTTACATTGGTACCCGGAGTCAAGTTCCACAATGGAGACACGCTGACAGCAGCGGATGTGGTTTTCTCTCTTCAGAGACTCATGACTATCGGAGAGGGATATGGGTACCTCTTTACCAGTTCCGTCAAAGCAGCCAAAGCCCTTGGCACATACAAAGTTCAATTTACGCTGAAACAGCCCTTTGGGCCTTTTCTGGGAGCCCTGGTAAGGCTTTACATTCTTGATAAAAAACAGGTAATGGCACATCTTCGAACTGGTACCTATGGGGCGTTTAAGGATTACGGTAAGGGATGGTTGGTCACCCATGATGCTGGCTCCGGACCTTACAAAGTCAAGACAATGAAAACGGCAGAATCTCTCTTGATGGAGAAATTCAACGGTTACTGGGCCGGATGGGCTAACAAGGACGCTCCCCAGTATGCTGAAGAAATCGGGACCACTGAGGCGGTAACCGTGAGGACGCTCATATCCAGAGGGGCATTAGAAATCACGGACCAGTGGCAGACGGAGGAAAACCTCGCTGCCATGGCCAAGCTTCCTAATACCAAGCTGTGCTCTTTCTTCGAGGGCTCAGTTCTGAACATCATGCTTAACACCAAGAAAGCCCCGACAGACGATATCCACTTCCGGAAAGCTCTTGCTTACTGCGTTGATTACCAGCAAATTATTGCCAAGCTTTTCCCTGGTACTCGCCCTTCCACTGCTTGTCCTCGCAGCCTCCCTGGATACGACCCCAATTTGAAGCCATACACTCTGGATCTGGCGAAGGCACAAGCGGAGTTGAAGCAATCAAAGTATTATGGAAAATTGGCCAAGTACCCATTTGAACTCGATTGGGTGTCGGAAGTTCCGGCTGAGGAAAAAATTGCTCTGATGGTTCAGGCTAATGCCGCCAAGATAGGAATAAAGGTAAACATTACCAAAGTACCTTGGCTTTCCTTGATTGATTTGTTGGCTAAACCCGCAAGCACTCCCAATGGATCTGTCATCTTCGTCGCTGCTCACTATGCCGAAGCGGGATCGATGTTGGAATCTCGTTATGAGTCCAGCTCTACCGGAACCTGGGAGCAGGGAGAATGGCTACAGAATCCTCAGATTGACATATTGATCAAGGCTGCGCTTGCCACCGTTGATCAAAAAAAGCGATTCCAAAAATACTATACCATTCAGGAGAAAATCTTCGCACTCTGCCCTACATTATGGATTTTGGAGCAGGCAATAAAGCAAGACTATCGAAGCGATTATGTCGTCTTCCCTGCAGCAGAGGCTGTTAAGCAAGGAAAACCGGTTAACCCCGTTATGGGCTACAACTTCTATTATCGGGATTTCAAGGTCTTTCCCGAGAAGGCAAAACAGCCATATACACCGTTCACGGCGTAGTTATTCTGCTTTCAGGGTTGTATAGAACAGGTAAGTAGACTGAAACAATGGGGCTCCGCGTAATCAGGAGCCCCTTGTCGATGGAGGTAAAACAAGTGAAACTTGGCAGTTTTCTTCTCAAGCGTTTTTTGCTTTCAATTTTTGTAATTATTGGCCTTTCAATAGTAATCTTTATAATAGCTCGAGTTGTCCCGGGTGACCCGGCCCGCATGGCACTGGGGCCGAGAGCCCCTGAAGACGTGGTTCAAGCGCTGAGGAAGGAAATGCATTTGGATAAGCCTTTACCGGTGGAATATTTTTACTGGATCAAGGGGGTTGTTCGGGGAGATTTCGGTCAATCCTTGGTTTCCAAGAGACCAGTGGCGGAAGATATTAAAGAATTTTTTCCAGCAACAATGGAGCTGGCTATTTTTGCAGGCATATTGATGGTTATTTTTGCCATCTTGCTCGGAGTCCTTGCAGCTCAATATAAGAACACCTGGATTGATAGCTTAATAAGAATGTTAAGCTATTTTGGAATAGCGATTCCAGCATTTGTAGTAGCGATTATTTTCATGCTGCTGTTTGGATACTACTGGCCGATACTGCCAGTCTTAGGAAGGCTAAGTTCCGGAATAACCCCGCCTCGGACTATCACAGGTCTATTGACACTTGACAGTTTAATTGAGGGCAACTTTCCAGCCTTCTGGGATGCATTCAAACACTTGATCCTACCAGGAGTTGCTTTGTCTTTAGGAGGGCTTTTCCAAGAAGCACGGATTACCCGCTCTTCTATGGTTGATAATATGCACAAGGACTTTCTTGCCGCAGAACGAGGTTATGGAATACCTGAAAAGATTGTCATGTTCAAATACCTCCTTAAACCCTCTCTGATTTCTACTGTATCGATTATGGGTTTGGATTTCGCATCTCTATTATCTAATGCGTTTCTTGTGGAACTGATTTTTAACTGGCCCGGGATTTCACGTTACGGTATCAATGCGATGTTGCACAAAGATTTAGACGCGATTTCTGCGGTTATCATCGTATTTGGAGTCGTTTTCTTGGTCGTAAACATTATCGTTGATGTCATTGTAGCGCTCCTAGACCCCAGAATTAGACTAGGCGCCGCTCGAGATGTGTAAAATGAGAGACTTGAGCGGAGGTCAGTCCAATAGTTCAATAGCTGTTAGTTTAGCAAGACCTAAGTCGTTATTCTGGACAAATCTGGGAAGGAATTGGTATAAGTTTTCCCGGAATCGCTTATCCATAATAGGGTTAGTAATTGTCTTGGTAATAATTGTCTCAGCAGTTTTTGCACCCTGGATAGCCCCTTATCCTAAGGAGGCAGGACCTTTTGTTGATTTCGATAACGCCGAACAACCACCGTCATTACAACATCTTTGTGGAACGGATGACATGGGAAGGGATATCCTCTCAAGGATCATCTTTGCGTTTCGCGATGCTCTAATTATGGCAATTGTAGTTTTAGCTTTAGCTGTGCCTTTGGGCGTTCTTCTGGGACTAATCGCAGGCTATTTCCAGGGCGGATGGATTGACACTATAATCATGCGCGTCACCGACATCTTTCTCGCCGTGCCCCCCCTAATCCTCGCTCTTGCCGTTGCAGCGGTGTTAAAGCCCAATCTGATGAACACTATGATTGCAGTCACCGTTATGTGGTGGCCCTGGTACACGAGGCTTTTATACGGGACAGCTTCCTCCATGAAGAATGACTACTTTGTCATTGCAGCTGAGTTAACTGGAGCGAGCAAGTTCCACATTGTCTTCAGAGAAATCCTTCCCAACTGTTTATCCCCTATTTTTACGAAGATGGCACTGGATGTGGGGTGGGTAATTCTAATAGGGGCTTCGCTAAGTTTCGTAGGGCTTGGACAACAACCACCTACCCCTGCGTTGGGCCAGATGGTTTCGGATGGCGCCAGGTATATGCCTTCCTTATGGTGGATGACTATTTTCCCTGCTTTAGCCATCGTACTCATCCTTCTGGGTTTCAATTTAATGGGTGATGGCATAAGGGACATGTTGGAAACAAGCAGAGGATAAGAATGGAAGCCAAAGAAAATGTTCTCCTGGACATAAAGGACCTTCATATTTGGTATCGAGTTTACGGTGGTTATTTAAAGGTTCTTAATGGTGTTAACCTGATACTTCGAGAAGGAGAGCGCGTTGGTCTTGTGGGGGAGGCTGGTTGCGGGAAAACTACTACCATGAAGTCGATCCTGCAAATTCTTCCGCCAGGGGACTTCCTCATCCCAAAGGGAGAGATCTATTATAAAGGGAAAGATATCTTGAAGATGAACTCCAGTGAAATTCAAAGGCTTCGCTCTAGGGAAATCGCCATGATTTTTCAAGACCCTACAGCTGCCCTGAACCCGGTGTTTACAGTAGGAACTCAAATTGGCGATGTCATCAAGTACTCCATTGCTTTGGAAGAAAAGAAAGTACATAAAGAGAAAATCAAGATACTCTCAGTCAAAGCTTTAAAGGAAGTGTCCCTCCCAGATCCCGAAAGGATGCTGGTAAATTACCCCTTTCAATTAAGTGGAGGCATGAGGCAGAGGGTCTGTATCGCCATGGCCATTTCCTCTAACAGGAATCTGCTCATTGCTGACGAACCGGGGACATCGCTCGATGTTACTATTCAGGACCAAATTTTGCGTCTTTTGAAAGAGATAGTCGAAAAGAAGGGAACCTCCATAATTTTGATTACACACTCCTTGGGAGTAGCTCGGGAAATGACCGATAGAATATATGTAATGTATGCAGGGACGATTGTGGAAACTGCTCTCACTAAAGACCTCTTTAGAAACCCTGTGCATCCGTATACTAAAGGTTTACTTGCTTCTGTGCCCAAATTATCTGGGGGAGGTATAGCCAAGGGCATTCCTGGGAGAATTCCAGATTACTTGAATCCACCACAGGGATGTCGATTTCAGCCCAGATGTCAGCATGCTACTTGTTCTTGTGCGGAAAACCCCCCACAATTGTTTGAAGTTGAGAAGGGCCATTTAGTGGCATGTTATTTGGCTCAGAGGTGAACATAATGACTCAACCAGAAAATAGTGAAATTCTAGAAGCTGTAAATTTGAAGAAGTACTTCCGCATTGGCAAGGACAAGAAAGGTCCAATATTCGTCCGAGCCGTAGATGGAGTGAACTTCAGCATCAAGTATGGTGAGACCTTGGGATTGGTGGGAGAATCCGGATCTGGCAAAAGCACTATTGCCTACACCGTTGTAGGCATGTATCGCCCTACCTCCGGCCAGATCTTATTTAAGGATCAAAACATCGGTATGGAAGCCGCGAAGAGGCCATTATCTCTAAAGAAAGAAATCCAGATTGTTTTTCAGGATCCTAGTTCCTCTTTGAATCCCGAGCAAACTATTGAACAAATTCTGAGTTTGCCCTTCAGGCTTCATACTAGGATTCCCAATAGACAATTCAAAGAAAAAATGATTGAGCTTCTGGAAAAGGTAGAACTCCCTTCAGAGTATCTTTACAAATTTCCCCCCTCAATTGGTGGCGGGGAAAAGCAGATGGTGGCCATCGCCAGAGCTCTGGCATCCAACCCGTCCTTGATTGTCCTCGATGAGCCNNTGGATGTATCTATTCAAGCAAAAGTTATCAATAAGTTAATGAATCTTCAAAAAGAGTCAAACTTAACCTATTTATTTATCACCCATGACTTGAGTTTGATGAGAAACGTCGCCAGCAGGATTGCAATTATGTATTTGGGAAAGATTTGTGAGGTAGCTGATACTGCTGCCTTTTTCGAAAAGCCTCTTCATCCCTATACCCAGATGCTAATTTCCTCGGTACCTGTGATTACGGAGGAAGAGGAAGAGTTAAAGCCAAAGAAAGTCGTTTCTATCGGTGAGATTGGAAGTCCTGTCAACCCACCCTCAGGATGCAGTTTTCATCCAAGATGCCCCTACGGGATGCCCATTTGCTCGGAAGTGGATCCCGAGATGATTGAGGTTTCCCCAGGGCATATAGTGCGATGCCACCTTTTTTCTAGGCCGGAAGAAACTGATAGCAAAGGAGTTTGAACAAGAGAAAAGCAACCATGTGTTTACTAGGAATAATGAGACTTTGTAGAAGAGAAGAAGAACACGTCTTAATGAACAGACCATGTTTAAGGAGAATGAATGACAAAACTACTATACATTGAACCAGTAGTCAGTGAAATGGTCGGTGAATGGACAAGGTATCTGTCTCAATACAAGTGCCCTGAAACCGAAGTGGTAGTAACCTCTTTGCCAGAGGGTCCAAGGCACTTGGAATACTATTCCTATGGGGCGCTGGTTGTTCCTAGACTTCTAAACATCATAAAGGGTGCGGAAAAAGAGGGCTTCGATGGCGCAATCATTGGGTGCTTTTACGATCCTGGCCTAAGGGAAGCCCGAGAAATTGCAGAAAAATTGGTGGTCACTGCTCCGGCGGAAGCTTCGATGCATATCGCGTCAACACTTGGGCAACGTTTTTCCATAATTGTGGGACGGACTAAATGGATACCTCTTATGAGAGAAAACGTCATTAAGTATGGATTCCAGGATCACTTAGCATCCTTTCAGGCCATTGGCATGGGGGTGCTGGACCTTCAGGTGGACCCTGAAGAGACTAAAAGGAGGATAGTTCAGGCTGCGCAAAAAGCGATTGAACAGGATGGAGCGGAAGTTATCATCCTTGGCTGTACTCACCAATTTGGGTTCTATCAAGAGTTACAGGGTATTTTAGGAGTACCGGTTATAGATGTTGGTTTGGCTGCCTTAAATTACGCTGAATTCCTTGTGAATTTGAGAAATAAGCATGGATGGTATTTTAACAAGAAGAATGAGTACTTATCTCCTCCTCACGAAGAGATCGAAGCTTGGAAACTCTCAGACCTTTTTTAGGACCTCTAGGCCCTATATATTGGCCGGACAAATTGGCTGGTATTACATGAGATATGGCACTATTTTTGCCTTTCGGAAAATGAACTCTTATTTCGAGAGGAGAACTGGAAATCATGGACTAGTGGCAGACGAGTGAAAAAAATTTCGCTGCCATCGTGTCAACTCACGTAAAGATACTACGATCCGTGTCAAGAGGACAAACATAGATTGGCATCATGTTCAAGGGTCCGGTAGGGTGATTTTGTTACGTAGAGGTGTTGGGTGATAAGAAGGAGTTTTCTCATGCAAGCGACCAAGGCGACTTTGGGCTTCTTGTGGTTATCGCTCACGAGATGCTTGTAGAACGTTCGTATGCACTCATTGTGTTGGATACTGTTCATACAAGCGAGGTACAGGACCTTTCTGAGCATTGGATCTCCTGCCCTGCTGATCTTCCTTCCTCCATTCAACGAAGACCCTGATTGTCTTCGTACTGGGTCCAGTCCCGCAAGTGCTGTGATCTCATTTCGATTCGCGCCAGGATACTTCCGGAAGAGATACAGGAGATTCATGGCAGAGACGACACCGATCCCGTTCATAGAAAGAAGATTGTTGAGGTCTTCTCGTGTCTCCTCATGATCCTCTGCATACGCTTCCATCTCTTTCTCGAGCTGTTCCTCCATCGTACCAAGACGCCCCAGCTCCTTCTCGAGTGAGTCTTTCAGCTTCCTCGTCACACCACTTTTCTCCTCCAGAGCATGCACGTGGTTGGCAAGCATGGTTCTTGTCTTCTGGATGATCTCATAACTCCCGAGGTATGCTCCCAGCCGTTCCGCTATCTCGTCCATCTCAGGGATAGAGAACTCACTTTCTTTTAGGAGGAGATGGAAACTGTAGAGCATCTTCGCATCAATGGCATCTGTTTTCGACCTGTTCCCCAGTACTTTTGCGAAGTTCGCACTCTTCTTTGGATTCACTTCATAAACCTGGACCTCATGCTCTGCAGCAAATGCACGCAGATAGTTGGAATAGGGCCCTGTGGGTTCATAGATGAACCCTCCCTTGTTCCAGTTGGTACCATACCTCTTCTTGAGGAGCTTCTTCAGGGTCTTCAAACTCTTCTCATTGGGAACCTCACCCTCCTGTGTTCCATCCCATAGCTCCAACGATTGCTTTGAAACATCAATGCCGATACAATAGGTCATACGAAACCTCCCCGTATGAGGAGAGTTTGCAATGGGTTGCCCTTCCATAAGCGTTTCATTTCGTCCACAACCCAAGCTGGAAGAACCTTCTTCCGCTTCTGATACTACACAAACTTTGGAAGGGCGATCCATCTCTGGTACAAGCTCATGAGGACCTCTCATTGCTTCAATGTACGCACGATCTACCCATTCCTCTCACCCATACTACCTGGAATAGTACTCCTCCATCGTACGAAATGGTCGCGTAGCTGCCACGTTTCTTGATGACCAGAGGTTGTCTCCTCCTGGCAATCTCATCCAGTCGGTCCTGGGAGAGAACAACCTCATGGAGCAGCGTTGTCATATCCAGCGCTGCACGGGTGGCCCGGAGACGCCCCTTTGTCTCTTTGGATGCATCCTTCCGTGCCAGCATCCGTGCATATGGTGTCTATGCGTTGTCGTACACCTTGGTGATGTGCCTTCCGGTCCTGTCCCCCCGCAGGAGCTTCTGGCTGAGAAGGAACCAGTTGACCAGGAGGTGCAGTGCCTGGTACAGTCGGTTTAGGAGACCCTCCTCCCCCTGGCTGTCATGCGGGTCATACCCCACGAACGTGCGGATGACAGAGTTGTTCTTCTCTTCCACATGCGGGTTGTCGTTCCCCTGGTACGGACGGGAACGGGGGAAGGTAATACCCCGGGCAATGCAGAAGCGGGTAAGATGTCCGGGCGCGGACTCGCTCCCATTGTCGGAATGCAGGGAGAGGACGCGCCCCGGGTACCTGCGGAGACAGGATGCCAGTGCAGCGACTACAACGACTTCTGCTTTCGTGTGTACGTCCGCCTCTCCCCTGCTACGACCCTCCGGCTCCTGGCAAGACTCATCTGCAGGAGAAGCCGCCGCGTCTCATCATCTACATGAAAATGCCCATGCGCCTTTTTGGTTCTCCACGAAGAGCGGCATGCCTCCTGCAATATCCTGCCTCCTCACGGAAATCATCCAGCATCACCGATTTCTTGATCTTCCCTGCCTACAGATATACTTGTGCCTTGACCATCGTGAGCTTCCCCCGTTCCTGCATCGTGAGCTCCGTTCCCGCTACTCCTCTCTCGTCCGAAAGACCAGCAGTATCCTGTCATCCTTCACCTCCGTTTTCTCATGAGTTTATGGAGCCAGTTCACCTCCATTTTGGATGAGTCGATGCGAGGTCTTTCTTCAGTACTCTCCTTACGTGGCTCATAACCCGGGAGAGTATATCAGCAATTCCCGACGTTCCCATGATGATTCTGAAACGTGCATTCCAAGCGGCTCGCAACCGCTGGCGTGTGAACTGTTGACTTTGCTATGGAACCTTCTAGGATTGTTAATAGAATATCCGAAATCTTAAGTTATCCGAAATCTCAAGTTATCCGAAATCTCAAGTGTATGGAGTGCGTACACAAATCTAAGAAATTGACCTTAAGGAGGTGTGAATAGGATTGCAAATGTAACATGCGGAGTCCCAAATGTATGTAACGCGTACGCGGTTCCTGAAAAAGTCCTATTTTCCTAAATGGTGCTATGAATTCGCAAAGGAGAAAAGAATCGCTTAATTTAGAAATAGATTAAAGAGATCAAGAATTCTTGTTGGAGGTTATGATGAGTACAGTAATTGCAAATAAATTGCAGGTTGAGGACTTGGCTAGAGGGGCTACTTTTTTTGGGACGGGAGGCGGTGGAGAGCCAACTGAGGGGGCAAAAGCAGTTCTAAGTGAAGTAGAACAAGGTAAGAAAATATCTCTAATTGATGTCCAGGAGCTTAGTGACGATGATTTGGTTGCTTGCCCATTCCTTATGGGGTCGATTGCGCCACTGACCAAAGAAAAATTGAAAGAGATGGAGATGTTCGGCTTGTCCAAGAAGATTTATGACTATAAAGGGATGATGGCCACGGCTGTCAAAGAGTTAGCCAACTATGCCGGGAAAAAGATCAGCGCTGTTGTTCCTATTGAGCTTGGTGGTGGAAATACTCTTGCAGCCGCTGCAGCAGGTTCCAGTCTGAATATCACAATTGTGGATGGCGACTTTTCGGGGAGAGCCATCCCAGAAATTTCTCAAGGCACCCCTTTTCTGGCTGATAAGACCATTTACCCTATCTCGAGTGTTGATGAATTCGGCAACATTTGCATTATAAAGAATGCAATAAATACTCTGGTAGTAGAGAGAATTGGTAAATACATTAGTGCAGCCTCATTTTCACTGGCTGCTCAGTGTGGTTTCTTGATGAGTGGGAAAGAAGCTAAAGAAACCATAATCTCTGGAACGGTATCAAAATGCTTAGAGGTTGGCGCATTTATTAGGAAATCCAGAGAAAGCGGACAAAAAGTACTAGATCCTTTGGTAAACGAAGTTGGTGGGTGGCTTTTGTTTAAGGGCATTGTGTCTGCTAAGGAAACTGAGGATAAAGATGGATATTATTGGGGAACTCATACCCTGAACGGTGTTGATGAGTTTTCCGGGCAAACTTTTAAAATTTGGTTCAAGAATGAGAACCATATTTCTTGGAAAGACGATAAGCCTTTTGTGACTAGCCCCGATCTTATAATAGTAGTAGACCTAGATACGGGTGAGCCAATTACTAACACTAATTTAAAGATTACAGATCGCGTTGGCGTAATTGGGATGAAAGCCAAAGAGATGTTTAGAACCAGCAAAGGATTGGCGATACTTGGCCCGAGACACTTTGGCTTCGATTGGAACTATAGGCCTATTGAAGAAGTAGTAAAATAACAAGGGGGTAAGTAAATGTACACCAAGAGACTGGGAAGGGTTGGAGTTGTCTTAGTAGTTTTTTTAATTTCAGCGCTGTTACTAACCTTCTGGAGTAGCAGTACAAGTACTTCCAAAACAGGTGCTTACACTGCCCAACCGACAGACTATACTATTCACACCACGGAAGACTGGCCAACTTATATTGATCCTGCCGTTGGTAATGATTTTTCAGACTCAATTGCTTTACTAAACTTGTATGACTCTCTGGTATTTCCAACTGTCCAGGGTACGGTAAAACCCAGCCTTGCCGTGAAATGGGGTTTATCTAAGAACGGGTTGGTTTACACGTTCACTCTTCGACACGGGGTAAAATTCCACAATGGTGATGAACTTACGGGTGAAGATGTAGCATTCTCGATGGAGAGATTACTTACCATTAAGCAAGGCTTTGCCTATCTATTCTCACCATATGTTAAAAATGCCAAGGCGACCGGAAAATACACTGTCGTTATTACTTTGAAGAAGAGCTTTGGACCCTTTATTAGCGCCCTTCCAAGACTGTATATTTTAAACAAACGGACAGTCATGGCGCACATAGTAAAGCCTGGCACTTATGGAGCTTTTGGTGATTACGCGACAAAATGGCTGCTGACTCACGACGCTGGGTCTGGTCCATATACAGTCCAAAAATATAATGTGATAAGTGATCTGTTAGCCGCAAAATTTGCTAAATATTGGGGGGGTTGGAGTCCCAATGCACCTAACTTCTTCGAGGAGTCTGCTAGTAGTCAGCCAGCAAGTGAATATGCAGCATTTGCTACACGAGACCTCGACATAACCGATGAATTGCTACCCTTGGAAACCTATCAATCTATGGCTAAACTTACGGGTGCCACTGTCGTTACTTTTTTGAACGGGCATAATTTGAACATAATGCTGCATACTAAAAAGCCGCCCACGGATGATGTTCATTTCAGAAAGGCGCTGGCATACGTGTTTGACTATAACGCGGTAATTTCAAGCATTTATCCAGGAAGTGTCCAGAGTAAAGGACCTGTGCCAGCTACGTTACTAGGCTTTGACCCGAATCTTTTTCATTATCACACAAATCTACAGAAAGCTAAAGCGGAGCTTGCCCAATCGAAATACGCTAATAAACTCGATCAATACCCCGTTACTCTATCGTGGTGCGCCGAGGCCCCGGCAGAAGAAAAGGTTGCTCTTCTTTTCCAGGCAAATGCCGCTGAAATAGGTATTAAGGTACAGATTACAAAAAAACCCTTTGGTTCAATGGAAGCGGATGCTACCAATATCAAAACAACCCCCAATGCTTCAATTGTTTTTGTTGCCCCCGATTATCCAGAGGCTGGCGCTATGCTTAGTGTAAGATATTCATCTGCTTCAGCTGGAAGTTGGGAACAGTGTGAGTGGCTTCAAAACTCGGCGATAGACAAGATGATTAATGACGCGTTAGCAACAGCAGACCAGGCAGCAAGATTGAAGAAATATTATGCTATCCAGGCAAAAATCGTTGATCTTTGCCCGACAATCTGGGTAATGGACCAAGCAGAGAAAAGAGCTTATCAGAGCGCTTACGTTGATTGGCCCGTAGGGGATGCCATAAAAGCAGGCAAGACTGCTGTTGGCTCTTCGGTTATGGGCTATAACCTATATGCACATGACATGAAAGTCTACCCTCAAAAAAGGGCGGAGTTGCTGTCTGGATCCTAAGTCATAAGTATGGAGAAGGAATAGTGTTATGAGTTTGCCATCGTGGTTAGCCAAGAGATTAGGTGAAGCGGTAATTGTCTTGGTAGGCTTGTCAATTCTTCTTTTTTGTATCACGAGGATTTTGCCTGGGGACCCAGCCCGAATAGCTTTGGGTCCCCGGGTTCCCGAGTCTGCTGTTGAAGACTTACGAAAGCAAATGAATTTGGATAAACCCCTGCCTACTCAATACTTTTTATGGGTCAAAGGTGTCCTAAGGGGCGATTTTGGAATGTCTCTGCTGTCCAGGAGAGCGGTTGTGACTGACATTAAGGCGTATTTTCCTGCAACCCTTGAAGAAGTTATACTGGCGGCTATCCTTCAATTCGCCGGCGGTATCGGTCTTGGGATACTTGCTGCAAAATATGCAGATACCTGGCTCGATGGGATTGTAAGGGTTGTTGCATATTTGGGGATTGCCACGCCATCTTTTGTATGGGGCATTGTTCTGCTTTTACTTCTTGGCTATTGGATACCTATTCTTCCAATTCAGGGAAGGATTAGTCCTAACGTGACGCCTCCCCCTCATATAACGGGCATGTTTACGGTCGATTCTCTCTTAACAGGAAAGCTAGGTGTTCTTTGGGATAGCCTAAAGCACTTGATTTTGCCGGCGTTAGCATTAGCGCTAGCTCCGATGTCACAGGCTGCCCGGCTATTGAGGAGTAGCATGTGCGACGATATGGAAGCAGATCATGTCTATGCAATGAGAGCTTATGGTGTCCCTGAGAATCGAATCTTGACTAAATACTTAGCCAGGCTAGCTTTCATTCCTGCTATTTCTGTTATGTCATTAGATGCGGGTTCATTATTTGCTTCTGCTTTCGTAGTGGAATCTGTGTTTAATTTTCCTGGATTGTCGAGATTTGGGATGCAAGCAATTCTTAACAAAGACTTAAATTCTATTGCCGGTATATTACTGCTCGTGGGGGTCCTGTTTGTACTTATAATTATTTTAGCCGATCTAATTGTTGCATATTTAGACCCTCGCACGAGATTACAGCAGAGAGGATGAGTTAGGATATGGAAATTTTCTTGGATTCGATAAAGAATTCTATTTATAAATTTTCTCGCAATAAAGTCTCAATCATTGGTTTTTTTATGGTTGCGATGGTTATAATTGTTGCTATTTTTGCACCCCTTTTAGCCCCCTATCCTAAGGCCGCAGGGGCTTTTATTGATTTTAGCAATGCCAGCAAGCCTCCTTCTCGAGCTCATTTTTTCGGCACTGACGTTGTTGGAAGGGATATTCTGAGTCGTGTAATGTTTGCTTTTAGGGGAGCACTTATAATGGGCCTAGGAGTAATTGCGGCAATCGTTCCCTTTGGAGTTCTGGTGGGCTTATTCGCTGGCTATTACTATGGAACATGGATTGATACTGTTGTTATGCGCATTACTGATATTTTTGTCACGCTGCCGGCATTACTTTTGGCTTTAGCAGTCGCTTCGTTTGGACGGCCTAGTCTATTTAACTCCATGATGGCAGTCGCTTTTGCATGGTGGCCTTTCTATGCAAGATTGACCTATAGTATGGCTTCTTCTGTACGAAATGAAACTTTTGTAAAGGCGGCACAAACGATAGGAGCACACAAAGCGCACATTATTTTCAAAGAAATTTTGCCCAATTGCCTTGCTCCAATTTTCACTAAAATGGCCCTAGAAATCGGCTGGGTAATTCTGGTGGGGGCTACGTTAAGTTTTGTAGGACTTGGGGAGCAACCACCAACAGCTGCGTTAGGAACAATGGTATCCGATGGGGCACAATACTTGCCGGCTCAATGGTGGATTTCTTTATTTCCTGCTTTGGCGATATGTTTTATGATTTTGGCATTTAATCTTCTAGGCGATGGGGTAAAAAGTATGCTCTCTACTGAGGTATTATAGGTGTCAGAATTACTTCTGAATATCAAAGATTTAAAGGTTGGATATAGGGTTTATAAGGGGCTATTAAGAGTCTTAAACGGAGTAAACATAGAAATATATAAAGGCGAACGAGTAGGGATAGTTGGTGAGACCGGCAGCGGCAAGACTACAATTGCTAGATCGATACTGAGGATACTACCCAAGGCGGCCAAGATTTTTGATGGCAAGGTTCTTTTTGAGGACAAAGATGTCTTAACAATGTCGAAGCCTGAGGTATCACTTCTGCGAAGGCAGCAAATTTCAATGATTTTTCAGGATCCCACTGCAGCATTGAATCCAGTGTCGACAATTGGGTCTATAATGAGTGATGTCATTGGATATTCTTACACTGCTGAAGGCTCGAGAGTTAAGCCATCACAAATACGAGAGATGGCGATTAATGCGCTGAGATTGGCATCTCTGCCAGCTCCAGAGAGGATTTTGGCAAGTTATCCATTTCAACTAAGTGGGGGAATGAGACAAAGGGTTTTTATTGCAATGGCTCTTGCCACGCCTAGGTCCTTGGTAATTGCTGATGAGCCAACGACAAACTTGGATGTAACGATTCAAGATCAAATTCTAAGGTTAATTAAGAGACTAATTGATGAAAAACACACGTCCTTGATATTAATTAGTCATTCGTTAGATGTTGTCAGTGAGATGACTGATCGCGTTTACATGACGTACGGAGGTACTGTTGTAGAGCAAGCCAATACTCGAGACTTGTTCGAAAACCCGTATCACCCTTATAGCCGCGCCCTATTGTCTTGCATTCCAAGGTTGTCCGGGGGAGGATTTGGGTCGGGCATTCCAGGACAAATGGTCGATTATCTGGCTGCCCCTCGTGGTTGTAGATTTAGTCCAAGGTGCCCAAAAGCGTTGCCGGTTTGCAGAACAGAGGCACCGCCGTTAGTAGAGACTGAGCCGGGACATAAAGTTGCATGCTTTCTATTCAGCGAAAAGCAGGGGTCATAGACAATGGAAGAGCTATTGAAAGTGGACAACTTAAAGAAGTACTTTCCAGTTAATATGGGATCAATTTCTCATAGACGAAAAATCGTAGATCTAAAAGCCGTAGATGGGGTGAGTTTTTACTTAAATCAGCAGGAAACTTTAGCTTTGGTGGGTGAATCAGGATCAGGGAAAAGTACGGTTGCGGGCACCATTATGGGGTTGTATAGGGCAACTGGGGGGAAAATCTGGTTCAGGAACATGGAAATTTCTATGACAGACATTACTAAAAGACCTTTGTCTCTCAAAAAGGAAATTCAGACTGTTTTTCAAGATCCAGGAACTTCCTTGAATCCCAGAAGGACCATTGGGCAAAGCTTAGAGGTACCACTAAGAGTACATAATATGGTAGGAAAAGGCAAAGTAAAAGAAAAAATTGAGGAGCTCTTGGCAACTGTGGAACTTCCTGCGAACTACATGTCTAAGTATCCAAGGACGGTAGGTGGGGGCGAGCGTCAATTGGTTGCAATAGCAAGGGCCGTGGCCGTAAGTCCTTCTTTAATTATCTTAGACGAGCCGACATCTGCCCTGGACGAATCAGTGCAAGCAAAAATAATCAGTATGCTGGTAAAACTGCAAGCAGATCTTAACCTCTCGTATTTATTTATCACTCACAATCTTGGCTTAGTGCGGAACATGGCTACAAGAGTAGAAATAATGTACTTGGGTAAAATTTATGAAAGTGCATCTACGATGGATTTTTTTACCAAACCGCTGCATCCGTACACTCAGATGTTACTTTCGTCAATCCCAGTTATATCTGATGAAGAAAGAAAATTGAAACCAAAGCAAATAACATCAACGGGAGAAATTCCAAATCCAGTAGACGTTCCACCTGGATGTGGTTTCAATCCACGATGTCCCTTTAAATTGGAAAGGTGTTCGAGAGACGACCCTCCAAGTGTGGAGGTCACATCTGGCCACGTTGTAAAGTGTTTCTTGTATAATGAAAGTTAGACTGAGAGGAGATATTAGAAATGCCCGAATCTTTAGAGTTAGAGATCGCTATTGCAGCGCATAAGGTTGTTGACGACTTAGTTGGGGTAAGGCCTGGGGAGAGTGTGTTAATAACCTTGGACTCGCGTGGCTATTGGAAAGTTGCCGAGGAAACTGCTAAGGCCGCAGCAGTTGCAGGAGCCAAGGTTCTTTTAGCTTGGCATAGTACTCCAAACGGCTATGGAAAAATTGCTGATCCTTATTTACCCGACGGACTGAAGAGTGCTATACCTAACACAGATGTTTGGATCGAATACAATCACCAGTGGCTTCTCTATTCAACTCCCTGGGAGGAAGCCATAAAGGAAGCTAAAAGAGTCCGATATTTATTTCTTGGCGGGCTAAATGCGGACCAGTTTGTAAGGTTGATTGGATGCATTGACCTGTCGTTGCAAAAGCAATTCCAGGATTTGGTAGTAAAGATGACTAAGGATGCCAGAACAATGCGAATTACAACTCCTGCTGGCACTGATATTATATTTGAAAACGACCCCGAAAGACCTGTAGGAAATGAGGGTTGGGCTTTAGAGCCAGGAGCCCATTTCCTTTTAGGCCAAATTGATTGGGCCCCCATTGAGGAGAGCATCAATGGAACAATAGTATTTGATGGTTCTATATCAGGAGGGGGGGAAGCTGAGATAGGAATATTAAGAGAACCTATTAAATTTCTAATTAAATCGGGCAAGGTTATTAAGATTGATGGCGGCAGAGAGGCTAAAATTATATCAGATTGGCTCGAACGGTTGTCCGATCCGGGTATGTATAATGTAGCTCATGTTTGTTATGGATTTAATCCACAAGCAAAATTATCAGGACTATGCACTGAAGACGAAAGAGTCTGGGGGGCAACTGAGTGGGGATTTGGGTATCAAAATCCGTTTTGGAAAGGCAAAGCAGGTTGTGCAATATCTCATATGGACGGAATTTGCTTGAATTCCTCGGTTTGGCTTGATGATGAATTGATCATGGAAGAAGGAAAGCTTGTTCAGCCAGGCTTGGCAGATCTAGCAAGAAAAATTGGAAAGCAGTAATGCCCAATTTTGTAAATTATATATTTGGACAGGATACCAAAGAGCCGGCAAAGAAATAGGAATGTGGCGTTTTAGATGTCGAACTGGCCTTGCTGGTTTAATTGAGCTGCGTATCATGTCAACTCACGTAAGAATGGATGTGAACCATCAGGTCGTCAACTCACCAGAAACGGAGGCGTAGCTGCCACGTTTGTTGATGACCAAAGATTGTCTCCTTTTGGCAATTGCATCCAGGTGTTCCTGGCAGAGGAGGATCTCATGGTGCAGCCTCGTCATGTCCAGCTCTGCACGTATGGCCAAGAGGCGTTTCTTCGTCTGTTCTGCAACATCCTTCCGTGCTAGCATCCGTGCGCATGGTGTCTATGCGTTGTCATACACCTTGGTGATGTGACTCCCGGTCTTGACGTTGTGCAGGAGCTTCTGGCTGGGAAGGAACCAGTTCACCATGAGGTGCAGGGCCTGGTACAGTCGGTGACAGTAAGCGTCCAGCCGAAGTCTCCCACGGCCTGCCCTCCGCCTCGACCCACCAGGTCCACGGCCAGGACGCCAGGGATGCCCAGCGGAGGGTCAATGCACGTCTGAACGGAAATCCTGCTACCCAGAGGAGTGCTCCGGGTGTGGCAGAGTCCGTGCAGATGATACGTCTGCCTCTCCCCTGCCAGGAGCCGGAGGGTCGTGGCAGGACTCATCTGCAGGAGAAGCCGCTGAGTCTCGTCCTCCACATGGAGATGTCCATGGGCTGTGAGGTTCTCCACGAAGAGCGGCATGTCTCCTGCAGTATCCCGCCCCCTCACAGAAATCGTCCAACACCTCCGACTTCCTTGTCTTCCCTGCCTTCAGATATACCTGTGCCTTGACCATCGTGAGCTTCTTGCATTCCTGCATCGTGAGCTCCATTCCCGCTGCTCTGTTCTCATCCAAAGGATCAGCAGTATTCTGTCATCCTTCACCTCCATTTTGCATGAGCCGATGCGCGCCATTGAATAGAATTATTGAATGATGTAGACTGGAGGTACTCTTTTAAATGAGCACAGGAAGGTCGGCGCTTAAGGTGCCGAGTTAGCTAAAAAGGAGGCTTTTATCATGGCTAAGTATTTGTCTCAAGAATGGTGTGATCTGTACAAGGAGGAAATCAACAAAAGCAAGGCATATGAAGAGGCCGCCAAGACTTGGGAGGGCGATTTTTATTTTATCACAGAGCCGGGCGGACCGGTTAAGGAGAAAGGTTTCATGTATGTCGATCTTTATCACGGCAAATGCCGGGCTTGTGAAATTGTTACCGACCCCAACAAATACAAACCTGCATTCACCCTTGCAGCTCCCTATAATATTTGGAAGCAAATTGCCACCAAGAAGCTTGATTCTACAAAGGCACTGATCACTAGACAATCCAAACTGACGGGCGACATGGCCAAAATCATGCGCTATACCAAGGCCGCCAATGAGCTTACAAACTGCACGATGCTAGTTCCGACTGAATGGCTGGACTGATAGTCTGGCCAGCGAATCATAATAATAGAAGGAGGCCAATATATGTGGAATTTTTCCTGTCCTTTGATTGTCTACGGGGATAATTCTCTCGATTATCTAGCGCAGGTTAAAGGGAAGAAAGCGTTTATTGTCACCGACAAGAACATTCTAAAACTCGGTCTGATCAAACCTGTTACCGATAAACTCGATGAAGCAAAAATTCAGTGGGAAATATTTGATGATGTAGAACCGGAGCCGTCGCTTACCACGATCAAGAAGGGCGGCGTTGCAGTGGGCAAATATCAGCCGGACTGGGTCATCGGCATCGGCGGCGGTTCCTGCATGGATGCCGCAAAAGCGATTATTCTGCTTCTAGCGCGGCCGGAACTGGAACCGGAATCCTTATCGGTCCTTGAAGAGTTCAATTTCCGGACCAAGGCCAGGTTGATGGCGATTCCCACCACCAGCGGAACCGGTTCGGAAGCCACCTGGGCTATAGTGCTCACCGACACAAAGGATAACCGCAAACTGGGTCTGGGCTCCACCGAATGCATGCCGGATGTCGCCATCCTCGATCCGGTCATGGTTATGGGCATGCCGCCGCAAATTACGGCGGACACCGGAATGGATGTTATCTGCCATGCGATCGAAGGATACACCTCTGTCTGGGGCACCAGCATGACCCTCGGACCGGGATTGATCGCCACGCGGCTGACGCTGGAATATCTGGCCCGCGCTTATAAAGACGGCGGCGACCTCGAAGCCCGCAAGGAAATGATGAATGCTGCGACAATGGGCGGTATGTCCTTCGGCAATTCCATGGCCGGATTGGCGCATAGCACCGGACATGCCCTCGGGGCGATTTTCCATGTTCCGCACGGACGCGCCGTCGGTCTTTTCCTGCCCTACACCATGGAGTACCTGATTAACGAATCCGCCGAGACAACAGCCAAATATGCCGAAATAGCCCGCTACTGCCGTGTCGCATCATCTGGCTCCGACAAGGAATGCGCCCTGGCTCTGGTAGCCAGAATCCGCGCCCTGGCCGGGGAACTGGGCCAGCCTCTCTCGGTCAAGGATTGCGGCGTCGGTCAAGCTGAATATGAAAAGGAGATACCGAGGCTGATCGAAAGGGCGTTAAATGAGGTTATGACCATGACCGTAACCCGCATTCCCGGCGAGGAAGATCTGGGCAGGATATTCAAGTATGCCTACGAAGGCAAGAGCATTGATTTCTAAAGATACTACAAATAAATAGAAGGAGGAGACCATGAACGGATACCACAACAGGGTACTGATTGCCGATCTTACCCACGGAACGCTCAGAGATGAGCCACTCAATGAAAGGTATGCGCGCGATTTTCTGGGCAGCACCGGACTGGCCGCGCGCTATCTCTATGATCTGGTCAATGAGCAAACCGATCCTCTGGGACCGGATAATCCGCTTATCCTGATGCCGGGTCTCCTCAATGGTACGAGCGGCCCCAGCGTCAGCCGCTGGGGCGCCGCCGCCAAATCTCCGTATACCGGATTTTATGGCGATGCCAACGCTGGCGCATGGTTCGGCGCTGAGCTCAAGAATGCCGGTTACGACGGCATTATCCTCCAGGGCCAGTCCGCCCGGCCGGTTTATCTTTACATCAAGGACGGCGTGGCCGAAATTAAGGATGCGGGCCATCTCTGGGGGAAGGATACCTACAAGACTCAGGAAGAAATCAAGAAGGAACAAGGCGATAATCGCGTGCAGGTAGCCTGTATCGGCCCTGCCTCGGAGAACTTGGTACTATATGGCAATATCATGTCCGAGCACGGCCACTGTCTCGGCCGGGCGGGACTGGGCTGCGTAATGGGCTCAAAGAAGGTCAAGGCGATTGCGGTGCGCGGCAAGATGAAGCTGTCTATGGCTCTGCCGGAAGAATTCCGCGAGACCGCAAAGCAGGCCATGAAGGAGGTCAAGGAAGGTTTTCTGTCCATGATCATGCACGAAACCGGCACGGCGGGCTGGATTGATTCCGCCATATCCTATGGCGACGGGCCGGCCAGATATTACACCGCTCCAACTATGCCGGAATCAACAAGAATAAGCGGCGCCGAGCAATTGGAGAAATATCAGATCGAAAATACCGCCTGCTACGGCTGCCCTATCCGTTGCCGCAAGGTGCTGGCGATCAAGGAAGGAAAGTATTTGTATGATAAAGTCGAAGGCCCCGAGTATGAAACCCTGGTGGCCTGGGGCGGAATGATGGGGCTGGATCTGGATATGTCCACCGCCGTATATATTAATGAGCTTTGTAACGGGTACGGGTTTGATTCGATCAGCAGCGGCGCCAGCGCGGGCTATGCATTTTATCTTTATAGCCTGGGAGTAATTACCGAAAAGGACACCGGCGGGCTTAAACTTACCTGGGGTAATACGGATGCGGCAATCGAACTGCTGCATCTGATTGCCAAAAACCAGGGATTCGGCGCCGTACTGGCAGGCGGAACCAAACGCATGGCGCAAAAATACGGTCGCCCGATAGGAGAAGCCGTCCAGTGCAAAGGACTAGAATTTCCCATGCACGATCCCCGAGCGTATCATTCCATGGGCCTGGTTTACGCTACTGCCGCGCGCGGCGCTGATCATAATAAGAATGATGCCTACCAGGTGGACGGCGGAACAAGCCATCCCGATCTGGGGCTGGAAATCACCGACCGCTTTGCCGATGATAAGGCCGCAGGCGTGGAAAAAGGGCAGAACTTCCGGGCGCTGACCGATAACCTCGGCATTTGTCACTTCGCCCAGATACCGTTTAACTTAATGATCGGCATGGTTAATGCCGCCACCGGCTGGAATACGACCGTGGATGAATTATTAGAGGCTGGGGAACGCACTTTCCAGTTGCAGCGCGCATTGTCCTGCAAGCTGGGTGTCACCGCCAAAGACGATGTATTGCCGGAACTGGCCATGAGGCCGATTCCCGATGGCGGGCAGGAAGGCCATGTACCCAATATGGGAAAGATGCTGCCTGAGTATTATGCTATTAGAGACTGGAACAAAACTACTGGCAAACCTTCAAAAAAACGCTTGGAGAACCTCGGTATGCCGGAAATCGCCGCATCCATCAGGGCAGAATAGTTGTAGCATAGAGCTCAGTGGGAATAGCAAAGACTCTCCTGGAGGCATTATTAATGGGTAACGTATTTGCCTACAATTAATATCAACTTCATCGGGCCGTGGAGGATTTTCTTAGGGGCACGAACCGTAACCGTCAATGTAGATGGTATTGACGATGCCAGAGATTATGTGGAGACTAATTTCGGCCCTGTATTTGAGAAAAGGATTAAGTCCCTTGGAGCTGGAAAAAAGCAGTCCATTTGGGATAACAGTAATATCCTGCTCAACGGCACAAACATAAAGTTGTTGAATAAAATAGACTTTAAAGATGGCGACAAGCTCGATCTATTGCCTAGAGTAGCCGGTGGTTGAGAAGAGGATGTTGAATCTGGCCAAGGGTCAACCTGTTGATATATTGATTCGTAAGCTTTGCAAGAGTTTAGTGACGCCCGACAAGAAGAAAATGCGGGTTATAGACTTGCAAAGTGTTCGGCTTATTTCCTCCAAAAAGAAAGTTACCCGCCGGGAAGCCGAGACTTTCTGTCTCGAAAACAATGTAGTTCCCATCCGCTATTTGCGCAACATAGGCACAATAGGCATTGAAGGGCAGTTAAAACTGCTTCGCTCCACGGTTGCCGTCTGTGGAGCGGGTGGCCTCGGGGGAACGATAATAGAATTACTCGCTAGGCAGGGTATCGGCCACTTAGTTATCATTGACAATGACAAATTTGCAGAAAACAATCTTAACAGACAGATAATAGCCACAGAGAGTGATCTGCGGAAATCCAAAGTTAAAATTGCGGCTGCCCGGGTTAAGAAAATCAATTCCGCCGTTGTGATTTCCGCCGTTAATAAAACCATCAATTCCAAGAACATCAAAGAGATAATAATGGATGCAAGCGTGGTGCTTGACGGGTTGGACAATTTGAAAACCCGCCGGATTGTAGCCCGTGCCTGTGATGAATTGGAAATTCCCTTTGTTCACGGAGCTATAGCCGGTTTCAGCGGTGAGTTGATGACCATCTTTCCTGGAGATAAAGGGCTTAACGATATTTGGGGTTTATCCGCCGATGAAAACGGATGCGGGATTGAAACGTATACAGGCAATCCCGCGGCAACTGCGGCGGTAATTGCCGCCTGGGAAGTACAGGAAGCGATAAAAATAATTACGGGGATCGGGACTCCGGTTCGTAACCGTCTTATATTTTTAGATTTTGCTGAGGGTACTTTTGACGAAATATCCTTACTATGAAAAAGGAAACCAATCTCTATCCGCTGGAAAAGGGTGTAGTATGACTTCAACAATCCCAGGAGAAAACTGTTGAAAGCGATCAGGGTTCCACCGCGTCTCTGATCAGGGATGTTCAGCGGAGGGTCCATGCACGTCTGAACGGGAATCCATCCTGTGCCCCCTCTTCAGAGGGCTTCTCCATATCCAGGGGACTTCCCTTCTCCGTCATTCCCCCGAGCCCTTTTGTCCAAGGCGAGGGGTGCTTTCGCCGCGAAGGCGAGAATGCATGCGTTGAAGTGTAACAATCTCAGAGGAAACGGAACCGTCCCGAAGTGCAACAGTCTCCGTCATTCCCGCGAAGGCGGGAATCTATCCTGTGCCTCCTTGGTGGGGGCTTTTCCATATCCAGGGACTGCAGGGAGGGGCGCAGGTCTTGCATTTTGCATCTCGTTGTCCAAACTATGTACAACCAGCGGCGGGCTGTGCTATACTAAACGACGATTAGTGGGCACATGCAGCGTTCAGAGATCGTACGGTGCTATTCTGGGCGTACGAAGGGGTGTTGAAAGGATGGATTGCTCGTGACAGGTTTGCTGGGTATAGTCCCCGAGGTGGTATATCTTGCCGTCTGCTTCATAGCCGGCGCATTCATGGGGAGTTTCGTCGGCGTCCTCACCTATCGTATACCGCGCGATCAACAGTGGGTCAAAGGGCGGTCTGTCTGTCCGGCCTGTGGTCATCAGCTAAGTGTTGCTGACCTTGTTCCGGTCTGGAGCTATGTGTTTCTCCGCGGGCGTTGCCGGTACTGTCATGCGCGGATCGGGGCCCGGTACCTCCGGACCGAAGTGTGCACGGGCCTGTTGTTTGTCGGCCTGGGCTGGGGTCTGGGGTGGAGTGTTGATGCCCTGAAGTTCGCCATCATGACAGTCCTTGCGCTGGCGGTCGGGATCATCGACTTCGAGACGGGTCTCGTGCCCGACGCGGTCGTCTTGCCCGGAACCGCCATCGGTCTGGCCTTCGGCACGCTTGCAGGGTGGCATGGTCTGGTGGGAGCTGCAGGGGGAGCGGCAATCGGTGCGAGCCTGTTCGCGGTGATTATCCTGTTCTCGAGAGGCGGCATGGGCTGGGGTGATGCAACCTTGGGACTCATGCTCGGCGCGTTCCTGGGTTGGCGGTTGGCTGTCGTCTTTCTGATGCTCGCGTTCATCATCGGGGCGACTGCTGGGATTGTTCTCATGGTGTTCTTCAAGAAGAAAGGAAAAGACTCGATGCCCTTCGGTCCTGCTATGGCCGTGGGCGCATATGTCGCAGCTGTTGCGGGAAATGACCTTATCACCTGGTACTTGACAACCCTGTTCCACAGGTAGAAGTCTGACGGTCGAGCGCATAAGGAGGCACCCTGTGTTTGGGCTAGGAGACAAAGCAACACCAATCATTGGAGTAGATATTGGGACGAGTACTATGAAGGTGGCTCAGTTCAAACGGGACAAGAATGCACTGAGCCTTGTCAACTTCGGCGTTGTTCCAACCCCCGAGGGGTCCATCGAAGAGGGGAAGATAGTCAAGGGCGATATCATCAGCGAAGCGCTCGGCTCCCTGCTCTCGCTGCATTCCTTTGTGGGCAAGCGTGTGTCGGCGTCCGTCTCGGGCCAGCTGGTGACGGTCAAGCAGGTCACTGTGGATGAGATCCCCCGCCAGTCGCTGGGGGACATTGTGATGTGGGAGATGGAGAAGCACATCTCCTATCCCATCGAGGACGCGGTGTTCGACTACCAAGTGCTGTCCCGATCTCAGACGGACGACGGCGGTATCAAGGCGAACTGTCTGGTCGCCGCTGCGCCGCTCGGCATCGTCAACGCCCTCGTAGGCGTCATCCGCAAGACGCAGCTGGAGCCAGTGTTCATCGAGGTGGAACCCTTTGCCGAGTTGCGCCTGGTGGACTACGTTTCCTACAAACGACCCGATCTGGACGAAAAGACGATCGTCATGGTCAACATCGGATCGACCATCACGTCCATCAATGTTGCGGATCAGTCCATGATCCGGCTCACGCGCATGATCCCGTTCGGAGGGTCCCGGATCTCGCGGGCGATCGCGTCAGCTCTGGGCATCAATACGGAGCGTGCAGAAGAGCTGAAGCAGGAGTCCGTCAACGTGGACCCGGAGGCCAATCTCGAAGCCGGCACCGAGGCAGAACGCGCCACGTCCGCAGCCCTGCCCATCATCGACGAGCTGGTCCTCGAGATCCGTCGGTCTCTCAACTACTATACGACACGGTTCGAAAGCGACCGCCCCCTGCACCTGATTCTGTCGGGTGGTACGGCCAACCTCAAGGGCATCGCCGACTATGTCGAACTGTCGACCGGTTTTACGGTCGAGATGAACCGTCTGCTCCTGGATGTTGCCAAGTACGACCCAAGCATGTTCGCCGAATCCTATCTCAATGAGATGGCTCCCATGTTCAGTGTGGCTACCGGCCTTTCGCTACGCGAGTTCGAGGCAGTGGCTGCCAAGAAGCGCTCTGGCCGGCATCAGGCCAAGTCAGTCGAAGTCGGCGAAAGTCTTCTGACGTATCGCCCTGGTTCGGAGGGACTCTGATGATTACCATCAACCTAGTTCCACACGCACGGAAGCGGAGACAGACGCAACTCACCCATGAGGACAGGACGCTCATCTTCATTGTCGTTGCCGTCCTGGTGGTGCTTGCCGCATCATATGGCTATGCCAGGGTGCTCGTCGCACAGACGACGAATCATCTGGCTGATCTCAACGCGCAGATTGCCGCTCTCGACAGTGAGCAGAAACTGCTCGACCTCAACAGGTCGCTCGCCCAGCGCTCCCTGGCGATGGAAACCAACCTGGTCACGGCCGTGCAGTTGCAGATCAATACGAACCAGGTCCTGGATGACCTTGCGAAGGACCTTCCTAAGGCGTGTACGCTGACCCAGACGGACATCACGGTTCTGCCGGGTACCATGGCGATTGCGGCTACCAGCAGTCAGTTCGTCGACCTGGTGCGCTTCTTCAACGCGCTGAGCGCCGACAAGAAGTTCAAGAATGTGCACATCGACGGCTACCAGGTGCCCTATGCGACGGGCGCGGTGGTCCAGGGGCCGCAGGCCAAGGCGACCATGAACCTGACGTTGACATGGGTGGGAGGAGGCAAGAATGGGTAGGAACATTCCAGTCAAACTTGTCGTCGTGATCCTTCTGCTCGGCGTCATCTGTTTCTTCTACTACCGCTTTGGGCTCAGCCCTCAGCTCGTCCAGCTCCGGGACCTGCGCGATCAGGTCACGGCGGCTGACGTGAAGTTGTCCACGCTCAAGGAGGTCCAGCGGCTGCAGGAGGCATTCGTGAGTCAAAACGAGTCCTATGCAGTCTGGATCGACCAGCTTGCACAGATCACGCCCGTGGTGTTCGACCAGCACACACACACACGCTTTCTGCTTGACCTTCAGGCTCTCGGCAAGGCCAGCGGCATCACGTATACCAGCATCCAGATTTCGGACGCGTCCATGGCTCAGGGCGGTGCTACCGCTCAGCCGGCGGAGGTGAAGCTTGCCAAGACGGTCGGCGTCACCATGAACTTCACCGCCAAGGATTACTGGACCATGCGACGGTTCCAGGAGACGTTCCGCACGAAGTTCAAGTATGTCATGGTCTCCTCGAACCTGACTGTCTCGCACGCCGCTCTCGGACAGCCCGGTCAGGGCGACCTGTACACCTGCTCCATGACTGCGTGGATGGTCCTAAGCCCTGATGCGACGATCGTCGGTGCGCCGGTTCCTGTAGCGCCGGCTCCACAGCCGGAAACGGTGCAATAGGAGGCGTGTGATGGCACAGAAAGCAGTACCGAAGACCAACGTTCAACCGGTTCCGGCGGGCAAGAAGGTTGCGCCGCGTCCGCGGAAGCAGCCCAGAGTCAAGATTTCGGCGGGGACATGGATCTTCATCGTGATCCTGCTGGCCGGCTTCTCCGTCTGGAATTTCTACTTCCTCCCTCGCATGGGGCAGACGACTATCACGCCTCCCGCGCCTCAGGTGTTTCAGATGGCTCAGCACAAGAACCTGAACATAGTCAACACCCAGCTCAAGACGAGGCAGACGTTCCTGACCGTGACGCCTCAGCCGATCCCGGCCGAGACAGGCAAGACTAATCCATTCGAATAGACACAGGCTTCAAGGAGACGCACGATGGAAAACTCGTACCACCAACGCAGGATTGAACTGCTGCGGGAACGGATGGACGTCGTCAACGTGGACGCCTTCTTCACGCTTGCGGCGCCCAGCATGCGCTATCTTACTGGTTTCACGGGCGAAGAGGGGTACCTCGTCGTGCTCCATGACGGCATGCACCTTGTTGTCGATGGCCGGTTCACGACGCAGGCGCAGGAAGAGTGCCCCTGGTTGGACGTCACCCTGTACACTGGGCACTTCAGCAGGTCGATTGCGAACCTGCTTGTCGCAAGCCATGCTCATTGGCTCGGGTTCGAGAAGGAACGTGTTTCCTTCGTGCAGGCGGAGCAGATGCGCGCCGCGTTCCCATCGGTGACCATGGTCCCGACCGAGAGCGTGGTCGAAGACATGCGCATCGTCAAGGACGGCTGCGAACTGGACATGATGCGTGCTGCGGGGCGTGTTGCGGACAAGGCGTTCAACGTGATGGTCCACCAGTTGAAGGCCGGCATGACCGAGAACGACGTGGCTGCTCTGCTGGAATACGAAATGCGCAAGGCGGGCGCCGGGGGTACCAGTTTTTCAACTATCGTGGGGTCAGGCGCTCGTGGGGCACTGCCGCATGGGATCGCTTCCGGCAAGGTTATTCAGAGTGGCGAGGTCATCGTCATCGACTTCGGCGTCAACTACGAGGGTTACATGAGCGATTGCACCAGGACCGTTGCTCTCGGCGAACAGCCTGCGGATGTGCTGGACGTCTATGCAAAACTGCGTGCAGCACAACAGCTGGGCCTTGACTGCATCAAGGCGGGCGTGAGCTCGCGTTCGGTCGACACGATGGTAAGAGGCAAGCTTGGTGAGAGCGGGCTGGCGCAGTACTTCACACATGGCCTGGGACATGGAGTGGGACTCGAGATTCATGAGGCGCCTCGCCTTTCCCAGGGGACCGACACGGTGCTCGAGCCGGGACAGGTCGTCACCTGTGAACCGGGGGTTTACCTTCCTGGGCGCTATGGCATGCGCATCGAGGATTCGGTCATCGTGACAGCGACTGGGTTCGAGTCATTGACGGAGCTGGCCAAGGAACTGGTCCTCCCCTGAGTGCTCCGGAGTGTGGCGGCGCTTAGGGTGTGAACGCTTGACGCAACGCTGGTTGGCGTGTACAATAGCCGCGGTTGATAGCCCAGTATCAGGAGGTTAGACCTTGATTTCCGCCAATGAATTGCGCACAGGCGTTACGTTTGAGATAGACGGTCAGGCGTTTGCCGTCATTCAGTTCACGCACATCAAGCCCGGCAAGGGCTCTCCATTTATTCGCCTCAAGATGAAGAACCTCATCTCTGGCAACGTCGTTGAGCAGACCTTCCGTCCCGATGAGAAGGTGAAGAGTGCATATCTCGAGCACAAGAAGATGCAGTACCTGTATGATGCTGACGGCGTCTACACCTTCATGGACTCAGGGACATACGAGCAGATCGGCCTGACCAAGAATGACCTTGGCGATGCCGTCAACTACCTCATCGAGAACATCGTGGTCGACGTCATCTACTTCCTGGAGAAACCGGTAAGCGTCGAGTTGCCCACGTTCATCGAGGCGGCCATCACGCACACTGAGCCGGGTATCAAGGGCGATACGGCCACGGGCGCCAACAAGACCGCGGAAATCGAGACTGGGTTCTCGCTCATGGTTCCGCTATTCGTGAATGAAGGGGACAAGATTCGCATCGACACCCGCAGCGGAGAGTACCTCGAGAGGGTCAAGTAAACTCATGGACAAAGTCCTCATCACTGACGCCGCACTGGAATCTCTCATCGTCCACGCCTGTCTGTCGGTCGACGGTGTGGAGTCGATGTGGAAGGGTCTCAAGGAACACTTTCCATTCTGGGACCGCGAGGGGCACGAACCTCACGGTGTGAGTATTACGCGAAGCGGCCTTGAGTTGACGCTTGACGTGTTCCTTGTCGGACGATTCGGGACGGACCTTCGCAAGCTTGCCGGCAGTGTGCGGGGCGCTGTGGCTAAGGAAGTAGAAGCCTCCACTCCGTATCACATCCAGGAGGTCAACGTCCATATCGCCGACGTGCGGGCCTGACGCATGGCGACGAGGCAGGGAGTTCAGAACCGCCGGCGCTCACGCGAGATAGCGCTGCAGGTCCTGTACAGTCTGGCGCAGGGCAACGTCTCGATTGACCAGACGTTCGACATGTACGTTCATGAACCGCCGCTCGTGTTGGCGCACGCGCTCAAGCTCATCCAGGGAGTCCAAGCTCATCAGGACGCTATTCTGGCTGAAGTGGGCACACACACGGAGCACTGGGACATCGACAGGATCGCTGTCGTGGACCGCGTGATTCTTTCGATCGCCGTTTTCGAGATGAAGTATGGCAAGCCCCCGATCAAGGCGGCTATTGCAGCCAATGAGGCTGTTGAACTGGCCAAAGAGTTCGGCGGCGCTGAATCCGGGAGTTTCGTGAACGGCGTCCTGCGTGGTGTCGGAGGCGCGGGGGACTGACCGAGCGGGCGCCCATGAAGAATCTGGTTGCGGACGTGTCCGGCATCGTGCAGGGAGTCGGGTTTCGATACTTCGTGGAGCAGACGGCGGTTGAGCTCGGGATCGACGCCAGAGCCGACAACATGGATGACGGGACTGTACACATCGTCGCATCGGGCGACGAACAGCGGCTTTTGCGCCTGGTGGAACTGGTCAGGCAAGGGAGCCGTTACTCATCTGTGGACCACGTCGACTACACGATCACAGATCGTTGCGGGTAGATGGAAGGGAGCTGACATGGACATCAGGGACCATCTCAACGAGGAAGCGCACTACATCGACGGAGTGCTGGCTGACTGCCTTGCTCCGCTTCAGGGATCTGTCATGCATGCAGCGATGTCCTATGCGCTGCTTTCTCCGGGCAAGCGTGTGCGGCCTGCCCTGTGTCTTGCCGTCTATGAGGCATGCACCCGCGACAGGGAGCGCATCAAGCCGGTCCTCGCTGCCATCGAGATGGTACACGCGTACTCCATCATTCAGGATGACCTGCCCTCGATGGACAACAGCGACCTTCGGCGCGGCAAGCCGACGACGCACAAGGTTCACGGCGAGGACATGGCGCTTCTGGCTTCCGATGCATTGCTGACCATGGCATTCGAGGAGCTTTCATCCGCGCAGATGGTCGGTGCCTTCGGCGCTGAGCGGTGCCTTGATGCAGTGCGGACGATGGCCACTCTGGTGGGTGCCGAGGGTCTCGTCGGCGGGCAGGCAATGGACATCATCACCTCCAGCGACGAACATGTCGAGCTGGGCACGATCGAGTACATCCACAAGAACAAGACTGCCGCACTTATCCAGGCTTCGGTGCTGCTTGGCGGCATTTTCGGCTGTGCCAGCGAGACTGACATGGGCAGACTGCGTGCATTTGGCGAGAGCTTTGGCATGGCGTACCAGATCGTGGATGACATCGCGGACGCCAGTGCAACCGAAGCGCAAACTGGCAAGACTGCCGGTCAGGATGTCAAGAACCGGAAGGCGACCTATGTGACCGTGCTGGGGCTTGCTGACGCCAGGGAGAAGGCATTGCAGTATCTAGCGAGCGCTCGTGAGTCCGCGCTTGCGCTGGACAGCGGTGGAGACTTCCTGACGGGGCTTGTCGACCTTCTTGCGGAAAAGGCTCGAAGTTGATTCTCGAGCACGTCTCCTCTCCTGCTGACATCCGGGGGCTGGACATCCCGCACCTGCGGACGCTGGCGGCCGAATGCAGGCAGGTCATTCTCGACACGTGTTCGACCAACGGTGGGCACCTTGCGTCGAATCTGGGAGCCGTCGAGCTGACGATCGCGCTGCACATGACGCTGAATACGCCGACGGACCAGTTGGTCTGGGACGTGGGGCACCAGTGCTACACGCATAAGCTTCTCACCGGCCGGTACAAGTCGTTCAGCACGCTCCGGCAATGTGGGGGGATCAGCGGGTTCGTGAACCCCAATGAATCCCCGTATGACACATTCCTGGCCGGACACGCGTCGACGTCGCTTTCCATAGCAGCAGGCCTCTTGGTGGCGCGGCGTCTGGACGGCGGGAACCAGCGCGTAGTCGCGGTCATCGGTGATGGCGCCTTGTCCGGCGGGATGGCCCTGGAAGCGCTCAACAACCTCGGACGGGCGCACGGCCAATGTCTCGTCATCCTCAACCACAACGACATGTCCATCTCCCCCTCCGTAGGAGGCATGGCGCGGGCACTCAACCGTCTGCGGACGCGTGCATGGTACCTGCGCGCGCGCGAGTCTCCGCTGGTGGGACGCGGGCTTCGCTGGCTGAGAACCCTGGTCAAACGGCTGTACCTCCCCACGATCTTCTTCGAGGAGCTGGGTTTCCGGTATTTCGGGGTCGTGGATGGACATGACATCGGCGAACTCATCGAAGCGATCGACATGGTCAAGGATATCCAGCAGCCTGTCGTCCTGCAGGTCGTGACCGTCAAGGGCAAGGGATACGAGCTGGCCGAACGGCAGCCGTCTCAATTCCATGGCGTCGCACCGTTCGTCATCGACAATGGGCTGAGCAAGCAGGAGAAGTCCATACCGACCTACTCCGACGTATTTGGCGAGACGCTGATACGGCTTGCGGAGACAGACCCCCGCATCGTCGCCATCACGGCTGCGATGATGGACGGCACCGGTCTTGCCGAGTTTGCCAGGCGCTTTCCCGATCGCTGTTATGATGTCGGCATTGCCGAGCAGCATGCTGTCGGCATGGCGGCGTCGCTGGCCAGTCGAGGGTACAAGCCGTACGTCGCAGTCTACTCGACGTTCCTCCAGCGGGCGTACGATCAGATCGTCCACGATGTCGGCATCGGCGGTTTGCCCGTACGGTTCGCGGTCGACCGGGCTGGACTGGTCAGCGACGACGGACCGACGCATCAGGGTGTCTTCGACGTCGGCTTTCTGAAGATCGTTCCCGGCATGACCGTGTGTTCCCCGGGCGACCGGGCGGACCTGGTGCGCATGCTGGAACTGTCAGCCGCGGCCACGGGGCCGTTTGCCATCCGGTATCCCAAGGACGTCGCCTACGACCTCAGTGAACAGCTTGGTGAGCGCCCTCCCATGATTCCTGGGACTGGTGTCATCGTCGCCGACGGGAGTGATGTTGCTATTGTTTCGCTCGGGCCGGTGCTTCGGTCGGCTCTGGAAGCCCGGAAGATCCTTGCAGGCGATGGAGTCCAGGCGTGTGTCGTGGACCTCCGTTTTGCCCAGCCGCTGGACACCGGCCTCCTCACACGATTGGCCGGCACCTGCCGGGCAGTGTTGCTGGTCGAAGAAACCACACGTTCTACGGGCGTCTACGACGCAGTCGTCGAAGCGCTCGTCCATTCCGGCATGAACATCTGGCGCATCGAACGGTGTGGTATTCCCGATGCGTTTCCTGTCCAGGACAAGCGGGCACACCTTCTCAGCACCTATCAACTCGACGCACAGGGATTGGCGCGCGCAGCGCATGGCCTGCTGGCCGGGGCAGATGGGCGGTAGCGGCTTGAAGCCTCGCACATCCGTCGTACACTGTACAGCGTGATGAAGAGTATCGTCTACTGCCGCGGGGACTCGAAGGATGCGCGCGAACTCGAGGGCGAGATTCGGCCATATCTGACAGGCAAGGGGGTCGAGGTCGTCAGCCTGACCTCCAGGGACGACCTGTCCACCATCCCGTCGGGAGCGGTGGACGGTTCCTTCATTCTGAGCCTGGGTGGCGATGGGACCTTTCTGCGCGCCGCACGGCTCAGCACCCAGCTGGGCTTGCCCGTCCTGGGCATCAACCTGGGCTCTCTCGGCTTCCTCACGGACGTCGAAGAGAACGAGGTCTATGCGTCGCTTGATGCTGTCCTCGCGCATACGTACACGGTGGAGCACCGGCTCGTCCTCGAGGCCCGCCTCGTGCGCGAGGGTCAGGAGATCCTCAATACGACAGCCATCAACGACATTCTGGTGGTCCGGGAGCTTACGGGCAAGATCCTGACGTTCGAGGTCTTCATCGGTGGCGTGCGCGCAGGACAGCTCACAGCAGACGGCATCATGGTGTGCACACCCACTGGTTCGACAGGGTACTCCCTGTCCGCCGGAGGCCCTATCGTCGACCCTACCGTGGAAGCACTTGTGCTCACTGCTCTTGCGCCCCACGACTTCACGTCGAGGCCTCTGGTCGTATGGGCAGGCAGTGAGATCACCATCAAAGTGAAGCCGTCGCGAGACAAGGCGGCCTTCATACGTGACGGAGAGCGTGTCGGCGACATCCACAGCTTTGACACGGTAAGCGTGAAGAGATACCCCCAGGACGTTGCTATCATCCGGTTGCGCGAGAAGAACTTCTACAAGGTCTTGGGTGCCAAGTTCCACTGGGGCTGCTGACGATGCTTCTGGCACTGGACATCCACAATCTGGCCATCGCGCACGATGTTCATGTATCCTTCGATGACGGGTTGAATGTCATCACCGGCGAGACGGGGGCGGGCAAGACTATTCTCGTGCGAGCAATCAGTGCAGTGCTGGGGGGCAAGCTGACCAGTGACTTCATCAGCGTGGGGGCGGACAGTCTGCGACTGGATGCAGAGTTCGCGCTTCCGCGTGTCTGTTCACTGCGGGATATGCTGGGCGACCTCGTGACGGACGACGACATGACCGTCGTGGCCACGCGCGAGGTGGACCGCACCGGCAGGCACAAGTATCGCATCAACGGGCGCATCGTCCCCATCAGTACACTGAGATTGCTCGGCGAGAGTCTTGTGGACGTCCACGGGCAGCACGAGCCACAGTCGTTGCTGGTACGTGAGAATCACCTCCAGCTTCTAGACTCTTTTCTCGGGCACGACACCCAGACTGAGCGGGAGCTCTTTGGCACGAGGCTCGCAGAGTTGCGCGCCGCACGCCGTGAACTGGAACAGATGGAGACGCGCCGGGCAGAATGGGACAATGAGACCACCTATCTGGAGTTCGCGTCGGAAGAGCTTGAACGTGCGCAGTTGAGGGCGGGAGAGGACGGCCTGCTCATCGCAGAACAGCGGCTTCTGGAGAACGTCCGTGAGCTGCAGGAGCAATTGGGCCAGGCGTGGGCCGCCCTTGCCGGAGACGAATCCCGGGACAGCGAAGGAATCGTGAGGCAGGTCGGCAGACTGCACCACACCATCGATGCCCTGTGCTCGATCGACCCGCGTCTGAACGATGTGGCATCCCTGCTGGATGGGGCGCAGGCGAGTCTCAAGGAAGCCGGGTCCACTCTGAGTGACTATCTCAGCAGGCTTGAGCTGGATGACGCGCGACTGGCACAGGTGACTGAGCGGCTGGACGCCATTGCCAGACTCGAGGAGAAGTATCACAAGGACCTCGACGGTCTGCTTGCATTTGAGACGGAGATCGACGGCAAGTTGCATGAACGCCACGAGCGGGCGGGCGACGAGGCCGGCCTGCGTGGCCACATAGCGCAGCTGGAGAACGAGCTTTCGACCATCGGCGCATCACTGACGGCGAAACGCAAGCAGGGTGGCCCCGTCCTTGCGCGCAAGGTCGAGGAACAGCTTGCTGAGCTGGCCATGTCCAATGCCCGGTTCGTCTGTTCCATCGAGCAGAGCGTCGACGAGCAGGGTATCGCTGTTGGGGATGAGCGTTTCAAGGCATCTGAGACGGGTCTGGACGTAGTCGAGTTCCTTATTGCTCCCAACCCGGGGGAGGGACTGCGTCCTCTCAGAGAGATCGCATCCGGCGGAGAGCTTTCGCGTGTCATGCTCGCGCTCAAGACGGTATTCGCCGAGACCGACCAGATTCCTACCATGGTGTTCGACGAGGTGGATGCCGGCATCAGTGGCGAAACGGGGCTTGCAGTTGCCGGCAAGCTAAGCAGCCTTAGCATGCATCGCCAGGTCATCGTCATCACCCATCTGCCCACCATCGCGGCCAAGGCTGGAACGCACCTCGTCATCTCCAAGGAGCAGAGCGAGGATGCCACCACAGTGGAAGTGCACCGCGTCACGGGCGAGGAGCGTGTCCGTGAGCTGGCGCGGATGGTGTCGGGCGACCAGGTGTCCGAGGTCGCTCTGGCCAACGCTCGCGAGTTTTTGTTTCCCTAGTCATTGATGCAAGAGGTGCCCCATATGATTCTTGCTATCAATCCTGGATCTACATCTACAAAAGTTGCCTTGTATGAGGGATCCGAACTCGTCGCCCAAGAATCGCTTGACCATTCAGCTGACGAGCTGGCGCACTTTCACGGCATCGCTGACCAGCTGCCGATGAGAACACAGGCGGTCCTGGACTTCCTGTCGCGCCACGGCACGAGCGCCACAGATCTGGAAGCAATCATGGCGCGCGGCGGACTGCTGCATCCACTGGCATCGGGAATCTACGCCGTGAATGACAGGATGCTGCATGATTGTATCGAAGGCGCGGTGCATGAGCATGCGGCGAATCTGGGAGCACCGATCGCGCATGCGCTTGCCGCGGGCGCCGGCATTCCGTGCTACATCGCCGACCCCGTGTCGGTGGACGAGTTCGAGGACGTCGCTCGCATCTCCGGCCTCAAGGAACTCCCGCGGCGGTCACTGGTCCATGCGCTGAACATCCGCAGGGTTGCCTACGACATCGCGAAGGCTCATGGTAAGGCATTGAACGAGATGAACATGATCGTGGCCCACCTCGGCGGAGGCATCTCCATTGCACCACTTTGCCAGGGGCGCATCGTGGATGTCAACAACGCCAACGAGCAGGGGCCGTTTTCGCCTGAACGTGCGGGAGGGCTCCCCGCCTCCGCGCTCGTGCGGCTGTGCTTCGAGGAAGGGGCGACCGAGGCTGAGGTCGTCAAGCGGTTGACGCGCACGGGCGGTCTCGTGTCGTATCTCGGCACGAACGACGCACGGGAAGTGCAGCGCCGCGTCGATATGGGAGACAGCGAGGCGGCACTCGTCCTGCAAGGCATGGCCTATCAGATCGCCAAGGAAATCGGCGCCATGGCCACCGTACTGGAGGGCGATGTCGACGTCATCGTCCTGACCGGAGGGCTGGCACACAATGACGCCATCGTGGGATGGGTCACCGCAAGGGTCGGCTTCATCGCGCCGGTCGAAGTCGTGCCGGGTGAGAACGAGCTGGAGGCTCTCAACGACGCGTACCTGCGCCTCAGACAAGGCATCGAGACCGAAAGAACATACGCATAGGGGGATCCATGGAGATCAGGACATTCGACCAGTTGCTGGAAGAGGCGAAGAAGCGCGGCCGCAGGAAGTTGGCCGTCGCATTCCCCGAGGAAGTCTCGCTGCATGCGGCTCTGCTGGCGCATGAGGCGGGCATTGCAGCGCCCATCCTGGTGGGCATTCCTGACAGGATCCGTGAGCTGCTGAGCCAGGCTGGAGTCGATACCGACGCATTCGAGATTGAGGAAGCCGGCTCGCCCTCCGAAGCCTGTGCTGTCGCGGTGGCGCTTGCGCGCGACGACAAGGTGGACATCATCCTCAAGGGTGGGGCGCAGACGGCCCAGATGCTGCACGCAGTGCTGGACAAGGAAAACGGCATCCGGGCCAGCAAGGTGCTTTCCGAGTGCTCGCTGTACGAGGACACGCGCGTACGCCACTCGCTCCTGGCTGTCGTCGACGGCGGCATCCTGATCGCTCCGACGCTCGAAGAGAAGGTGGAGGCCATCAGGAATACGGTCAACGTGTACCACAAGCTGGGGTACGAGAACCCAAAGGTAGCTGTGCTGGCAGCCGTCGAGACAGTGACCGACAAGATGCCATGCACGGAGGATGCAGCGATCATAGCGCGGATGTGGGAGCGCGGACAGATCAAGGGATGCGTCGTGGACGGACCTCTTGCGCTGGATAACGCCATCTCTGAGCGTGCGGCAGCCATCAAGGGCCTGAGTGGTCCCGTCGTGGGTAATGCGGACATTCTCATCGTGCCCGACATTGAGGGTGGCAACCTGCTTGGGAAGTCCATGAGCTACTTTGCAGGATTCACGTCTGCGCACGTGACGATCGGCGCCCGGAAGCCAGTCCTCGTACCCTCAAGGGCCGACGACGGACGAACCAAGCTCATGTCCGTGGCGCTGGGCATCGTAGCCTACTACTAGGGGGACTGGTATGGGACCAATGACGCATCTTTCGGACATTCCGGCCGCAGTGAAGGGCCTGCCGCGTAAGCGCATGGCAGTGGCTTATGGCGAAGACGCTCACACACTGCAAGCGGTACAGCGCGCAGTCAGGGAGGACATTGTCGACGCTATCGTCGTGGGCAGCGCGGCGAAGATCGCGGAGGTGGCAGCGGCGAGTGACGTCGACACCAGCCTCTTTGAGATCATGGACGTCCAGGGAGAGCTGCCTTCGATCAAAGCAGCCGTGAAGCTGGTCCGTGATGGAAGCGCGCATATGCTGATGAAGGGCCTTGCTCACACGGACAACTACATGCGGGGCATCCTTGACAAGGAGAACGGCCTGCTGCCCGAGGGCGGCCTGCTGTCACACGTGGCCGTGTTCGAGGCTCCCAACTACCCGCGTCTTATCATCATGTCAGACGTTGCCGTCGTGCCGCTTCCCTCACTGCAGGACAAGGTGCGCATCACGAAGCTGACCGTGGGTGTTGCGCGTAGCCTTCGCATCGATGTCCCGAAAGTGGCGTTCCTGTCGGCGAGCGAGAGTGTGCTGAAGTTCGCAAGCAGCCAGGAGGCCGCAGTGCTGGCCGGAATGGCGGTCCGAAAGCAGTTTGGCGCCATCATCGGTGAGGGGCCGATCTCCATCGACTGCGCGCTGTTCCCTGACGCTTGCCAGATTAAGGGTTTCACGGGCCGCATCCAGGGGGACGCGGACGTCATCATCGTACCGAACATCGAGTCTGGAAACGTCTTCTACAAGGTGCTGTGCAGGTTTGGGGGCGGTGACGTCGCGGCTATGGTGACTGGCACGACTGCGCCCTGCATCCTGACCAGCAGGGGGGATTCCGAAGACTCCAAGTTCTACTCCATCGCACTCGGGGCATTGAACGCTTGAGAACAAGGGTATAATAATAGTTTGAGGCCATTGCCGGTCTCCAACCATGCTTGTTTGAAGGGAGTGCTTGAGTGCGCAGAAACGATCTCCGTAACATAGGTATCATTGCACACGTTGACCACGGGAAGACGACACTGGTCGACGCCATGATGCGGCAGTGCAAACTGTTCCGCAATATCGACCAGATGGGCGAGTGTATTCTCGACTCAGGGGACCTCGAGCGGGAGCGCGGCATCACCATTATCTCCAAGAACATGTCGCTGGTGTGGAAGGGTGTCAAGATCAATATCGTCGACACGCCTGGCCACTCGGACTTTGGTGGCGAAGTGGAGCGCGTCCTGAGAATGGTGGATGGGGTTCTGCTCCTGGTCGACGCCTCCGAGGGGCCGATGCCGCAGACGCGGTTTGTGCTTAAGAAGGCTCTCGAGCTCAATCTCAGGCTGATCGTGGTCATCAACAAGATCGACCGGCAGGATGCCCGTATCCAGGAAGTCATCAACGAGACCTTCGACCTGTTCGTCGAACTCGACGCCACCGAAGAGCAGCTGGATTTCCCGGTTGTCTATGCTTCGGGCCGCGACGGCAAAGCGACCATGGACCTCAACGATCCGCCGCAAGACCTGACGCCGCTGTTCCAGCTGATGCTCAAGAAGGTCCCTGCTCCGGAGTATGACGCTGCGAGTCCTCTGTCGGTCCTGGTCACGAACATCACCCATGACGATTATATTGGGCGTATCGGCATCGGCCGCATGTTTGGGGGACAGCTGAAGACCGGAGACAAGGTCAAGGTGTTCTCCGGCGGCGACAACGAATACTTGGGCCAGGTCCTCAAGCTCTTCATCTTCGAGGGGTTGGAACGCAAGGAAGTCCCCAGTGTGGAGGCGGGCGAGATCTTCGCGTTCGCAGGAATACCTGCTGTTACGATCGGAGACTCGGTCACCGACCCGGAACGTCCGGTGAAGTTGAACATCTTGAGGATCGAGCCGCCGACCGTCTCCATGATGTTCATGGTCAACGACAGTCCATTTGGAGGTACGGAGGGCAAGTTCGTGACCTCCAACAAGCTGCGTGAGCGTATCGAGAAAGAGCTGCGCACCAATGTTTCGATCGCCGTCGACTGGGGCGATCTGCCTGACCGGTTCACCGTTGCGGGACGAGGCGAGCTCCAGCTGGCGATCCTCATCGAACAGATGCGCCGCGAAGGCTATGAGTTTCAGGTCTCGATGCCACAAGTCATCACCGAGAAGAAGGGCGGTAAGGTCCTCGAGCCGTATGAGACCCTCGTCCTCGACGTTCCCAAGGAGTACCGGGGAACGGTCATCAACATGCTGGGTGAACGGCGCGGGACCATGGAGAAGATGCTCGACCTCAAGGGAGCGTACGTCCGTCTCAGCTATACGATTCCTCTTCGTGGGCTGTTTGGCTTCCGGTCCGAGTTCTTGAGTTCGACCAAAGGCAACGGCGTCATGACCCATACGTACCTGGGGTACCTGGAGTGGGCAGGCAAGATTGGCGGCCGCAGGAACGGCGTCCTGGTCTCAGACCATACCGGGGCCGTTTCAGCCTATGCTATCGCACACATCCAGGACCGTGGCAAGCTGTTTGCTGCGCCTGCGGAAAAGGTGTATGCCGGTCAGATCGTCGGCGAGACCATGCGCGATCACGATCTGAAGGTAAATCCGACGAAGGAGAAACACCTCAGCAACATGCGGTCCTCCACGTCAGAGATCTCCACGAAGATCGACCCGCCGATCCAGTTCGCTCTCGACCAGTTTCTCGACTACATCAACGAGGACGAGTTGCTGGAGGTCACACCCAAGTCACTGCGCATTCGTAAGAGGCTCCTTGATTTCAAGGAGCGGAAGCGTTCTGGGCGCGAGGAAGACGACTACGGCGATTAGCTGGAACAGCACGTGAGAAACGGAAAATCCCCGGGTGACCGGGGAGCTTTTGTTGTTGGTGCATCTCAGTCGTGGTGATTGTTCTTCGGTCGATGAGGTGAGACAGCCTGTGCGGCGACGTCCATAGGGTCGACGAACACGTCACTCATATTGAGCAGCACGCTCTGGCGCGTGATAACCGGCATGGGCGCAACCTTGGCATCGAGGCCGAAGATGTACTTAATGACCTCGTCCATGCGGATTGTTCCCGACTGGTCGAAGAAGACGCCCACGTGAGCGCGCAAGGAGGTTCGCGTCGAGATCTGTGCCGTAAGAACGTACTTGCGAATGTCTTTCGGTGCATGGGACTTGCTATTCTCGCGCTCGACCATCAACATTGGCAGGGCGAGGAACGACGTCATGCGGGCCTTCATCTGCTCAGCATCAATGTTCGCCCGGTGTGCCCACGTGTATTCGTAGCGGAGGATCATAGGTTGTCCCATGAGAGACGGGGCAGTGAGAGGGATGTCGACCGCGGCCAGGAACCTGAGGCCGGGAGGCGCCGTACGTTCCAGTGCATTCGCACGGTCGGCGATGGGCGAATAGGCGTCGAGGTGCACGTCCACATATTCCTGGAGGCTGACCATGCCAACGCCCGTGGGAATGCCAGTTTCGATCCGGACGCGCTGATTGAACCCTTTGCTGTAGACCAGAGGCAGGTTGCTGCGCCGCAGCCATCGCACCAGGGCCGCCTGGACCTCGTGGTGTGAAAGCAAGCAGGCCTCTTCTTCCTTGCTGTATCGCATGCGCATCTTAATCATGCGTTGATTGTAGCAGGAAAGTAGGCATCCGCAATGAAGAATCGCTGGTTGCCAAGCGATTGCGTAAGGTAGAAACCCGACTACTATGACTCCATGACACCAGCCGGCAAAACCGGTGCATGATTGAGAAAGGACAGAACATATGCAGGGACTTTTGAACTACATTCGCAGCGAGATGCCCATCTGGATTGTCCAGGTGCCGGTCATCCTGATCGTTATTACGATCCATGAGTACTTCCATGCCTGGACGGCATGGAAACTTGGGGACACGACTCCCGTCGAGACAGGGCGCCTCAGCCTGAACCCCCTGCGTCACCTGGACCCGCTTGGAACCATCGCTCTCCTGCTGTTCCATGTCGGATGGGCGCGCCCTGTGATGATCGATTTCGCTGCGTTCAAACACCCTCGCCGCGATACCGTCCTTGTCTCCCTGGCCGGACCGGCCTCCAACTTTGCCACAGCCATCGTTGCCTACTTGCTCCTGCTGTTCGTGAGGAGTTCGCCGGCGATAGTCACGCGGCTCCCCTACGTGTATGAGGTCTTGGAGGCTCTCGTGGTGGTCTCGCTGGGCCTCGGCCTGTTCAACCTGCTCCCCATCCCCCCGCTTGACGGCTCCAAGGCTTTTTTCGCGCTCTTCTTCAAGAGACCGGAACGGTTTCTGTACGACCGCGCGGTCGACCTGTACGGGACGGTCATCCTGCTCGCTCTCCTCTGGTTCAACGTCATCACGGTTGTGATGTCCAAGGTTCTAAACTTCATTCTGTATACTCTCCTGAGGCTGTGAGGTGCCAATGAAAAAGCGTATTTTGAGTGGCATGCGTCCCACCGGCAAGCTCCATCTTGGTCACTACCTGGGCGTGCTGGCGAACTACGTGAAGCTGCAGGACGAGTATGACTGCTACTTCATGGTTGCGGACATGCACGCGTTGACCACCAAGTGGAACGAGAGTGGCTCGATCCGTGAGTACCGGCGTGACATGGTCCTCGACTGGCTGGGGGCGGGGCTCGACCCGCAGAAGTCGGCCATGTTCTGCCAGTCCGATGTGCCGGAACATGCGTATCTGTTCACGCTTCTTGCGATGATCACCCCCGTGTCGTGGGTCGAACGAAACCCGACCGTCAAGGAGATGATTCGGGACATGGGCCTGAAGGACAACGTGAACCTTGGCCTGTTGAGCTATCCCGTCCTGATGGCCTCGGACATCATGGTGTACCGGGCGGAAGCAGTGCCCGTTGGCAAGGACCAGGTCCCACACCTCGAATTCGCCCGTGAACTGGTGCGTACCTTCAACCACACGTATCACGTCGACCTCTTCCCAGAGCCTCAGCCTATCCTGAACGAGTTTCAGAGGCTGCCGGGCCTCGACGGAGGGAGGATGAGCAAGTCTCTCGGCAACGACATCGTGGTCTCCGACGCGCCGGAAGTGACGGCGAAGCGCATGATGACGGCCTACACGGACCCCTTGAAGGTACGCAAGGATGACCCTGGTCACCCAGAAGCCGGCTGTGTCGTCTACCAGTATCACAAGCTGCTTCAGCCGGACACCGCGCCAGAAGCTAAGACTGAGTGCGAACAGGGCTGTCTGGGTTGTGTCGTCCACAAACGCTCTGTCGCAGCCATGGTCTCGGAGCGGCTGGTCGGGTTCCAGGAGCGCCGGGCCGCCTTTGCCGCCGATCCTCAGTCGGTTGACCTCATTCTGGCCGAAGGCCGCGAGAAGGCCTCGGTGGTCGCCGCCGAGACCGTGCGGATGGTCAGGGAGGCCATAGGGATCTGAACGTGGCGGGGCTGACGGATTCTGTGAACAACCTGAGACTCCTTGGACGAGCGGGGCAGGCCGACGTCGCCGACGTCGTTGTCGAGCGCCTGGTGGACTTCTGCAGTCTGACCATTCGGCGTGACGCCGGGGTTGAGGAGCATGCTGAGCTCGTCTACATGCTGGCTGATCTTCTCAAGCTGAAGAGCGAGTTCGTCCTGTTCGGGCACGCGGCCGCGCAGCAGAAATCGTTGCAGGAAGGCATCAGAGCGCTGGACGAGGCGGGGTTGTACGCCAGGCCCATCATCGAGGTCCTCCAGGAAGTCAACGCCGGCAGAGCCCCGTACAGGAGACCCAACGTGAGGACGACGCTGCCTCCAGCGGAGGAGCAGACGGGTGACGAGGTATCGGACGCTCTTCTCGAGGCACTTGCCCGCATTGTTGAACGCGTCGCGGCGCGCAAACCCGTCAAGAGCGAGGACCAGCGACCGGTCTATCTGAGCCTCCAACAGGTCATGCGGGAGCTTCGCGAGCTGCTGCAGGAGAGGGGGACTATGCTGTTCGAGGATATCTTCGACTCATCCGATTCCCGGGAGCGTGTGGTCTTGAGCTTTCTCGCGATCCTCATTCTGACGAAGCTGGGAGTCCTGCACATCGCTCAGCAGAGCCGGTTCGAGGGTATTGCCGTCGCGTACGTGGGAAAACCGAATGACTGAGCGCACAGAAAGTCAGGAATTCATTACGGGGCTGGAGCTTCAGGCTGCGAAGCAGCGACTCGAGGCCATCCTGTTTGCGGCTGAAGGGCCCGTGGGTGTCCGCTATCTGGCGCGCCGGGCGGGACAGAGCTGTCAGGCGACCCGGCGTCTCCTGGAGAGTCTTCAGGCTGACTACGCCAATCGTGGCGTCTGTCTCGTTCAGGACGGCCAGAAGTACTGCTTCTCGGTTCCGGACAAGCTCACGCCTGAGCCATCTCAGCCCAGACCCAAGGTCGGCCTCTCCAGACAGGCCATGGAGGTTCTCGCCCTCATCATTATCAAGGGGGCGCTGCCACGTAAGGAGATTCTGCAGCTTCGCGGAGTCACCAGCGACAAAGCTCTGGTGTCGCTCCTCGAACGCAAGCTCCTGACGACGAAACGGGACTATCTGAAGAAGGCTCTCGTGTATGACCTGTCGGAGGAACTGCTGGAGCGGTGGGGATTTGCATCCCGCGAGGAGCTGCTCCAGGAAATCGAATCACGACGCCGAGGCCTGTAAGAACTGCTCTTCTGCCACTGCCAGCTCCTCGAACAACTCCTCCCGTCGTACCTGCAGCTCGTGGATACGCACCGACAGCGACGCGATATCGGTTCCCTGCATGGCAGGCCCTTCTTGCTGCAGTCTTCGGGTGAGATCAGCCTGTTCCTGTTCGATCTCGCCAATCTGGCGCTCGAGAAGCCGTACATGGGCTTCGAGGGCCACGAGCCTGTTGTGTGACGTCCGCGTGGACCTGGTGGTGTCCTGAACATTCGTGCGTCCAGACGACGGGGTGCGGCCGGCACGATCGTTGAAGAGCTCCTGCCGGTTTGCCGAGTAGTTTCCCTCCAGCACCGACACGTTGCTGCGCTCGATGAGGACGATACGGTCGGCGACAGCGTCGATGAATGTCCGGTCGTGCGATACGAACAGGACTGTGCCCTCGAACGCTCGGACCGTCGAAGCGAGAGATTCTCGTGTCTGGATGTCCAGGAAGTTCGTCGGCTCGTCAAGGATGATCATGTTGGCTGTTTCCTTGGAGAGCAGTGCCAACAGTAGACGCTGCTTCTCTCCACTGCTCATCGCCCCGGTCTGCTGGTCCATCTGGTCGGCGGAGAAACCAAAAGCGCCCAACAGGGCCTTGACCTCCGAGATGATCATCTGCGGGCGCCGCGCCATGATCCACTCCATGGCAGTCTCTTTCTCGAAGAGCGTGTAGTTCTGAGGGAAGAAGGAGTACCGCACGCTTGGTCCCCAGTAGATGTCGCCGTCGTCGGGGACGATCTGCCCCATCGCTATGCCCAGAAGTGTCGACTTCCCTGCCCCGTTGCGGCCAAGGATGGCCACATGCTGACGAGAGAGGATCGTGACGTTTGCCATGCTGAGAATCGCACGGTCGCCGTACGACTTGCTGACGTGCTCGAGGCGAAGCGCGATCTCTCCACTCTCTCCCGTGTTGCGCAGCCGCACGTGGACGCGTTTGCGCGTCGAGGCGGGTTCAGTCTGAACCTTCAGCTTGAGACGGTCCATGGCTTTCTCGCGTGAGGCAGCCTGGCTTGCGCGCGTCCCATAGCGGTACTTTTCGACGTACTGGCGCATACGTTCGATCTCCCGCTTCAACTCGGCATCATGCTGGGCCCGGTCGGCTGCTTCGGCGTCCCTGACGCGGACATAGTCGGTATACCCTCCGCTGAACAGGCGCAGCGTCCCGTTTTCAATGACAAGAAGCTTGTTGCATACCTGGTCCAGAAACCAGACGTCGTGTGATGCCACGAGAACCGTGGCCTGGAGCCCCTTGAGCTGGCGTTCGAGCCACTGCACGCCGGGAATATCCAGGTAGTTGGTAGGCTCATCCAGCAGCCAGATGTTCTTGGTATCGCTGACCAACCGCGACAGACGCAGTCGAGAGATCTCTCCGGCGCTCATCGTCTCCGCAAGGCGGTCAAGATCCTCTGAGGCGAACCCGAGGCTGGAGAGCGCCTTGTTCATGTTGACGATGTAGTCGTAGCCACCCTGCGCCTCGAACTGCTCGGTCTGCCGGGCGAGCTCGGCTAGATAGTCATCGGTCTCAGCAGCAGTGGACAGAAGGCGTTCCAGCTCGCGGATCCGCGCATCCTGAGCGCGGAGGTGCTCGAAAGGCTCAGCGACAATCTGCCGGGCAGTATGCTCGGAGTCCACCGAAACAGCATCGATGAAGCAGGAACTGTCTCCACCGGTGATCTGGACCGTTCCGGCATACTCGTCATCAACGCCGCTAAGGATGCGGAGCAGCGTCGTCTTGCCGCTTCCGTTGAGGCCGACGATACCGACCTTGTCTCCGGCACCAATGGCACAGTGCTGACACCGGAACAGGAGGCGATCGCCGTACATCTTTTCAAGGTTTTCCAGTATGAGCGGCATGTTGTCGGGGACATCCTATCAATTTACAGGTTGCCCGTTTCGCGTATCATGATTCGCGGTACGGAACGAGTCTCTAAGTTTATTATAGCAGCGAAACTGCAGCTACGTACAGGAGCACCAACGCTTCTATCACGATCAGTACCCCGGAGGAACCATGATAACGACAGTGACGATCGAGCGACTCATCTCTCGGCCGGTCTCGGTAGAGGGATCCTTTCCCCTGCCGGTCGCCAAGCTCAAGCAATTCGTCAACGTGACCTGGATCATACCCTTCTACAGTGCTGCCGAGTCGCACAAGGTCATGCCCATCCTGGCTGCGGAGATGAACGACCTGAACCCCGACCGCAACTGGTGGAAAAAGAAGTTCCCCGGCGCAAATCCCTTCTTCCATCATTGTTCATTCCTGCAGTATTACCTTGTACACAAGGGCGGTCAGCCGGTCGGACGCATCGCAGCGTTTATCGACCGCTCCTACCGGGAGCGCACGGTTCAGGGCGAGATTGGGTGGATCGGGCTGTTCGAGTCGTTCGACGACGACGAGGTTGCGGCTGCATTGCTTGACGCGGCTACTCAGGATCTGCAGCAGGGTGGCGCGGTGAAAATCATCGGCCCGGCACGGTTCAACGCCAACGGGGAGGACGGTCTTCTTGTTGACGGGTTCGACAAGCACCCGATGGTCATGGAGCCTTATCAACCCCCATACTACACGCACTTTCTGGAACAGTGGGGCGTCAAGGAAAACGACTGGTATGCCTTTCGCATGACGCACGAGAGTGCTTCTCCATATATGGAGCGTCTGGATGGCATGCGAAAGCGCGGGCAGGACCTCGAACAACGGCTGGCACGGCAGGGTGTTGCTGTCAGATCCGTCAAGATCAGCGATTGGGAAACTGAGATCGCCCGAATCAAGACTGTCTATAACACCGCGTGGGACTCCAGCGTCCACCCACAGTTTGAACGGTTCTCCGAAGAAGAGTTCGACTATGTCGCGGGCGGATTGAGGATGATCGCCATCGAAGACCTGGTCTTCGTGGCCGAAGATGTGACGAAACCGGATCATCCTGTCATCGGGATGGCTGTAACACTGCCCGACCTCAACGAGGTCATCCAAGAGTATGATCGGCTTCACGCTGCGTATGTGCCCAGCGACCACATCTACGGGTTGTCGGACGTGCGGCGCGACCTGGGGATCTTCAGGTTGCTCAGGAATCGCGTCAAACACCGGAAATTCAGGCAATGCCGCGTCTTTGTTCTTGGCACGACACGCAAGAAGAATGGTATCGATGCCCTGCTGTATGAGAAGACATACCTTGCGACCATCAACATGGGAGTTCAACTTGCATCAGGGTCGCAGATTGCCGACACCAACCCCGAGATCTATATCCCTTTGTCGCATATGGGCAATGCCGAGATCACATGGAGAGTCTACCGCCACACGTAGTTTTGGCAGCGTGGTGTCAGATACTGAGACATGACGTCATCATAGAGACGAGGGTGGTGCCGGGAGTGGGAATTGAACCCACAGAGTGTTGCCACCGCGGGATTTTAAGTCCCGTGCGTCTGCCAGTTCCGCCATCCCGGCAGGGATGCCTGGATATAACAATGGAGGCAGCACCCGGATTCGAACCGGGGTATGAGGGTTTTGCAGACCCTTGCCTTACCACTTGGCTATGCCGCCTCTGGAGCGGAAGACGGGATTTGAACCCGCGACACTCGGCTTGGGAAGCCGATGCTCTACCCCTGAGCTACTCCCGCATAATCATGTTCACGTGTATTTTACACGGCGCGGAGGCTTCTGTCAACCCTGGTGAAGGCGCTGCGAGTCTTCTGCAGCCAGACGTGCGAAAGCAGCTGTTGCGTCGAGCGTATGTCTATCGATCGGACGGGAATTCTGGCGCAGATATACCAGCATCTGCTCAAGGGCACGCAGCATTGCGGTTTCGAGACTGCTGAACAGCAGAGAGCGGACTTCCTCGACGCCCGCGAAGTGGCGGCCCGGCTCACAGTAGTCGGCAAGGAAGACGATCATCGCCAGCCGGTCCATTTGAGGGGCACCGGTCGTATGCAGAGCAATTGCCTGTAGAATCTCAGGATCACCCACACCAAAGTCGCGTCGGGCGATCAGCGCCCCGACTGGGGCATGAAGGACTACCGGGGCGAAGGTCTCAGCCATCTCACGAACCAGAGGGTCATTGGTGTCCTTGACTAACTCGAGCAGGAACGACTCGGGCTCATCCCTCGCGATGTCGTGCAGCAGAGAAGCGACGCTGGCCTTCTCCTCGGATACTCCCCAGAAACGGGCAAGTCTCACAGCCAGCGTCTCCACGCGGAGCATGTGCTTCAGTCGTTTCTTCGGAACACGCCCGGCGACGAGGTCGACGAGGCGAACTCTCTCCTGCGGTGTCACTGACCTCTGTACAATCCGTGCTGTCCAATATACCCAGCGACGGACGGGGGTACCAGGCCCTCGACCGAGAGGCCCTGCCGCAACCGGTTGCGAATAAGGGTCGACGACAGGCTGTCGAACGGGTTGATGTCGAACAGAGCCCTGGCAGGGATTTCCGGGCTTCCTGAACGGTGCCGGCCGGCGCGCGGGACGAACCATAGTTCGACCTGATCCAGGATGTCCTGGTATCTGTGCCACTGCGGGAACGAAAAGAGCTGGTCCTCCCCAAGAAGCAGCGCCGGCTTGTCCACACCCAGCGATGAACGGAGACCTTCGAGCGTATCTACGAAGTAGGATGGCCGTGGTTCACAGCTCAATTCGAAGTCGGAGATGGACACATCAGGCACCCCTGCGAAGGCAAGCTGTAGCATTGCCACACGATCAGCGTCGGATGCGGAGAGGTGTTTGTCAAAGTTCGGATTGGGAAGGCCGGTGGGGATGAGAATGAGTGTAGAAGATGTCATGAGGCGAAGAGCCTCATGGACGACAAAAACGTGACCTGCGTGGACAGGGTCGAACGCTCCCCCATACAGCACAGTCTTCATCGCTTGGTGGTTGTCTCTTCCCCCAGAGTGAATACGCGGCCACCGATCATGACGCTCTGCCCGTCATGGGCTCCCTTCTTGCGGAGAGCCTTCTCGACGCCGATCTTGCGCATCCTCTGGTCCAGCAGTGTGGCCTGGAACGGCTTTTCGAAGTCGGTCGTGTGGACAATCCGGTCGAGATAGCGTCCTGACGCGGAGAGCATGCCGTCGGGAAGGCGGGAGATTCCGAATGTCTCATCGGACGGCTTCAGCTTGTAGACCCGCGTCACCTGTTCACGTGGAGGCACAGGTGCAGACTGCACGAGGGCCAGTCCACGTTCGATGACGGCGTCAATGCCACCATTCTCCAGTGCGGAAATCATCAGAGGCTCGATACCTTGATGAACAAAACGGGTACGAATCCCTGTCCGCTTCTGCGCAGAAATCACATCGATCTTGTTGACGACGATAAATCGGGGCTTGCCTGCAAGCTGCTCACTGTATTGTTCCAGTTCGCGGTAGAGCAGGTGATACGCCTGAACCGGGTCGGGATCGGACGAACTGCCGTCAACCAGAAACAGCAGAACCCGGCTGCGTTCGATGTGGGCCAGGAACTTGTTGCCAAGCCCCCGACCGTCAGCGGCTCCTTCCACAAGCCCCGGGATATCCGCAAATGTGACGCGCTCACCGTCCGGTGAGAATGCTACGCCCAGGTTCGGGGACAACGTCGTGAAGGGATAGGCGGCAATCTTCGGGTGTGCTGCAGAAAGCTTGCTCAGCAGTGTGCTCTTGCCCGCGTTCGGAAAGCCGACCATGCCGACGTCGGCAAGGATCTTCAGGCGCAGCCTGATCCGACGCTCTTGCGCAGGGATGCCCTCTTCGGAGTATCGCGGGGCACGGTCAACGGACGTGGCAAAAGCTGCATTGCCTCTGCCACCGCTTCCACCACGAGCTACAGTGACAGTCTCGCTCTCGTCGACCAGATCCGCCAGGACCTCGTCTGAGGCAATATCCGTCAGGACGGTGCCCAGCGGGAGATAGACGGTAACGTCCTGTCCGTCACTCCCGTGCTTGTTGCGTCCAGCGCCCGGCTCTCCAGCCTGGGCCTTGAACGTCCGCTTCTTTGCGAAGAACTGAAGGCTCGAGTATCGGCTGGTAGCTACAAAGATGACGTCTCCACCTCTGCCGCCATCACCGCCGTCCGGCCCGCCTTTCTCCACGTACTTCTCACGACGGAAGCTCATTGCTCCGTTTCCGCCGTGTCCCGAGGTAACTCGGACTATGACCTCATCGAGAATGCGGTCAGCTGAGTCTCTAATGGAAACGCTCCCTATCGGTGCTAGTTCGCCTGCTCAGGAACAGGAAGCTCAGGGATAGGAAGCACGTGAACGCGCTTCACGGTCTTGAGCGACTCGAATTTCACTGTTCCGTCGACAACGGCGAACAAGGTATAGTCTCGGCCCATCATGACGCCCTTGCCGGCTTTGAAGTGCTCGCCACGCTGACGCACGATGATATTGCCTGGCCGAACAGCTTGACCATCATACAGCTTGACGCCGAGGTACTGCGGGTTGCTGTCCCGCCCGTTACGTGACTTACCGCCTGCTTTCTTGTGTGCCATTGTTCACCACCCCCTCTTACCCGATCTCCGTGATCTTCACGTAGGTCGATGTCTGTCTGTGCCCTATGAGCTTCTTGTGCGTCGTCTTGTTCTTGTAGGTGAAGACACGGACCTTGCGGTCGCGCGTGGTACGAACGATCGTACCGCTCACCTTCGCGTCCAGGACGTAGGGTTTGCCGATTTGAGTGCCGGCGTCAGTGGTGACGACGAGGACTTTGTCGAACACGATCGGCGTGCCGGGTTCGCTAGCGATTTTTTCCATCTTGACGGTCTCGCCGAGCTCGACCCGATACTGCCTTCCTGCTGCTTCAATAACGGCGTACATAGACTACCTCCATGAGGAATTGCTCGATCGAGGCGGCCTTTCGGCGCTTAGGAACCCGACCAATGCGAAGAAAGTATACGGTGTTCGAGGCCCCTGTCAACCGTTCACAGCTTGAAATCGGGCCTCTCCCGAGTAGTATACCATGTGTGAAAACGATATTGATCGTAGGGCTGGGCAACCCGGGGTCCGAATACGATGAGACACGACATAACGTGGGCTTCATGGCCCTCGACGCTATCGCACATTCGTTCAAGGTTCGCAAGTTCAACCACAATCGACTGGCATACTGGGCTGCCGTCGACCTGGTGCTCTGTCAGGGGCCGGACCCCGTCAGGATAGTACTGGTGAAGCCTCGGACCTTCATGAACAGTTCGGGCGTCGCTATCGCTCCAATGATGAAGGAACGCAACATCCTTCTCGAGAATCTTATCGTGATCCATGACGAGATAGACTTGCCGGTCGGCGCGGTCAGAGTGAGCTTCAACGCCACAGCCGCAGGCCACAAGGGTGTCCGGTCGATTGCCGACAATTGTGGTGGAAAGAGATTTGTGCGGGTCCGCGTCGGCATCGACAAGCCACGCAACACTGACGGCGTCATCGATTACGTGCTGTCAAGATTCTCCAGGTCCGAGCAGGCGAGCATTATCGATGTCATTGCGAAGTCGCCGACTGTCGTCCGAACCATCGTCTGTGATGGGCTGATGGCTGCGCAGGACATGTTCAACCGCAAGGTGGCCAAGGACTGATGCAGTCTGGTTCCTTTGACCTGCTGCTGCAGCAGGCACAGGCCAGCGCTCCCGAATTGTTCGCCAGACTCGCGCAGCTGCTGGAACAACCGGGCTCCATCACAGTCTCCAGTCCATCGAGTGGCTATCGGCAGCTGCTGCTGGCGGCTTTGGTCACAGTTTGCCCTCGCCCCCTCGTGGTCGTTTGTCCAAGCGTCGACCGTGCAGAGGAACTGTCTTCGATGGTCCGCGGCATCTCCGGGGCGATCGCCGGCGCGCGCCCCTTCGTGGTTCTGCCCGAGCTGGGTGTCGAGCTCATGGAGTACACACAGTACTCGCGTCCACTGTCGTTCGCCCGAGCCCGAGCCCTTGATCAAATCTATGCTCATGCAGAGACTGTCGTTTTCACGACGGCCCAGGGACTCATCGACCCGTCCATCCCCGCTCGCGATTTCACAGAGCTTGTTTCTGCGCTGACTGTCGGGGACCGCATCATCCCACACTCGCTGGCGCGCCGGCTCTTGCAGATGGGGTATGAAGGGGTTTCATCGGTCACCGAGATGAGCCAGTTCAGCATGCGCGGCAATGTGTTTGATCTGTACTCGCAGGTCGGAGAGTACCCAGCGCGCATTGTGCTCGAAGGCAATGTCATAAGCCGTATCAAGCTGTTCGACCCCGTGACACAGCAGTCAGTCGAGCCTGTGTCGTCAGTCGGAATCTTGCCGCCGTACCCCGTCCTGCTGGATCGGGAGGTCCGTCAGAGTTTCGCCGCTGTGGCTGCGGAACGCTGGAAAAAGGAGCACGAGACCAGTCGAGGAACCGAGGAACAGGATGCGACATTTCTCGAGGACCTGGAGTCCTTCATTTCGACGACGAACAGCAGGGGGGTCAACTACTTCCTCTATCAGTATGCGGATCCGGAGCGCATGTGCGGAGGCCTTGCCAGCTTGCTCGGACCTCGGGCCATAGCACTGTTTGCCGACGTCGACCCTGAAGCCGAACTGACGCAGATCTTCGACTCTGCGCGGGAACTCTACGACCGGACCATTCAGGCTGGCTTTGCGCCATCGTCCAGCGCGCTCGACCAGGTGGAGCAGACTGCCAGACGGGCTCTGGGCGGTTTCGCCCGGTCGGTTTCCCTCACCGCTACCTCAGCCCGGGACGCCCTGACACCGGCCTCGCGCGAGTTGCCCCCACTGACGCTGTCGGGTTCCTTCAGCGAGTACCTCGGCCTTCACGCTCCCGGAGAAACCGCAATCGACGTCGTATCATGGAATCCTGACAAGGCCCGGCATCTGGTGATGGATACGGTCGAGGATCCTGGTGTCATGGCAAGACTCGCCGTTATCAAGGGCTCCCTGTCGGCGGGGTTTGCCGCAGAGGGATTCATGGTGCTGACGGACAGGGAACTGTTCCCGAAGGCCATGATGAGTCCCAAGAAGACGGTCCGCTTCTCCCAAGCCATCTCGCGTCTCGAGGACCTGCACGAAGGCGACTACGTCGTCCACCGGGACTACGGCATCGGCGTGTTCAGGGGCATGAACGCCATAACGGTCGATGGTGTCACCCGGGACTATATCTCGCTGGAGTACAAGGATCATTCACTGCTCCACGTGCCTGTCGAACGCCTGGGGTATCTCGAGAAATATGTTGGGGACCGCACGGAGATAACCCTCGACGAACCAGGATCGAGGAAGTGGAAACGGGCGCGCAAGGAGGCTGCAGAAGATGCCCGGCGCATCGCCCACGAACTGCTCGAGACGGCGGCCAAACGCCATGCGCGCGAGGGCTATATGTTCAAGCCGAATCCAGAGTTGGAGGTACCGGTCGTCGACGCTTTCGCCTACGAGTTGACGCCCGATCAGTCCAAGGCTATCGCCGACGTCCTCGCCGACATGGAGGCGGGTAAGCCGATGGATCGCCTGGTGTGCGGGGATGTCGGCTTCGGGAAGACCGAGGTCGCCATACGGGCGGCGGCGCGTGCGGTCGCAAACGGCAAACAGGTCGCCGTCATCGCCCCGACGACCATCCTGGCGATGCAGCACTTCCGCAACCTGGAGGAACGCTTCGAACCGGTCGGGTACAAGGTTGCGCTGTTCTCGAGGATGGTAGGGTCCAGGGAACTGGCGGCCGACCGCAAGCTCCTGCACGAGGGCGGTGTCGACATCGCTGTCGGTACGCACAAGGTCCTGAACATGGCCGGGGACTTCAAAGACATCGGCCTGATGATTGTCGACGAGGAACAACTCTTCGGCGTCCTGGACAAGGAGAAGATCAAGAAGATGAAAGCTGAGGTCGATGTGCTGACTCTCAGCGCTACACCTATCCCGCGCACGCTGGAATCGTCTATCGTAGGTATCCGGGACATCTCCCTTATCAACACGCCCCCGGTGGGCCGGTATCCCATCAGGACGTTCCTGATGCCCTTCGACGAGGAGCAGCTGACGCGAGCTGTTCGCGCTGAGCTGGGGCGTCACGGGCAGGTATACTTTGTGCACAACCGCATCATGGACATCGAGGCCCGGTTTGCGCTGCTTGCCCGACTGTTTCCGGAGGCCCGCATCGCAGTAGCGCATGGGCAATTGAGAAGTGAAGTTCTGGAACAGATCATGCTGGACTTCTACGAAGGCAAGTACGATATCCTCGTGTCGACCACCATCATCGAAGCAGGACTCGATTTCCCCAACGTCAACACGATCATCGTCGACGAAGGAGAACGCTTCGGACTTGCCCAGCTCTATCAGCTGCGTGGCAGGGTAGGTCGTGCTCAACGTCATGCCTATGCCTATATCTTCCATTCCCATGGCGTCATGCGCGAATCGGTCGCCTTCAAGCGTCTCGAGGCCATTGCCTCGGCCGTGGACTTCGGTGCCGGCCTGCAGGTCGCTCTCAAGGACCTGGAGCTGCGTGGCGCCGGGGACGTCTTGGGCGTGAAGCAGAGCGGCCGGTTCTCCGACGTCGGGTACCACATGTTCCTCTCAATGGTCGAGGAGGAGATCATGAGGGTGCGGGGCCAATACTCGGAGCCTGTGGCGAAGCCCGTGATCATCCTTGGGATGTCTGCCTTCATCCCCGAGTCCTATGTGGCCGACTCAGGAGAACGGCTGGCGCTCTACAACGCTGTCGAACGGGCTGGCGGGCAGGACCTGACAGCACTCGAAGAGCGGACCGTCGACCGCTATGGAGCTCTTCCTCCTGAGATATCGGGGATCTTTGCCCTGAAGCGCCTCGAATTGTCGCTGATTCCGCTCGGCGTGTCGTCCGTCAAAGAGTCGGGGCACGCGCTTGTTCTGGAATTCTTCAGTGAGGAAGCAGCCACGCGGTTCCTTCGCGCCCATGTCGCCCAGGTCGCCCGCGCCCGAACCGTGCGGGACTCGGTGGTCCTTCCCATGAAGGCCGACCAGAAGCCGCTCTCACTGCTTTCATGGTTGCTTTCGGGGCCGGAAACGGTACACTAAGAACATGGAAGAATATGAGATACGCATCATTACTGAGCAGGACCTTGACCTGCAGTCGCTGATCGACAATGGACGGCGCTTTGCCTTGGCGGTGCCGACTGGAACGGATGCTCTGGTCTATGCGTCGGCCTCCAGCATCCGGTTGCTGCCAACCTCGGCCCGAACCCTGCTGGATCCGGTAGAGGCTATCGGTTTCCTGACGTGGATACGTTTTGCAGGTCGGCACTACGGCAGGATCATCTGTTTGTGTCCCGTCGACATGGCGTCCGTTGTTGTGGGGCTTCTCAGCCGGTTGCCTGGACTGTCTCATGCTCCGACAATCGAGGCCGACGACCTGACTCGGGAGGCGATACGGCTGGCCGACGTTCTCTGGCCCCTCGTTGGCACCCAGTATACGACTGTTGAGGAGTTCAGGTTGCTCATTGCCGAGTTGCGCCAGAAGTGTCCATGGGACCGCCAGCAGACGCATGAGTCGCTTCTGGATACGCTTCTGGAGGAGTCCTACGAGGTGGCTCTCGCCATACAGAGAGACAGCGCGGACAACCTCGAAGAGGAGCTTGGGGACCTGCTGCTGCAGGTGTTCATCCAGTCGGAAATCGCCCGCGAGGAAGATCGATTTGACATCTGCGACGTGGTTCGGACCGCTGACGACAAGCTGACATTCAGGCATCCACACGTTTTCGGCAGCACTTTGGTGACATCGAGCGACCAAGTGCTGGAGAACTGGCAGAAGCTGAAGACCCTGGAGGGTCGCAAGAAGCACTTTGTCGACAGTGCAAAACTGCTTTCGTCCATCGAAAACGCGTTGCTGTTGCAGGAGGCTGCCCGTTCCGACGGGTTCGATTTCGAATCGGCGGATCAGGCCTATGGCAAGCTGCTCGAGGAGTCCCGCGAGTTGGGAGAGCAACTGAATGGTCCATCCAGGTACGAAGATGCGCTGGCCATGGAGCTGGGGGATGTCCTCTTTTCTGCACTCAACGTCGCGCGGCTTTCAGGTGTCAACCCCGTCAAGGCCCTGCACCACTCATTCGACAAATTTCGCGACCGATACTGTCGCGTCCGTGCGTATGCGACCCAGCAGCAGGTCGACATCTCGACAGCATCCCCTGAGGAACTGGACCGGCTATGGCAACTGGCGAAGAACGCATAGATGGTAGTCTCCCGGCGACGGGGACGAACGGTGACCATACTGAGCCTGTCACGTTGAACCCAGAGGATCACGTCGTCAGTCAACCCGAGGTCGTTACTGGGCACCCTCAACCTCTGCCGCCGGCCCCCGATCGCCCCAAGGTCACCAACGTCTGGAGTATTGTCTGGAAACTTCTGGGAGCATTGGGATTCGGAGCACTCGGTTTCTTGGCTCTCTCACTCATTTCGCACCAGATGAACGTCGTGAACGTCGTGAGGTCCCTCAATCCCGGCTATATCCTGGCCGCACTCGTCCTCATCTTCCTTGAAATCGCCTTTCAGGCGCTGCGGCTGCAAGCAATCCTTCGCTCGGTCGGGCTGCGGATCGCGTTCCGCACCGCCATGCGCAACATCCTCGTGGGCGAGTTCTTTGCCAGGGTGACACCGTTCGAGGCGGGCGGAGGTGAGCCGGCTCAGATCTACATGCTGTTCAAGGACGACTCAATCAACGTGGCAGATTCGACGATGGTGTTTGCCATCAAGGCGATCCTCTCGGGTGCTTCCCAGATGGTCGTTCTCGTTTTTGTGCCGGTCTGGCTGTTCTTCTCTGGCCGGAACCTGGGGGTCGGCAACCGGTTCCGTCTCATCCTCTACATCGGCATAGCAGCCTACGTGGCCAACTTCGCCTTCCTCGTGTTCTGCCTGATCCGGCTGCAGTGGATCAATGACTACATCGACAGGCTGGTTCAGCGTCCGACGCAGACCCTCAGTGGGCGAGGAAGGTTCTGGCAGCGACTGGCACGTCGTGTGGAGAAATTCGTAAAGGATACGCTGCGCGCACGCGAGACAGCCGTCAAGGCCAATCGAGCACTGCTTGCCAGAGGCCTGGCCTACAGTTTCGTCTCCTGGGGTCTGGTCGTGCTGACACCAATCATTTTGCTGTATGGTCTTGGCGTTACGTCGTCGATCACCCAGATTATTGTGGCAACCCTCATTTACTACATCGCCGTATCCTATTTTCCCACCCCTGGCGCTTCTGTCGGAGCCGAGCTCGGCGCCGTGGCCCTGTTTGCAGCGTTTGTTCCGAATGGCATTCTGGGGGCTTTTATCCTTATCTGGCGTTTTTTCGATCACTATGTCAAGATGGGCGCCGGCGGCATTACCGCCCTCGGCGAATTCGTACTGGGACCGGCTCGTCGTCGCAGGCGGCGTCGACAGGCGGACAAGGACACGAGCGCAAAGGAAGGGACGCAAAAACCATGAAGAAGAGAGCTATCGTCATTGTTCTGGACAGCGTCGGTATCGGGGCAGCCAAGGATGCATTTATGTACGGGGATGCTGGTTCGGACACGCTTCGCCATATCTATAAGAGCGTGCCGGGTTTTCGCCTCCCTCATCTCGAGGAACTTGGCCTGAAGTATCTGCTCGACCTGCACTTCAACAGTCCCATAGGTTCGTTTGGGATCATGGAGGAGAAAGCCAAGGGGAAGGATTCTATAAGCGGTCACTGGGAGATGATGGGACTGATACTGACAAAGCCGTTCCCCACGTACCCCAACGGATTTCCGCCCGAGGTCCTCGACGCCTTCGAAAAGCGCTTCAACACCAAGGCCCTGGGCAACCGACCTGAGTCTGGGACCACAATCATCGCGGAACTGGGTGAAGAACATATGCGTACCGGCTATCCGATTGTCTACACGTCGGCTGACTCGGTGTTCCAGATTGCCGCGCACAACGACATCATCCCCCTCGACAAGTTGTATGAGATGTGCGAGATCAGCCGGCGCGAGATTCTGCAGGATGAGTACCTGGTCGGTCGCGTCATTGCGCGTCCGTTCACCGGGACGCCCGGGAATTTCGTGCGAACATCCGACCGCCAGGACTATGCCGCTCATCCGCTGGGCCCTACCACCCTCACCCAGGTGAGCAAGGCCGGTATGGATGTCATCGGCGTCGGCAAGACCTACGACCTGTTTGCTGGTGAGGGGTTCACGCAGCATTTCCACACCCACAACAATGAGGAAGGCATCCAGAAGACGATCGAGCTGGTCAAGACCAGCAACTGGGAAGGGTTGCTATTCACCAACCTGGTCGACTTTGACATGCTCTTCGGCCACCGGCGCAACGTGGCCGGATATGCCGTCGCTCTGGAGCGCTTCGATGAGGCGGTCCCCGAGTTGCTGAGGTCGATGAAGCATGACGATATCCTGTTCATCTCTGCGGATCATGGCTGCGATCCGACGTTCACTGCGCATACGGACCATACACGCGAGTACGTGCCCGTACTCGCATACTCGCCGTCGCGCCGTGGCGGAACATACCTGGGAGTCCGCGAAACGTTTGCAGATCTTGGAGCCACCGTGTCGGAGTACCTCGGAGTAGCGCCTGTCGCGGGTTCGAGCTTCCTTGCGGACATCTCTTAGGCCTGTGCACGGATCCCAGGGATCAGCGACCCAGTGAGCAGCGGAGGCAGTCCAGCCGAATCAGATACGTGGAAAGATCTTCTGCGGGACTTGGTGCGTCTGGAACTCAAGCGTGGCTGTCAGGATGACGCCGCTGTAGGCGGGTTTGCGCAGCTCGCCCTGGCGACCGTGGAAGGCTCTTGCACACGAACACAGCCTGCAGTGGATCATGGCGTATCGAACGAGCTGCGGTCCTTGCTGGTCGACTATCAGTTCCTGCCGAAGCATACGCGGGCAGACAGGTGTTCGGCGCTTCTTGCCCTTCTGGACGACTCGAAGTCTCCGCCTGCCGGGTCGCCACTGCCTGCCGGCGCGCCTCCGGCACGTGCAACGCTGGTGTCGAAGCCTCCTGCCGATAACATGAAAGCCTTGCTGCAGGTACTCGAAGAACCGGTGTCCACACTATGGGGAGTCGGGCCCCGTGTTCAAGAGATCATGGGGAAACTCGGTGTCAGCAGCATTGCCGACCTTCTCCAGCACGCGCCCAAAGGCTATCTCGACCTGCGCTATCCGGCGGAGCTGTCGCGTGAGTCGCTTGGGCAGATGGTCCTCATCAAGGCACGTCTGCTGACGGTTACTGAGATCCGACGAAAAGTTCTGCTGGTCAAGGCGTCAGTCAGAGACCCCGGCGGGCGCGTGCTCCATCTCGTCTGGTTCAACAACCGGTTTGTGAGGAACAGGCTTCAGGCTGGACATGACTATGATTTCTATGGGAGATTGGAGAACTCGTTCGAAGGGGCTCAGCTGATGCAGCCGGCCTTCGAGGAGTCGGGAACGCCGGCGGCTCAACTACATATGAACCGAATCGTGCCGCTCTATCACCTCACTTCGGGCATTACTCAGAAGGGACTGCGGGCTCATCTGTGGCGTGCCGTAGGCCGGATCCCCTCATCGACGGCTGAGTATCTGCCACGGGATGTGGCTTCCCACTTCCAGCTGCCCGACCTCGCATGGAGCTACCGTTCCCTGCACTTTCCGAGCGATGAACGCGAGGCAGAAAAGGCGCGGAGCCGGTTTGCGTTCGATAGCCTGTTTCTCTTTGAACTGAGAGTCCTGATGCGTAGGCATGCCGAACAGGATGTCCCGGGAAGCCCGTTCGACCTGCCCACGGGGACGGTCGAACGTTATGTCGGGGTGCTGCCGTTTGTTTCCACTGCTTCTCAGGCAGCAGCCATGCGAGACATCGAGGGAGACGTGCGCAGACCGAGGCAGATGCACCGGCTGCTCCACGGGGACGTTGGTTCAGGAAAGACGGCGGTGGCCGGGTACGCGGCGTACGCGGCCAAGGTGGCCGGATACCAGAGCGCCGTCCTTAGTCCCACTGAGATTCTCGCGGAGCAAACGGGACGCGTGCTTCAGGAGCTGCTTGCTCCTCTCGGGGTGCGAGTTGCTACGCTGACCGGAGGGATGACCAAATCCCAGCGCAGGAGTATCCTGGGCGCAGTCGCGACCGGGGGAGTCGACTGTCTCGTTGGCACGCATGCCATCCTTGAGGAGGGCGTGGTCTTCGAGCGTCTTGGTCTGAGTGTAGTCGATGAGCAGCATCGTTTTGGAGTTGCTCAGCGCGTGGCTCTGGGAACGAAGGGCAAAGAGCCACACTCACTCGTCATGAGCGCGACCCCGATTCCGAGAACACTTGCTCTGACCATATACGGGGATCTTGACATCTCCGAACTGGTGGAGAAACCTCCGGGGCGGTTCCCGATCCAGACGCATCTCCTCACGGCCACCACACGCGACAGCGCTTATGCCATGGTGCGCGAACAGGTAGCTCAGGGCAGGCAGGCGTTTATCGTGGTCCCCGCCATCGACCCGGCTTCGGACGAGGGCGATGGCACCGCGTCAGTCGAGGAGACCATGCGGGAGCTGACCGAAGGCAGCCTTAAGGGCCTGCGCGTTGCGTCGTTGCACGGGCGCATGAAGAGTAGTGACAAGCAGTCGACCATGGATGCCTTCCGGTTTGGAAATCTGGACGCCTTGGTTGCGACGACTGTCGTGGAGGTTGGTGTCGATGTGCCGAACGCAAGTGTCATGGTCATCGAGGATGCGGAGAAGTTTGGGCTTGCTACGCTCCATCAGCTTCGTGGAAGAGTCGGCCGAGGATCCTCCGTCTCCCATTGCATCCTCATCCAGGGCAATGTGACCGCCGAGGGTACCGAACGCCTGCAGGTCCTGGTCGACTCTGACGACGGGTTCCAGATTGCAGAGGAAGACCTGAAACTGCGAGGGCCCGGCGACATCCTTGGGACGGTCCAGCATGGCTATGACGTTCCATTGTTCGGATCTACGGCGCTGCTGAGTTATCGCGACCTTTCCGCTCTTCCGGACATCCGAAAGATTGCCTCGGAACTCCTGGAACATGACCCGTCACTTGGTGCTCCGGAACATGCCGATCTGGCTTGTATGCTGTCTCTCCGGTACCCCGCTTCAAAGCCAGGCATGGAGGACAACTGATATGATCATTGAGTCAGGCACACTGAAGGGCCGTTCGCTGAAGACACTCGGCAAGGAACCATGGCTGCGCCCTACGTCCGACAAGGCGCGAGAGGCTGTCATGGACATGATGCGACCGGTTCTTGCGGGAGCGCGGTTCATCGACGTCTGCAGCGGCACTGGTGCGGTCGGCATAGAAGCGCTCAGTAACGGAGCGGCACATACAACCTTTGTCGATGTCGACAATCGCTCAGTGCGTCTCATCGTTGACAACCTGCGAATGCTTGCGCTTCAGGAGCAGGCTTCTGTCGTCAAAGGCGACGCCGATGGATACGTGAGCGGATTGCAGGGAGGGGAGTTCGATGTCCTTTTTGCAGACCCGCCCTTTGACTCCGGATTGCAGGAAGGGCTGCTGGTTACCCTGTCTGAGCATTTGCGCGACGCAGCAGACGGCTGTATTATAATTATGGAGCATCCATCCAAGCGACCCGTGCATGAACGGTATGATGGCCCAGAGGTAGACTTGGAGAGCTACAAGGAAAGGCGGTACGGAGACGTGAGCATGACATTCTTCCGTGCAACAAAGCACAGAAACGAGGCGAGCGGCAGCAGCCATGACCAGACAGAATAAAATGACCCACTTCGTGCGAACCGTTCGTCACAGCCTCGTTCTCCGGCTCACGCGGTTCAGACGGACCGGTACGCTGGTGTTTATCCTGGTAGCGCTTCTGTCCGCCGTACTGTGCGCCCTTCCCTTCATCCCCGTGCTTAGAAATGTGTCTGAAGGCACGGTCGTCAGCGCGGACATGGTCTCCAGGCGAGATATCGTCTATGTCGATAATGGCAGAACTGAGGACCTTCGCAAGCGCGCAATGGACGAAGTCGCTCCTATCTATAAGTTCGACAGTTCGCGGCTGCCGACGGCGACAACTGCACTCGAAAGCGTCATGACAAAGGTCATCAGCATACGTGCGCAGGATGCCCCCGTGGACCAGGAGTCTCAGCAGATCGCGGCATTGCTCATGACCGCGCAAGGTGCAACGACGAAGTACCTTGTGACGTGCTCCGAGTCGGAGGTTCAATCGTCCAAGACGGCGGCGCGTGAGGCTCTGACGATAGTCATGGGTCGCGGCGTACTCGAGGGAAGCCTTCCTGCTGCCCGCGAGAGCATCAACACGGAACTCAAGAAGTACGGTATTTCCGACAACCAGGTACGCTCGGCATACCTCCTGGCAGTCCGTTTCGTGTCTTCGAACCTCATATATGATGAAGAGGCGACTCAGCTTGCCCGTGACAAAGCTGCGTCCTCGGTATCGCCTGTCGTCTCAACCATCCTCGCCGGCACCGCCGTCGTGAAGAAAGGGAGTGTACTGGACCAGAGCACCGTCGATCTGCTGTTGAGTACCGGTCTGGTCTGGGGACCTCGCGCGCTCCAAAACGTCGTGTCTCAGATGCTGGTGGCGTTGCTCGCTTGGGGAACGATCGCACTGGCAGTCATGCTCCTGGGTTCAGCAAAAGGCCGGACCGAGCATTTGTTGATGGAGATAGCGGTCATAGGCGGCTCCTGCATCGTGATCGGCTGGCTCGCCGGTAGTGTGACGGCAACGATGACCCCGTTCTTCCTCTGCATGCTGCTCGGATTCGTCTTCTTCGAGGGCGCCCTTGCCACGGTGTTCGGTTTTGCTCTGATGGTCATGACGTGGATTATGGTTCCGATGCCCGCAGAAGTGCTCTCGGGACTCGTCGTGGGGGCTGTTATCGTATTCATCGTCATGCGGAAGGTGAACAAGATGAGTGCCCTTCTCATCGCCGGGCCGATTGCGGGCGCATCAGCTGCTCTTGTCTACAGCGCTCTTGCCGGGGTCAGCGAACAGCGGCTATCCGTGATTGCTGCCAACGCCGGGTATCTGGTCGCAGGGGGGGTCATTGCAGCCGTGTTTGCACTGGGACTGACCCTGGTTTTCGAGCGACTGTTCAACGTTGCTACGGTGGTGAGGCTGCGCGAGCTTCTGGATACGGGAAGCAAACTCCTGGCGCAGCTGTTCGAAAGCGCCCCGGGAACCTACCATCACAGCCTCAGCGTGGCCAATCTTGCGGCAGGTGCCGCTCAGCTTATCGGTGCAAACTGGCTGATGGCTCGCGTTGGGGGTTACTACCACGACATCGGCAAACTGCTGCATCCACAGTTTTTCGGCGAAAACCGGGGAGAATTGCCGAACATCCACGAAGATATCTCGCCTGAACTGAGTACCAAGGTGATCCTGGAGCACGTCCAGTCAGGTGTTACGATTGCAAGGAGCAATCACCTGCCGCCCGAGGTGGTTGATATCATCGCCGAGCACCATGGCACGACTGTCGTCCAATTCTTCTACGACAAGGCGTCCGCCGAGCAGCCAAACCTCTCGCCTGACACATTTCGGTACCAAGGGCCCAAGCCACACACGAGGGAGTCCTCCCTTGTCTTCCTCGCCGACGGCGTTGAAGCCGCGGCGCGTTCGCTTCCCAAGGTGGACAAACCAGCTCTGGAAGGACTCATCGATGCGGTTGTCAACGCTCGCATTGCCGACGGTCAACTCGCCGAGTCACAGCTAACGCTGGGTGAGATCGCCGCTGTCAGGGACTACTTTCTCACGTCTCTTATCTCATTCTATCATGTTCGAGATGCCTATCTGACGCCCGAGGAGGCAAATGAAAGAATCTGACCTATCTGTACACTGTCGTGTCGAGCTGTCGGATCCCGGATGGCAGGTGGACAGCAAGGCTCTCATAGCGCTTGTCGTCCGCATAGCCTACCTGATACAGCCGGAACTCACCGCTATTCCGGGTGTTCGACGCGCCGTCGCCGTCTCATGCTACTTCGTCCCAGCGTCTCAGATGCGGGAATTGAACCGTGACCACGGAGGCAGCGACTCGACCACCGACATGCTGTCGTTTCCGCTGGGCTATGCCGCGCCCGGCACGGGCTGGGTACTGGGGGACATCGTCATCTGTATGGATGCGGTGGAAAGCAAAGCCATCTCCAGTGGGAACAGCCTTGAAGACCAGCTTGCGTTCTCTCTTGTTCACTCTGTGCTCCACTTGGTGGGCTTCGATCACATCGAGGAGCATGACCGCACTCTGATGGAGCACCGCGAGGAAGAGGTTTTCGCAAAGCTGGCGCAGGGGCACTGCCCCGATGTGGCGAGAAGGCCTGCATGACTGGACCGATCGTCGGATTGCTGGTCCTCCTGGCTCTCTCGTTCCTCTTCTCCATGGTGGAATACGGCTACGTGACCATGACGCCGATGGCTTTGGAAAAGGCGGCTGAATCTTCTGTTTTTGCTGATCGGCTGAGCACCAGAATGGCTGCTGGCCATTCGATGCTCATCGCGGTGGTGGTCCTGGGCAACAACATGGCCAATCTTGGGGCATCCTTTATCTTCGCGCGGGTCGTACTCACTGAGTTCACGCGTGTGAACCCGGATCTGCTTGCAGTGGTCTCCACGCTCGCCTTGACGGTCGTTGTCGTCATTTTCGCTGAGACTATCCCGAAATCGATCGGCAGGGCGTTCCCTGAACAGGTCATGCGCGCCACAGCTATTCCGCTTTATCCCCTCTACTTGCTGCTCTATCCAGGCGCACGTGCACTTGCGGCAGTCGCGGGGGTCTTCACGGGACCGCTGCTGCGGCGTGCCAAGCACATGGGCTACCTCAACGATTCCGAGGACTTCCGTTACCTGCTGAAGATGGGGCAGGAGGACGGCGTGATCGACAAAGAGGAGGAGCGACTCATCCACAATATCTTTGACTACACCAGCACGCTGGCGTATGAGATCATGACGCCGTTTGTGGATGTGACAACAGTTGAGAAGAATGTGCCGATCAGTGAGGTGATCAGGGCAATCGATGAAACCGGTCACTCCCGTCTACCGGTCATGGACGACGACAATGTGGTAGGACTGGTTTATGCCAAGGATGCTCTCAGAGCCATGGCAGGCGGTGCCGGGCCCAACGTCAAGGCGAGCGGCATCCTCCGGCAGCCATTCTTTGCTCCCGATACCAAGAAGATCAGCAGCTTGCTTCAGGAGATGCAGCGGCAGCGCATCCAGATAGCTGTTCTCTTCGACGAGTACGGTGCCGTTTCAGGGCTCATCACCGTCGAGGACATTCTGGAGGAGGTTTTCGGCGAGATCCAGGACGAGTATGATAAGGAGGCCGCTGAAATCGAGAACGTGGGGGCGGATGCGTTCCTCATCAAGGGTTCGGTCTCGACCGACAAAACTTCGGAACTCTTTCAGTCGGAGTTATCGGGTGAAGACTACGATACCGTCGCGGGGCTCATGCTGTCTGAAATCGGACGCCTTCCTCGTGTCGGGGACAAGGTCGAGCGCGCGGGGATCATTTTCACAGTAGTAAACGTTGTCGGGAAGAGAATCTCTAGAGTGCGTGCAGAGCGATTGCCCACGGCTCCGCCACACTCGACCGAGGATGAAGAGTCATAGTGGGCGTGGGTCTCAAATGTCGCGTCAAAAGGAGAACAACATGAAAATCGTTGCAGGAAACTGGAAAATGTTCAAGACTATTGAGGAGGCGAGGACGTACTTTGCCGAACTGGCCAGCGCCACGCCCCCGCAGGCGGACAAGGTGCGCGTCATCGTCTTCCCCAATTACATCGCATTGGGAGCCTTGGCAGAAACCGGTTCGGTCCCGGCCTGGGTCCTGCTCGGCGCTCAAGATGTCGCGGCTGAGGTAGAAGGCGCATTCACCGGAGAAGTCTCGCCGGCCATGATCCGTTCCACAGGGGCGACCCACGTGCTCATAGGGCATTCGGAGCGCAGACACATCATTGGTGAGTCAACCGTTCTGCTTCACCGCAAGCTGGTCAACTCCCTGGAGGCGTCCCTGATTCCCGTATTGTGCGTTGGAGAGACACTCGAAGAGCGCAATGCCGGCAAGATCGAGGAGGTCGTGTTTGGGCAGCTGGATACCGCCCTCAGCGACGTCCGGCTCTCCGATGGCGCTCAGCTCATTGTCGCCTATGAACCAGTATGGGCCATTGGAACGGGGGTGAATGCCACGAATGAGCAGATAGAGCAAGCACATCACCTCATCCGGGAACATCTCAAGCAGCTTCTCGGAACGGCAATTGGTGGTTCCGTCGCGATTCTGTACGGCGGCAGCGTCAAGCCCGCCAACTTCGCATCCATCGCAGGCCTCCCTTCGGTAGATGGTGGATTGATTGGAGGAGCCAGCCTCAAGCCGTCCGCCTTCGCCGAGCTGATCGAGATAGCAGAGCAGGTGTAACTCTCTGCCGCACGTTTCCCGCGAGGTGAATGCCGAGACGTCATCGGCAAGAACGCCTGGAAATAGAGAGACCCCTTCCGTGAGGTCGGGGTCTCTTGCTATTCCGCGAATGATAAGCCAGGTTCTGTCGTGGTCAGTCATTTATCTAAGCGACATACCCAAAGGCAGGGAGAAGCAGCCCTGTTTGCCTTCCTATTTTGTCTTGCTCCAGTTGGGGTTTGCAATGCGCAGCCCATCGCTGGTCTGCCGGTGGTCTCTTACACCGCCATTTCACCCTTACCCCTTGCGGGGCGGTGTATTTTCTGTTGCGCTTTCCTTGGGGTTACCCCCACTCGGGTTTCCCGAGCAACTCGCTTCTTGGAGCCCGGACTTTCCTCAAGCAGGAGAAACTCCTGCCTGCGACTGACTCATTCGCGGTCTTTGGTGCCGACGTACAGTATCTTGCCGCAGATCTCGCAACGGATAAGCTCTTCAGCATCACCGCCGCTCTCGGCATTACGAAGACGGAACAATATCTTCTGGGGAAGCCTCACGTGACAGTAGTCACAGGTCGAACTGGCCGCTCTTGAAATAGGAGCTCCGCTGAACTTCTGCGACAGGTTGTCGAAAATCAACTTGGCTTTGAGCGGCAGCTTCGACTTGCGATTCTCAATGTCCTTGCGCAGGGTCGGAAGAGACTTTTTCACGGCCGCTCTCGATTTTGTGTCCAACTTGGGAATGCTTTGGAGCTCCTTGCGAAGCTTCTCTACCAGCAATTCCGAGGCTCTGGTCTGATCCTCCACGTCCTGCCGGTCGTGAAAATTCTTCCCCTGTGCATTCTCGACCTTTTCTTTCTCGAGGGTCAGCTTCTTCATCTTCTCCTCAAGCTTCTGGACCTTGTCTTCGGACATTTCTTCTTTCCCCAGCTTGGCGCCGGCTTCGTGAACCTTCGCCGAAAGATCGTCCAACTTCTCACTGATCCTGACCTCGTCGGCCCGGAATGTTTCCAGCTGCCCACGCAACGCGGCCAGTTGCTCCTCGGTTTCGTCGATCTTGTGACTCAGCAATGAAGAGAGATCCGACTCCTGCAGAAGACGTTCCTTCTGTCGATAGTCCAACTGAAGTTCTTGAAGTTCCCAAAGCTTGTCTATTAGCATGAATACACCTCATCGAGGATTCTGACATCCTGGTGGGCCCACCTGGATTCGAACCAAGAACCAAGTGGTTATGAGCCACCTGCTCTACCGTTGAGCTATGGGCCCCTGCGTTGCGCGCACGTCAGGGAAGGGCCTGCGTGGGTTTTATTATAGGCGGGGACGGCCGTGCGTCAACCTTTCGACGCGCACAGGTACGCCATAGCCTCCTCCCTGGAGGCGATCGTACCGTCCAGCTGGAGGCGTCGCACTTGGTCGAGCAGCAGTCCGATTTGTTGTCCCTCGGGAATGCCGAGGATCACGACGTCTCTACCTGAGACCAGCGGTGGCTCGTCCATCCGAGAAAGGACTGTCATGAGGAGGTCGCGAGGTCCGGTGGTCTCCAATCCGGCAAGGTGGGCCTCCAGGATCGAGAGCATGGGTAAGGGCAAGCCATCGAGTTCCTCTGCTGCAGTGCTCACCTTACATGTTCCTTGCTCGAGAAGGCGGCGCAATGCCCGTTCCTTTCGCTGCCATGACCGGCACACCGTTGCCAGTCGGTCGCCCAGTCCGAAGTCCTTGAGGACCTCCTGCAATTCCCCCGCAGGAATGTCGCCTAGCCACACGAGAAGCGGTGCAACCCACGGAGGAGCGTCCAGGCCGTTCACGGCCACGTGGAGACCCTCCTCGAGGGCGGACAGGAGTCGGACTTTCGCAGCCCGCGGCGAAACCAGTGGAAGACCAATGAGTCCGCATCCGAGTAAGCAAAGCGCTTTGATGCATGCGACGCTCCTGCCTCCCAAGAGCAGCTCCTTGAACTCGTCCTGTGCACGTCTGTTGCGGCGCACATTCAAGAGTCCGAGCTCAAGAGCCTCCCTCGCCTTGTCACGGGTACCGTCCTCAAGAGCGAAACCCAGACGTGTCTGGGCTGCCACCGCACGCAGTATCCGCGCGGGGTCCTCGATAAAGCTGTCGGAATACGTCATCCGGATCGTCCGGGCTTCAAGGTCCTTCAGCCCTCCGGTGGCGTCGACGATGGTGCCGAAATCGCTCTCTGAAAGGGACATGGCAAGAGCATTCACGGTGAAGTCCCTCCTCAGCAGATCCTTCATCAATGATGCAGGGGCGACCGTGGGCAACGAGCCCGGAAAGTCGTAGTACTCGAGGCGAGCAGCTGCAAAATCGTACTCCCGCTCTCGGATACGAACCTTGTGTGTCATGAAGCGTCCATAAGAAATCACGTTGGTATTGAAGGACTTGGCGACTGCCGCGGCAACGCCCGAGACGTCTTTCTCCGTGACAATGTCGAAATCGTTGGGAGGCCTGCCGAGGAGGACGTCGCGTACCGAGCCGCCGACCAGATAAGCCCTGTTTTCCTCCGCATCGCCAATCTGACCAATTCTAGCCAAGGTCGCCGCCGTGCCGCTTCCACCCAGCCGATCAAGGTCGGAACGCGCGATGACCCGCACGCCTGGTGTCCGCACGACGCTCTGTGGATGTGCCGTGCTGTTGAGGTAGCGGAGGACATCGGACCTCGACACGACGCCCAGAAGGCAGTCCTGTTCCATGACCAGCAGGAGGCCTGTGTTGTACGTACCGAACGCCTGTATCAGCTCTTCGACGGTTGCAGTGAGGGGAACAGCCGCAATGCGCGTATTCAGGAAGTAATGCACAGGCTTCTGCTGGAGCCGAGTGAGCGAAGTCTTCTCGAGAGCTTTCTTGGAAACGACGCCGACAATTCGGCTATCACGCTCGACTGGCAGCACCGAGAACCCAAGATTCACCATTATGTGCAGGGCTTCTTCGGCGGACCGGTCCTGGGAGACTGTCGCGGGATGGGGCGTCATGATATCGCGGACCACCTGGTGCCACTGCGTACCCCTCGCGGCTATCGCGGATACAATGTGCTCCTGTGCAGTCTCAGCGGATGTTCCGTCGCGCAGGATGGATGCTGCCGCATGGATCCGGCCTGCTCCTCCCAGAGGAGCAAGCAACTCTGCGACGTTGAGCAGGCGGTCACTGCGCCCGAGAACGTAGAGCGCCTGGGGTGTCTGGTAGATGAGGAACAACGCTTCTGCCTTGATGATCTGAGCTAGTCGGTGGACGATGACCGAGAGGTTGCCGACGTTCCGCTCTGCATGCACGATGGCAAATGCTATCTGTGCTCCAGCCACTGTCCTGACCTGTGCATTGTTCAGTGCGTTCTCGAAAGCACTCTGCTGCTCCGGAACCAGGTAGGTGGTGACATAGCGGGCGACCATGGAAAGACTTGCCCCGGCCTTGAGCAGATAAGCCGCCTGTTCGACGTCGAATGCCGTCGTCTCGGGGAACAGCAACGAGCCCGTGTCCTCATAGATGCCAAGCGCAAGAAGTGTAGCCTCGTCCGGGTTCACGGGAACCAGCTGCTCGCGGAGCACGGCGGTCACAAGCGACGCGGTCGCTCCACACTTCCGGATATGTCCTTCGTCAATATGTGCCAGGCTCGCGGA
>NZ_QXIY01000018.1 GCF_003570995.1 Candidatus Cryosericum septentrionale
ACCGTGCAGAGTTCGGGAGTGAAGCCGTCGTACCAGGCGTCGCGCCAGTCGTTGGTGCTGCCGGTTTTCCCGGCTGCCTGCAGCCCGCTGATATGCGCGTTGGGTGTGTTCTCATAGACGCCTCTCATCATTGCCTGCACAATCCAGGCAGTGGAGGTTGGCACGACCCGGGTCGCGGCGAAGTTGTGCTCCTCGATTGTCGTGCCGTCCTGTGTTTCGATGCGCCGGATTGGATAGGGCGTGATGCGGACTCCTCCATTGGCGATCGTCGAGTATGCCTCGACCATTTCTAGGGGCGAGACCTCGAAGCTGCCGATGGCGAGAGACACATATGGTTTCAGAGGAGACGTGACACCCATCTTCCGAGCATAGTAGATGACCCTGTCGAGCCCTGTCCTGAGTGTTGTCTTGGCAGCGATGATATTGGACGATTCCTTGATGGCATTGGCCACGGAGATCCGGCCAAACCATTGGTTGGTACCCAGCCATTCCGGGGGACTCCAGCCGCCAAAGTTCGTGGGTTGCGAAGCGACAATCTCGGACGGGAAGGTTACGCCATTGTCGAATGCTGCGGTATAATCAAAGATCTTAAACGTTGAACCTGGTTGTCGAGGTGCCAGCACGCGGTTGAAGTTCGTCTCGTCGTAGTTGGTTCCGCCTACCATAGCCAGAATGTAGCCAGTTCTGGGGTCGACGCTCACCATGCCTACCTGGGGTTGGAAGACCCCAAGGGAATCGCGGTCGCTCTCGACGAACACCTTGTCTTTCTTGGCCTGATCCCAGACCTTCTGGACGGCTGATAGCGCCGCTTCCTGGAGCTTGGGGTCGATCGTCGTATAGATGCGCAGTCCCCCTTGATACAGCATCTCAGCGCCATACTGCTTCTCGACGATGGATTTGACGTAGTCGACGAACCACCCGATGCTTCCATAGGGGGACCGCATGCCGTTCTTGAGCGTGAGCTTCTCGGTCGCTGCGGTGTCGGCTTGCTCCTGCGTCAGGTAGTGGTTGCGCACCATCTTGCGCAGCACGAGTTGCTGCTGCTCGGTGGCCCGCTTCAGGTCGACGTATGGGTTGTACGCTGACGGGGCAGGGAGAACGCCGACGATCATTGCCGACTGAGCTGCATCAAGGTCCCGTGCATGCACGCCGAAGTATCCGAGTGCTGCTGCCTCGATGCCGTACAGACCGTTGCCGTAGTACACGTAGTTGAGGTACATGTTCAGGATCTCCTCTTTCGTATACTGCTTCTCAAGCCTGTATGCAACGATGATCTCCTTGACCTTCCGTGCTATCGTGACGTCAGTGTCATGGAGGATGGCCTGACGTGCAAGTTGCTGTGTCAGGGTGCTCGCTCCACGAATACCCCGTCCGAGAAGTGGGTCGATAAGGAGTCCTGCTATGATGCCGTGGAAATCGATGGCACCGTGGCTGAAGAATCGCTCATCTTCCGAGGCAATTAGCGTCTTGATGGCGATCTCGGAAATGTCCGCCAGCTGTTTGGGCAGGCGGTTCTCAGCAAAGTACACTGACGAGAGAAGGTTATCGTTGCGGTCGAACACCTGAGAAGCCATCGGCGTCTGGATGAACAACGCGCCGACGGGGGGTACCTGGGTGGAGTAGTGTGCAAAAAGGAGAGCGACAAAGGCAGTCCCGGCAATTCCGACTGCCAGTATCGCGACAAGAAGCCATCCGAGTATGGTCTTGAGCGGCGGACGAGCATGATGTCTGGGTGAGTTGGCGTGTTCCATGGTCAAGTGGTGCCTCCTGGTTGTCGACACGGAGTGACGGTACACAGGGTTCTGCGAAGAGCAGACATGGATGCCTGCCGTTCGATTCGGAACGTGTACGGTGCTACCGTGGTGACTTAAGCGTCTCCTTGCGAGCGGCAAAGTCCTGCGAGATGACCTCGAGACGCTTGCGGATATCTTTCAGTGTATCTCGCCGGCCAAGGTCCTTGGGCGACTCGAATGCAGTCTCGAGTTCATCGAGATTATCGTATATCTGTGTTTCCAGTTGATAGACCCTCGACAGGAAATCGGGGTTGAGCTGTTCATCGGTGAAGAACGTCGTATCGCCATATCCGAGAAACTCTACCTTGTCACGCAGTTCGTTCATTGTTCGAAGGATCTTGGAGATGTCATCGACGACCGACGTTTCTGTGTCGTTTGCCTTCTCGATGACGTCAGAAAGGATTTCCCTCAGGTCGTCCAGCTTGAACACCATAGTGTCTCGCACCGTCTTGTCTGCAGTGCGGCGCTGGTCTTTGCCCTGATAGCCCACAAAATTCGGGATGCGAGCTGTCAGTTCTGCAAACCAGTCACGCGGCGTGCTTTCTGCGTCGACCTTGTCATCCATAGCATCCCCCTTTGTTTCCAAGAGCCTACCTTATGGATTCTACATGTGGTGACAGAACAAGTCAAACCATGATGCTGGCCCGCTCTCGCCACAGTCGCCTGTTTGACGAAAGCCATGGGCGCAGTAAACTATCTTAGAAACAGATATGCGGGGGTCCGGCCCCCCTTTGCGTGACAGGCAGTGCCGGGAACGGAGGCATTATTCCATGAACTGGGCAAACTTGACAGAACGTGCTCAAAAGGCCGTATGGATGGCACAGGAGTCGGCCAGCTCGCTGGGTAACGACTTCCTCGACACCGACCATCTGCTGATTGGTCTTGCCAAGCTGGAAGAAGGTATAGCGTATGAGGCTATGGTCGCCAGTGGCATCGATCTTCACAAACTGGTCGACTACGTTTCCGATCAGGTGCGAGGGGTCAAGCATAACAACTTCCTCGGCAGAAATGATGAGATCATCCTCACGCCCAGGGCCAAGAAGGTCCTTGATCTGGCTGAACGCGAGGCTATCAACCTCGGAGACGGGTATATCTCTACGGAACACATCTTGCTGGCGATCGTTCACGAGGGTGGCGGTGTGGGTGTTCGGAGTCTGGAGGATGAAGGTGTCGATGTTTCGAAACTCGTGAACACGGTTCTGTCACTGCGTGGCACCGAGCACACGACGGAGTCCCAGCGCCCGGGTCACCAGCCGCGGCAGCGCACCAAGACGCCGACGCTTGACCAGTACAGTCGCGATCTGACAGAGATGGCTCGTCAGGGCAAGCTCGACCCCGTCATCGGCCGCGATAAGGAGACTGAGAGGCTGCTCCAGATATTGCTGCGACGAACCAAGAATAACCCCGTTCTCATCGGTGACCCCGGCGTAGGCAAGACCGCCATCGTCGAGGGGCTGGCACGGAAAATCGTTGCGGGCGAAGTGCCTGAACTTCTCAAGAACAAGCGCGTCATTTCGCTTGATATTCCAGGCCTTGTGGCGGGGACCAAATACCGTGGCGAATTCGAGGACCGGATGAAGAAGTTTCTGGCCGAGATGAAGACGGCCGGCAACACGGTCATTCTGTTCATCGACGAGCTGCACAACGTTGTAGGGGCCGGGTCCGCAGAAGGAAGTTCTATCGATGCGGCCAACATCCTCAAGCCGGCGTTGTCGAGAGGCGAGCTTCAGACGATTGGAGCCACCACGCTTGGAGAGTACCACAAATACATCGAGAAAGACCCGGCGCTCGAGCGCCGATTCCAGCCGATCGTCGTCAGCGAATCCACCATACCCGAGTCGATCGAAATCCTGAAGGGACTACGCGACAGGTATGAGGCTCACCATCGGGTAACCATTACGGACGCGGCCATCGAGGCTGCCGTCAGGCTCTCTGTGAAGTACATCACGAGCCGGTTCCTGCCGGACAAGGCAGTCGACCTCATGGATGAGGCCGGCGCCAAGGTAAGGCTTGCTTCTACCGTTCCGAGCGACGAATACCGTCAACTGCAGGACGAGCTCGACAAGATCGAGCGAGAGAAGGACGACGCCATTCGCAACCAGGAGTTCGAGAAGGCGGCGGGTCTGCGAGACCAGGAGCGGGACGTTCACGACAAGATCGAGACGATGAAAGGCAGCTCGTTTGTGGCATCGGCTGCACGGGAAGCAGTTGTGAGTCCGGATGACATTCGCGCCGTTGTGGCTCTGTGGACCAACATTCCAGCCGAGCGGCTTGCTGAGGATGAACGAGCAAAGCTGCTTCACCTCGAGGACGCTCTTCGGACAAGAGTTGTCGGGCAGGACCAGGCTGTAGCGCTCATGGCAGAGGCCCTGAGGCGTTCTCGTGCGGGGCTCAAGCATCCTACAAAGCCCATCGGGTCGTTCCTGTTCCTTGGCCCGACAGGCGTGGGAAAAACTGAACTGGCACGCGTCCTGGCCGAGGAGCTGTTTGGCACTGAGTCGTCGCTTATCCGCCTCGACATGAGCGAGTACATGGAGAAGTTCGCGGTGTCTCGCCTGGTTGGCGCTCCTCCTGGCTATGTAGGATATGAAGAGGGTGGACAGTTGACCGAGGCCGTGAGGCGTCGCCCATTCAGCATCGTTCTGTTCGACGAGATCGAGAAAGCCCACCCGGACGTCTTCGACATTCTGCTTCAGATCATGGACGATGGACGTCTGACTGACTCGAGTGGAAGGACGGTCGATTTCCGGAACGCCGTCATTATCATGACGAGCAACATTGGAGGCGGGTTCAATCGGATGGGTGGGCTCGGGTTTAAGCTTCCCGGCGAGGGTGGTGAGGCAGAAGCCCACACTGCGTCCATGATGGACGAGCTCAAGCACAGCTTCAAGCCGGAATTCCTGAACCGGGTCGACGAGATCGTCGTGTTCAACCAATTGTCGGTCGAGGACATCGAGAAGATCGTAGCGATCCTGCTGAAGAGAGTAACCAAGGAGATCGAGGAGGAGGACATGCACCTTCAGTTCAGCCCCGAGCTCGTGTCGTATCTTGCACGCAAGGGCTTCAATCCCGAGTATGGTGCCAGGCCTCTGCTGAGATTGATCCAGCACGAGGTGGAAAACGAGCTGTCATATCGGATCCTGGAGGGTGAGTTCAAGCATGGCGATACCATTGTCGTGACGAGCGACGGCCAGAAGGTGGTCTTCGAGTCAGCACGGAAAGAGCTTGTGCCAGCCCAATAGGCTGGAGTCATGAACCCGAAAAGCATACGGAACTTCTGTATCATTGCCCATATTGATCACGGCAAGTCCACGCTTGCCGACCGTTTTCTTGAGCGAGCCGGCTTCATCCTGAAAAACAAGGGTGATCAGGTCCTGGATCAGATGGACATCGAGAAGGAACGCGGCATCACGATCAAGGCACATCCCATCCGCCTGACCTATACCGGACGAGACGGTTCGCCGGTGGTGTTTAATCTGATTGATACGCCCGGCCACGTCGACTTCAACTACGAAGTCTCGCGCAGCATAGCCGCCTGCGAAGGAGCTGTGCTTATCGTGGACGCGACACAGGGTGTCGAGGCGCAGACTGTTGCCAATACCTACCTCGCGCTGAATCACAACCTCACGATCATCACTGCTGTCAATAAGATCGATTTGCCAAACGCCGACGTGGACGAGACGAAACGGGAGATCGAGGAGATCATCGGACTCGATGCATCGGACGCGTCACTTGTTAGCGCAAAGACGGGGCTCGGAGTGGACGAGCTGCTTCGCGTCATCGAGGACAAGCTTCCGAGTCCTTCCGGCGACGCAGGCGCCCCTCTTAAGTGTCTCGTGTTCGACTCACACTTTGATACCTACAAGGGCGTAGTTGTTCACATCAGGGTTTTCGAAGGGACCATCCAGAAGGGAGACCGTATCCAGTTCATGGCCACTGGCACCGAGTTCGATGTCGTCGAAGTGGGGTACTTCGAACTGACGCCTGTCGTGACGGATGTCCTGACAGCCGGGGACGTCGGCTACTTCGCAGCGGTGATCCGGGTTCCTGCTGAGGTTCATATCGGGGACACCGTGACGAGCGCAGCCCGGCCGACTGCTGAGCCCGTACCGGGGTACAGGCCGGTGCTCCCAATGGTTTTTGCGGGACTCTACCCTATTGATGCCAACGACTATGAGGGGCTCAAGTCATCACTGCAGCGGCTGCAGCTGAACGATGCTTCTCTCACGTTTGAACCTGAATCGTCGGGGGCCCTTGGTTTTGGGTTCCGGTGCGGGTTTTCCGGACTCCTGCACCTTGAGGTCATCACGGAGCGCCTCCGCCGCGAGTACAACCAGGACATTATCGTCACCGTTCCGAATGTGCGGTATCGTGTCATAAAGCGCAATACCGGAGAAGAAGTCCTTGCTGACAGTCCTTCGAAGTTTCCCCCACTGGGAGAGATCGAACGCATCGAGGAGCCCTTCGTCAAAGCCGAGATTGTGGTACCGCATGAAGCTATCGGAGACGTCATGGAACTCGCCAACAAGCGCAGGGGCAAATATGTCAACATGTCCTACCCCGAGAGCCGGCGGGCGATCCTGCAATATGAACTTCCATTGTCCGAGATCATCACGGATTTCTTCGATCGGCTCAAGTCAATTACGAAGGGGTATGGAACGCTTGACTACGAGTTCGCAGGGTACCGCAAAGAACGGCTCGCCAAGGTCGATGTCCTGGTCAACGGAACGCCCGTCGACGCACTATCGTTCATCGCCTACGAAGATGAAGTCCAGCATATCGCAAGGTCGATGCTACAGCGACTGCGCAAGTACGTTCCCCGGCAGATGTACGAAGTTGCGTTGCAAGCCGCAATTGGTGGGAAGATTGTAGCGCGCGAGAGCATCGTCCAGTTGCGCAAGGACGTCTTGGCCAAGTGCTATGGTGGGGACGTCACGCGAAAACGGAAGCTTCTGGAGAAACAGAAAGAGGGCAAGAAGAAGATGAAGCAGATCGGCAAGGTGAGCATCCCCCAGGAGGCGTTTCTCTCCATTCTTAAGCGTGAGTCGGACGACTAGACCGGTCGGCATCTATATCCATATCCCCTTCTGTCGCAGAAGGTGCAACTATTGTGACTTCCTGTCGACAGGAGAGGCAACGGGTGTTCCCAACGAATATGTGGACGCGTTGCTTTCCGAGTGGGGACTGTGGGCTGAGACATTGCGTCGACAGGACCTCGGTGTGCGGTCCATCTACGTGGGCGGCGGTACACCTTCCCTGTTGGAGCCTCTTCAGCTTCGGCGGCTGATCGAGGGGGTGAGGTCTGCTGTGCCGGCAATGCCGGATTGTGAGATCACCATGGAGAGCAATCCGGACAGCCTCGATGCTGCGAGAATTCGGGCGTACGCCGGCGCGGGTATCAACCGCTTGAGTGTTGGAGTCCAGAGCTTCAACGATTGCGCGCTGGAGAGACTGGGACGCCTGCACGATTCGGCCGGGGCCGACCGCGCACTTCAGCAGGCGCGGGAGGCGGGGATTCACAACCTGTCTCTGGACCTCATGTATGGACTTCCCGGTTCCTTGCCTGGTGAAGAGGTTGCCTCGTTGAGACACGCCATCGAGCTTTCTCCGGAGCACATCTCCTGGTACAACCTGACCCTGGCTGCCGGCACCCCGTTGGCCATGTCCGTCGCTGAAGGTCGTGAGGTGATGCCAGACGACGACACGGTTCTGGGAACGATGCGGGAGGGATGGAGCCTGCTTGCGGAAAGCGGGTTTGAGCACTACGAGATCTCCAATTTCGCCCGTCCCGGTTTTGTCTCGCAACACAATCTTGGCTACTGGCTGTTCACCGACTACGTCGGTCTCGGCCTGGGAGCGTCTGGATTCGTGTCAGGCAAAAGATGGACGAATGTCAGTAACATGGCAGTGTACCTCGCTGCCGTTCTGGGTGGCAGGTTTCCTGTCGAGAGCGAAGAGCGGCTCGAGGGTCGTTTTCGGGAAGGCGAGTATGCGATGTTGCGCATGCGCTTGCCCGGTGCCGGCCTCGATTTCGCGACCTTCAGCGAGCTGTTTCGAGACGACGCGCAGGTCGTCTTTCGTGAGGCTTTTGCCCGGCTCATGGGTGATGGACTCATCAGCGTCCTGGAAGACAGGGCTGTATGTACACAGAAGGGCCTCGAACTGAACAACCTCGTGGCCGGGGCACTCATCTGAGGACAGCGAAAGCCCCGGCCATCAAGGCCGGGGCTGATGGCGACGGTCGTCCCCCGTCAGTGAGAAACGTTGAACCGGAAGTGGGCGATCTCCTTGTTTTTCACGATGTAACTTTCACCCTCTATCCGCAGCAGTCCCTTCTCTTTGGCAACCTTGAAGGAGTTGTCGGCTTTACGGAAGTCATCCAGCGAGATGACTTCGGCTGCAATGAATCCGCGCGCGATATCCGTGTGAATCTTCCCTGCGGCACCCCGGGCACGGGTGCCGGTCTCGATGACCCAAGCCTTGCACTCGTCTTCTCCCGCAGTGTAGAAGGTCTCGAGCTTGAGCAGCTGATATGCTCTGCCAATAAACGTGTCGATAACCGATCCGGACAGACCAAATTCCTGCAGGAACTCGAGTTGTTCAGCAGCGGGGAGTTCGGCGATCTCGCGTTCCAGTTTTGCATCCAGCACCATGACCGTTGCATCCACCTGATCTGCAGCAGCCGTGAGGTCCGCCTCGAGGTTTCTGGCCGCGGTTTCGTCCGTCATCGTGATATTGATGACATACATCACCGGCTTCAGCGTAATGAACGCGTAGGAAGTGAGAAGGCTCTTGTCTTCATCAGACAGGCCGAGGCTACGCAGCCCCTTTCCTCCCGAAAGGCATGACTGGGCACTCGAGAGGAGGTCCCGCTCCCGTTCGAGCAGAGGCGTCATTTTCTCCTTTTTCATACGCTCGAGCCGGTGTTCTACGATTTCCAGATCCACCAGAGCAAGGTCCAGTTCGAAATTCTCTATCTGCTCCCTGAGGCTTGTGGCAGAAGCTGCCTGTGTGAATGCGTCAAATACCTCAACCAGCGCCTCGACGTTCTTCACGTCTTTCAGCAGCTCGTTGCGTCGTGAAGCGTTTTCCTGGCCCGACGGTATGCCCGGAACATCAGCAAACTCAACGCTGGCGGGCGTCGTCTTCTTGGGCTTGAAGACCTCGGCCAGATAGTCCAGGTCAGTGTCGGCGACGCCGACAGCCGCGAGGTTCGTCTTGGACTGTGATACCTGCGTGGTTCCCCTGCTCAGTGCTCCGAACAGCGTGGTCTTGCCCGTCTGAGGCAGACCGATTATTCCAATCTTCATTGGCAACTCCTTCTCATATACTCGTTCATGCTTGTGGGCTCTTGTCCAGTATACTTGCGTCATAAACCTGTTTCAAGGATCGCGAGGCAATGAACCTCGCAGGACAGGTGGAACCTGGCCAGGACGGGCTGTTGGGCGTATACCTCGTGCAACCGGCCGATTGACATCGTGAGGCTGACATTATACACTGTTGCCTCTGGAGACAACATATCAGATGAAGATCAAGACGGTACGTGGAGCGCTGCGCGCTGTGCAGCGCAAGATAGTCGCTGGTCACAGGGAGACGGTGACGTACTCCAGTGAACTCGACAAGACCTATGGGCTACTTGCGACGGACAAGGCGTGGTACATCACGCGTCTGCTCCGTGGCGAGGACTATGTCGACTTTGGGGGCCTTTTCCCCGAACTGGCGAAGCAGATTGGCTGGGCGCGAGGAGTAAGGCTCGCCAGACAGGGCCTTTCTGCCGCTATCGGCGCCACTCGGAAGCTGCCGATACACGGCACGGCGTCGAGCATCCTGGTGTTTGTGGACGAACATGGAAGATTCCTCCAGATTGGTCCTGCGACGTTGATGGGGTTCTGTGAGTACATGGGACTCACGACCGGTCGCGGCAACAACTGGTATGCCTTTCCGACGATCATCCTGAGCCCTGTGTTTGGCAGCGAGCGCGACACAGACGAACGGGCTGCACTGCAACGCGCGTCTCTTATCTCCCAGGTCAACAGCACCGAAACCGATGAGGACACACGCAAAGAGTACTTCGTCGATGCCGTCGTCCAGCTTGGCCAGCCAGATACTCAGGCAGTGCTGGACTCGTCCGTCTCTGCAGGGGTTCCGACAACCTCGTTCGACCAGTTCGATTTCGCGGGCGACGGCGCCGTGCTTGCCGTCCTGACCGAGATCAACCGAAACCTGACTCGCATACGCGAGCTGCTGGAGAAGACCTCATCGAAGTGAGGACCGGTCGCGCGCGGCACCTGACCGTCGCTGTGGCTATCATTATCTCTGGAGCATCGCTCCTGTCGGTCCGATCGTCTGCCCCGATGAACCTTCTGGCGCGTCGGGCGGTTCAGGTGACGTCACTGGATGCTGTGCAGATCGCCAGCGATGCAGGTATTGTTCTTGGTCCGGGAGCAGGCGTAGTGGTGCAGGACGTGCGCGGTGGCATCGAATTGGTCACGCACCGTCAGCAGATGATTCGAGTGTTGCGGGAGAAGTCGTCTTCCGATGGAACATGGGATGTCCCGCAAGCTTTCGGTCCAGTGACATTTGTCCAGGTGAGCGAGAGAACGGTGACGGTACGGGAACGGGTTCCGTATGACCTCCGGTATGTGCCCGAGCAGTCTGCAGCCAGGGGACAGGTGGTCGTGTGGACATCCGGCACGGGTGGCGTGCGCCAGCGTGTATTCCGCCTTCTGTACGAGGACGGTGCACTGGTATCGCGGGTCCTGGTTTCCGACTCCTTGGTCGGGCCGCCCGCTGGTGACGCATTGGCTGTCGGGAAGTCCGTCTATCGCGGTGGAGCGACGAACAAGTTCTTCATGGAGGCCACCGCCTATTCGCCGACGGTTCAGGAGACGGATGGCAATCCGTGGATGACAGCCTCGGGGATGAAGTCTGGACGTGGCGTGGTGGCAGTCGACCCGAAGGTCATACCGCTCGGCAGCAAGCTCTATGTGGAAGGCTACGGGTACGCTATAGCCGGCGACACGGGCGGCGCCATCAAGGGCAATCGGATCGACGTGTTCTTCTACTCGTCTGACGAGATGGCGAGATGGGGAAGGCGCTCGGTCCGTGTGTTCGTTCTGAAATGACGAGGAGGAAGTCCACAGCATGAACGCGCTCACGCCAACCGCTCTTCGCGACTTGCTGAACCGGACGGGTGTTGTCCTCTCCAAACGCCTCGGGCAGAACTTCCTGGTCGATGGCAACGTTCTTGCCTCCATGGCTTCACTGTTCCCTTCAGATGAGAACGTGGTGTTCATCGAGGTAGGTGCCGGGGCGCTTGCTCTGACCGGGATTCTCGCTGAGCGTGGCAAACGCGTGGTTGCCTACGAGATTGACGAGCGTCTTCGCAAGGTCCATGACGCCCTTCTGGCCGATGACCCTCTCCGGACACGCATCGAACTGAGGTATGAGGATGCCTTGGAGGCGGACTGGTGTACCCTGGGACATGAGGGAGAGACCCTGGTGCTTATGGGGAATCTCCCGTATCTTCGGTCCTCCGAGACTGTCCTGAAGCTCATTCGAACCGATTGTATCGGGCAAGCCTGCCTACTGTTCCAGCGGGAGTTCGCAACCCGTCTTGCCGCTCATTCCGGGAACGGTGACTACAGTTCGCTGTCTGTCGTGGCCCAGACGTTCTTCGATATCAAGCGGCTGCTCGAGCTTTCGCCTGACGTGTTTTTCCCGCGTCCAGAGGTCAGCTCGACCCTTCTGGGGTTTCTCAGACGTCCAAGCGGATTGGAGGACGCCGAAGTCGCGCCATTCATGCGATTTGTTCAGCAGTCGTTCCTGCACAGGCGCAAGAAACTGGCCGACTTCTTTCGCCGACTTGGTGTCCCGCTTACGGGTGAGTTTGCCGGAACGTCTCAGCTTCGCCCGGAGGTCCTCACGCCCCCGGAGTTCATCGACTTGTTTCGGGCGGTCTCCCAGGTAACTCGCGTCTGATCGAGGGCGTCCAGAGCGCCCGCCGTGTTGCCTTTTCCCTCATCGGGAGTAAAATCTCTCGGTAAACCAAGTCATCTCATTTCGGGAGGTATACGATTATGAAGATTCAGAGCGATGCACGTTATGCGAAGTCGGACGAGTGGGTACGCGTCGAGGGTGGCGTTGCGTTCGTTGGAGTCTCTGACTACGCCCAGGGCAAGCTGGGGGATGTCGTGTTCGTCGGCGACATCTCCGTCGGCTCGACATTGAAGGCAGGAGACCTCCTGACCTCCGTCGAATCGGTCAAGGCTGCCTCAGACGTCTATACGCCCGTGTCGGGCAAGGTTCTCGAAGTCAACCACGAAGTCACCGCGAAGCCTGAACTTCTCAACAGTGATGCGTTTGGAGCCGGCTGGCTGGCGAAGATCGAGCTTTCGAATCCGGATGAGCTGAATGGCTTGATGAGCGCTACTGACTATGCAGAGTACAGAAAGGAATAGGTTCTCGTTCATCCCGGCGACAGGTGGTGAGCAGCAGGCGATGCTGCAGAAGATCGGCCTGCAGTTTGACGACATCGTCAAGTGTTTTGCTGGCAACTCCTGTGTGGAAGGCGGTCTCCAACTCCCCGACGGATTGACGGAGGATCAGATGGTCGAGTACTGGGACACCATGATGTCCCGGAACTCGGGTCCCAGGAAGGCTTCTCTTCTGGGCGCCGGGGCATACATGCATTTCATTCCAGCTGTCGTCCCGCACCTTGCATCTCTCCCGGGTTTCGTCACAGCATATACGCCATACCAGCCTGAGATAAGCCAGGGGACGCTGCAGTCCCTGTTCGAGTTCCAGTCGTTCATGGTGGAACTCACCGACATGGAATTGGCCAACTGCTCGATGTACGATGGGGCCTCGTCGACCGCTGAAGCCATGCTGATGGCTCATCGCGTCAAGAAGGCGGACCGTGTGCTCGTAGCTGCAACGGTGAACCCGAACTACCTGGCAACGGTCCGGACCTACCTGAAACCACGCGGGATTGCCGTCGATGTTGTCAGGATGGATGGCGACGGGCGCGTATCCATGGAAGACCTGGAGCTAAAACTGTCTGCCTCTGCGTGCAGCGCAGTTCTTGTCCAGAGCCCAAACTACTTGGGCATTATCGAAGACCTTGGTGCCATCGGGACAGCCGTCCACGGGCACGATGCCCTGTTTGTCGAATCCTTCACCGAAGCGATGGCTCTGGGACTGCTCAAGTATGGTGTTGGCACCGGAGCAGACGTTGTCATCGGCGAGGGGCAGTCGCTTGGTCTGTCGATGTCATTTGGTGGGCCGCATCTTGGCGTCTTTGCCACCCTGAAGAAGTATAACCGTGAGTTCCCTGGTCGAATCGTCGGTGAGTCCATCGACACAAAGGGTCGCCAGGCATTTGTCATGACGTTGAGAGCTCGCGAACAGGACATTCGACGTGAGAAGGCGACGTCCAATATCTGCTCGAACCATGCGCTCAATGCACTGACGGCGGCCGTGTACCTTGGCAGCGTAGGCGAGTCGGGATTTAGAGCACTTGCCTGTGAGAACGTTGCGAAGCTGCAGAAACTGGTCAGTGGACTTGAAGCGACCGGGCATTTCACCCGTGTTTTCAAACAGAGTCCTGTGTTTAACGAAGCAGTCCTTGCCAGTTCGATCGCTCCCGAAGACATGCGCTCCCGACTGGCGGGTGTGCCGGTGTTCCCACCGCTCGCTCTCGCTGGTGGCGTTGTCCCGGAAGTCCAGGGGATGCCTCATACGTATCTGGTCTGCGCGACCGAGATGCTCAAGGACAGTATCCTTGGGCAGGTTCTCGGCGCATTGAGCTGAGGTGGCGGAAGATGACTCTATTTGAGAAGAGCGTGGCAGGTCGGTCAGCATTCTCGTTTGGGTTCGAGGAGGACAGGGCTGTAGCCGAAAGGTATGTTCCTGAGTTTGCGCGCGCTGCGGTGAAACCGCTGCCACAGGTTGCTGAACTTGACCTGGTGCGCCATTTCACGAATCTGGCCACGATGAACTACGGCGTTGACACCGGCTTCTACCCGCTGGGGTCGTGCACGATGAAGTACAACCCCAAGATCAACGAGCGAATGGCCGCTGATCCAAGGCTGACTGTGCGTCACCCACTGGATAATGCCACAGACAACCAGGGCATCCTACAAATGGAGTTCGAGCTGAAGGAGTGTCTGCAGGAGATCACCGGTATGGACGACTTCACACTGCAGCCCGCATGCGGCGCCCATGGAGAGCTCGCTGGCATGCTCATTATCCATGCCTACATGCGTGACCACGATGCCAAGCGCACGAAAGTGCTGATCCCCGATTCTGCCCATGGGACAAATCCTGCGTCGGCAACGATGGCGGGATTCCAGGTCGTGACCGTTCCCTCCAACGAGCGAGGCGGGGTCGACATGGATGCGTTGGACAAGCTCATGGACGATACGGTGGCGGCCATCATGCTGACCAACCCGAACACCGTGGGACTGTTCGAGGAGAACATCACGCAGATTGCCGAACTCGTGCATGCTCGCGGAGGTCTCCTGTACTACGATGGGGCAAACCTTAATGCTCTCATGGGGCTCATCCGTCCAGGCGATCTGGGGTTTGATGTGGTTCATCTGAACCTCCACAAAACATTCTCCACCCCACACGGCGGCGGAGGTCCGGGCGCTGCCCCTGTGGGCGTCAAGAAATTCCTGGCTGACTACCTGCCGATCCCCGTTGTTGTTTGCAGAGACGGTCAGTACGCTCTGGATGAGAACAGGCCGCACACGATCGGCCGCATGTCGGGATTCTATGGCAATACCGCCGTACTAGCCCGCGCCTATGTGTACATCAAGATGATGGGCCGGGACGGTCTTCTGGCGACAAGCCGGGCGGCAGTCATCAACGCAAACTATGTCAAGGCATTGCTGAGCCCATATTTCCCGCCTGCCTACGACAGGCCTGTCATGCACGAAACGGTTCTGAGTGCAAAGGGCTACGACAAGTATGGCGTGACTCTGCTCGACATCGCCAAGCGTCTCATGGACTATGGGTATCATCCCCCAACGATTTACTTCCCACACTTCCCGCCGTATGCAGAAGAGGTCATGATGGTCGAGCCGACCGAGAGCGAGAGCAAGGAGACGATGGACTCGTTCTGCGACGCCCTCATCAAGATCAGCCAGGAAGCGAAAGAGAATCCGGACCTCCTGCTGTCTGCTCCACACGATACAGTGGTAACCCGCGTCAATGAGACGTATGCAGCTCGTCACCTGGTCACGAGTCATCGTGACAAGAAAGGAACTTGACTGAGTGCTAAACCTACGTGAGACAATAGACCGGCAGGTCAGCCTCGCGCTCAGGGACCTCCTCTCTGCGGAGGAGGCCCCTCTTGCATGTTGCTCGCTGTCCCGCCCCGGCTTTCTCGACTACACGCTCTCGCTTCCCATGAAATTGGCCAGGACATGGCACAGGGCCCCCGTCGTCATTGCACAGGAACTGCAACCTGCTGTCGCAGGCATAGCCTGTGCAGCACTTGCGGAGGCAGTTGCCCCCGGATATATCAACATCCGGCTTTCGGATTCGTTTGTGGCCGATCAGCTTACCTCCATGCTTGGCACAGAGCCTGCTGTGCTGCTCCAGAAGGAGGCGAACGGCCAGAAGATCGAGGTAGAGTTCGTGAGCGCCAACCCGACCGGACCTCTGCACGTGGGCAACGGCCGTGGAGCAGCGCTCGGGTCGGTTCTAGCCACGCTTCTGGAGACCCAGGGATATCAGGTGGATCGTGAGTACTACGTCAACGACTACGGGTCGAAGATGAAGCTCTTCACGGAGTCGATTGCGCACTACATCTTTCCGATGCTTGGGCTGGAACATCCTATGCCTGATGAAGGTTACCATGGGGCATATGTGTCGGATCTGGCGCAAGCCATCTATGATCGAAAAGGGTCGCAGTTGCTTTCCCTGCTTGAAGAGCAGCGCCTTGCTGTCATAGGAGAGGACGGGAAGGAGCTTGTGCTTGCATCGATTCGTCAGGCCCTGGAAGAAATGGGTGTCTCCTTCGACACCTGGTTCTCGGAGCGGTATCTCATCGAGAACGGATGGAACGATCGCGTTCTTCAGCAGTTCCGGGATCGATGTGTCGTGTATGAGAAGGATGATGCCGTCTGGCTGCGCTCGACCGATTTCGGTGACGACAAGGACCGAGTACTCGTACGGCGTGATGGAGAGCCAACCTACACACTCACCGATGCGGCCTACCACTTCAACAAGTTCCAGCGCGGATATGTCAAGAGCATTGATGTCTTTGGTGCGGATCATATAGGACATATCGTCCCCATGCAGGCCCTCATGAAGAGTCTCGGACTCCCCGATGACTTTCTGGAGGTCATCATCTACCAGATCGTACATTTCCTGCGCGGTGGGCAGCATGTCGTCCTCTCCAAACAGACAGGCGAGATCATCGAGCTGGCCGACCTCGTACGCGAGGTGGGCAAGGACCAGGCACGCGTCTTCTTTCTCCTTTCGTCGGCTGACTCTGAGCTGGAGTTCGACCTTGAGGTTGCCAAGGAGAAATCACTCGACAACCCGGCATATTATCTCAAATACACATATGCCAGGCTTTGCAGCGTGGAACGTCAGGCACGTGGCATCGGAGCTTTTGTTCCTTCTGTGGCAAGCCCGGCTGACGTTTCACGGCTGAAGACTCCTGAGGACCGTGAATTGCTGAAGTGCTTGCTAAAAGCGCAGGATGAGGTCGATGACGCCGCAAGGACGAGGCAGCCCCATCGGATCTTGTATCTTGCAAGTGAGCTTGCCAAGTCGGTCAACGCATTCTATCAGAAAGAAAAGGTTATCCAGGAAGACACAGACCTGGCACAGGCCCGCATGCTGCTCGTGCTGGTCTCGCAGCGTCTCCTGCAGGCGTATGCCCACATTCTGGGCGTCACTCTCCCCGAATCAATGTGAATGATCTCCCCGCATCTGTGCGGTGAGCACGAAGTGAGGTATGCATGAAGAACATCCGTAGACTGCGGCTTGAAGCGTTTATACGACGTAGCGTCGAGGGTCAGCTGGTCATGATGGACGACCCCGACCTGCGACTCTTGACCGTGACTCGCATCAAACTGTCAAACGATACGCGGCTGGCGAAGGTGTACGTTTCGAGTCTGTCGAGCGACGAGAGCGGTCAGAAGGTTCTCATGGCAGCCCTGTCCAGGGCCTCGGGCAAGTTCCAGGAGAGACTGGCTGCTGACGTCTCGATGCGCTTTACGCCCCTCCTTTCGTTCCATTTCGATCAAGGGTTCGTGAAGGGCACTCAGGTTGTCGAACTGCTCACTGAGCTCGAGAAGAACGAGAAGAAGGATACTGCGGATTCATGAGAGGGGCCGGTCTTGAGGCAATTGCATCGAGGATTCGCGATGCGAGTGATGTCTTTCTTTTCACCCACGAGTTTGCCGATGGCGATGCTCTGGGCTCTATGGTGGCGCTTACGCTGTATCTGCAGGCAATGGGCAAGAGTGTTCATGCGTTTGTCCCTGGCAAAGTCCAGAGTGTCTATCGATTTCTGGCAACCGATGAATTGCTGAACACCATGTCCGCCGCTCAAGCTACGGCTCGCATCGGTACCGCAGATGTGACGTGTCTCAGTGTAGACGCGGCCGATGTCGATCGTCTGGGTGAGTGGAAATCCTTGTTTCTCTCCGGGGTGGAGCGTCTGGTGATTGACCACCACGATACGAATGCAGGCTTTGGCGAGGTGTTTGCTGTAGATGGTTCGGCCAGCTCGTGCTGCGAGATTCTCTTCGAGCTGTTCAACATGATCGATCCCCGGCTCATCGACGCCAGGATCGCTTCCGCTCTCTATACCGGTCTGGTTGCGGACACCGGATCATTCCAATACGCCAATACCAAGGCTCTCTCCCTGGTGCACGGAGCTCAGCTCATCGAACTGGGCGCGTCGCCCGACGAGATCTCCCGCAGTATCTACGAATGCAAACCATACGGAAGCCTGAGGCTCATGGCTGCTTCTGTAGTAGCTTCGCGCCTGATGTACGGCGGGCAGGTGGTCGTATCCTACGTGATGCGGAACATGCTTGCTGATTCGGGTGCGCTGGATGAGGACACGGAAGGGATCACGGACGAATTGCGGCGCATTGCTGGAACCAGGGCGGTCGTGCTCTTCAAAGAGGCATCAGATGGCTCGATCAAGGTGAGCCTCCGCGGGAAGTATGGGTTCGACGTCAAGCGCATAGCAACCGCGTTTGGTGGCGGAGGTCACTTGCTCGCCGCCGGCTGCACCATCAGGAGTGAGCTCGGCGAAGCCGAAGTGCGCATCCTCGCCGAGCTGGACAGGTACCTGGGGCCTTCTAGAATCTGAAACTTCTGCTGACATCGTAGACCCCCGGCACGTGATACATGGTATCGCCAGTGAGCATCTTGATGATACTGTGTCAAGGGTTTCTGGCGTTGATGAGCGCTGAGGTCGGACAGGGATTCAGATACTCCTGGATGCCGCACGCATGACAACCCGTCTGACGGCATGTGGGGAGACGTTCGCCCTTCTCTGCGGACAGGTATTCCTCGCGGAGGAAGTCTGTCGAGACTCCCGCATCGATGACCTGCCACGGCAGCTCGCTCTTCAAAGGAATACTGCGATATAGGAAGTCGGCGGGGTCGAGGCCTGAGGTGGCAATGGCCCGTTGCCACACGTTGAACGTGAAAGACTCGCGCCAGGCATCGAATTTGGCCCCGTTCTTCCAGGCGGTCTCGATGACGTTGCTGACTCTGCGGTCGCCACGGCTGAGGAATCCCTCGAGGAAGGAGATGTGTGGATCGCCAAACTCGACATGGAGCTTGCCCTTGAAGGGCCTGAAGCCTTTGCGGAGGTGATCGATCTTGGCATCGTAAGACTCAGGCGTATCCTGGGGGCACCATTGAAAAGGAGTATCGGGGCGAGGCACGAATGGGTTGATGCTGAGATTGATGGCGATGTCCCTGCGGAAACCTTTGCCAAACGTGTAGATGCGGCCCACCAGGTCGATCATGGCATCGAGATCCTGCTCCGTCTCGGTCGGAAGGCCGAACATGAAGTAGAACTTGACGAGATGCCAGCCTTTCCCAAAGACGGTCCGCAGCGTTTCAAAGATCGATTCTTCTGTGATGTTCTTGTTGATGACATCGCGGAGGCGCTGGCTGCCGGCTTCGATGGCAAACGTCAACGAGCCTTCGCGTGTCTGCTTGATCTCGTCTGCGAGATAGCCGGGGAAGTTCTCCATGCGGAGTGATGGGAACGAAATGGCTACCTTGTGCTCTTCCCTGTACGCGCGCACGAGCCAGACCAGCCCGGGCAGGTCACTGTAGTCGGTGCTGCTCAGAGATAGCAATCCAACTTCTTCGTAGCCGGTGTTGGCGACGAGTTGCTCGAGCTGCTTCTGGATGGATGCCAGCGATCGCTCTCGGGTGGGGCGATAACAGATGCCGGCCTCGCAGAAGCGACAGCCTCGCACACACCCACGGAACAGTTCGATGACCCCCCGGTCATGGACGAGTTCGCGATACGGGACAATCGGGCTGACAGGAGCAAATGCATCGTCGAGGCTCTCGACAATCCGCCTACGCACGGTCGGGGGGGCTCCGGGCGAGACGGGTTCGGCGACAACGTACGGCGCACCGTTGAGGGCTGGGCGTGTCTTGTACAGAGATGGGACATAAACGCCCTCGACGTTGCGCGCCAGTGTCTCCAGCGCATCGTGACGGCTTGCTCCGGCTGCGCGCGACGCGGCAAGGTTCCGCACAATCTCTGGAAAGAGGTCTTCGCCATCGCCGATACCGAATGCATCCACGAACGCAGACATGGGTTCGGGGTTGAACGTGCAACTGCCACCTGCAATGACTATCGGCCACTCGCTCCGGTCCTGCGACCGCACGGGAAGCCTGGCCAGGTCAAGCATGTTGAGCAGGTTCGTATAAGTGAGTTCCGTACCGAGACTGAAGGCAATGATGTCGAACGAGCCCAGCGGCTGGCGACTTTCGAGAGAGAACAAGGGAACCTCGTGCTCTCTGAGCCATGCCTCGAGATCGTGGAACGGGGCGAACACGCGTTCTACAACGACGCTGTCGATGGTGTTTAGAAGGTGATAGAGGATCTGGATGCCGTGCGACGACATACCGACCTCGTAGAGGTCCGGGTAGCTGAGCGCGACGCGAAAGCGATCTTCCCAGTCCTTATGGACGGCGTTGAGCTCGTTTCCTGCGTATCGCGAAGGGCCTTCGAAACGTTCGAGAGAGTGCATGTCCATGTTAGAACCTCAGTTCGTCGCGGATACGGTAGACGCTGACGACCATGGAAGCGGCCGCAACCTGCGTGAGTAGAGACGATCCGCCATAGCTGATAAACGGCAGGGGGATGCCGGTGACAGGAGAAAGCCCGATGGTCATGCCCATGCTCACGGCGGCTTGCAGAAACCACATGGCTCCTATGCCCACGACGATATAGCGGGCAAAGTCGTCAGTCAGCGATCGAAAGACGAGGAACGTTGACCAGAGGAGCATAATGAAGAGGAGAACCAGCAGCGCACTGCCGGCGAACCCAAACAGCTCTCCGACGAGAGAGAAGACGAAGTCGGCATACTGTACAGGCACAAACGAGAGAGGGGCCTGGGTACTTCCTTTGATGCCACGTCCCCACATGCCGCCGGATCCAGTGGCTACGATGGACTGGATGACGTTGTAACCGTTGCCGAGTGGGTCTGCCTGTGGATTCAGGAAGGTCTCGATTCGTGTACGCTGATATGGCCTGAGGCTAAGCCACAGACCGCCTGCCACAAGTGCCAGGACAAGCCCCAGAACCAGGAGCTGGCGGCCGGTGAGCCGGAAATGAACCAGCATGATGACGGAGATCCCGAGCAGCAGGCTCGCGGATCCCAGGTCCGGTTCCTTCTTGACGAGAAGAACAGACGGCACGACAGCGGCAATAACAAGGAGGATCTTCAGGCCTACGTTGAGCCTTTTCTGGGGCAACGTCAGGATCAACGCGACAACAAGGATAATCACCAGCTTCTGTATCTCACTCGGCTGAAGGCCAAATAACCCCATGATGGAGATCCATCGTCGTGAACCGTACATACCGGTCCCAATGAACAGCACTGCCACCAGCAGCCCCGTCTGTATGACGTAAACCGGGATCGCGAGATACCGGAAAACCCGGTAGTTCACGAATTGCAGCATGACTGCTATGATCAGACTGAGGCCAAGCAGCAGGAGCGTCTTCTGGAAATAGGAGTAATAACTCCCGAAGTGCCCCAGTGTGTACCGCTCCGCAAGGCTCGCGACATAGAACGTCGCCAAACTGAACCCGAGGAGGAGCAGGACGCTTATGAGGAAGAACAGCGGCAGGCGATGGGACTTCACGGGGCGTCTCTACTCCAGAAAGCGTGTTTCGACGTTCAGCCGGCCCTGGGTGGCGCTCGCCACGTAGTAATGGCTCCGTATGCCTGCTGGGGCCAAGTGAAGGATGGCGCTCGCGCTGCCGACGGAAAGTGAAGCGCCACCGGTGACCTCGAGGCACGTAATGACCGCATCCTGGATTCCCTGGGTGCCGGCCAGGACGGTTCCCCTGATAGCGCCGAATACAAAACACGAACGCATCGTCTCGACGCGCGAGCCCTCGAGAACGGAGCCGACCACAACGACGTCCTTCGTCGTTTGGATGACTTCGCCTCTGATCAGATCATGAGCGATGATTAAGGTTGTCTCAGACAGAGGGGTGTCCTTCTTCGATCCCCGTATGCGGTAATTGGTTATGCCGAGGTTGTCGCCCACGACCTTCCGCAGATCCTTTTCCAGCTTGGCTAGTGTCTTGAGGCCGCATGCCCGGTTCTGAAGGTCGACCTGGAGCTTGAGCTGAGGAAGGATGTGATGCTGGGCGGCCGCCTGGATGAGGAGCACGTGCTCGGCTTCCTTCCACTTTGCCTTGGGGTTGACGAGTGCCAGGATTTCCGTTTGGCTTCCCTTGAACACGACCGTGTTCGTTGGACTAGTTGCTGCCATTTTTCCCTCCGTACAGATCAAAGTACTGCTGCAACATGCGGTGAACGAGTGGTGCCATACTGGTACTGCGCACATAGGGCGAGTTCTCGTACATGAGAAGGACCGCCACCTGGGGATTGTCCATCGGTGCGAATGCTAGCACCCACGTATGGTACAGATTCGGCGTACCGGTTTCGGCCGTGCCGGTCTTTGCGCAGATTTCGATGTTCCCGACTTGAATGCGTGCCACCCCTCCGGTCTTCGAAACGAGATTGAGGCCCTTCTTCACGGCCGTCAGCGTGGCATTGCTTATGCCTAGCGTGTCCTGAACGACGGGCGTCGTCTGCGTCTCTGCTTTGGTGACTGGGTCGACCGAAGCCTTCAGGAGGTGAGGGCGCCAAAGGGTTCCGTTCATCGCGATCGAACTGTAGATGGAGATGTTGCGTATGGGCGTTTCCAGCACGTACCCCTGGCCGATGCCCATGTTCATCGTATCTCCTTCGTACCATGGTTCTTTGTATTTGCTGAGCTTCCATTGCGGTGTCGGGACGAAACCGGTCGCCTCGCCAGGAAGGTCGATGCCGGTGGGCTTGTCGATGCCAAACTTGTGCGCGTAGATGTCCATCGACTCGATGCCGGTCAGGCGAGCAACGGTGAAGAAGTAGACGTCGCAGGAGTCGGCATAGGCCTTGTAGAGGTATTCGTTTCCATGACGACCTGGCCAGATCCAGCACTTGAACAGCCGTCCTCCAACCGTCAACCCTCCACCACAGTAAATGATGCTTCGGTCTGTTATGGTGTGCGTTTCCAGCCCCGCTGTTCCGGTGACGACCTTGACCGTGCTCGCCGGAGGGAACGTACCTGCAATTGCGCGGTCGAATAGAGACCCTTTGGCGGACCACGTCTTCCAATCTTGGCTGGAGATCCCGGAGATGAACTTGTTCGGATCAAACGTGGGTGCGCTTGCCAGCGCAAGGAGCTCGCCGTTGCGCGGGTCCATTATGATTGCTGCACCCTGGTTGTCTCCAAGAAGCCCCTCGCACGTCTTCTGCAGACGGGCATCGATGGTCAGGATGATACTCTTTCCAGGCACACCGGGCTTTTCCTGCAGCGTCTTCACGGCTTTGCCGCCGGCATCCACTTCGATGAGTTTCTGACTCTTCTGGCCGCGCAGCAGCGACTCGTATTGCAGCTCAACGCCGTCCTTCCCGATCGTGTCTTTCATGACATAGCCGTCAGCTTGCAGCTTCTTGAGTTCAGTGTCGGCTATTTCACCTGTATACCCGAGGACATGTGCCGCCAACGTTCCCTGGGGATACGATCTCTTGGTCGACATGACGAGTTGGATGCCAGGCAGGTCTGGTTCCTGTTCTGCAAGCTTCAATGCAACTACTTTACTGACGTTGCGAGCGACGGTGATGGGAGTGAAAGGCCCGACGCCAGCCTTCTTTACTGTGTCCTTGAGAGTCTGAAGCTTCACGCCTGTCAGCTGGGCTACGACACCCAGCTCCTGGTCGGAGTTCTTGAGGTCGTAGGTCGTCACGACGATGTCGAACGATGGGACATCGGTTGCGAGAATGACCCCGTTCCTGTCGCGGATTTCGCCCCGTGGAGCATCGGTGCTGATGATGCGCAGACGGTTGTCTTCCGCAACTCCTGCATAGTAGCTGCCTTTGACGACCTGCAGAAAGTAAAGGCGGGCCATGATGCCCAACAAGATCACCGTGAAGAAAACGGTGACCGCAAGGAATCGCCGGGTTTGCCGGAACCGTGGAAGCTTATCCATGATTCTGCTCGAGAGGCGAACGCCTGACCAGATAGCGGGACCCCACCAGCCCTGTGACGGCTGCTGCGACGCAGTACCACGACAGGGCTATGAGACTGGGAGCAGTGTTACCTCTGGTGAAGAAGGCGAGAACGAGTGCCGTGACCGCATAGGCGCCCGTGAAGGTTACGCGAGCGAGGCCAGGTGCAAGTTGTTCGATGTAGGGCGAGGTGCCGACGACCAACAGCAGCAGCAGGGCAGTGGGTAGTGCCTGCGACTGGCTGAAGTACGAAAGAAGGAGTGTATTGAAGAGTCCGGCAGCAACGCCAAAGGGAGTGGGATGACGCACGCTGTAGTAGAAGACAATAGCCGCCGCCACGAGGAAGCTGAAGGCTCCCGCGGCCGGGGTGTGTAACGCGATGCTGCAGAACAACGCAAACACGAATGTCTCCATGGCCAGAACCCCTGCCAGGACGGCATACTGTTGTTTCGAGTTCATTTCGAGCCCTGCGTCACCAGAAGGTAGCGTGTCGCCCAGACGGCTGCAAACGGGCGCAGGACGAGGCGTGTCGCGGTGCCGGTGGTCAGCGCGTCCACTCTGCCGATAGGGATGTTGGGAGGAAAGGTTCCTGAGCTGCTGGAAGTGACGACGATATCACCCGATTGGAACTGGGGCAGTGGTGAGACGTATGATAGAACACAGTACTCTCCGTTGGTGCCCTTGACGAGCACGTCCTCCCCGGTGCGACGGTTGATGCCGGAGATGACGCACCTGCTATCCAGCAGTGGAATCACTGTCGCATTGGACTTGAATGCGCCCCGGACTTTGCCATACACGTAGACTTGGCCCGTCGAGTCTGCGACAAATACTCCAGCGCCGTCGGCTACGCCGAGGGCCGTTCCGTGGTCTATAAACACATCCATGGAGCTCATACCCATTGCCCTTCCCGTCACCTGAGCAAGGACACTCTTAACCGGCAACTGTTGCTGGACCGCCAACTGCGCTTGCAGTCGTTTCAGTTCGTCGTGATCGCTGAGAACGAGGCGCAGGCGAGCATCGAGATACTGGTTCTCGCTGCGGAGGGTCTCGTTCTCAGCGTAGATGCCCCGGGAAAACAGCAGGGCATGACCGTATGCGGCCACACTGTCAGTTGCTGCCGAGACAGCCCCGCCAAGAGTCCGCGCGACGCGTTGGACCCCGCTGAGTGCAAGGTTCCCGAGCGTGACGCCATGGGACGCCAGTCCGATGACGGTCGCCAGCGCGAGAAACAGCGCTATGAACAGCAGGCTAGTGGACCTGCGGGTAGGCTTCCGTACCGGACCGGGCATTCGCTATATCAGAACCTCGTGCAGCGAATCGTAGTTTTCGAGGACCTTGCCTGCGCCCTTGGCGACACACTGCAACGGATCCTCTGCGATGCTGACGAGAATTCCCGTACGGGTGGAGATGAACTTGTCGAAGCCCATGATAAGCGCGCCACCACCCGAAAGCATGATGCCGCTGTCGATGATGTCCGCCGAGAGTTCGGGCGGGGTCAGCTCGAGTGCCGACTTGATCGTCGCGAGAATTTGCTCCAAAGGTTCCTTGAGTGCGTCGCGAATCTCTTCGCTCGTGACTTCGACTGATTTTGGCAGGCCATTGATCAGGTCTCTGCCCCGTACTTCATAGGTTTTCTCGCTTTCGAGCGGATATGCGGAGCCAATGGCGAGTTTGACTTCCTCTGCCGTCACATCCCCGATGAGCAGGTTGTAGCGGCGGCGGATATGCGTCGCTATGGCTTCCGTCATCTCGTCGCCCGCAATGCGCAGTGACCGCGATGTGACGATGCCCTTCATCGAGATGATCGCGACCTCGGCTGTACCGCCGCCGACATCGACGATCATGACTCCGCGAGCATCAGCGACGGGGAGGTCGGCGCCGATGGCAGCTGCCATGGGTTCCTGAATAAGCTTTGCCTCTCGTGCACCGGCGTTGAGGGCTGCGTCGATGACGGCCTTCATCTCAACTTGGGTGATGCCGCACGGGATTCCGACAAGCACACGTGGACGGGCAAAGAGACCTGTTCCAGAGGCTCTTCGGATGAAGTATTCAAGAAGCTTCTCGGTTACCGTGAAGTCTGCTATGACTCCGTCCCTCAGGGGACGTGTCACGGTAATCGACTGGGGCGTGCGCCCTGCCATCTTCTTGGCGTCGTTGCCAACGGCAAGCACAGTGCCGGTTTTAGCATCGGTCGCCACGATGGTAGGCTCGCGGATGACGACACCCTTGTTCTTGACGTATACAACTGTGTTCGCAGTACCAAGGTCTATTGCCAGGTCTTTTGAGAAAAATGCCACGACTTACCTCCTCACATCAGCATGCAGCTCAGTACAGAGCGCATAGAAATCACTCATCGTGAAACCGATGATTGTGTCCATCGGCCCGTCAGTTCGTTCGATGAAACTTGCTGCCAGTCCCTGAACGGCGTACGCCCCAGCCTTGTCCCGATATTCGGGGTTGCTCAAGTAGGCTTGCCGCTCATGCTCGCTGAGGCGTCTCATGAACACACGCGTTATGGATATTCTGGCGGCTGCTGTCTTTTCAGGCATGAGCACAGCTGCCATGGCGGTAATAACGCGGTGTTCCCTCCCTTCGAGCGACGCGAGCATCTCGCGGGCTTGAGCTTCGTCGAGCGGCTTTCCCAGGATTCGACCGTCACAGGTGACGACGGTGTCGACGCCAACGACGAGCCCTGCGTCCACATGATGACTTCCGGATATTGCTTTTGCCAGTGCGTTCTGTGCTGCACAGTTCTCAGGTGCAGCGTCCAGCATGACTTCGTCCACGTCAGCCTTCACGGTGGAGAACGGTATACCCCAGTCGGCGAGCATGTGAGCCCTGCGTGGCGAGCTCGAGGCCAGGTAAAGCTTCATACGAGCGTGGAGAAGAAAAGAAAAAGCAGAGCGAGTCCAACGGTTCCAAGGTTCATGTTGAGTGTGAAGCCTAGTCGAAGCTCCGTAAAGCCAAGCTGAAGCGTAAAGTCAGGAACGCCGAAATGGAGGCCTGCCCTCATGAAGGGGTAGTACGCGCCCAACACTTCGCCGAGCACGGACCCCAGGATGGCCCCCGCAATCACAAAAGCTATCGATATCGTTCGTTCTTTTCTTCTCACCGCTGCTCCACAGGTACACTGCCATGAAGGGCTCGGTCGAGTCGAGACAGGACGGCGAGCGAAACACCACCGATCAGATATCCGGCCGCTCCGCCCGCCACCACCAGCGCCGGCAGATAATACCATAGTGTACCCACAGTATTGGTAATCAACAAGAGCAGGTATTGCGACAGATTGTTGGAGACGCCCCCTATGGTACTTACAGTCGGCAATCCGATGTGTTTCCCGAACGCCTTCCTCAGGAGGACCATGACGATGACTGCGCCGAGGCTGCCACCGAAGGAGAGCAGCGACGTGATGGTCATGAGATTTCCCTTCATGATACCCGTGACCAAAACACGCAGGACCACGAGTGCGACGGTCGCGAGGGCTCCATACATCTCCAGGCATAGCATCGTGCTTATCTGAGACAGGCCCAACTTGGCGCCCGGCAGGAACGGGAGCGGAGGGTCGAAGTAGTTGATGACGATAGCAACGGCGGCTAGCAGTGCGAATCGCAGGGTAGCCTGCGTTGTACGGCTCCTTCTAATGGGCGAGAGCATCGATGCCGGTCCCTTTTCCTTCGACGGTAATGACCATGTGGTTGGGAACACAGATGACTTGGTCGCCGGGGCTCCGGGCTGGAATGGTATGCACGCAGATCTGGTCCGGGCAGGTCGCCTCCGCGACTCGGATGGAGCCCTTGCCGTCAGCTACGATGACGAGCGGTCCCAGCACACCCGTTATGCGCAGCGTTTGGACCTCGCGCGACGTCAGATCCACTGTCGCGACGACCTTGCCGTCCACTTGGACAACCGCCAGGGTACCGGGTGTACGGTGCATGACGATCCAGAAGACGACGACAAGTGCTACGGCGGCGAGGATGACCACGCCCGTAATTCGGTCACTCCGCTTCATTGAGCAGCCGTGGGCACAAAGGTGATCGGCCCCAGTGTGGACTGTGTTCCTGCAGCGTCGACGAGGACGATGCCGACGATCCCCTGGCTCTCGACCGTCTGGAAGAGTGAACGCTGAGTCTCGGCTGGCGAGCAGAAGAACACCTTGCCGAGGGCGTCGCCGATGGCTCCGTGCATGGGCTGTATGTCCGTGATGACCGTGGCGCTTTGATTGAGGGTCCCCGGGTATCCCGTCGATGGGTCGATGATATGACAGTATCGCTTGCCATTCCGCTCGAAGTACCGCTCATAATCTCCGGACGTGGCCACAAAGGCATCCCCTGATCGAACATAGCCGATGATCCCCTGACCGCGCGGATCGCGAATACCGATCTTCCAGTCGTGCTTTCGGCCACCGCTATACAACAGGAGGTTGCCGCCGAAATCGACGATCACCTGTCGGGGCTGGAGTTTGATAGTATGGAGATACTCCTCCATGACGTCGAGCGAGTAGCCCTTGGCGATACCGCCAAGGTCGATGCGGGCCCGGTGATCCCGAAGCTGCACGGTGGTGCCGGAGATCACGAGCTGATCTGAGTGGGAATAGGCTAGCGTATCCGATATTTCCTTCGCAGCAGGGACCCTGAAATCCTCGGTCGTAAAGCCCCACAGCGACGACAGGGGCGAGATCGCTATGTCGAACGTGCTGCCATGGTCGATGGCCTCTACGGCCACGGCAGCTTTCACGAGTGCTGCATATTCCGGCGAGACGGACACCGGACCTTTGCCGGCGGCTGCATTCACGCGAGCCGTCTCGGACTCGGCCTTGTAGTAGCTGGTCATGCTGTCGACGTCGGATGCCAGAGCATGGAGATGCTCATTGATTGTGGCAGCATCGCCTCCGGTGGTCTTGACGGTGAGAACCGTGTCCATGAGAAAGTATGTGGACATAACCGGTTCAGGTGATGTGCGCAAGGCGAAGAAGGTCGCCAGTCCTGCTCCGGCGACGATCAGCGCCACAATCGGAGCAATTGCCTTTCTCATGGCATCTCCTTGTCGAGTGTCAATCCAAGGTCCGTTCCGCAATGGCCGCATTTTCCGTCTGTGACGAAGGGTAACTCCAGTGGACGAGTCGTGCGGTCGACGACGACCGAATAGCAGTTGGGACACATCGTATTATTGAAGAAATGCCCATGGCAGTTACTCAGGTAGACAAAGCCCACGTGCTGTCTTCGCGCAGATTCTACAAGGTTTTCGAGAAAAGGCATGCCAGGTCCATGGCGAATTGTGAAACCATGCTCGGGGGCAATGGCCCTGAGATGGAGAGGGATTCCCCTTCGAAGGTCCTGGACGATCCACGCGAGCATGGCAGAGAACTCCTGTTCCTGGGCTGGAGTGTTCCGTGCAATATCGAGCATGAGTTCGACGTGAATTCCTGCATCGATGGCACTTTCTACAAGGGCTCGACTGTTCTCCAGGATACCGGCCGAATTTCCCAGCGTCCGATACGTTTCGTCGGCAAAACCCTTGAACCTGACAAGCAGTGCATCTACCGTTCCAGATGAGTCACGGAGAAAGTCCGCGGTCAACCCGCCGTTCGTTGCTACGACAACCTTTTTGCCTGCCTCGTGAACCTTTCGGGAGCACTCGACGACATTGTCCCAGTGCAGTGAGGGTTCACCGCCGCTCCAGACCACACCGGCGAACCCGGGCTCGCTGCCGAGTTGCTCCACCGCGTCGGCGATCCTGTCAGGGTCGTAGGGCGACCAGTCCGGTGAATGCGCCAGCAGTGGGCGGTCGCAGTACGGACAACGCAGGAGGCATCCAGGCACCTGCAGGACGAGCACCGAATCACCGAGCAGATAGTGATAGAGAGGCACTTCCTCGATTTCGGAAAGATATGGCTGCCCGAGAGGACTGGAAAACCTGTCAAATCTCATGATTCCTCAGCAACGCAGTGACATCGCATTTCTGGCTTGTGGCCTGTGTGCAGGCAGTATTTGCGGAACGCCACAAAGGACACCCTTGCAGTGTCCTTTGTGGCGAACATGAGGTGCACAAGGCAATCACGGAGACCCCAGGCCGACGATGCAGCCCTCAGATGCGTATGCCGGTCTTGGCTTGAGCTTCGACCATTTCCATGCCAAGATCCAGAGCCTTCATGTTGAGGTTGAGGAACTGCTTTTTGACGTGCATCGCGATTGCTTTGCGGAGTATCTCGACCTCCACGATGGCTGTCAGACCCTCGATGATACCGAGCAGGACGATGTTGAGTCCAAGCTCGGACTCCAGCCTGCTGATGAGGGTGCTGCGAATGGGAAGGGCCAGCAGGCCCCGGCAGTTCTCTTCGTCCAGGAAGTCAGGGGCCGACATTACTGATGAATCGATGATGACCTCGGTCTTCCGGCTGATCCCTCCGCCATACTGCTTGAGCCCCTCGTTGGTCATTGCAGCAAGCAGATCCGGATCGGTGACTTTAGGATAGGCGATGTGTTTGTTCGAGATGACAAGTTCGGCCTTGGTCGTTCCACCACGCGCTTCTGCGCCGTAGACCTGACTCTGGGTGACGATCTTCCCTTCCATGATGGCGGCCTCCGCGAGGATGATAGAACCGAGGATGAGCCCCTGCCCGCCGCTGCCAGTCATGCGGAGTTCAAAACGGTTGTCGTTGCTCATATCAGGCCTGCTCCTTGGGCGCAGCCGCGCTCACCGGCGCATGGCGCTCGATATTGACGAATTCGCCGATGATGATTTTCCCCGCCAGTTCCTCGGGAGTCTTTTTCTCGGCCACGCTCTTGAGGACCATCCAGTCTTTCTGCGATGTGACCATTTGTCCGGCGCTGCCCTTCTTGTTGAATCGCCCAAAGTATGTAGGGCATTGGGCGACAGCGTCGACAAGAGAGAAACCGTCATGGGCGATAGCCTTCCTGAGGTGGTCGACAAGATGTTTTGTGAAGTAGATGCCTGAGCGTGCCACATACGTTGCACCGGCTCCGGCTGCCAGCTTCACAAGGTCGAATGGCCGGTCCAGATTGCCGTTCGGGGTCGTCGTCGTGATCGACGAGATCGGCGTAAGAGGCGACGCCTGCCCGCCGGTCATCCCGTAGTTGTAGTTGTTGAACACCACGACAGTAATATTGACGTCCCGTCGTGCGGCATGGATCAGATGGTTACCGCCGATTGCCGAGCTGTCCCCGTCACCGGTGACCACGATGACCGTGAGGTCCAGATTGGCCAGCTTGATGCCTGTGGCGACTGGAATGGCGCGGCCATGAAGGGTGTGCACATTGTCGAAGGCAGTATATGCCGGTGCGCGTGAAGAGCAGCCGATGCCCGACACGAGGACGACCTTGTCGGGATCCAGTTGCAGCTGGTCGATTGCCTCGAGGAGCGCATGGAGGACAATGCCGTTTCCGCAACCGGGGCACCAGATGTTGGGCAGTCGTTCGCCTCGCAGAAAATCGAGTCTCATAAGTTTTCCTCCCGGAGGAAGCTGAGGATCTCCTGCGGACTGATAAGGTCGCCATTGATCTTGTTCATGGGCACGACCTTCCGGGAGTCTCCGAACACTCTCTTGACGAGAAGGACGAGTTGACCGGAATTAAGCTCAGGAACAACGATTGTCCTGCCATTGCCGGCAGCCTTGCGGACACGGTCATCATCGAATGGGAACAGCGTTATGAACCGAAGCGACCCGGCCTTCCGTCCGTGAGAGCGAAGCGATTCGACTGCCTCACTTACTCCGCGGGCGGTGATGCCGAAGCTCATGAACAGGATATCAGCATCCTCGACGCGGTCGGTCTCGAACTGGATGATGTCGTCGAGGTTGTTGAAGAGTTTGTCGCGCAGGCGCTCGACCAGGGCCTCTGCCACATGACCATTCGCGGTCTGGAAGCCGGATTCACTATGGACAAGACCCGTGAAGCTGGTACGAAAACCGGTGCCGACGTTGGCGATCGTCGGGACCAGTGACTCGTCAGTCTTGTAGGGAAGGTATCCGGCCTTCTCGGTCGGGAGTCTGCGGTCGACGATGGTCGGCGAAATGCTGGTATCGATGGGTTCACGCAGGTGAGAGATGGTCTCGTCGGACAGGACAATGACGGGATTCCTGTACTTCTCGGCCAGGTTGACCGCACGTATGGTCAACTGGTAGGACTCCTCGACGCTGGAGGGGGAGAGGACAATCACCCAATGGTCACCGTGCGTTCCCCAGCGTGTCTGCATGAGATCCATCTGTGAGACTTTGGTTGCCATGCCCGTCGAAGGCCCATAACGCATGGAGTCCAGAATCACGATGGGCGCCTCGACCATGCACGCGTAACCGAGACCCTCCTGCATCAGCGAGAACCCAGGGCCGGATGTCGCGGTCAGCACCTTCTTGCCGGCCATCGATGCTCCGACAATCGCCATGATGCTCGCGATTTCGTCCTCCATCTGGATGAAGGTGCCGCCTACCTGTGGCATGCGCTTGGCCATGATCTCGGCGATTTCGGTGGATGGTGTGATAGGGTATCCGGCGTAAAACCGTACACCTGCGGCAATCGCGCCCTCGGTGACAGCTTCGTTGCCTTGCATCAGGACCATCTTCTCACTCATTCTTGACCTCCTCCACGGCGAGCGCAAAGTCAGGACAGTGCTCGACACACATCTGACAGCCGATGCAGTCCTGCGGGTTGACGATTGCGTGCCGGTCATTCCGGTCTATCTTGAAGACCTTCTTCGGGCACACGGCGACGCAGATACCGCAGTTCTTGCACCACTTACGGTTGTGTGTGATCTTGAATGTCTTTTTCTCCGGCATGTTCCCTCCTCTCGTGGTGGTTGAACAATTCTCGAGCAGTCTGTTCTATGCGTTGGCTCAGGTCGAGCACGTCCCTGTCCAGCAGTGAGGCCACTGCGTGGTAGGTGTGAACAACAAACGAAGGCTCGTTCCGCGTGCCTCTCATCGGTACCGGCGGCATGTAGGGTGAATCGGTTTCAAGCAGCAGGCGCTCCAGTGGGCAAGCCTTTAGAGCCTCACGCGTCGCACGTGCTCCCGGGTAGGTGAGGTTGCCGGTGAAGGAGACACACAAGCCCATACCTACCGCTTGCTCGACGTCCGCCGGCGTCCCTCCAAAGCAGTGCATCACCCCGCGCAATCCGGCAAAATGCGAGATGACACCCAAGGATTCTACCACGGCAAAGCGCGAATGCACGATGACGGGGAGCCCCAGGTCGGCAGCCACCTGCAGTTGCTCCTCGAAGAAACGCATCTGCACGATGTGGTCGGGAGTGCCCTCTTTGAAATCCAGTCCAATCTCACCGATGGCGACTGTCTTCGCCCCGTACTGGGCAAACAAGGCGCTCAGCTGTGCCAGGTAGTCTGACGGTGCATCGGCACACTCCTCGGGGTGGACTCCAACGGCCGCGAAAACGCCGGGCTCCTGTTGCGCAAGGCGTCCCGCAAGGTCCGACGTAGCTATGTCGACGCCCGGACAGACAATCCAGCGGACGCCGCTGTCCCAACACCTCCGCAGGACATGCTTCCGGTCGCCGTCGAACTCGGCCATCTGGACATGCGCGTGCGTGTCGATGTAGGAGGGTTCTTCGCTCAATGGATTTCCGCTCCGTCCGGTAGAACCGTCATCGGTGTCAGGAGAGCCATCTCGTCTCCGGCCGAAGCCGCGAGGAGCATGCCCTGCGATGCAATGCCTTTGAGTTTGCGTGGCTGGAGGTTCGCGACGATCACGATCTGTTTGCCAACCAGGACAGCAGGATCATAGTGCTTGCCGATGCCTGCCACGATCGTACGTTCTTCGCCGCCCACCTTGACGCGCAGCTTGACCAGCTTGTCGGTCTCGGGCACCCGTTCGCCTTCGAGGATCGTGGCGATGCGCAACTGCACCTTGGCGACGTCATCGATCGTGATCAGACCCGAGTTGACAACGGGGGCAGGTGAAGCAGTTGCAGTGGCACCCGTCGTCGCGCCAGTCTTGCGGGCTGTCTGGGCTGCCAGGAACTCTTCCAGCTGGTCAGGCTGGATACGGGGGAACAGAACAGTCGAGCTTGCCTCGGGGAGTTCTGAACCCGGTCCCCGCCATGCAAGGTCACTCCAGGCAACCTGTGGCCTCCGGATTGCCTCCAGCAGGCGGTCTGAGACGGTGGGCATGCACGGCTCCACAAGGTTTGCAATGTACCAGAGGCCTGTCAGAAGCGTCGCCAGGTGAGTTGCCAGTCCAGCGGCGTCACCGACTTTAGCCAGTGCCCACGGTTTGTCGTCTTCGATCATCTTGTTGAGCACGTTGACCAGCATCCATGTTTTCTCGAGTCCCGCAGAGAACTGTAGGTTGTCGTAGTCGGCGCTCACTGCGGAAAGGGTCGTCGAAAACAGCTCCGAAAGAGCGGATTTTGGCTCCAGCGGCTGGCTCTCGATCTGGGATCGGAACTTGGCGAACATGTTCAATGTCCTGTTCAGCAGGTTGCCCAAATCATTCGCGAGGTCCGTGTTGAAGCGAAGCAGGAGGCGCTGGCTGGAGAAGTCGACGTCGAGCCCGTAGGTTCCTTCCCTGCACAGGTAGTACCGTAGGGCGTCGACAGCCATAGGCTCGTCGATCCCGATGAGGTTGCTCAGGTTCTCGATGAGAGCAGCCGGGTCGACGACATTGCCGAGCGACTTCGACATCCTCTCACCCTCGAAGTTCCAGAAACCGTGGGCAAAGATGCGCCGGGGCAGTAGAAGGTTGAGCGCCATCAGCATGGCAGGCCAGATGATACCATGGAACCGTGTGATGTCCTTGCCGATCAGATGGAGGTCGGCCGGCCAGTCGGTCGCAAACCGCTCCGTTCCATAGCCGGCCACTGTCGCATAGTTGATCAGGGCGTCAACCCAGACGTAGACGGTCTGGTCGGTGTCGAAGGGAACAGGGACTCCCCACTTCACGGTCGACCGGGACACGGATACATCCCGCAGGCCGCCCCTGATGACGTTGACCAGCTCGTTGTAGCGCATCGGGGGCCGTACGAAGTCCGGGTGCTGCTCATACCAGGCAAGCAAAGCGTCCTGATACTTGGAGAGGCGGAAGAAGTAGTTCACTTCGGAGACGTGCTGTACCTCGAGGCCGCAGTGGGGGCACTTGCCTTCCACGAGGTCTGACTCCAGCAGGAACGCCTCCTCCCTCACGCAGTACCAGCCGTCGTACGATCCCTTGTAGATGTCTCCCTGGTCGTAGAGCTTCTGGAACATCTCTTGCACGACCTTTATGTGGTCTGCATCAGTGGTCCGGATAAACCGGGAATAGCTGATGCCCAGCCTGTCGAAGAGGGCTTTCCAGGACGCGGCAGCCGTCGCAGCATACTGCTCCACGGGTTGTCCCATGGCCAACGCTGTTCGCTCGACTTTCTGCGAGTGCTCATCTGTCCCCGTCGAGAACAGGACCTGTTTGCCCAGCTTCCGCTGATACCGTGCGATAAAGTCGGCGGCAATGGTCTCCGACACCGAGCCAACGTGCGGCTTGTCGTTGATGTAGTAAATGGCCGTGGTCAGGAAATATCGATCCATGGCAACTCCTCCTGCTATGTCGGGTGTGGCGCGTCGCTCAGGCACGCTCCAAGAGATCTTTGAGAGCGCGGCCCATGGCGATTCTGATGATGCCGAGGTTGCTTTGCCTGGTGGTGAGGACGGCAAGGGAATTGCCCTTCGTCCGTACCATCATGATGCGCCCGGTCGTCGTCTCCACATCCAGCTCGGTCAGCTTGCCCATGTCGAGTTGGGTGACAATCTGCTGCATGTATCCGGCAAAGGACAGAATCATGCCGCGCACGAGGGGAGGAGCGATGTCCATGTCTGAGGCCGTGTACAGAATGGCGCCGTCAAGATCGGTCAGAATGACGGCGAGAACACCCGAAGAAGACTTGAGTCTGTCTAGCGTCTCTTGCACCACGATCACCAGCCTTTCTGTCTCTCAGAATGTGGTCTGAAACACACGCCTGAACACTGAACATGATACGTGCAATAGGGTTTTGTGCAACGGAGGAGAGCAATCACGTTGCTTTCCGAGTGTCAGTCCTTACAATGAATTTGCAGGGCCATCTGTTGGTGTGAGGTGCTCATGAACGGCAAACGACTGGCAAACCGGATTGTCAACGAATGTGAGAAGATGGGGGCCGAGGCGGTCAGGTTGATTGACGTCAGGAAACGGACTCCCTTTTTCGATTTTCTAGTCATTGCTACGGTCGACAACACGGTCTTGGCCGACGCACTGCTTCGCAAGGTGACAAAGGCTGTTGAGCTTGATGCCGGGGTCGCTACATTCACCGAATCATCACCGGCATCCGACTGGGTCGTGTGCGACTATGGAGATACCATGTTTCATGTGTTCGTTGGCGCCGACGTTCGGGAGCGCTACAACCTCGAGAGTCTCTGGTCGCAGTCGCTCAGGGAGGGAAGAAGGGTTGCTCCTGCTACGCCTGGAGACCGTCTAGATACGGAGTAGCCACTGCCGGTTGTGGCTCTGCAGATTTTCAGTATACTGATACATATACCCTATGGGGTATATGGAGGTCGATTATGAGTGAGCGCACTACCGATATTCTGATCATAGGAGCCGGGCCTGCGGGTCTGGCTGCTGCCCTGTATGCCAGCCGGTCGCTTGTCAAGCCGATTGTGTTGGAACGCATGAGCGTGGGAGGACTGGTTCTTTCGACCGAATGGATCGACAATTACCCCGGATTTCCCGATGGCATTGCTGCGCCTGAACTTATGGACCGCATGCGTCGGCAGGCTGAACGGTTCGGTGCGGAATTTGTGTCGGATGAGGTACTCTCGCTCAACAGGACAGACATGGGTTTTGGCGTCACGACTGCCGGGGGAACAGTGTACCAGGCTGGTTCGGTCATCGTAGCAACGGGCGCGATGCCGAGGGTTCTTCCCGTTAAAGAGGAATCCAAGTACCGTGGACGGGGCATCAGCTACTGCGCTACGTGTGATGCTGCATTCTTTAAGGGGAAGCCGGTCGCCGTGGTGGGTGGTGGTGGCTCCGCAGTCGAAGAAGCACTGGTGCTTGCGCGCGGTTGCAGCAAGGTGGTTGTGGCGTTTCCGCTCGACTCGCTTCAGGCAGAACCGATCCTGGTTGAACAACTGAGGGCGCTTTCGAATGTCGAATTTGTTCCGGGTGCGGCCCCCGCAGCCGTTGAGGGAGAGGGAAAGGTAGAGCGACTTCGGCTGCGCCTTTCTGCTGGAGGGGAGAAGACGCTGGAGGTTGCAGCTGTGTTCGTGGCCATGGAATTTGTTCCGACAGGAGACCTCCTCAAGGGACTGGTTGAAGTCGATGCTCAGGGCTATGTTGTGACTCCCGAATCGACGGAGACGGGCGTTCCGGGTCTCTACATAGCAGGAGACGTACGACGCAAATCGCTGAAGCAGATTGTGACCGCAGTGGCTGACGGAGCAGTTGCTGCACAGAGAGCAGGTATATACGTACGAAGCAGAAAGGGGAAAAAGAATGGCTCTCCTGAGAACTGAGGACGTTGAACTACTACGAAGTCGTTTTGCCCAAGATCTGGTCAGTCCGGTGACGCTCAACTAGTCCTGCAACAGGCACAACAAAAAGGCCGGGGTACTCCCGGCCTTTGTCCATCTTGTGTGATTGAGTACAGCTGCTAGCCGAGGAGAAGAGCCAGGACCGCCTTCTGGATATGGAGCCTGTTCTCGGCCTGGTCAAACACCACGCTCTGAGGGCCGTCCATGACTTCGTCGGTGATCTCTTCGCCGCGGTGAGCCGGCAGACAGTGCAGCACGATGGCATCTTTCTTGGCGTGGCTCATGAGATCAGCAGTAAGGGAGAAAGGACGCATGACCTTCACGCGTTCCTCATGCTCTGCTTCCTGACCCATGGAGGCCCAGACGTCGGTATAGACGACGTCGACATCCTGGACCGAAACGATGGGATCGTTGGTCACGAGGACGGTACTGCCGCACTGCTTGGCGATCTCGGTTGCCGTCCTGACGATGTCTTCCTTGGGCTCGAACCCCCTGGGTGATGCGATGGCGATGTTGATGCCAACGCGTGCGCATCCGAGCAACAGGGAGTTGGCGACATTGTTGCCGTCGCCGACGTAGGCGAGTCTGAGGCCCTTGAGGGCGCCCTTCTTCTCGCGGATTGTCATGAGGTCCCCAAGGATCTGGCAGGGATGGCTCAAGTCGGACAGGGCGTTGATGATTGGGGAATCGCTGTTGGCGGCAAGGTCGACAAGGTCCTGGTGCGCGAACACGCGGGCGACGATACCAGCGACGTAGCGCGAGAGGACATGTGCGGTGTCCGAGATGGTCTCACCGCGGTGCAGCTGCATGTCGTTCGCGTTGAGGTACAATGCGTGGGCTCCGAGTTCGAATGCTGCGACTTCGAACGACACCCTGGTACGGGTAGAGGCTTTCTGGAAGATCATGGCAACAGACTTGCCTTCCAGGTAGTGCTCCTGCTTTCCCACCATGGAATCCATCTTCAGTTTGTCGCCAAACGAGATGATCTCGAGGATCTCCTCTTTCGAGAAATCCTTGAGGCAGAGCAGGTCCCTTCCTTTGAGTTTTGTGGCCATAATCCTCCCCGGTCAGATGAGACCGAATTTCTTCAGGACGTCGGCAATGGTTGGTGTGCCAATCTCCTGGAGTTCGTAGGTGACGCGGACCGACGGCTTGGAGAGTTTCATGACGCGCAGCAGGTCGATGGGTGTACCCATGACGACGACGTCGCACGGGGTTGCCTCGATGGTCTGGCGCAGATCTTCGATCTGTTCATCGCTGTAGCCCATGGCCGGCAGGATGCTCATCTTCTGGGTGTACTTCTCGAAGGTGGCCTTGATGGAGCCGACTGCATAGGGGTGAGGGTCGATGATCTCGGCTGCGCCGTATTTCTTGGCAGCGACATATCCTGCACCATACGTCATTTCACCATGCGTCAGCGTGGGACCGTCCTCGATCACCAGAACCCGCTTGCCGCGGATCATATCCGAGTCTTGGACGAACACAGGAGAAGCCGCCTCGATCATGATGGCCTTGGGGTTCACCTTGTACATGTTCTCGCGGACTTCGGACAGCTGTGTGGGAGTAGCTGAGTCGACCTTATTGATTACGATGACGTCCGCCTGCCGGAAGTTGGTCTCACCTGGATAGTACGTGAGTTCATTACCGGCACGCAGGGGATCGGCGACCGTGATCTTGAGGTCCGGAACGTAGAACGAGAAGTCATTGTTGCCGCCGTCCCAGATGATGACGTCTGCTTCCTTCTCTGCTTCGCGAATGATCATCTCATAGTCGACGCCGGCGTAGATAACGGCGCCCATGTCGATATATGGCTCGTACTCCTCGCGCTCTTCGATCGTGCACTTGTACTTGTCGAGGTCGGCATACGTCGCAAAGCGCTCACAAGCCTGGGCTGCGAGGTCCCCGTAGGGCATCGGGTGGCGGATGGAGACGACCTTCTTGCCGGCGGCGCGCAGAGCGCGGACGACGGCGCGGCTGGTCTGGCTCTTGCCGGATCCCGTGCGAACGGCGCAGATGGAGATAACCGGCTTGCTGGACTTGATTTCGGTGCTCTTCGGGCCGAGCAGGGTGAAGTCGGCGCCATCAGCAAGAACCTGTGAAGCCTTGTGCATGACGTTCACATGCGGCTGGTCGGAGTACGCGAATACTACTTCATCGACATTGAGCTCAGCGATGAGCTTGTCGAGATCGGACTCTGGGTAGATTGGAATACCACTCGGATAGAGCTTGCCGGCCAAGGCGACAGGGTACTTCTTGTCGTCGATGCCGGGGATCTGCGTAGCCGTGAATGCTACCACATCGTAGTCTGGGTTGTCCCTGTAGACCACGTTGAAATTGTGGAAGTCCCGGCCTGCAGCTCCCATGATCAAGACTCTCTTCTTCATAAAGCCTCCTCTACAGAGAATAACGTCCAATGCCCGCTTCAGGGCATCCTGATTTTACCGGCTTAGGCCTCGTTGTCAAATGACTTGTGCTCCTTTGCAGTTGACTATTGGCGGCTGGCCATATAATGGTTCAGAAGAGTGTCTATGGACAGGTTATGTGCAAGTTGCAGGTTCGGGTCATAGCGGCCCGGCGAGACATGGCAGATGGTTTGACTTCATCCGCCTACAGGTGGAATGACATTGATGATACGAAACCTATATAGATATCTGGTGGCGGTTGCGCTCATCTCTGTCCTGGCAGCAGTTGCAGGCTGTTCGTCCGGTACTGCCGTTCAGGGCATGATCGAGGCTCCGGTCTTGGTGGGAGTGAGTCTCCGCGAAGCCGAGGCGAAAGCCGCGGAAGTCGGAGTGCAGGTTAAAGTGCAGTCTTCAGAGACTTCGGACACGATGCCAGTGGATTTTGTCCTCAGACAGGACCCCGAACCTCAGACCGTGGTGCAGAAGGGGCGTGTCATTACTGTGGTGACCAGTTCGGGGCCCGTTTCTCTGACACTTCCGGACTTTGTCGGTGGGAAGTTCGAGGCGGCGCAGGCCTTCATTGTCGCGAATCAACTGGTCCTGGGCGGCCTCGTCGAGCAGGTTGACGCGAGTCCGGTTGGAACTGTCCTTGCCCAGGAACCTGCGGGCAATGCCGATGTCGACGGAGGGTCCGTCGTTACTCTGACGATCAGCAGAGGGACCATGGCCGCCATGCCGGATCTGGTTGGGCTGTCGCTGACTGAGTCGAAGAAGCATCTGGGTGCCCTCGGGCTCTCGGTGAGTAAGGTCATCGTATCCGCTCAGACGACTCAACCTGCGCAGCTGGTGCTGAGGCAGGAGCCAGCGGCTGGCGACGCCATCGAGAAAGGCGGCTGGATCGAGCTGATGGTGTCGAAAGTCCCATGATCGAACAACCGTGCGCCAGAGTGTCCATATCCGTCCTGGGTACGGACTTCACAGAGCTCGGGCGTACTCTTGAGCGGATTCGGCTGTCGGGGGCCGACAGCATCCACCTGGATATCATGGACGGCCGATTCGTCCCGAACATTTCGTTCGGCTCGTCGATTGCTGCCGACATCGTCAGGGCATCAGCCCTTCCATGTCGTGCGCACTTGATGATCGAGCACCCTGAGGACGCGTTCGACGCGTTCGTCGGAGCCGGTGTCACCGAGCTGCTCTTTCACGTGGAGGCGACGCGGTTCCCATTCCGGGCGCTTCAGCTCCTGAAACGGCCTGGCATCGGCAGAGGAGTCGCTGTCAACCCCGCTACGCAGGTAGAGTCGGTTGTTCCTCTCCTGGACAGTGTCGACACTGTGCTCCTGATGTCGGTGGAACCCGGTTTTGGGGGCCAGTCGTTTCTGCCGGGGACGCTGGCAAAGGTGCGGGCGCTCCGTTCGGCTGCGGATCGGGCTGGAACGCCCCTTCGCATCGCTGTTGACGGGGGAGTAGATGCGTCGAACGCAGCGGCTCTTTGTGACGCGGGGGCAGACGAACTTGTGGCTGGGACGGCATTCTTCCGTGCCGCAGACCCTGCTGCATTCGTACGGCTCCTCAAGGGTGCCTGAGGAAAGCAACCATGCCTGCCGTGCCCACGATCGTCTTCGCCGGGGGAGACCCTGGCTCGTTCTCGTACCTGCGCACGGTTGACTATGCAGACGCATTTCTGGTCGCCGTAGATCGTGGCCTGGCCGTGATGGCCGAGCTTGGGCTGACCCCTGACCTGTTCGTCGGAGACGGAGACTCCGTTGTTCCAGAGCTGCTGGCGGGGCTGGACAGGAGCCGCACTCGGGTGGTCATTCTGCCTGCACACAAGGACGTTTCCGATCTCGAGGCTGCATTTGACCTGCTGGTGACGATGGGGAGACAGGGCAGTGTGCTTGTGCTGGCCGGACTCGGCGGGAGACTCGATCACTGTCTATTCAACTTTCAACTTGCAGCGCGGCATCTCGCTGACTTCGAAGACATTACGTTCGAGGATGACCGGTGTCTGGTCAGGCCGCTTACGTCCAGCAATGCCCTGCAGCTCCCGGCGCGCACGACCGTCTCATTTGTTCCTGTGACGCGGGAAGTCGAGTTGAGTTTGACGGGATTCGAGTACCCTCTGTTGCACGCAGTTGTGCAGCGGGGATCGACGAGAACACTCAGCAATGTCGCCTGCGGCTTGGTTCAGCAGGTCATCGTGGAGCGGGGCACCGTTGTCATGATTGCCTGGAAGGTACAGAGCGATATTCCATGAAAGAGGTGAAGATGAAAAAAGCACAGTTGGAGCAGGAGGTGCAGCGTCAGCTGAGTATCCTGCGGCGTGGAACAGCGGAAATCGTGAGTGAAGAAGGCCTGGCAACCAAGATTAGGAGTTCCCTCGTTTCGGGGAAGCCACTGCGGGTAAAGCTGGGAGCGGATCCAAGTGCGCCCGATCTGCATCTCGGGCATGCCGTGGTTCTCGACAAGTTGCGCGAGTTTCAGGACCTGGGCCACCAGGTCGTGTTCATCATCGGCGACTACACTGCGAGGATCGGGGATCCGTCCGGACGCTCCAAGACGCGTCCACCGTTGACCGGAGAGCAGATCGATGCCAATGCCACGACGTACTTCGAGCAGGTCTGCCGGATTCTCGACCCACAGAAAACGGAGGTCCGATACAACGGTGAATGGCTGTCCAGACTGACATTCGAAGAGATCATTCGCCTCGCCTCACGGTTCACAATCCAGCAGATTCTGGAGCGCGACGATTTCTCCAAGCGCTACCACGTCCAGGTCCCGATCTTCTTCCACGAATTCTTCTATCCCCTCATGCAGGCATATGATTCAGTGGCTGTCGAGGCAGACGTCGAGCTGGGCGGCACGGACCAGAAGTTCAATTTCCTTCTCGCTCGCCAATTGCAGGAACAGGTCGGCCAGGTTGCGCAGGTCGCATTTATGATGCCCATCCTGCCTGGACTCGACGGCATCCACAGGATGAGCAAGAGTCTGGGCAACTACATTGGCATAGCAGAGAACGCCGTGGACATGTATGGTAAGTCCATGTCGATTCCGGACGGGTTGATGGAGCAGTACTTCACACTGCTGACCAGCATGCCGGAACCAGAGCTCCAGGGTATCGTGGCAGGAATTGCGGACGGCTCCGTACATCCGATGACTGCCAAGAAGCGTCTGGCATTCCTCGTCACTGAGCGTTTCCATGGGACAGAGGGCGCGGCGGCTGCGCAGGCCAACTTCGAGAATGTGTTCAGCAAGAGGGCATCGACTGCGTCCGCTGACATCGTTTATGAGGACGTTACACTGCCGGCCGAGTTTGCCGGCTTCCCTGAGGTTGCGGTCATCGACCTGCTTTTTGGACTGGGGGCGGTGCCGTCGAAGTCGGAAGCCCGCCGTCTGATTCAACAGGGCGGCATCGAAGTGGAGGGGCAGCGTGTTGCCGACATCGGGTTCCGGGTCAGTCTGGGTCATTCGCCCATCCACATGCGCGTTGGCAAGAAGCGGTTCCTGGCCGTCAATCTCTAGAGGGACGGGACGGCGCGGCGCGCCACTTGACGCAGCCGATCTTGCACGTCTGTTTGTTCAGTGTTGGCGCGGCTTGGAGGGCACAGGAGGAGGAACAGTGAGTGAACCCGTTGAAGGCAAATCGGATCGCACCCGCATGGCCCTGAGAGTCCTGACACTGGACGGGCTCATGATTGGGCTGAGCATTGTTCTGACGCGTCTCATGTCATTGAATGTTCCCATCGGAGGGGGCCTCGGGGCCAGGATAGGTCTCGGGCATCTCCCGATTGTGTTTACCGGCATCGTTGCAGGCCCGCTGAGCGGATTGCTGGTTGGAGCTGCCGCTGACCTGGTCGGTTTCGTTATCTGGCCTTCTGGGCCCTTCATTATCTGGCAGATAACGGCAATTTCGGCTCTTAATGGTGTCATCCCCTGGATGTTTGTGAAGTTGGGATGGCCACGGTCGCGCACTGCGCGGATATGGATAGGGGTGAGCGTCACGCGCCTGGTGCTCAATGTCGGCTGGTTGCCGCTGGTACTGCGTAGCGTCATGAAGCTGCCATACTGGCCCGTATTGGCTGGTCAAGCCGCAGGCAGCGTCGTGATGGTTCCAGCGACGGCGTTTTTTGTGGAATTGCTCGTGAACGCGTACGAGCGTTCTGGATATGGGCGTCTTCCAGCATAGAGCTTCCGGTGGTCCAGAACCGGTGCCGCGACTCGATCGGCCACGGGTTCCTCCTAACCAGTCGGTCACGACATCGTTCCATACCCTGACGGCTGAGCAGGTACCGTCGGTGGACGTGAACAACTTCACGTTCAGGTTCTGGGGCGAGGTGCGGGAGCCGACCGAGATGACATGGCAGCAACTCATGGCCGTGAAGCACATGACCTTGGCGGCCGACTTCCATTGTGTGACTGGATGGTCGATGCTGGGGAGCGAGTGGGGCGGAGCGTTGGTGCGCGACGTCCTGGAGGCAGCGCACGTCGAGTTATCCACGTCGGCTCGATTCGTCATGGCCCACTGTATCACAGAGTTCACGGCGAATCTCCCGCTCGAGGCCCTGCTCGCCGACGACACGATGCTGGTCTGGGAATGGAACGGGCTTCCCCTCACGAGCGAGCACGGCGGACCCATCCGGCTTCTTGTACCGTCGCTTTACGCCTGGAAGGACGCCAAGTGGGTATCCGGCTTCGAGTTCCTGACAGAGGATCGGCCCGGGTTCTGGGAATCGCGTGGCTATCATATGCATGGAGACCCGTGGAAGGAAGAGCGCTATGGCTGAGAGCCGTTCCTGCGACTTGACAGCAGGGCGATTCCCTGTAGAATAGCATTTTGGAAAAGGAAGCTGCAAGTGGGCCTCTAGCTCAGCTGGTTAGAGCGCGTCCCTGATAAGGACGAGGTCTCTGGTCCGAATCCAGAGAGGCCCACCATTTCGTAGTTCGTGTCTTCATACGTGGGGATGTGGCTCAGTTGGGAGAGCGCATGGTTTGCATCCATGAGGTCGCGGGTTCAAATCCCGCCATCTCCACCATCGAGAGGAGGAGGTGTTCCTTGTCGAGTCGCAAGTACACTGATATTCCCCTCTGGAAGAACGTGCCGCAGCACGACTGGGACGATTGGTGCTGGCAGGTTGCCAATCGCATACAGACAGTCGAAACGCTATCTCAGGTCATCCATATCACCGATGAGCAGAAGGCTGGTGTTATCAGCGCACTCTCCAGGTTCCGCATGGCTATCACACCCTACTATGCCACGCTCATCGACCAGAACAGTCCCGATGATCCCATCTTCAAGCAGTGCGTTCCCACGGCACTGGAACTGCAGTCTGCGCCAAGCGATCTAGACGATCCCCTCTACGAGGAGGTCGATTCCCCCGTCCACGGCCTGACGCATCGATACCCCGATCGCGTGCTCTTTCTCATTACGGACCAGTGTGGCATGTATTGCCGTCACTGCACGCGCAGGCGCCTTGCAGGCATGACTGACGGACGGCGCTCCAGGAGCGAGGTCGATGCGGCAATCGGCTACATTCGTGAGCACGAGGAGGTGCGGGATGTCCTCCTGTCCGGTGGTGACGCGCTGCTCGTCGACGACGAGTTCCTCGAGCACGTCATCAGTGAGGTCCGCAACATTCAGCACGTCGAGGTGATACGCATCGGCACGCGTGCGCCCGTGGTTCTCCCTCAGCGCATCACGCCCGAACTTTGCGCGATGCTGCGCAAATACCATCCGCTGTGGCTCAACACGCAGTTCAACCACCCCAACGAGGTGACGCCCGAGTCCTCAAGGGCTATCGCGATGCTGGTCGACGCAGGGATCCCGGTTGGCAACCAGTCCGTTCTCCTCAAGGGGATCAACGATTGCCCCTATATCATGAAAGAACTCGTTCAGAAGCTCGTGGCTATCCGTGTCAGGCCCTACTATATTTATCAGTGCGATCTGACCAGAGGTATCAGTCACTTCCGTACCTCTGTTTACAAGGGTATCGAGATCATGGAGTTTCTGCGCGGTCACACAAGCGGCTTCTCCGTGCCGCAATTCGTCGTCGACGCGCCGCACGGTGGTGGCAAGATCCCGGTCAGTCCCAACTACATTCTCTCCATGTCTCCCGACCGCATCGTGCTTCGAAACTACGAGGGCGTTATCGTGTCGTACCCCGAGCCCGAAGACACCAGGAGTCATTGCCCGGAGCCATGTGTCATCTGTGACACACAGAAGCGCAAGGTGCCGCCGGAGGGCATCGCCAAGATATTTACGCAGGACGCCTATGACCTGACACCGCCAGGCACGTTGCGCGAAAAGCGTCGTGAGCATTATCCAAGGGAGTGATGGCAATGGCCAAGAACAACTATATCGACCTCAAGACCGCGATCCCAGGACCCAAGGGCATGGAATGGTATGCGCGTGACCGCGCCGCCATCTCGCCTTCATACGTTCGCCCGTATGTCCTCGTGGCTGACCATGCCGAGGGCTTGGAAGTCGTGGACGTCGATGGCAACACGTATCTGGACTTCACGGCTGGGGTCGCCGTCAACAGTACCGGTCATCGTCATCCCGAAGTTATCAAGGCCATCAAGGATCAGGCAGACAAGCTGGTCCACATGTCCGGTACGGACTTCTTCTACCCGATTCAGATTGTGCTCGCAGAGAAAATCCAGGAAATCGCGCCTGGTCCGACCGAGAAGATGGTCTGGTACGGGAACTCCGGAGCCGAGGCTGTCGAGGCCGGCCTGAAGCTTGCACGCTGGCACTCGAGGCGCCCGCTGGCGCTTGCGTTCTTTGGCGGGTTTCACGGCCGCACCTACGGCGCCGTCACGCTGTCGGGTTCAAAGGCGAAGCACCGCGAAGGATTCTCGCCCATGCTTCAGGGCGTCGTTCATGTTCCCTACGCCTACTGCTACCGATGCCCGCTTGGTCTCGAACCGGAGACGTGCGAATTCCGGTGCATCGGTATGATCGAAGAAGTCATGGAGCGTATTGCTCCACCTTCGGATATAGCTGTCATGGTGGTCGAGCCGATCCAGGGCGAGGGTGGGTATGTCGTGCCACCGGCCGGCTACTTCCAGAAACTGCGCCAGCTCACCGAAGAGCGAGGCATCCTGCTCATGGTTGATGAGGTGCAGAGTGGCATGGGCCGTACCGGCAAGATGTTCGCCATCGAGCATTGGGATACAGAGCCCGACATCATGGCTATCGCGAAGGGTGTTGCTTCGGGTCTTCCTCTGGGCATCATGGTCGCCAAGAAGACTGTCATGGACTGGAAACAGGGCGCCCACGGCTCGACCTTTGGAGGGAATCCACTGAGCTGTGCCGCAGCGCTCAAGACGATCGAGCTCATCCAGAATGGGATGATGAAGAATGCTGCTGTCCAGGGCGAGTACATCATGAAGCATCTGCGCCAGATGCAGAAGCGGCACCCGCTGATGGGCGACGTGCGCGGCATGGGGCTCATGATCGGCGTCGAGTTCGTGAAGGACGCCAAGAAGACCAAGGCCAAGGAAGAAAGCATCCAGCTGGTCCTCGAGGCATTCGAACGAGGTCTGCTGCTGCTGCCCTGTGGCGAGAACGCGGTCCGCCTTTCTCCGTCGCTCAGTGTCACACACGATCAGTGCGACGTCATGCTGGACATCTGGGAAGAGTCTCTGGCGGCTGTCGAGAAACAGATGAACAACTAGGGGGTGTGCGATGAAGTCTCCTGCTGAGTTCAAAGAGCTGTATGCAGCGAAGACACCGGCATCCCGAAAGCTGAGCGAGCGTGCCCGGCAGACTCTCCCGGCCGGCGTCGTCGCCAACGTCAAGTACTTTGCCCCCTACCCGCTGTTCATGCAGCGGGCGGGGGGTTCGCACTTGTGGGATGTCGATGGGAACGAGTACATCGACTACTGTCTCGCATTTGGGCCGCTCATCCTTGGCCATGGGCATCCGGCTGTTGTCAGTGCCGTGGCACAGTCACTTGCGACATGGGGCACGACGATTTTTGGGACGCCGAATGAACTCGAGGTCCAGTACGCCGAGAAACTGATGTCCATGCTGCCGATCGGCGGCAAGGTACGTCTCACCAACAGTGGTTCCGAGGCGACGTACCTGGCCCTGCAGCTAGGCCGCGCCGCGACCGGCAAGCCGGCTATCGCACGTTTCGAAGGGCACTACCATGGGTGGTATTATGAGGGCGTGCTCAGCAATACCCCGCGGGCGGCAGACTATGGAGATCCAGACCGGCCGACGTCCGTCGCCGGGTCCCGCGGGACTCCTGCGTGCATCCTCGAGAACACGTTGGTGCTTCCGTTCAATGCCCTCGACGCGTGCAGGACGCTGCTTACGGCCAATCGTGACCGCGTCGGCACGGTCATCGTCGAGCCGTCGCCGCGTGCGTTCTATCAGACAGACCCGGCTTTTCTGGAAGGCCTGCGCGCTCTCACCCGGGAACTTGGCATGGTCCTCATTTTCGACGAGGTGATGTCGGGGTTTCGCTCGGGCCCCAAGGGTGCGGCCGGCATCTTTGGTGTCCAGCCCGACTTGATGACCCTGGGCAAGATCATCGGGGGCGGATTCCCTGTGGGAGCGGTGGCGGGGAGGGAAGATCTTCTGGACCTGACGTCCCCGTTGTCGAGTGGTGGAAGCGTCTTCCACTCCGGGACGTTCAACGGGGCAGTCCAGGTTCTTGCTGCGGGGCTTGCCACACTGGATATCCTGTCAGATGAGTCCCAGATGCGGCCGTTCTATGAGGCGACCGAGGCGTTCAAAGCTGGAATCCGTCATCTGGTGACAGCCCATCACATCCCCGGGCATGTGGCCGGCCTCGGCGCCAATTTCGGCGTCATCATGAGCGAGACGCCGATTCGCAACTACCGCGACCTGGCTCGCGAGAACGGAGCCATGCGAGAGGCCTTCGACTTTGCATGCTTGACCGAGGGCATCTATGTTCATCCTCACAAACCGTTCTACACGTCATTGGCGCACTCGGCCCAAGACTATGAGGCGACGCTGCGGAAGCTCGACCAGATCTTCGCGGCGATCAGCTGAGCTGAGAATCCAGTCGGCGCAGTTGTCTGGTCACCTCGAGGGGTGAAAAGATACTGAACAGGGGGGAACAACAATGAAGTCAGTTGTCATCACGTCCGCAGTCAGAACGCCCGTCGGCAACATGGGCGGGGTTTTCAGGGACATTCTGGCCGTCGAGTTGGCAAGGACTGTCCTGGAGGAAGCCGTCAAGAGGTCAGGCATCGAGAAATCTATCGTGGATGAGATTATCCTCGGGCAGGCAAAACAGAGCACGGATGCGCCCAACATTGCCAGAGTCGCCGCTCTGGAAGGCGGTTTTCCAGAAGAAGTCCCCGCATACACGGTCCATAGACAGTGTTCGTCGGGTCTGCAGGCCATCCTGAATGCCGTGTGGCAGATTCAGGCGGGATATGGCGATGTGATCGTGGCTGGTGGCGTCGAGAGCATGAGCACGGCTCCCTACTACCTTCGCAGTGCACGCTACGGCTACAAGTCCGGGAACGGCGAGTTGCTCGATCCGAACACCGAGAGCCAGCCAAAGTCACAGCCCGAGGAGATCTACGGCTCGTTCACCATGGGCATGACGGCCGAGAATCTGGCGGACAAGTACGGGATCACCAGGGAAGAACAGGATGAATTTGCGTATGCCAGCCATGCCAGGGCCGTCGCAGCAATCGACGCGGGTCGGTTCAAGGAGGAGATCATCCCTGTGAGCGTGCGCATCGGGAAAGGCCAAACGATGCTTGTCGACACCGACGAGGGCCCCAGAAGAGATACAAGCCTCGAGAAGATGGCCAAGCTCAAGCCCGTGTTCAAAGCGGGAGGGACGGTGACGGCCGGCAACAGCTCCAGCAGAAACGATGGCGCCGCCGCTGTCGTGGTGATGTCGGAAGAGAAGGCCGGCGAGCTGGGGATCAAGCCTCTGGCAAGATTTGTGGCAGCAGGCATCGCCGGCGTCAACCCCACCATCATGGGCATCGGCCCGGTACCCGCCACGCGCAAGGCCCTGGAACGGTCAGGACTGTCGCTGGATGACATCGGCCTCATCGAGCTCAATGAAGCGTTCGCAGCTCAGAGTCTGGCAGTCGTGGGGGAGCTGGGCTTCAACCGCGATATCCTCAACGTGAACGGAGGGGCCATTGCGCTGGGGCACCCGCTCGGCTGCTCCGGAACGCGCATCTCGGTCACACTGATCCACGAGATGCTGCGGAGAAACACCAGGTACGGACTTGCAACCATCTGCGTTGCGGGCGGCCTCGGTGTGTCGACGATCTTCGAGAATCTGTGCGTGTGAGAGCAGGAGGTTCTGTCCATGGTTAGTGACAAGTACAGAAGCATCGAGGACGCAATTGCCAGGGTCAAGCCGGGGTCACGCATCATGGTCGGGAGCTTTGGCCTGGCCGGATATCCCGAGGAGTTGATAGAGGCTCTTGCAGCAAGTGGGACGGGAGACCTGACGATCATCAGCAACGACCTGGGTACGCCCGGCGTGGGCCTTGGCAAGTTGCTCACCAACAACCAGATCCGGTCGTTGATCGGGACCTACTACAACTGGAATCCAGAGGTAGCCGCGGCCAACAACGAAGGCCGGATCAGCGTGAAGCTTATCCCCCAGGGGACGTTCGCAGAAGCGATCAGAGCCGCCGGGGTGGGCATCCCGGCGTTCTTCACACCGACCGGAGCGGGAACAGACCTCGCCGCAGGCAAGGAGACCAGAGAATTCGCCGGCAGGGCGTGTGTGCTGGAAGAATCCATCCATGCCGACGTGGCACTCATCAAGGCCTACAAGGCCGACGAGCTGGGCAATCTGGTCTACTACAAGACTGCCCGCAACTTCAATCCTGTCATGGCGATGGCGGCAGACACCGTCATAGCCGAAGTCGAAGAGATAGTCCCTGTGGGGTCCCTGGACCCCGAGTGCATAGTGACACCCCACATATATGTGGATGTGCTGACGATGAGGAAGAGCTGAGATGCAGGCGATACTCGAACAACAGGCAAAAGAACGGATAGCTTCAGTGATAGCGCGCCACTTCGACAGCGAAGCCCAGAACGGGAGACTGTTCATCAACCTTGGCGTCGGCATTCCGACCATGGTGGCCAACTACGTCACAAGCCCCAACATCTACGTGCAGGCCGAAAACGGGATGCTCGGCGTCGGCTGTCCGGCGCCGGAAGGCCAGATGGACCATGACCTGATCAATGCCGGCAGGACGTGCGTCACAGAAACTCCTGGATGCGTCTACATGGACAGCGCCGCATCCTTCGGGATGATACGGGGCGGTCACGTCGACGCCACGGTCATCGGGGCGTTCGAAGTGGATCAGAAGGCCAACATTGCCAACTGGATCATCCCCAACGGGAAGCAGCTTGGGGTCGGCGGGGCGATGGACCTCGTGACAGGAGCAAGAGAAGTCGTCATCGCGATGCAGCACACCAGCAAAAACGGCAAACCCAAGCTGGTCAAAGGCTGCACGCTCCCCATCACCGGCATCGGCGAGGCAGACATAGTCGTCACCGAGTACGCCGTGTTTGTCTTCGAGGGCGGCAGACTGGTCCTCAAGGAAATCGCCCCCGAGATCACCGTGGACGAGCTCCGAGGCATAACCGACGCCGAGTTCGACCTGAGTCCCGACCTCCACCTCATGTCTCTGTAACTTTCTCGGGACGGTTCCGAAAGTGTTACACTCTCGACGATAACTTGAACTGGAGGAGGGAACATGTCAGGCACATGTTTCGTGCGGATGGTCTACTTGGATGAGTAGACAAGCGAGAATTCGGATTCCCGATGGCGTCTATCACGTGACGACACACGGCAACGGCGACATGATGATCTTCGAGGGGCCGTCCGAGAAGTGGCGACTGGTTGATCTGGTGGCGGACACGGCCAAGGAATTTGACTGGTCTATGTATGCCTGGTGCGTCATGGGGAATCACTACCACTTCCTGCTGAAGACGCATGACGACAATCTGTCGGAAGGAATGCACCACATCAACATGAGCTATGGCGAGTGGTACAACAAGGCCCGGGGACGCCACGGTCATGTATTTCAGGATCGGTTCTTCTCGATTCTAATCACTCAGGACAGCCATCTTCTCGAGGCCTCGCGCTACGTCGTGCTGAATCCCTTGAGGGCAGGCCTCGTGACTACGCCTCAGGAGTGGCGCTGGAGTAGCTACAGCACTGCCGTGCTGGGTGCGCCCTCTCGCGTTCCGCTAAGGGATCACGAGTTGATGGGGATGTTCGCGCAGGAAGAAGCAGAATCCCGCGAGCTCTACCGGGAATTTGTCCAGGCTGGTATCGGGCTCAAGAAACCGGACTTTCTACTCACGGGCAGGGCTAGGCAATGGGCGGAATCCAAGCGCCGCGCTCAGTCACAGAGCGGCCAAGATGTTGCTCCGCGAAAGCCTGTCGCCGGCCTGACCCCCGACATGATTGAAATCTCCCGTGTGGTCAGTCTCCACCAGCAGGGGATGAGTCTAAGAAAGATCGCCGCCGCACTTGGCATAAGTCACATGACGGCGCGGCGTTATCTGGCGCTCAACGCCGAAGAGACGAAACCATAACTCGCTCGGCTTATTCGGAATCGTCCCAAAGTGTAACACTCTCGGCATATTTGGAACCGTCCCGAGAGTGTTACAGTCCCTTGTCGTTAGTAGTTGAACTGCTGTACCAGGTAGGACGGGTTGAGCTTCTCGCCGGTGGCGTCTTCGATCATGGTGTTCCATGAGTACTTCGCGCCGGGCGTGAAGACGTTGTCGACGAACCAGCGCCCACCTTCGGGCGTCAGGACCTTACCCTCGGTTTCGGCGCGCAGGGTATGGTCGAACTGGGAGGCGAGCATCTCGCCGAGCAGGTAGTTGTGGTAGTACACGGGCGCCATCGCGAAGTGGTACTTGGCTGCCCAGTCGGGCTTCTCCAGGCGTTCCTCGGGGGTGTTGAGGTACTGGATGTTCTGGACGCCCTGGTACCAGAGGCGGCTGTCGCCATTCTCGGTGTGGTACAACTCGCTCTCGAAGAGCGCGAAGTGCGTGATCCACCTGGTCGCGACGAGCATCTGGTTACGGATGGCGACAGGCAGGTCGTCCTCTAGCCTCTGGAGGGCGGCGTCATCGATGCCCACCATCTGCTTATACCACTTGGGGTCACGGGCCATGCGGCCAAAGAACATGGCGACGGCTTCCGTCGTGAAGATGTGTGCGGGATGACGCAGGACCGGGGGAAGTGACATGTCGAGGTACTTGTCGTAGACGCCGTGCCCCATTTCGTGCAGCAGGGTCTCCATCTCGGTCTCGTTGGGGCGCAGGTTGGCCAGGACGCGGACGTCGCCCTTGTGGTCGAGGTGCATGGTGAAGGCGTGCTGGTCCTTGCCCGCGCGCTCGTAGAGGTCGCTGCGAGCGATAATGTCGCGGATGTCCAGCCCGATAGTATCGTAGGTCTTCGTCGCAAGTTCCTCGACGATGTGGTTGCCCTTGCCCTCGAAATAGACGCCGAGATCGACGTCTGAGGTGCGGGGGGCCTCCTGGAAGAACATGTCGCTCATGTGCCAGGGCATCAGTGTGGAAGGGTCGACGCCCAGGCGCTGTCCGACCGCCTGATCGATAGAGTCCTTAACGCGGCGGAACAGCGTGTCGGTCTGGTCGCGGTAGCTTTCGAGCGTCTGCTTGAGCCACGCACCGTCGAACTCCTGGAGCTGGATTGACATCTCATAGTAGTTGGCGTACCCCAGCTTGACGGCGGACTCGTTGCGGAGCTTGATGAGCTCCATGAGGCCAGGTTCGAGCACTGCGCCCACCTGCTTGCTGGCCAGCCATGCCTTCTTGCGAAGGTCATTGTTGGTGCTGGACCTGAGGACCTCCTCGATCTGCTTGTTGTTGACTTCCCTGCCGTCGATCGTTCCGCGGAACTTCGTCGTGATGCTCTGCAAGGCGATCTGCTTGATGACCAGTTGCTGAAGCATCTCCTTGTCAAGCTGGTTTTCGACCATCATGTCGTGGATAAGGGTGAGCTGCCTGCGCTCGAGCTCTTCCAGGTCACCCGCGGCGAGCATGGAGTTCACGGTGTCGAAGCGCTGCTTGTCAGCGAGGAAGAGCCGCATTGCCAGGTCGGCATGCTCCGCTTGAGCGGCGTACTCGTCCTTCCCGGTCGTCGACAGGTTCCAGGCGGCGATGTTGCACTGATAGTACAGTGCGTTGAGCTTCTCATTCAGTTCCTTCAGATATATGGCTTTTTCCATGGGCACCTCCTAGAGTATGTACAGTTTACGAAGTAATCGGCGAATGCAACAGGCCAGTAGAGGAGTGACCGGAACAGGCTCCAGCTTGAAGAGGCCGCGTTTGACATGTTCTTGGGGCCGCATATACTTCAAGTGTTCTCTGGGGCAGGGTGAAAT
>NZ_QXIY01000019.1 GCF_003570995.1 Candidatus Cryosericum septentrionale
TTGGAGGGCTAATTGAGACCATGTCTGCGGTCGATGAACTGGACGGCAACTTCTGGTTCTGGTTCCTGAGCTCTCATCCAGCAAACTTCACGCCGGAGGAAGTGAGACGGGTCATGGAGCTGCGGCACATCGAGCATCGATTGCACCTTCCACTGCAGTCTGGGAGTGACCGCATCCTCGAGCGGATGAACCGGCGGTACACGATTGCAGACTATGCCAGGCTTGCAGAGCCCATCCGCGAGAACGTCGGCTGGACACTGACAACAGACATCATTGTGGGCTTTCCCGGGGAAACGGATGATGATTTTGTCCATACGGTCGACGCGGTCCGTCGATTCCAGTTTGATGGGGCCTTCCTTGCCAAGTACTCCGACAGGCCGGGTACGCCAGCGTCCAGAATGCAGGACAAGGTCCCGCCCGCGCTCATCGACGAACGGCACTCCGCCCTGCTCAGCATCGTCCAGGACCTGAGCGAGCAGAGCAACCAGGTGCTGGCAGGCAGATGCGTCGACGTGCTCGTCCTAGCTGTACATGCAGGCGGACATGCCTTTGGAAGGTCGATCGATGGCAGAAATGTCTGGTTCTCGTGTTCTGAACCAGCGCCAGGAGTTGGTACATTCGTCAGTGTGACTATTGACCATGGCTCGAGAGAAGGATTGCATGGCACCCGACTCTGCTAGTCTCCCATTGATTGTAGGCATTGTCGGCGCCACCGGAACGGGCAAGACTGCGCTTGCCCTGGGCATCGCCCGTCGTTTCGGAGGGTCGATCATCTCTGCCGACTCGATGCAGGTCTACGAGGGGATGGATGTCGGCACGGCGAAACTCAGCCTTTCAGAACGCCTAGGTGTTCCCCATGCTCTCATCGACGTCGTTCCTCCCAACGAGCACTTCTCTGTCGCCCAATACCAGCTGCTGGCACTCGAAGCTGTGAATGCGGCGATTCGCTTGCAGCGTCTGCCGATTCTAGTGGGAGGGACAGGCCTGTACGTGAGGGCTGTACTCGACGGATACGAATTCCTGCCGGAGAAGCCCGATGCAAGTCTACGGAGCCAGCTGCGAATGTTGTCCGAGGGGGAGCTGCGCGCGCGTCTGAGAGAGATTGACCCTGTGGCGGAACGCGAGATTGCCTCGAACGATGTCAGGCGACTGGAACGGGCCTTGGAGATGAGTGCTGAGTCAGGAGACATGCCAAGCGTCCTGAAGCGGAGACAGCACCCGGTCCCATGGCGAGTCCTCCGTATTGGCTTGCGTGCAGAGCGGGCCGAACTCTACAGACGGCTTGACCGGCGCGTTGATACCATGATCTCTGCAGGAATGGAAGAGGAAGTGCGGCGTCTGCTGGCCGATGGCCTGAACTCTGACGACACCGCGATGCAGGGTATAGGCTATAAGGAGCTGAACGCCTGGATGCGTGGAGAGATAGGGCGCGACGAGGCGATCGAGCTCTGGAAAAGGCGGACACGCAATTACGCCAAACGGCAGGAGACCTGGTTCAGAAGAGAGAAGGACGTTCACTGGATCGACGTAAGCAATCAAACATCTGATTCGGTTCTGGTGCAGGCGGGAGCCCTCGTCGAATCCGCCGCAGGAGGGCACAGCAGATGATCACGGAACGCCAGCTCATGGAACGGACGCAGCAGCTCGAGCGTGAGTATGCGACCGAAATTGCAGATATTCGTGCAGTTCAACGTCGCAACTTCATGCGTATCCTTGACGCATTCCACACTGTTGGCTTGTCGACATCGGACCTTCGTCCCATGTCGGGTTATGGCATCGGGGACAACTTGCGGGACAAGACCGAACGCGTCTTTGCCCGTTTGTACGGCGCACAAGCTGCACTGGTGCGCCCGCAGATCATCTCTGGAACTCATGCTCTGGCGATCGCACTGTTCGGAGTGCTTCGTCCCGGGGATGTGTTGTGTTGCGTGACGGGGGCTCCCTACGATACGATGGAGGAGATCATTGGAATCCGCCCATCTGATGGTTCGCTTGCAGAGTTTGGTGTCAGCTATGCCCAGTGCGACATCACGGCATCACCCGCAGAACTGTGGGAGGAGCAGCTCGAGAGATGCTTCTCGACCCAGTTGCCGAAAGTTGTCCTGATTCAGCGGAGTCGGGGATACAAGCGCATCCGGGCGCTTCGCGAGGGTGAGATCGCACGGATGATCTCCTCCGTGAAACATGTCTCGCCCGAGAGTCTGGTCCTTGTCGACAACTGCTATGGCGACCTTCTCGAGGATCGTGAACCCACAATGGACGGCGCGGATCTGCTGGTCTCGTCGTTCATGAAGAATATCGGAGCGGGGATTGCCCCAACGGGCGGCTACGTGGTGGGGACTTCCAGGGCCGTGGCCCTGGCCGCGACCCGGTACTCGAGTCCAGGAGTAGGTGCTGAGATTGGGCCGAATCTTGGGTTTGCCGAGACGTTCCTGCGGAGTCTGCTCTTTGCCCCGACGGTAATTGAGCAGGTCCTGACGGGAAACCTTCTTGCGAGCGCGCTTCTGCAGGAAAACGGCTTCGTCGTGGATCCGGGCCCTCACGACCTCCGCGGGGACATTGTGCTGCGCATCGAGTGCAGGTCAAGGGAACGGTTCGCAGCGTTTGCACGCGCTGTGCAGGAGTGCTCTGCACTGGACGCCGATGCCGTACCCGAGCCGAGCGCCATGCAGGGATACGAGACGGAAGTCCTGATGGCAGGCGGAACCTTTGTGCAGGGATCCACGATTGAACTGAGTTTCGACGGCCCCCTTCGCGAGCCGTACGTCGGATATTTGCAGGGAGGTCTGAATGCATGGCAGGTGGTGCAGGCGACCGCGCGGGGAATCGTGTATAGTATGGATGTGCGCAAGTAGTGTCGTCGTCCGCCATTCGTGATAGAATATTTGAACGACGAAATGCCGAAAAAAATGATGGGAGGTCGTTATGACAGGTTTAACGAGAGTTGATCCCGAAGTAGCTGATGCACTGAACAAGGAACTGCACCGTCAGCAGAATAACATTGAGCTCATCGCATCTGAGAACTTTGTGTCCGAAGAAGTCCTGGCAGCACAGGGTTCAGTCCTGACAAACAAGTACGCCGAGGGATACCCGGGCAAACGTTACTATGGCGGTTGTGAGTATGTTGATGTCATCGAGACGCTGGCTATTGAGCGTGCCAAGGCGCTCTTCGGTGCGGAGGGGGCAAACGTTCAGCCCCACTCGGGAACGCAAGCCAACCTTGAGGTCTACTTCTCCGTTCTACAGCCAGGAGACACGATCCTGAGCATGTCTCTTGCCGACGGTGGGCATCTGAGTCACGGAAGCCCCGTGTCGCTCACGGGCAAACTGTTTCACATCGTCTCCTATGGCGTTCGGAAGGACAGCGAGACAATTGACTATGACCAGGTAGCCGAGCTGGCCCGAACAGAGCATCCCAAGCTGATCATCGCAGGTGCCAGTGCGTATCCGCGCATCATCGACTTCCCGCGTTTCCGCGAGATCGCCGATTCGGTCGGTGCATTGCTCATGGTAGACATGGCCCACATAGCCGGGCTGGTCGCCGCAGGAGTTCATCCTTCACCGGTACCGTATGCGGATTTCGTCACGACGACGACGCACAAAACACTTCGCGGTCCTCGAGGAGGGATCATCCTCTACAAGGAGAAGTATGCCAAGCAGCTCAACAGTGCTGTGTTCCCTGGTAGCCAGGGAGGACCTCTTGAACATGTCATCGCGGCGAAGGCAGTCGCTCTGAGACAAGCTGCGTCTCCCGAGTTCGCCGCCTATCAGAAGCAAGTTCTCGCTAACGCAAGAGCCTTGGCACAGGCGCTGACGGAGCGTGGCTATCGCATCGTTTCCGGCGGCACCGATACTCACCTTATGCTTGTCGATCTGACTTCCAAGGGAGTTACGGGCAAAGAAGTCCAGGCGCTTGTCGAGACCGTAGGCATCACTGTCAACAAGAATGCCATCCCCTTCGATCCATTGCCGCCAAACAAGGCAAGTGGAATGCGGCTTGGGACTCCGGCTGTGACCACTCGCGGCATGCGTGAGCCAGAGATGGTCGAGATCGCCGCCCTGATCGACGAGACGATCATGGGGCGTGATGACGAGGAGAAGCTGGATCAGATTCGAGCTCGCGTGACGGCGCTTACGGACCGTTTTCCACTATATGCAGGGAAGATGTACTAGGAGAACTGATGGACCATCGTAACCTCCAGGTGCTGGATCATCCTCTGATACGACACAAACTGACCCTTCTTCGCAACAGGAACACGACGCACAAGGACTTCCGTGAGCTGGCGGAGGAACTTGCCGGGCTCATGACGTACGAGGTTTGCAGGAACATGCGAACCAAGGCGTGCCCCATAGAGACCCCCCTGGAGTCCTACGATGGGCAGGAACTGGAGAACGAAGTCACGATAGTGCCCGTGCTTCGAGCCGGGCTCGTCATGGCCCAGGGGATGCTCGACATGATCCCTCACGCCAAGGTGGGACACATCGGCCTGTTCAGAGACGAGAACACTCTGGAACCGGTTCAGTACTACTGCAAGCTTCCCGAGAGCACTCCTGAGTCAGACGTGTTTATTGTGGACCCGATGCTTGCAACTGGAGGCAGTGCTTCCAAGGCCATTTCACTCGTCAAGGAACGCCATCCTCGCAGCATCTCCTTCTGTTGTATCATTGCGGCGCCAGAGGGCATCGAGGTGTTGCAGCGCGAGCATCCCGACGTGAAAATCGTCACCATGGAAATTGACCGTTGTTTGAACGAGAATGGGTATATCCTTCCCGGTCTTGGCGATGCCGGAGACAGGATATACGGGACGAAGTAGTCCATGCATCTTGTGATTACGCAGGCACAGCTCTGGTCGTTCCTCGTGGCTTTGGCGCTGAGCCTTGTGCTGACACCGGTCTTCACCAAGCTTGGGCTGCGGCTTGGCATCACCGACAAGCCGGCTGCCAATGCTGAGGCGAACATCGACGGGCAAAGGCGCAGAGTGAATCGGAAGGTGATTCCTCGCACTGGTGGCATCGCCATCGTGATCGCGTTCATCGTATCTGTGTTCTTCTTTGATTCACTCACAATGCAGTTGAAGGGAATCCTTGTCGGTGGGAGCATCGTATTCATTGGCATGCTCCTGGACGACATGTTCGACATCCCCGCGTTACTGAAGCTACTGATACAATCAGTGGCAGCAATCGTCGTCATCGCGTTTGGGGTCCGTGTGACCACATTCACCAACTTCCTGCATGGAGGGTTCTTCCAGCTTGGCATCGGCGGCATCATACTCACGTACTTCTGGATCGTGGGCATCACCAATGCGCTGAACCTCATCGATGGATTAGACGGCCTTGCGGGTGGCGTCGCTGCGCTGATTCTCCTCGCAATGTTCTTCTTCGCCGCGCTCAAGGGCATGGCAACCATGGGGGCCATCCTTGTGGCGCTGCTTGGTGCTGTCCTGGGATTCCTTGTCTTCAACTACAATCCGGCGAAGGTGTTTCTTGGAGACGCCGGGTCTGAGTTTCTGGGGTTCATGATCGCGAGCCTTTCCGTCTATGGCGCCCTTAAACTGCCGACGACTGTCATGCTGATCGTGGCGGTTTTCGCGCTTGGCATCCCCATCGCGGAGACAGTCTCGAGCATTTTCCGCCGGGCGGCCAGGCACCAGTCTCCCATGAAGGGAGACAATGGGCATTTCCACTATCTGCTACTGTTCCATGGGTGGAGCCAGCGGCGCATCACGGCGCTGTACTACCTGGTGACGTTCATGCTATGCTCGATCGGGCTGGCCATCGCCCTTTTGGGACTCCACTGACGTGCGTCGCAACATTCTGTGCATTTTTGGTACGCGTCCTGAGGCGATCAAGATGGCACCCATCGTCAAGGCGCTGGAGGCCGATCCCAGGTTCGACAGTCATGTGCTCCTGACCGGCCAGCATATGCAGATGCTGGACGACGTTGTGCAAATGTTCGAGATCCTGGTGTGGCGAGATCTCAACGTCATGAAGCAGCGCCAAACGCTTCCATATCTGACGGCGGCGCTGGCAACGCAGATTTCCGATGCACTGGCTGAGCTGCAACCGGACATGGTTCTCGTCCACGGAGATACTACTACCACGTTCATGGGAGCTCTCGCGGCGACCTACGCAAAGATCCCGGTCGGTCATGTCGAGGCGGGACTCAGGTCCCATCAGAAGTTCAGCCCTTTCCCCGAGGAAGTGAACCGCATGCTTACAGATCAGATTTCCGACCTCTGCTTCGCGCCCACTGAGGAGGCCAGACAGAATCTCCTGCATGCAGGTATCGACGCCCGCAGTATCGATGTCGTCGGAAACTCAATCGTAGACGCCGTGCACATGGCCTTGCCTCACCTTCGTGCTCCGGACATCATGTCGAGGGTTCGGCCGGGCAGTCCCATGATCATCATGACGGCACACCGTCGCGAAAACTGGGATACCGGCATTGCAATCTTCTCGGGCGCGCTCGTAAAGCTCTCCAGGTTGCATCCAGAATTGACGTTTGTCTTTCCGGTACATCTCAACCCGGTTGTGCGAGAAACGGTTTTCGGGATTGCGTCGGGCCTGCCGAACGTCGTGCTCACCGACCCTCTTCCGTACTTCGATTTCCTGTATATGCTTGAACACTGTATTGCCGTTCTCAGCGACTCGGGCGGAATTCAGGAAGAGTCCGTGACGCTTCACAAGCCGATGCTCCTGCTCCGTGAGGTCACCGAGCGCCCCGAGGCTGTGACAAGTGGCTGGGTCAAGCTGGTCGGCCAGGACGAGGACCTCATCGTCTCGTCGTTCGAGCAGCTTGTGGCAAGTGGTTTTGCAGTTCTGGGCGAGGGCCGGGTCAACCCATATGGCGATGGAACAACTGCAGCGCAGATACTCGCTCACATCGACAATTATCTTAATGCGACTCACTCAGGAGGGTAACGTATGACCACGGAACAGAGCTTTCTCATCGAAGGAGGGAATTCGCTCCACGGTTCGGTGCGCTGCAGTGGCGCCAAGAACTCGATCCTGCCGCTGGTGGCGGCTGCAATTGCTGTCCGCGACGTAGTCAGCTTCCAGAATGTCCCGGACATCAGCGACCTCCAGTCTCTCCTCACTCTCATCCAGGCGATGGGTGTCAAACTGGTTTCCTTCAGTAATGGAGAAGTGGTGCTGGACACTCGTGGTCCCATTGAGACGCGCGTCGAAAACACCAACGGCTACAGCTTGCGCGGAACGCAAACACTGGTAGGAGCACTTCTTGGGCGCGAGCACAGGGCAATGCTCCCATCGCTGGGCGGGTGCAGTATCGGTGCTCGACCCATCGACCTTCACATCAAGGGGCTGCGAGCGATGGGCACACAGTTCGAGTGGAAAGACGGCTATCTTGTTGGTCAGGCCAAGGCTCTCAAGGCCTGCGATGTCTACCTCGACTTTCCCAGCGTGGGTGCGACGGAGAATCTCCTGTTGGCAGCTGCTCTTGCCGAAGGAACGACACGTGTCTTCAACGCGGCCCAGGAGCCGGAGGTGTACGATCTCATCTCCTTCCTCAACAAGGCAGGCGCCCGTATCGTGCCCGTTTTCCCGTTCGGATTCCGTATCGAGGGCGTCGCTCAGCTGCACGGAGCGTCGCACCGCATCATCGGCGACCGCATCGAAGCTTCGACACTCATGATGGCGACGGCCATTACGCAGGGCGAGGCTACCATCACGGGCATCGATGTCCGTCATATCTGGTCGATCGTCGCTAAACTGCGGGAGACGGGCGCGGTGGTCGAGGTCAAGGGAGATGATGCCGTTGTCGTCAAGGGCGTTCCAGGGTACCGGTCGACAGATATTCGTACCCTGACGTTCCCGGGGTATCCGACGGATGCCCAGCCTCAGATGACCGCGTATCTGACATTGGCGCATGGCAATTCGGTCGTTGTCGAGAGCATCTTCGAGAACCGGTTCGGTGCTATCCTTGAGCTTGAGCGCATGGGCGCCCGCATTAAGGTGGCGGAAGAGACAGCCATTATCGAGGGTGTCGAGTCACTGAACTCGGCGACAGTCCAGGCAAAGGATCTGCGGGGTGGTGCCGCTCTGGTGCTAGCCGGCCTTGCAGCGCATGGCACAACTACCGTAAAATCCATCCATCATATTGATCGGGGATACGAAGCGCTAGACGGTAAGCTGTCTCAACTGGGCGCACACGTGACTCGTGTCAACCAACCGGAGGTATCATAGACCATGATAGAACAAGAGCAGGTTCTTGACGCACTGCGGGCCGTCTACGACCCTGAGATTCCGATTAACGTCGTTGACCTTGGGCTGATTTACGGAGTAGAGATCACAGCCGAGGGAGACGTCACTGTCCGTATGACCATGACTGCTCCGCAGTGTCCGATGAGCGATTATCTACTCCAGCAGGCTGAACAGGGAGTTCGGACTGTAGCAGGTGTGCGGAACGTCAAGGTGGATCTTGTGTTCGATCCTCCGTGGGAGCCCTCCATGATCAAGGAAGATGCCCTGAAGAGCGCCGGTATTGTCACGGACACTTCGGCTGACCCGGCCGGAGGCGACTGCTCCACGGAAAAATGAAGGAGATCACGCCGCGACAGCCTGCAGGCACGCTGGCGGCGAATCTTGACCAGCTGATCGAGAGCTTCCTGCTGGCACAGGATGTCGGCATCACCAGCAAGATAGTGTATCGGCGCGCGCTCAAGCGGTTCAAGGAGTTCCTGTCGCTTCGAGAGGCCGCTGGCGGGGTCGGCTACCTGACGAAGACCGACATCGTCCAGTACAAGAGCCATCTGCTGGCAGAGGGACTGTCGCCTCGGACGGGGAATCTGTACCTTACCTCCGTACGCCAGTTCTTCAAGTATCTCGAGTCGAACCGCATCTATCCCGATGTGTCCGCGGGCCTCAAAGGGTTCAAGCGTTCGTACGGATTCAACCGCGATCCGCTTACCCTGCAGCAGGCGCGTGATCTGTTGAACTCCATCGATACGAGCGACATGATCGGCCTGCGCGACTTCGCCATGATCAACCTGATGCTTCGGACCGGGCTCCGCACGATGGAGGTCGTTGGCTCTGACGTCGGAGACATTCGTCAGACGTCCAACGCCACACTCCTGTACGTGCGCAGCAAAGGCAAGGACGCGAAAGATGATTTCGTCGTCCTCACGCGGGAAGCGTACGAGCCGATTGTGCGCTACCTGGCCGCGCGCCGGTGCACAGACCCACGTGCGCCGCTGTTTGTGTCACATAGCAACCACAACGAGGGCAGGCGGATCACGACGAAGACCCTGCGTTTTGAGGTGAAACAGAAGCTCCTGGGAATCGGCGTGTACTCCTCGCGCATCTCCGCGCACTCGCTGCGGCATACCTTTGCCACCATGGCCCTTCAGAATGGTGCGACGATAGAACAGGTGCGCGACACGCTACGGCATCAGAATATTACGACGACACAGATCTATGTTCATACGACCGACCGGCTGGAGCATGCGGCCGAAGATACTATCAAGATCTGAGTCTGTCCTCGGGTGCCGAAAAGCGGCCCTAGGAAGAGATTTCGATTTGCGAGACGTACAACCGTGAATGAGATCGCCGGAAATGCGACAGTTCTGAACGGCTGATCACTACTCGGCTGGCCAAACATATTTGTGGCCGACTCCGTAGTAATCGTGGGGAGACCTCTAGAAAGGAGCACTCGAGGCCATGAGAAGAGACTTTGACTACGATTCAAGGGTGGAAGGCGAAAGCGTACGCATCTTCGTGCCTCACCATGCCTCGAACAAAGGACAACACTGCGGCCAGTCTTGGAAAATGCCTGTGGTCTATACGCTGGAGGTGATCGTAGACCGTAGCATCTATGAGAGGCTGAAAGATGGCAACGCTCTGCTGGGCGTTAACTATGCCAACACGAGAGTGCCTACGCAGACGCCTCTTGCGCGAGCCTATATTGGACGAATCTGCGGGATCACCTATCCAGGAAGCTCATATCCACTACCCTGGTTGGTGCTTGGCAGCCGGCCCGCCGATGGATTGATGGCTGACCACATCAATGGCAACGGGCTTGACAACCGCTTGCAAAATCTCCGCTGGGCTACACATTGGCAGAACATGCAGAACAGGCGGGGCTGGGGCAGTGCAAGCAAGACTATGGGAGTGCACTACAACAAGAGCACTGGTAAGTGGGTTGCCAGCGTGATGCGTGCAGTTGATATCCAAGAGGAAGCCGAGGCTGAGGCGATCCGGATCCATGAGTTGGTATATGGGCCATTTGCCAGGTCAGTCAATTGAGGAATCCGATCGCCACAAATCAATCTTTGTGAACGTTGGACCAAACTGTGGATAACTTTGGCCCGACCTTTGAGATGGGTAAGTCTATGCAAATGGGTTTCGACGGAGGACATTTCCGGGGACAAGACGCCGGCCGTTGAGAAGGTCGACCGTCGACATGGGAGTCTTCCCCGGAAACTGGAGCTCTAAAAGTTCGAGCCATCCGTCACCGCAGCGAACGGCGACACGCTTGCGCAGAAATTGTGCAACCGTACCAGAGGGGGCGTCTGCGGAGAGGTCGATGTCTGCAGACAAAGGGATAGCCCTGAGGATCTTCAGTCGGTCCGTTTCCTGGAAAGAGCACGCACATGGTTCAGGGGCAAGAGCCCGGACGAGATTGTATGCCTGCTCGATCGAACCTGACCAGTCGATGAGTTCGTCGTCAGACTTGAGCTTGCGTGCGTAGGAGCCCGCGCCGGTTTGTTGCAGTGGCGTTGTTGAGCTGTGCAACAGTTGGTCGAAGACGTGCAAAGTAAGCGGCACTCCTACCCGGATGATAGAAGCCTCGACATCGGTGCGGTAATCCGAGTCGGCAATTGTGAACGATTCCTGAGCCAGAAGCTCACCACGGTCCAGCAGGCCGTTCATTCGAATGATGCTCACGGCTGACTGCCTGCAACCGTCCATGATCTGGCGTTCAATGGGAGCTGCCCCCCGATACCAGGGCAGCGGGGACGGGTGGAGGTTGATGGAGGCGAGACGCGGTGCATCCAGGAGAGCCTGCGGAAGGAGTCTTCCGTAGGAAAGCAGGAACAGGATGTCGACGGCACCGTCGACCAGTTGCTTCGTCAGTAGCCCTTCAGGGGTCTCTGCGCCATTCAGCACGGGGATTGAATGAGACTCTGCCCACGCTTGTACGGGGTTGGCCAGGAGCTTGCCTCGGCGGATGCGCGGCTCCTCTGACACGACCGCAAGTACGACGTGGAACCGGCATCTGATGGCGTCGAAGACCGGGACCGAAATCGATGACGAACCAAAGACAGCGATGCGGGGAACGTCCAAGGCCATCGTCAGAGTTCCTGTCCCTTTCCCTTGATTGTTTGAGTCAGTACGGCGGCGACGGGGCTTCCTTCTTGGACGGAAATCGTGGACGGGTCAGTGATCCGATCGACGAACAGCATGCCCTGGAGGTGATCCAACTCGTGTTGGATGACACGAGCTTCAAAATCGACGTACTTGTGGATGCGTCTCTTGCCGGTATGATCCAAGTATGAGAGCGTGATTTCAGTAGCACGGTCGATTGGAGCATAAACACCGGGAACGCTGAGACAGCCTTCCTCAGCGCTTGCTGATCCTTTGCGCTCCAGGATCTGAGGGTTCGCCACAAGATGGAGCCCTTCGCCGACATCGTAGATGAAGAACGCTTGGCTAAGGCCAATCTGAGGGGCAGCCAAGCCGACTCCTGTTGGTTTCATGAAATCTTCCATCGATTCGGCCAGATGAACAAGCTCTCTTGTCATCTTCCGTATGGGTTTTGCCTTCTGGCGAAGGATGGGACTGCCAATCAGTACGATTTTCATGTGATCAGTATACCCGGATGGTGGCATTCTGGAAGTGTCTATTGTGAGCGAGAGCGGTGCCAACACGCAGTCCAAGGGCCGCCTGCAGGGAGTCGGCCCGGAACTCGAGAGAGAGGACTCTTGCCCGAGCCGAGACTGTCAGCAGGTCCGCGTGCAGCCCGCGGAAATCCACTCCTTCCGCAACAAGGGCGTTCTCCAAGTCCTTGGTCATTGCGTCCACGTCGGGGCTCGCGCCGCGAGACGAGACACGTATAACGAACTGGCGTGCGAAAGGCGGCATCAACAGCTCCCGGCGCTGTTCCCTCTCCTTTTCAAGGAAGGCTGCCATGGTCTCAGTACCGTCGAGAACGCCTCGCAGGCCTGTGGAGCGGCGGTCGAGTTGGATCAGAACAGTGCCTGGCGCGGTTTCTGCTACCGCGCCACTGACGACGACGGCCAGCTGCTCGATGTTATCGAACACCGGGTGCCGGAGCCCGACGCTTACGTCGGGAAAGACAACGAGCTCAGGCTTCAGGACAGCGATGCGCTGGACATCGGCATACGTGCCGAGAAACAGCGACGGACCGGTGTTCTGCGCGACCATGGCCTCGTCGGTGGGTGTCATTAGCTGGACGGCTGAGACCGGAAACGTACGCTGGAGCTCACGGGCGAGGCGGTCCAGACCGTACCCGCGTGATCGAAGTTGTGTCCCATGGCAGTTGGGACAGAGATCGGGCGGAACCTCTGAATGACCGCACTGTTTGCAGAAGAGCCTCTTCCTATCCCCTCCCAGGGTCAGCGTCGCACCACAGTCAGGGCAGGTCGCTGTGTACCCACATTCCGCACACTCGATCAGCGTCGCAAAACCGCGAATGTTCAGGAGAAGCATGGAGTCCTTGCCGTGGTCGTAGGTTTGCCGGAGGAGGTGCATCGTGGGTGCGAGGAGAACCCCCGAAGGCCCAGTCTGTTTCTCCGAGGCAGGGTTCTGACTCCGAAGAACGAAGGTAGCAGACACGTGGGCAGGGTTCTCGACCTCTGATCCCAGCACGGAGTCTGTCGGGACACCACACGCGTCAAGTACTGAGAGTGTGGGCGCACTCACGCCAGCCAGACACGGGATGCCGTGCGCCTTGCTCATGTCAGCTGCAACACTGAGAAGACTTCTGAGCGAAAAGTGTTGCCAGAAGAAGGGCCACTCCCCGGGGATCCCTAGGTCGACGGCAACAAGTGCGATTTCAGGGAGGATCAATGACGAGAACTGACGGGTGCTCAGCCAGACGGTCGAGTGGCGGTCGCCACGAAAGCGTCTGGCGCCGACTGAGGGCCAACGGACAGCCGGAATGTTCCAGTCGCGGGACAGGAGCCCTTCGTAAAGACTCGCGAGTACGTCTGAGCTGACGATCAGGGCAACGCTGCCGCCGCCAGCGATCGCGGCTTCGATGGCCGAGCGAAAGCGAGTCGCCCTGTCCACGAAGGATCCGACAATAAGCTGTGGGTCACTGTGGTCGCCCCGTGCGTAAGACACTCGTGGCTCGGTGTCGGCTAGTCCGCGGTCGACAACAAATCCCTGCTCATAGAGCTTGCGTCTTGCGGGGGTTGAGAGTTTCCAGAGCGCGCTCTGTAGATGAGCAGTGGCTTCACTATCTGAAAGCAGTTGGCGCACTGGAGCGGTCTTTGTGGAAAAGGAGGGGTCCCGCGCGGCCATCACCTGCAGATTGTGCAGAAGCCTTGCCGGGTCGGATGCAGTGAGGCGAGCCTTGCTGCGGTCATGCGGTTGAGATGCCTGCAGGAAACGGACAATCGCGAGAGCATCTTCCCAACCAAGGACCTGTCTCTCGAGAGAATGCTGAAGCGCCACCACATCAAGCCCCAGCGCCGGATAGATGCCAGGCGCTGAGCACACACTCAGGGCGGAGAGAGGAAGCCCCCCTGTCTCGGACCATGGACCCTCGAGTCCAGATACCGACACGAGCAGGGCAGGCGCGACATTGTGCATAAAAGGAACCAGGAACCACGTCCCTGGTTCCGGATTGTCCCCAACCGAACCGAGATCGTACGATAGGAGGTTACGCGAAAATGGACCTCTCTGTGTCAGAACGGCGAAACTGCCGAGCACGGGCTAGATGTTGAGCCAGTTCTTCAGTTCTCGAACCAGGTCAAGTTCTTCCCAGCTGAATCCCGGACGTCCGAAGTGACCGTGCATGGACGTCTGGCGGTAAATGGGCTTTCGAAGCCCGAGGTAGTCTATCATGGCAGTAGGAGTCATTTCGACATTCTTCGCAATGGCGTCCCGTACGATCGACTCGGGAACCGCGCCAGTGCCTTCGAAGGAAATCTCGAACGAAGCGGGGTCCTTCTGACCGATGACATAAGCCACCTGCGTAAGGCATCGATGGGCAATACCGGCTGCCACGATGTTCTTGGCGAGATACCGCATAAGATAGGTGGCCGACCGGTCCACTTTTGTGGGGTCCTTGCCAGAGAAAGCTCCTCCGCCATGCGGGATACGTCCCCCGTACGTGTCGATGCCTAATTTGCGTCCCGTCATACCCGTGTCGGACTGTGGGCCACCCACGACAAACTTGCCGGTTGGATTCACAAAGATCGTGGTCTTGCTGTCGAGAAGGTCAATCGGCAACGATGGCCGTACGATCTTTTCGATGATCTCCTCACGAGCCTGATTCGACATTCGTGAGGGATTGTCGGGATCAAGAACGGTGTCGAGGTGCTGAGATGAGAGGACCACAGAACGCAGGTACACGGGCTTGTCGCCATCGTATTCCAGCGTGACCTGACTCTTGCCGTCCGGGCCCAGATAGTCAAGGATATTCTGCTGCCGGACTTCCTCCTGCCGCATAGTAAGCTTGCGCGCCAGTTCGTACGGTAGCGGCATATACTCAGGCGTTTCGTCCGTGGCATAGCCATACATGATACCCTGGTCCCCGGCGCCACCTGCGTCGACAGCCTGCGCAATGTCTGGAGACTGGCGACCAATTGCGTTGACGACCGCACAGGTCTTGGCGTCAAACCCATATTTCGGGTGATTGTAGCCAATGGTGTCGATAGTCGACCGGACGACTCCGTCGACGTCGACGAATGCGTTGGTCGTAATCTCTCCCCCGACAATGACCAGGCCATGTGTGACAAAGGTTTCACAGGCGACGCGGCTGTATCGGTCCTGCGTAAGCAGTTCGTCCAGAATGGCGTCTGAGATCTGGTCGGCGACCTTGTCGGGATGCCCGATCGTCACAAACTCTACGGTCTGGCTGGTGCGCGCATTCTTGTCCATAGGTCTCTCCTTTCGCAAGTTGTCGACACCCCGCACGCTCGTACGGGGTGGTTGACGCTTCTTCGTAAGTGATTGGATTCCGGGTACTCTAGCGCTTCGGCTCGATGTCCTCGATCACCGGGTTCGCAGCGTCGCGTGCCGCTGCAGCCACCATGCGGCCGGCGGACTTCCGAAGGATGTCATCAACAGGCTCGCGGAGCGGGTCAGTCTTCTCTTCGAGCAATTCATGCGATGTATCGAGAAGCTGACGAATGAGCCGATACTTGTTCGTGTCGACTTTCGCAATCAACGTCTCCAGATAGAGGTTTGCCAGCTCCGGCTGTTGGGTAGGCTGTTCTTTCTGCTCGTCCATGCACGACTCCTATCTCCGCAGTACACTGCGGACTATGCTGTCGACAATGTCGACCGTGGTCTCAAGGTCGCGGTTCGTAACCATGTAATCGTAGTCCTTGGCAAAAGTCATCTCGTAATGACCAAGCTCGATGCGTCCGGCTATCTCTTGGGGCGTTTCCGAGCCTCTGCACTCCAGACGACGTTCGAGCTCCATCACATCCGGGGGCTTAAGGAAAATCATAAGGGCTCCTGGAAACAGGCGCTTTATGCTGGGACCGCCATGAATATCGATGGTTAGGACGAGAATCTCCTGTGGCCTGACAGCCTCAAGCGAGGACATTAGCGTCCCATAGTGATGGCCACGTATATCAGCATACTCTGCGAACAGTCCTTTGTCAATCCAATCTGTGAACTGTTCCTCGGTCACAAAGTGATAGTCGACGCCGTCCACTTCCCACGGTCGGGGGGCCCTCGTCGTCACGGAGATCGAGCGTTGCATGTCTGGGTAGCGCCGCAGCAGTTCCGCGACGACAGTGCTCTTGCCGACGCCTCCAGGACCAGATACCACGACAATCATGGGCGCTTTCCTTCCTCCACCGTCTGGACAGCACGTGCGAGTTGGCCATCACCCGGCAGCGTTCCAAAGAGTGCGGGGGCTGGATCTGCCACCACGATGTTGGGAGTCAGCCCTTTCTTCTGGATCGTGTTCTTGTTTGGCGTGTAGTACTCCTCGACCGTCACTTTGAGTTCGTATCCTTCCGCGAGGTCCCAGCTTCGCTGGATGAGTCCTTTGCCGAACGTCGTGGTTCCCACGACGAGAGCCGCCTTGTTCTCCTGCATGGCAGCCGAGAAGATCTCGGAAGCGCTCGCAGAGTTTTCGTTGACCAGGACAACGATCGGAAACGAGACACTGGCACCATTGACGGTCACAGGGTTTACTTCGCCTCCAGCCTCCCTCGTCCATAGAGCTGTCCCATGGGGAATGAAGTTCGAGAGCATGTCGAGGCATTCACTCAGATAGCCGCCTCCATTGTCCCGTATGTCGATGACCAGTCCTGCAATCTTCTGGTCCTCGAGTGTGTGAAGCGCCCGGGCAAACTTCACAGCCACACCAGAGTTGAATGAGGAGACGGAGATGTAGCCAACCTTGTTCCCGATGATGCGACTCTCTACAACCGGGAGCTCGACTTGGCGCCGCTCGACAGTGTAGTCCAGAAGTGTCCCGGCACGTTCGATCTTCAATCGTACCGAGGTACCCGCCTTGCCCTTGACACGAGCGGAGACGGTATCGAGGTCCAGTTTTCGAGCGGTCGTGCCGTCTATGCTGTCGATGAGGTCTCCAGGTTTCAGCCCAGCCTCTTCTGCAGGCGTACCGGCAAACACCCTCACGATCTCGATGGCGTCAGCTTTCTTGCTCGGCGTGATGACGACGCCGATGCCTACGTATTCACCAGACAGCTGTTCGCGAAAGTCCGCCGCCTCGGCAGGTGTAAACAGTTCCGTGTACGGGTCGCCGAGCCCGACGACCTGTCCCTTGAGGAGCTTGCCGGCATCAACCTTCTGGTAGTACTGCAGGCTGAGGGTGTCATAGATGTCCCCGGACAGCTTGAGATAGGTGTCGCGGTCAAGGGTCGTCTGGACTGACGATGGTCGGGAAGAGCCTGTAAGGCGTGGGGCAAGGAATGGATATGCAACGAATCCTGCCCAGAATGCGATCACGACAACGAGCAGCGCGGCTACTGCTATGACAAGCGAGGATCTTCTGGATGGCATGGGAATCTCCTTTCGCTGTGAGCGCTACGGTTTTCGCCTAAGATAGAGCATCGGGTTCTTCGCAGTGCCATCAATCCGGACCTCAAAGTGCAGATGAGGGCCCGTGCTCCAGCCAGTGTTGTCTGTAAGCGCTATCACCTGACCACGTTTCACGGACTGCCCCTTCTCGGCAATGAACGACTTGAGATGTCCAAAGACCAGGGTCATGTGCTGGCTGCACTGGACCATCAGCATGTTGCCATACCCTGCGAATCTCCCTTCGTACGCAACGACGCCATCAGCGGGAGCCCGAAGCGTCGTTGACATCGGACAACCCATGTCGATGCCGTTGTGCATCTCCCACGTACCGTTGATCGGGTCGTGGCGCATCCCAAAGAGCTCGGTTATACGAATGTGCCCGGGTATGGGCCACAGGAGTTTGCCTGTCGACTCATTGCCAAGATATTTTTGCCGATCGATCTCAGCGACAATCTGGTCGATGAGTTTGTTTTCCCGCTTGATTTCGTCTTGAATGCGCTTGTCATCGGCGGAGAATTGAGTACCCTTAGCTGCCAGATAGTTCAGGGTCTGCTGTGTGGTAGCTTTCTGCTGCGCCAGAAGGCTTGCCTGTTGTTTCTTGAGCGCATACACCTGCTCCAGCTGCTTCTTCGTCTGTGCATAGTCGGCGCGGTCCGATTGCAGAGCGAGTTTCTGTGTACTCACAGCAGACAGAGACGCCGTGATCTGTTGAAGGACGGCTGACACACCTTGCTGCGCGTCGACGGTGGCATTGAGATCTCCTCCTGTGAAAGGAAGACCTGCGACGTCGAGGTTGGACACGTGGTAGAGAAGGTCGATCGACGACTCAGTTCCCGATGACAGCTCATTGTATTGCTTTTCTCTGATGGCGATCTGAGCCGCTGTCTTGCCGAGGAGAGTCTCGAGCTGAACGATGCGACTGTCGATGTTCCCTATGTCGCCTTCCAGCTGATCCACCTGGTCATTGAGGGAGGTCAGCTGACTCAGCAGGTTGTACTTGGCCGACTTGTTTTCGTTGATCAGCTTCTGGATTTCCTGAAGCTGCGCCTTCAGCTGGTTCATCTTCTGCTGGGCGGCCTTGAGGTCGCTCGTGAGGTCTCCTTCGACGCCAGGAGCGAAGACGGAGGCGCCGACAAACAGACAGAGAATTAGGACAATGGCAATGAGAAACCTCAGGATTCTCATTCGAGAAGCGTCTCCTCTCGACGCTGTTCCTCATCAATACGATACGCCAGTAGTGTTGCAATGACGCAGGCCAGAACGAGGCAGGCCAGGGAGGCCAGCAGAACAACGGCGGCGGCTCCAGCGTAGACGACACCCGCAGGCTTGGGTGTCACCCACGAAAAGGACGCCTTGAGGCGTGTCGTGGAATACCTGATGACGCTCGGGAGAACGACAGCGAAGAAGACTGATGCGAGCGCCCAGACAGCGACCAGGTGGGCGGGCGTCGAAAGAAGAACCTGGAGGTTGCTGGCACCGACTATGCTCAGCACTGCAGTCTCTTTTCGCTTGCCGTTGATGATGCTGAATGCCATGAGGCAGAAACCCGCAATGAAGAGAAAGCTGGCGAGAACCAGTACGTAGAGCAGGAGGCTGTGGACAAACTCGTTCGCGTTGGCCATCCCCTGCACCGAGCCTTCGTCATACTCCACGGTTTGAACGCCCGCAAGAGAACGAAGCTCCGCAGCCAGGCCGGCGATGCCTTGCACGGAGACCGGATAGACCCGGATGAGAGGTGGAATCGGATTGCGTGTCAGGTCGCTAAATACGCTTGCGAACTGGGGATACTGAGTCTCAAGCTTCTTGAGGCCGTCTGCGGGACTCACGTATTCCGCACGGGCAACGGCTTCATCTTTCTGCATCTGCTCGAGAAGAGTCTGGATGGAAGTCTGGTCCAGGCCGCGCAGAAGGTATGCATTGATGGAGTGTGTGCTCTCAATCTCCGAGATGGTGTGGCGCACGTCCATGGACATTGCATAGATGCCGGCGCTTGCCACCATCAGCACAGCTATCAGGATTGAAACGAGGAGAGTGCGGACAGGATGTCTCGCAATGTCTCGCAGTGTCTGCTTGAAGGTAAACATGTCAGAAGTTGCCCTCCTCAACCTTTCGCCCACCGCGGAGCCGCACGAACGGCAGCCGGGTTGACTGGACGAGATACAGATCATGGGTAGCCATGAAGACAGTGGCACCCTGACGGTTGGCGTCATGGAGGACCTCGACAATCTTCTCTCCGTTGCTCAGGTCGAGGTTCCCAGTCGGCTCGTCCGCGAGGATGATGTCGGGTTTTGCGATGAGCGCGCGGGCGAGAGCAACACGCTGCTTCTCGCCTCCGGAAAGCGAGCAGCACAGGCGACGCTGGTATCCCGCGAGGCCAACCTGATCCAGGTACTTGTCCACCTCCTGGCTGATGATCCCTTTGCCCACGCCTCGGACAGCCAGCGGCAGCTCCACGTTTTCATACACGGTGCGGTCGAATAGAAGCATGTAGTCCTGGAACACCATGCCCATTCTCCGTCGCAGAGACGTGAGCGAGCCTCCATGAGCCGCCGCCGTGTCCGCTCCATCAACCAGGATCGTGCCATTCGTCGGCCGTTCGGCACGATAGATGAGTCGCAGAACGGTGCTCTTGCCTGCGCCCGACTCACCTGTCAGAAAGACGAACTTGCCGGGGCCTACCTTGAAGGTGATATCCCTGAGACCATAGTATCCATCGTCATATCTCTTTGAGACGCTCAACATCTGTATCATCGTGTACCCAGCTCCTTGAAGCCGAGACCCAGAGTCTCGGTGACGTCCATGATGGCTACGAAGGCATCAGGGTCAACCTCATGGACGATCTGTTTGAGATGCGATATCTGGCTTTGGGGCACGATGCAGAACACGACTTCCTTGCGTTCGCCCGTGAAGCCGCCAGCTGCAGTGAATTTCGTCACTCCGCGATCCAGTTCGACCATGACCTTGTTGGAGATGGCTTCCGGTTGGTTGCTGACCACCCAGGCCGCCTTGGAGAAAGAGATTCCTTCCTGCACAAGGTCGATAGCTTTTGCGGAAATATAGAGCGACACAATTGAGTAAAGTGGTATCGTAACACTCCGGAACGCGATGCCTGAGAAAGCAATGATGATCGTGTCAATGATCAGCAGGGTCGTTCCGAAACTCAGCCCCATGCGTTCGGACAACAGTTGAGCAAGGAGATCGGTGCCACCGGTGGAACCGAAGAAGCGGAAGATGATGCCAATCCCGATGCCCATGACGACTCCGGCATAGACCGCCGAGAGAAGCATGTCCACGTGGAAGCCATGTGTGTAGGGCACGATCACATCAATAAGGACTGACGAGATGATGGTTGCATACACTGAACGCCACAGGAATCCCTTTCCCAGCCTCTTGATGCTCAGCAGGAACAGCGGAGTATTCAGGATGATAATTGTTCTGCCGATAGGAACGGCCTTGAAGAAGTGATTCACAATGATCGCGAGTCCCGAGACGCCTCCGGGAGCCAGATCATGAGGGATGACGAAGAGGGCAAACGAAAGGGCGTAGACGAAACACCCGATCGTTATGCCGACGACGTCACGAATCGCTCGAACGACGATCTTCCGCGTCATGTCGCACACTTGCAAGGATGAAGTCCTGCAGGTCGCCGTCGAGAACTGCATCAACGTTTCCTTTCTCCAGTCCCGTCCGGTGGTCTTTGGCCAGTTTGTACGGCTGCAGAACGTACGACCGGATCTCGTTGCCCCATTCAGCCGACTTGAAGGCCCCGCGCACTTCCGAAATCTGGGCATCACGCTGCAGCTCCCGCTGCACAAACAGTCTGGATTTGAGAACGGCCATTGCCATTCGCTTGTTTTGCAACTGCGAGCGCTCGTTCTGGCAGCTGGCCGAGATGCCCGTCGGAATGTGTGTGATGCGAACAGCGGTAGAAACCTTCTGCACGTTCTGGCCTCCATGACCTGACGCATGATAGACGTCGATGCGCAGATCGCCTTCAGGGATTTCGGCGTCCGTGCGGGTTTCTGGGATTTCCGGGATGACATCTGCCGCCGCAAACGACGTATGGCGACGTTTGTTCGCATCGAAAGGACTGATGCGGACCAGGCGGTGAACGCCTTTTTCGTGCATCAGAAGACCATAGGCGTAGTGTCCCCTGATGACCAGCGTGCAACCCTTGATGCCTGCCTCCTCGCCCTGCATGTAGTCCGTCACGAGTACCTCGAACCCCTGTCGTTCGGCATAACGAATATACATACGCATGAGCATTTCGGTCCAATCCTGCGCATCCGTTCCGCCCGCTCCGCTCGACAGTGACAAGATAGCATTGGACGCATCATAGGGACCGCTAAAGTAGGCCGTCGTCTCGAGAATCTGCAAGTCATGCTCGAGCTGTTCAATGCTGCCGACAGCTTCCCGCTCGAGCTCGAGGTCCGGCATCCCGACAAGGAGCTCGATGGCGGTCCGAGCGTCGTCCAGCTCAGACAGTGCTTTCTGCTGGGAAGCAATGTCTGCCTCAATGCGTGCGATACCACCCATGATCTCTGCTGCGCTCGTTTGGTCATTCCAGAAGCCGGTAGCCATTGTCTTGGTTCGCAGCTCTTCTAGCCGCGCCTGCTGGCTCGTCAGCCAGCCAGGCTGATAGAGTCCGGTTGTGCGTGACTCACACTCTGAAACACGCCTGCGCAGCGGTTCAAGATCGATCATGCTTCTTCTCCGGCTGTGCGGGTTGTAGCTCGAAGGTGAACAATGCCCTTGTCACATCGTGCTTTATCTGGTCCATCAGCTGGTTGAAGAGATCGTACCCTTCCTTCTGATAGGCAATGACCGGGTCCTGCTGGCCATAAGCACGCAGGCCGATGCCGTCCTTGAGGTCGTCCATCTGAAGAAGATGGTCCCTCCATGCACTATCGATGGTGTGCAAGAAGAAGTAGTGCTCAATCTGGTGCATGACATTCTCTCCGTACCTGTTGTACTTCTCGCGGTAAATAGCCTCGGCACGGTCCTGAATCATGGCGGTGAGCTGCTGTTCGGAGTCACGGCGTTCGACGAGGTCCGTTAGCTCCTCGAGCGTCATCTCCACGGGTCTGCCAAAGGCATCCAGGACCAGGTCATTGTAGACTTTGCCAAGATCAGTCTCATCGGCTCGTTGCGCCTGGACGACTTGCTGTGCTGTCGTTTCGGCCTGTTCGTTGATGAACTCGTGCACCTCGTCCGCAAGATCGACCCCCGCAAGAACCTTGTCACGTTCCGCGTAGATGACCTCACGCTGCTTGTTGAGCACGTTGTCGTAGTCAAGGAGGCTCTTGCGTGCATCGAAGTTGTAGGACTCGACCTTCTTCTGGGACATCTCGATTGTCTTTGAGAGGAGCGGATGATTCACGGGCATCGACTCCTCGACCTTCATCATTTCGAAGATGCGCTGGATGCGGTCGCCGCCGAAGATGCGCAGGATGTCGTCTTCTGCAGAGAGGAAGAACTTCGACTCACCAGGATCCCCTTGCCGGCCAGACCGTCCCCGGAGCTGGTTGTCGATGCGACGCGACTCATGGCGCTCGGTCCCAAGGATAAAGAGACCCCCCAGGCTGACGACATCGTCATGTTCCTTCGAGCATGACTCGCGATACTCTGTGAGCAGCTTTGCATACTGTTCCGCGTACTGTTCCGGCTGTTTCTTGGGGTCAGCTTTGGTATGAGCAATAGCAGCGGCGTGAGCAAGAGCGACAGGATTGCCGCCGAGCAGAATATCGACACCTCTGCCTGCCATGTTGGTGGCAATCGTGACCGAGCCTTTTCGGCCCGCCTGGGCGATGATCTCCGCTTCCTTTTCGTGAGGCTTTGCACTGAACTCCTGAATCGTGGCGTTGAGAACCTGAGGTTTAATGCCAAGCTTCCTGAGCTCCTGGCTGAGTGCTTCGGATTTCTTGACGGAACGCGTACCTACGAGGACAGGCTGCCCTTTCTCATGGCGGGCCTGGATCTCGCGGAGAATCGCGTCCAGTTTGCCGCGCTCGGACCGATAGACTTCATCGTCCGCATCCTGGCGCCCCACTGGACGGTGTGTGGGAATCTCGAGGACATCAAGTCCGTAGATTTCCTTGAACTCGTCTGCCTCCGTGAGCGCCGTTCCCGTCATCCCAGACAGCTTGTCGTACATCTTGAAGAAGTTCTGGATCGTGATTGTTGCCAGCGTCTGGCTCTCCTCGCGGACCTTGAGGCCTTCCTTTGCCTCGATGGCCTGGTGCAACCCTTCAGAGTAGCGACGCCCATACATAAGTCGACCCGTGAACTCATCGACAATGACGACTTCTGTGTCCTTGATGATGTACTCGCTGTCCTTTCTGAAGAAGACCTGTGCTCTGATGGCGTTGCGAAGGATCTTGCCATAGGTGGCCTGTTCCTTCAGCAGCTTGTCCTCGGGAATCCTGGCAGCACGGGCAAAACGGGCCAGCAGATCCTCGGCCGGATCGATGGTCTTGTGCTTCTCGTCGTAGACGTAGTCGGAGCCGGCTGGTGTCTCGTTGTCACCAGCAGGCATCTCCGAACGAACCGTTCCCTTAAGCCGCTTGACGAACGCTGCAGCCTCGTAATAAGGCATGTCCGAGTCACCACCGGGGCCCGCGATGATAAGAGCTGTCCGAGCCTCATCGATGAAGATGTTGTCGACTTCGTCGACGATGGCGAAATCGAGAACTCCCTTTTGGAACATGCCGTCTTCTGAACCGGCCATATGGTCTCGCAGGTAGTCGAAGCCGAACTCGTTGTTTGTGCCATAGGTGATGTCGGCTGCGTACGCAGCACCGCGCTCTTCTGGAGAGCTGTCATTCTGAAGGAGGCCGACCGACATGCCAAGAAACTCATAGATGGGACCCATCCAGGCCCGGTCACGCTTGGCCAGGTAGTCGTTGACGGTGACGAGATGTCCCTTGTGGCCCATGAGGGCGTTGAGGTACAGGGGACAGGTAGCCACAAGTGTCTTTCCTTCGCCCGTCTTCATCTCGGCGATGTTGCCAAAATAGAGGGCGATAGCTCCAAGGAGCTGTTCGGGGAAGTGTTCCAGCCCTATGAGACGGCGGGAGGTCTCTTTCACCAGTGCAAAGGCCTCAGGCAACAGGGCTGTCTCGGCGTCGCCTGCTGCAGCCCGCTTTCTGAGCTCGGCTCCATAACTTCTGAGACCGTCCTCGTCGAGCTCGGCCAACGCCGGCTGGAGTTGAAGGATTAGTGGAACCATGGCCTGATATGTCTTGAGCTTGCGAGCAGCTGGGGAAAACGAGCTGAACAATCCCATCAGAGAGGTACCTCCATTGAGTGAACTCCTAGACGTTTCGACACAAACACCGCGCTGGTTTGCTGGATCGTCACAGGGCTCGGCCTTCCAGTGTACGCGACAGCACAACACAGCCTTGGCGTCGCTTATCAGACCGCAACGCCAAAGCTGAAATGATAGTCGCTAGTGTCGTCGCAACAATCGGGGGCGTCGTCTGGTCAGTCGATTTCAATCAGACCGTAGCCCCCATAGGTACGTTTGTACAAGACACAGACCTTGTTGGACAAGGCGTTCCGATAGACGAAGAACTGGTGCCCCAGCATCTCGATCTGAAGGATCGCCTCTTCTTCAGACATCGGAAGCACCTCAAATTCCTTGCGCTTCACGATGCCTTCAGGAGATTCCTCAACATCTTCTACCGGTACTTCGGACTGGAACAGACCCTTGAGCTCGGCAACCGCCTTGAAGTCCCTCCGGAAGACCCGGGTGTGGAACTTGCGGATCTGCACATCGAGCTTGTCGCATGCAGCATCAATAGAGCCTTCCATGTCCGGTCCCTGCCCTGAAGCCTTGATGATGCGGCCCGAGACCTGAAGAGTCAGTTCGCATGTATATTTACCTCGCAGGAGGTTCAGATTGGCACCGAGCGTGGGTTCCTTGCGAAAAAACTTGTCGAACCGACTGACCTTCTCGTTCAGATAGGCAAGAATGCGCGGAGGGATCTCAAGCGTCTTGGATTTATGTTCTACCTTCATGTGTGCCTCCCTTTGCATCGGATTCGGCTCTTGCCTTCATAAGCCTGAGCGTATTGTAGCCCGACTACGAGCGAGGGTCAAGTACAGACATTGATGGGGACGCGCTTGCAGGATGACGTTCGTGGCGGCACAGACCGTAGCTCCTGTTGTCAGGACGTCATCCACGATGACGACCGTCCTGCCGCGCAGCTGGTCGCCCGCATTCGACGAAAGTTCGAAGACGCCATCAACATTCTTCAGGCGTTCCGTATCCGACAACTGTGTCTGAAGGGGCGTGCGACGGGTCTTGAGCAGAAGGCCACTGCCGGAGTCGCCGTCGAAACCGACGGAGAGTATTCTGCATGCAACGTGGGGGAAGTGACGAGGATCTCTCTCATCCCGGATACCGAACCGCGGAACGGGGACAAAAACCGGCCGGTCTCCAAGTGGAAGGGTTTTTGCGAGGCTTGCCAGCATGCCAGACAGTTGTCCGGCCAACTGATACTCACCTTGTACCTTCATCTGCAGTATGGCCTGTCGCAATGTTCCTTCATACCAGTACGCGGAGAAACCCGACGCCGGACCGGCAGCGAGATGACAATCGCTCCATCCCGGGTCGCATGGCCGAAATGAAGAAGCGCAGCCGGGACAGATAGGAAGGTCCGATTCCTCGGCACAGAGAAAACAGGCCTTGTCAGCGAGGATCTGACGAAGAACCGACAGAACGCTCACGGGTTCCGACGTTCCAGAACGGTCTTCAGCCGGGCGATGCGGTCCGTTCTGGTCTGGCCGATTCGTTCAATAGATTCTTCGGTCACGGGCGGGATGCTTCTGGTGCGAACACGCTGAGCAGCCTGCTGCGGCGAGTTTCCTGGTTGGAAGGCATCGAAGCCACAGCAGTCGGCCAACTGGGAGACCTTTGGGTCATAGGCGAGCGCCACTACCGGAGACCGCGCAGCAACTGCCGCCACAGCCATATGGTATCGGCCTGCAACCGTCAAACTGGCAGAACTGCAGAGGTCCAGCAGCCCTAGTGGCTGAGGCGAGATAATGAGTTCTGACGGCGTGAGCAGGCGGTCCTGGACCGCCCGTGTGAAGGCCAAGTCTGCTGATGGAAAGAGCACGACCAGATCCAGTCGGGCAGATGACTGGGACCCCAGGCAGTCGAGAAACGAGGCTGTCTCTTCAGGCGTCCACCCGAACCGTTTGTTGACACAGGCAACGATGCGGGGCTCGCGACGAGTGGCCGCAACAGGTTCACCGCCTCGGGCGAGCAGATAGGAAAGTCCAGCGTCGGATGACACGCAGATATCCTGCGTTCGAATCCCGCATTCGAGCAGGAGGTCCCGCGAAGCGTCGTCGCGTACATCGATGAGGATCATGCGGCCAAAGACGGTCCTCACCAGACGACGGATCCATAACCGCCTGACAGGGCCGACACCCTGTGCGTAGGAGATGATTCCCTTCTTGTATAGCACGGCCAGCAGGGGAATTCCCAGATAGTACAGGCTGCTTCGCCAGCTGGTGACGTCCTGGATGAGCCCCCCTCCACCCAGCATCACATGGTCACACGCCCTGAGAGCTGCTCTCATCGCTGCCGGGTCATGCCGATCGACGAGGGCGTGTCGCGGGCAGACGAGGCTGGCATACTGACCCGGTTCATTGACCGCGAACACCGCTTCACACTCGATACTCGTCAGTTCATCCTGCACACCCGACAGAATGAGCTCGTCGCCAAAATTGCCAAAGCCATAGTAGCCCAGGACAAGGATTCGGGTCATCTAGCTCCTGGATGCTGTCCGACGATGCGCAAGCACGCGGAACATGAAATAAAAGATACTCCCTACGCGCCGTACGCGGCTTGGCTGGACGACCAGTCTATACAACCACTCCGTGCCGGTCTTCTGAACGAATCGCGGCGCTCGGCGGACAAGTCCACTCCAGACATCGAATGTGCCGCCTACGCCGATTGCGATAGGGATACTCATGTCGCGGTGGTGCCAGATCCACTTCTCCTGGGCTCCTCCGCCCATGCCGACCAGGAGAATGTCGACGTGCGCTCCCAGGATTTCCTGGATGATGTGCGCTTCTTCTGTTGCATCGAAGTAGCCCGAATGAAAACCGGCGACATGAAGACCTGGGTAACGGGCCATGACGTTGGAGGCGGCCCGTTCGACGATATCCGGCTTTGCACCGAGGAAGTACACGCGGTAGCCCCTGCACTCGGCGAGCGCAAGCAGAGAACCCGAGAACTCGATGCCGGGGATGCGGTTCTCGATGCGTGGGCCCAGCATACGCGCTCCCCATACGATGCCAACGCCGTCGGCAACGACAAGATCCGCCTGCTGGACAATCTCGAGAAACTCGGCGTCCCTGAACGCACGAGCTGCCATCTCGCCATTCAGCGTTACGACGAGATGGGGCACTCCGCTTCTCACGAAATCGTCGGCTATCTCAAGAAGCTCGTCAATATCCCTGTTGCTGATAGAAATGCCAAAGAAGTCGATGTTGTCGACATGTTCCCGAGGTGACCGCAGCACAATACCTACGAACCGCGGAAGCGAAAGGATGCGAGGCAGCCGCTTGGGATCAAGCACGAACCGGTACAACCACTCAAGACCGAGTCTCTGGACGCGGGCAGGTGCACGTTTGAACTCGCCCGACAGGACGTTGTAGCTTCCTCCCACGCCCATGGCAAACGGGACGTCCATCGCGGAAAGATTGCCGGCAAGGAATTTTTCCTGCTTGGGACTGCCCATGCCGACAAACATGATGTCTGCCCTGGCAGCGACGATTTCTGCAACCAGCCCAGGTTCGTCCACAGCAGTGAAGTATCCGTCGTGTGAACCCGCTACGACGAGGCCGGGGTATCTCTCCTTCACGATTGTCACAACTCCGGAGAGCGTTTCCGGGCGCGATCCAAGAAGGAAAAGACGCCATCCACGAGCGTCTGCCAGCTCAAGCAGCCGCAAGAACAGGTCAACGCCAGTGATCCGGGACTTGATGTGTTCGTGGTAGAAGACCCGGGAAGCCCATATGATTCCTATGCCGTCGCAGAAGTTCAGGTCGCTCTTGCGCAGGACCTTCTCAAGGGCTTTGTCCTGTTTGGCCTTGATAACCTTCTCTGGATTGATGGCCACACCCATATGAGGGGTCCGAGACGCGACAAAGCCCTCGACAGCAGCGAGAGCTTCGTCCATGTCCAGGTTGTCGACCGGAATACCGGCGACGTGGACTCGTTCAGCCATTGTCCGGTCGACGCGTCCGCGTTCTACAGACGAACGTACCAGGGTTGCTGGAGGACGTCGGCGTCATGTTCGAACACTCCCCTGAAGTCACATAGAATCAGGCGGCCAGCTTCTGCCACAACTGCCTTCTTGAGGCGCTCATAGTCCACATTGCCCTGGCGGATGGGCAGGACGAGTGCGTCTGCCCACAACGAGCCCGCCTCGATGTCCGTCTCGCGTCCGAATTCCCTGGGCGCCTCAGCGATGCTGTCGAAGACATGCACTTCGGCTCCCACCTTCGCAAGCGCGGTGGCAAGGTCGACGGCCGGACTCCCAGTGACATCGTCCGAGTAGTCCTTCATGGCGATGCCGACGAACAGCACATGCTTGCCCGCGAGCCCACCCATCCTCCTGGACATGCGCCCGGCAATGTAACCAGGTTGAGCGGCGTTCGCCTGACGTGCGGAGACGAAGGTCGGCAGCAAGTCGCCGCATTCGTCCTGGCTTGAGAGCGAACCGAACAGATAGGGCGAGGCATAGGGGATGCAGTGGCCCCCGACGCCGATGCCAGGGATGAGAATCTTGACTCTCGAGTGGGTATTGCAGGCCTCAACCAGTTCCCACGTGGGAATATCGAAGCGATTCGCGAAGCGCGCCAGCTGGTCGGCGATTGCAATGTTGACGTCCCGCTGAGCATTCTCGAACATCTTCGCCACTTCCACAAGTTCGATAGAGGACGCTTTGAAGACGGGTTCGCGGTTCACGGCTCCGAGCACTTGGGTCGCGCGGTCGAGACTTCTTCTATTGATTCCCCCGACGACCAGTGGCATGTTGCGGAACTCATCATAGGCGTGCCCTTCAGCTATCCGCTCTGACGAATACGCGAGGTCAAAGTCGGTGCCTGCTACCAGCCCGCTTGCGCGCTCCAACGTGGAGAGCACGAGGCCGCGAGTCGTGCCAACAGGCACGGTGGACCGGCAGATGACGAGATCCCCCTTCTTGAGCAGCTTGCCGAGCTCTGCACAGGCGCTCGTGAGCATGCTCATGTCCAGGGCCCATGCATTGTCGATGGGGATGCCAACGGTGATAATGAACGTCGCCACGTCCTTCGGGAGTTCGTCGAACCTGCTGGTGACGTTCAGGCTGCCATTTGCAAGACACGTTCGGAGGACGTCATTGACTGGTACGCCGTCGAAGTCCTCGCGCATGCCGAGCGACGACGCCTTGATCGACTCGATGCGACGCGGGTCGATATCGACCCCGGAGACCTGGAATCCGTCCAGCGCATAGGTGAGCGCAAGAGGAAGGCCAACATAGCCAAGACCGACAATTGCAAGCTTCCTTTCCATCTTTTCCTCCATATTCAGGACTGGTGGTGTGCCATAGTGTCCAGCACGCGGTCGAATTCGGTAATCCGCAACGACCAGTCAAAACGTCGGGATGATTCCACGCGCGAGCGACGCAGCTCGAGTGAATCTGCATCGATAGTGTCTTGCACCGCAGAGATGAACTCTTCAGGGGTGGACGCGAGTCGCACCATGTCTTCGCCGAATGCCCCAAGAGCGTGGATTGTCGACGAAACCACAGGCAGTCCAGCCGAGACATATTCATAGAACTTCAGTGGGTCGACGCCTAGGGTCAGCGGCGATTCACGGAAGGGGATAAGCGCCACGTCGTAGTGGGGGGCTTCCTGCGCGATCGCAGCTTGGGAGAGCGTGCCCTTGAAGACAACGTTGGCATGGACGGCCAGTCCATCTCGGACAACCGGCAGGGTCTCGCCGAAGCAGTCGATCACGCAGTCTGGATACGCTGCGGCAACTGCGCCAAGTGCCTGTACGTCGAACCATTCGCGCATTGCTCCGACGTACAGGAATCTGCGTTGCCTCGGCAGTGTGGTCAGCGTGTCGAGCCACGTCATGGCAGGAGCGGCGAACAGCTCATGGTCCACGCCATTCTGGATCAGACTAAGCTTGTCCTCGTGCGACGAGAACTTGGCGGCAATCGTTTCATTAGTCGCAATCACAGCAGACGCTATGTCAGCAGTCCGCGCCTCGAGGCGGTCGACAGTAGCCTTGCCGAGGAGCCCAGGATACGCGCTGTGGTCGTCGACGCAGTCGTAGACGACCGGAGCGCCAAGCAGCCGAAGAGTTCTCGGGACAAACGGCAGGTACGTCAGGACGATGCTGGCTTCGGCCGTCCAGTCACCGGCGAGACTCTGCAGGTAGCGGTAGTAGGTGAGCGAGTCGTGATCTGCCACACGCTCATACTTCTTGAAGTACGGAAGCCACGGCGTGGGCGACGCAGTCCACATGTGGTCTCCCTGGTCATGCACGCCTGACCGCCAGGCACTCAACTTCCACCATTGTTTCGGGCGGGCTACCGCTAGCCAGGTTACCGGGGCCTCGACGTAGAGAACGTCATAGCCCCGTTCGGCCAGTCGGCGGGCAAAGCGCTGTTTTCGGCTGGGGAACGAGCGATAGTTGTTGGTGCTGAGGACAAGCGCCTTCATTCGCCGGCCTCGGGAATAGCGCCGAGGGCGAAAAGACTCCACATAACAAGCGCTATTGCCCACGAGTCGAGAAGGTTGTCGGTGAAAAGGTTGACCAGAAGCGCAAGGAGGCCCACCGACGCGAACAGCCAGAGCTTGTCCTTCGAGCGGAAGAAGCGTGTGGCGACACACGCGAAGGCGCTCGACAACCATGAGACATACAAAGCGAAACCGACCATGCCTGTCTCAGCAAGTACACGAATCCACACCGAATCCATGGAGATGCCCGTGAAGTAGCCATACTTCTGTGCTGCGGAACCTCCAAACGTGCCAAGGCCACTTCCAAGAAGAGGGTGATCAATGAGATTCACAAAGGCCTGCCTCCAGCGGAACAGGCGACCGAGGTTATTGCTTTTGTCGATATAAGTTGAACTGAGCAGGTTGGCCATGCGGAGTCGGAATGTCGGGACGACGATGAGGATACCTGTGCCGGCGGCGGCAAATACCCCTGCAAGTGCGGGGTTCAAGATCAGGAGTCCGACGAAGTAGGACCCCGCTGCCGACAACCAGGCGGCTCGCGTCAGGGTGAGAAGGAATCCGCTTCCCATAACCAGCACGCATCCCACTGCAATCGCTCGCTCGTACCACCTTGTCCGCACGAGGGCCACGTACACACCCAGGGGGATGATGGTCTCGAGGTAGGCAGCGAGAACATTGGGGCTGCCGAAGAGCGAGAACGCCCGAGTGCTGATAACCCCGGTCTCCGTGGCCTTGTCGAGCCACTGAGCGGGGACCGGGACCTTCCGGACATACTGATAGACACCGATGAACGCCACGAGAGTTGCGCTGGCCACAAGGTGTGGAGCCGTCTCGCGGAGAAGACCGGCAGCATCCCCGTCGACGAGGAGCCAAAGGATGACAAAAGCCATGAATGGTTCAAACGCCAGGCGGGCTTCATGAATGTAGGCGCCAATGTAGTAGGTGTTCGCCGCATAGCCCAGAAGCGTTGCAGCACCAAACAGCAGGGCTGTCAGAACGACGGGTGAAGTGATGAGCCGCCCGATCTTCCGCCAACTCGTGGCGACGGCGAAGGCAAGGAAGACCAGGAGCATGATCTCTTCCCACAGGTTGGCAAGAGGCAGATTGGCTTTCCGGATCATCCAGTTGACAAGAGGGTAATAGGCAACCAGCAGGAGAAAAGCTCTCGCTGCCAACCGCCTCTTGCTCTTGGTGGAGTTGAGGTTCATTCCGTCCCTATGGGAGACCGTGCACCGTCAGGGTACGTGCCCATACCTTCCACGTGTCTCCATACAGGGCAAGGTTCACTCCGGCGAGGACCTTGTCGCGGCCGTACATGTATACCCATGTAACCTTCGCGTCGATGGACTGCGCCGTGATAACGACGTCCTTGAGGATCGGGTGCTTGACGATGTGAAGCTCCCCTTTGCTGTCAAACGCGTCCTCCTCGGCTGGTGATGTCGTGATGTTCGTAATCGTAAAACACTCCTTGCCCGTCTCGTCATAGATGGGGGCACCCATCTTGATCTGTGCGGCTGTCTCCGGCTCGATTCCAAAAGCGAGGAACGTGGCCTCGATGCGTTTGCCACTGAGACCCTTTGCCCCGGTAGAGGGACGCGTTAGTTTATAGGCTGCAGCGACACCCGCGATGACGACGAGCGCAAGAACGACTCCAACAATCCATTTGTTTCTCATATGCTACGACCCCCTTGTGTGAGTTCGCCCTTTCGGCCGCGGAGGCCGTCTGAGAGGCCCCTCACGAAGTAGTGCAGAAAGGCACGACGATTATTGTAGAAGAGCACAATCGAAATGAAACGCCGAACTGCGAAGAGAGGAAGGAACAAGGCCAGAAAACGGGCTCGCGTGAGGAGCCGGCGCTGCGTCAGAATGCAGTTCCGGGTTCCATAGTATAAGCGCCACGGCTGGTCGATGAGCACCGCAAGTGACCTTCCGAGAAACCGCAGCTGTCTCCGGTTGGCCGAAGGGTGCAGCAACCTGCTCGCGGGGATGGCGTACCCATGGAACCCCGCCAACGTTGCTCTCAGAGTGAATTCTGTGTCGTCGTACCATCCATACAGCGACGCGTCGAAGATGCCGGATTCAAGGAGCAAGGAAGACGGGACGAACAGGCCTGCCATGGCACAGGTGTCAAAGGGAAATTCAGGATCCTGATAGCGTTCCCGGGGCACTGGCTTGAGCATTCCAGTCTGGCGACTGTATGTGAACGAGTTAAAGAAAGGGAGTTCCGGCTGTGGCATATTATAGCATACAGAGCGGAAGTACGTCCGCACGCCGTGCGTTTCGGCAACTCGTAGGAGGCGCTCCAGGGCTTCTGGGTCTATGATAGCATCGTCATCGAGCATCCATACCCAGTCGGCTTTGAGCTCGAGTGCCTTCTGCTGGCCGATGGCTGCACCTCCTGCCGGGCCACTGTTGTGCTCCAGGCGAACGACATCGACATCCTGCCGGTATTCCTGCGGAGGCGTATACGGGATGGTAGACCCATTGTCCACGACGACGACCCGGTCGGGTCGCTGGGAGCCGTGCAGGATCGACGACAGACAGCACGATGCTGTTTCGGGGCGGTCCAGGGTGATGACGACGGCAATGACGCTCATGAAGCACCGATTTGCTTAGGTCGGCAGGGCCACGGCGAGCCTGCACGAGCCGGTAATGCGGCCACTTTGAGGTGGACTGCTCTATCACAGACATTGCCGGGGCTGAAGGAGGACTCAGCGAGATCGTGCCAGGCAAGGCACACGCACGCTCCGGGAAGAACGGACTTGCGCGGTTGTTGCCAATACCAGACGGAGACTCCGTTCGTCGGGGCTCCTAGCTGGACGGAACGAGCGGACTGAATAGCGGAGCAATCTTCGATCGCAAGGCATCCAGGTCCGGGATGACGTACGAGGTTCCCCCGACAGTCCCTGTCACTCCAGGGAACGGGATCGTGGTTACTTCCTTGTCGGTCGTATTCTTGAAAGCAAGGGCGATGCGAAGCATGTCGTTCGGGAGAAGGTCAGTCACAACGGCATTCTCGACGGCACGGATGACGGGTGGGAGTTTCCAGACGTTGCGAAGCGAGGTGGTCTGGGCCACGATAGCTTTGAGAAGAGTCTTCTGACGAACAACACGTCCCAATTCTTCTCCGTTTGAGGAGCCAAAATCACCGATTGCATCGTGACGAAAGCGGGCGTACTCCAGAGCCGTCTTGCCGTCCATGTGCTGTACTCCCGGTTTCAAGTTGATAAGAGTGTCCACTGCCTTAAAGTACATCGCCTTCTCGACGTTGATGGTCACGCCTCCCAGAGCATCGATGACCTTCTCAAACCCGGCGAAGTCGGCCTTCGCATAGTAATTGATCTTGATGCCGGGGATCATCACCTCGACCGTCTTCTCGAGAAGGTCTATTCCACCATCGGAAAAGTAGTCAGGGTTTGTCGTAGCATTGATCTTGTCATAGCCGTGTCCAGGAATGTTGACACGAGAATCCCTGGGGATCGACATGACCGACATGGTGTGGGAGGCTGGATCGAGGCCGATGAGCATAATGCTGTCAGAGCGACCTGGATCGTTCTTGGCCCGTGAGTCGACACCGGCGACCAGGATGTTGACTCGTTCCTGCAGGTTGAGAGTCGATCTCGTGGCACCTGCATTGGGGTTGATCGCGCGGAGAGAGCTGTAGAGAGAGATGACCACGTAGCCGGCAAAACAGACCACAATGGTCAAAATAGAGACAAGCACTATGAGAAGCGTCTTGCGGACCTTTGTCGAGCGAGAAGAACCCGTCAGTCCCTTGGTTTCCGTTTTCATTGGCACGTTCCTTCACCTGAGAGTCCAGATTCGTTCATCTGCGTACTCAAAGAGTACCCATTTGGAGCGACAGCGCAAGACGCAAACACTGAAGGAATGCCTCGGTTTCTACGGACTGGTCCTACCTATTTCATGAATAGGGGAAGGAAGCTGAGCGAAACCACCGATATGAGTTTGATAAGGATGTTCAGTGAAGGTCCTGCAGTGTCCTTCAGTGGGTCGCCAACAGTATCCCCGACAACGCTTGCCCGGTGCTCGAGGCTGGCCTTTCCGCCAAACGATCGCTCGATAAGCTTCTTCGCATTGTCCCATGCTCCGCCGGCATTTGCCATATACAGCCCGAGCAGTGTGCCGGTCACCGTAGCACCAAGAAGAAGACCACCGACCGCTTCCTTGCCCAGCAGGAAGTACGTGACAAAAGGAGCGGCGATACCAACGAGAGCTGGCGGCACCATGTACTTGAGCGTGCCTCGCGTGCTGATGGCTATGCACGCATTTGGATCGGACGCAGCGAGACCCTGCAGAAGACCGGGGATCTCGCGGAACTGCCTGTGCACTTCGGCAACCATAAGCATTGCGGTAGAGCCAACCGGAAAACCCTTCCCCATTGCCGCCGTTGTGTTGCCGAGCGAATCGAGCTGATCCGTACGCTCTCGAACAACAGGCAGTTGTCCAGTCAGTTCGGCAATTCCACCTGCGTTATCGGCAATCCGACCATAGGCATCGACTGACAGGGATATGCCAGGTGTTCCCAGCATCCCAACACCGGCGAGCGCAATGCCATACATCCCGAGTCCGGCATAGGCTGCAAGCAGAGCCGCCGAAATCACAACCACCGGAATGACGACACTGCGCATTCCGGCAGGCATTCCGCTCAGTATGTTGGTCGCCGCACCGCTCTTGGATGCAAGCGCAATCTGCGCGACAGGTCGTGACGACGTAAAATACTCCGAAGTCAGACCAATGAGGACTCCGGACACGACGCCCACGGTGACAGCGCTCCCTGCCTTCATGTCGGCAAATACTACGAGACAAAGAGGAAGCGAGGCAGCTACGAGCGCAACAGAAGCTCCAATAGACCCATAGCGCAGGAGGGACTCAGGCGAGAACCGGTCACTTCTCGACAGGAGCTTCACCAGGAGCACGGCCATCAGAGAGAACATCAAACCCGCCGCGACGATGTAGTAGACATAGCGCACCGGTAGGAGAGCATCAGCAATTCCATGCTGATGGGCGAACCAGTAGCCCAGGATGTCAGCGGCCAGGATGGCCCCCACGTATGACTCGTAGAGATCGGCACCCATGCCTGCAACGTCGCCGACGTTGTCCACTATCGAGGCGGGATTGCGAGGATCATCTTCCGGGATACCGGCCTCAACCTTGCCGACGAGGTCTGCTCCCACGTCCGCTGTCTTGGTGTAGATGCCTCCCCCGACGCGCGCAAATAGTGCAACAAGGGATGCTCCCATGGAGTATCCGGTTGCAGGGACGAGAGCCTTCTCCGGACTGTGAAGGATAGACAATGTGCCAAACATCGAAAGGAACGACCCTGCAACACCAAGGCTGCTCACGACGATCCCCATGACGGACCCGCCAGGGAAGGCCATGTTGAGAGCTGCCCCCAGGGAACGTCGTGCCTCGAGAGTAGTGCGACCATTGGCCATTGTGGCAATCTGCATTCCCACATAACCGGCCAGTACCGAGAATCCCGCTCCGACAACGAAGAAAAGTCCTGCTACAAGCCCGTCCCCCAGGGCGAGAAGAACGCCCACGACCGCCAGGATGGGGAACGACACGGCATATTCACGTGCCAGGAACGTGGTCGCACCATGATGGACGGTAAGCGTAATCTGGAGGATTGCCTCGTTATCGAGTGGATGGCGCGCAATGGATCTCGCCAGAACAGCTACGAACAGGAGGCCGACAATCGAGAGGATAGGAACGAGAATGAGAGGATAGGCAACAGCTGCTTGCGATGGAATACTCACTACAAGGGTCCTCCTGTACTGGGTATCGCGAAGTAGGAGCGAAAAACAGTGGAGCCGGCGATCTGATTTGAACAGACGACCTGCTGATTACGGATCAGCTGCTCTACCAACTGAGCTACGCCGGCATACGAATAGCCAACTGGCCAGAACGAAAAAAATGGAGCGGAAGACGGGATTCGGACCCGCGACAACTGCCTTGGCAAGGCAGAGCTCTACCCCTGAGCTACTCCCGCTCTGGCGGGATCGACGGGATTTGAACCCGTGGTCTCCGGCGTGACAGGCCAGCGTGTTAGACCAGCTACACCACGACCCCGTACCATACTTAGTATAGATTGTTCCACAAAAAGTCAAGTGAGCATCCGGTGTCTCAGTCTCGCTAGGCGCGCAAAGCTGTTACCATATGCGACATAAGAAACGTGGTGGGCGGAACAGGGTTCGAACCTGCGACCCCCTCCGTGTGAGGGAGGTGCTCTACCGCTGAGCCATCCGCCCATACCTGGTGCCCTCGAGGAGAATCGGACTCCTATCGCAGCCTTGAAAGGGCCGTGTCCTGACCGTTAGACTACAAGGGCTTTGGTGAGCCGTACAGGACTCGGACCTGTGACCCTCTGCTTAAAAGGCAGATGCTCTGCCAACTGAGCTAACGGCCCGCGCACGAGTTCATTTTACTGAGAACCAGCTCCTCGTCAATAGTTACGACGGTCGAGTGGCTGTGCTTAGTCCTCTGCAGTCGTGTCGAGAGACTCGAATCGGGTGTATCTTTTGTCGAACATCAGCTTCACGTTGCCCTGCTTGCCATTGCGGTGCTTGGCGACCAAAGCATTGGTGGGCGTCCGGGTGTTCATCTCGGAAGTATCTATCGCTTCGTCGGTATACAGGAAGATGACAATGTCGGCATCCTGCTCGATGGCTCCACTCTCGCGAAGATCGGACAACTGAGGCTTCTTGCGGTCTCTCTTCTCGATATCCCGTGACAGCTGAGAAACGACAATGATCGGCACATTGAGTTCGCGGGCCAGGTTCTTGAGCATGCGAGTGATCTGCGCCACTTCAAGGACGCGGCTTTCGACCTTCTCGCCGGAGGCAGCAAGCTGGAGGTAGTCGACAATGAGGAGTTCTACCTTCGCTGTGACCGCAAGACGCTTTGCCTTCGCCCGTATCTCGAGAGCCGTCAGCCCCGCCGCGTCGTCGATATACAGGGGTGCTTCCGATAGCTTGTTGCTGACCTGTGTCAGCGCCTGCCAGTCTTCCTGCGACAGATAGCCCGACCGAAGCTTGTCCGCCTCGATCATCGCTTCTGACGATATAACACGTTCGGCCAGCTGCTCTCGGGACATCTCCAAGCTGAAGATGCCCACGGGCTTCTTCAGGCGGACCGCGTTGTACGCCGCAATGTTCAATGCAAGCGACGTCTTCCCGACGCTTGGTCGCGCTGCCAGGACGACCAGCTCCTGGGGCTGGAACCCGCCGATCTGAAGATCCAGGTTCTTGATACCAGTGGCAATCCCGCGAATAGAACCTCTGTGGTCATACCGCTCCTGCAGCACCTGGAACGTCATCGGGAGGATGCGTTCCAGCGGCTGGAAGTCACCGCGTACCATACCTTGAGACGCCTCATAGATGAACTTCTCGGTCCGGTCGATCAGCTCCATGGCCGTCACAGTGGGAGAAAACCCCAACTCGTAGATGTCTCGGCCCGCACGGATAATACTGCGCTTGACCGATGATTCCTTGATGATCTCAGCGTAATACTTGACGTTCTGGGTTGTCGGGACAAGCTCAGTGAGTTTGGCCAGGTATGGCACACCGCCAATGCGATCGAGGTCTCCATGACTCTTGATGTCGTTGCTCAGGACGATGACGTCGACAGGTTTGTTGGACGCTCGGAGGCGGAAAATGGAGTCACAGATGACGACGTGTTCATCGAAGTAGAAGTCCTCAGGCTTGAGATAGTCCATGACTTCGTCGACGGTGGTATTTGAGACAATGAAGGAGCCCAGCAGAGACTGCTCGGCTCCCATATCATACGGTGGAACAACATTCCCCGGAGTCGAACCGGATTCATTCTGTCCGGCTCGTGGGCGGGCTTCGTTTACCTGGGCATCACTTCGATCGGCCATCCTCAGACAATTTCCGCCACGGTGACGGAGACGAGGGCAGTGACCTGGGGATTCAGTTTCAAAGCAACCGCATATACACCAAGTGCCTTGATGGGTTCATCGGTACTCACGGTTCTCTTCTCCACGGCAACACCGAGTTGACTGCCAATGGCCGCAGCGATTTCGTCCGGAGTGATACCTCCATACAGTCTCCCCTGTGGCGTCGCTTTGGCGCGAACGGTAACCGACTGACCTGTCAGTTTCGCCGCCAAGTCCTGGGCCCGCGCAAGCGCAACATCCTTTTCCTGAGACACTGCCGTCTTGTGTTTGCTGAGGGCGGCAATTCTCTCGGACGTTGCCTCGATGGCCAAACGCTGGGGAAGGAGGTAATTGGCAGCATAGCCCACAGAAACGCTGACCACGTCATTCTTGTGGCCTACGCCCTTGACGTCGGCGAGCAGGATTACCTTCCTGTCCATGGTTGGTGTTGAACTACCGATTCACAAACGGCAGGAGAGCCATGACGCGAGCTCTCTTGATGGCACCCGCAAGGGCACGCTGGTGCTTCGCACACACGCCTGTCGCACGGCGAGGGAGGATCTTGCCTTTGTCGCTTACGAAACGGCGTAGCCGTGAAGCATCCTTGTAGTCGATATCATCAGTCCTGTCAGCGCAGAATGGGCAAAACTTCTTACGCGCGCGAAAGTAAAACGATTTCTTCTTGCCGGTCTTGCTTGGTTTCTTGAATGGTGCGTTTGGCATGGTAATCTACTCCTTCATCTCAGTTGAATGGCACGTCGTGGTCTTCAGAGCCGGAACCCTGCTGCAATGATCCCTCGGGGACTTCAAAGTCCTTCAGAAGGTCATCTTCGCCGGGCGCTTCAGCGGGCTCACCGGAACCCTGACGGTTCTGAGGAGCACCGATGATCTCGAATGTTGTAGCCACGATCTCGGTAGCACGCTTCTTGGTTCCGTCGTTGGCCGTATATTCTCGAATGGACAAGCGTCCTGTCACGAGAACGCGCAGACCCTTCTCAGCCGACTTCTCGATCTTGTCGGCGACGTAGGTCCATGCGTTGATGTTAACGAAGAAGGCTTCTTCCTTCCAGTCACGGACAGACGGGTCTTTGGACGCGTTCCAGCTCCGGTTCACAGCAATTGAAACACGGGCCGTTTTCTTGCCCGAGGGCGTGTAGCGGATATCCGGATCCCTGGTAATCCTGCCTGTGAGGACAACCTGGTTGAGGTCGTTCATCTTTACGCCTCAGGTGTGGACATGGGTTCAGATACCGGCATAGCTACTGGAGCGGGTTCAGATACCGGTACAGCTACTGGAGTGGGTTCAGGTTCAGGGGTACCTTCCTGAGGGATAACGGTCTCAACTGGAACGACAGTCTTCTTGTGCTCGGGTCGCGTAACCATCCAGCGGATGACATTTTCGTTCACTCTCAGCTGCTGCTTGAGCGCGTCGACCTCGCCAGGCTCGCACTCAAATACGATCACCCAGTAATAGCCATCCTGCTTCTTGTTGATTGGATATGCCATGCGACGACGACCCCATGGGTCTGCCTTCAGAATCGTGCCCTTCGATGAGATGAAGGACTGAACGGTAGTGGCGACAACCGTAGCTTCTTCCTCCGGCATTGTCCCGTCCACAATAAACATCAATTCAAACTCTCTCAACAGTTCCTCCCTTTGGACTTAGATTTCGGCCGTTTTCACGACGGCAGAGAGCGAAAATAGTATATGCAGGAGCTGCAGCGATACAACCGGAGGAACCCTTCACGGGAGCATCCGGTTGCATCGCTTTGAAGTGAGATGAGCTAGCGGGCCTTCTCCAGGAACGTCTTGTAAGCCAGATAGCAGGCATATAGATCCGCCTTGCTCGCCAGCTCCTGTGGCGCATGCATCGACAGAAGCGCGGGGCCGGCGTCGAGCGTTTCGATGCCACGCTTCGACAGGAACTTTGCTACAGTCCCACCTCCGCCGACGTCTACCTTGCCTATCTCAGCCACCTGCCATGGGACCTTGGCTTCGTCCAGCAAGCCGAGCACTTTGTGGAGAGTCTCGGCAGAGGCGTCATGGGCTGAGGACTTGCCTCGAGAGCCGGTGAACTTCGCGATCACAATACCGTTGCCAACAGTGGCAGCGTTTGTCGGTTCGAACACATCCAGATAGTTCGGGTCCATACCTGCATCGACATCAGCGCTGAGTGCCATGGAGTGCCAGAACACCTGTCTGGCAGTGGTCTTCTCTCCAGTTTCCAGGATAAGCCGCTCAATGGCCAATTCAAGGAACTCGCTCTGCATGCCGGTGTCGCCGTCACTGCCAATCTCTTCCTTGTCAGCGAGGAAAACGACCTGTGTGCGCTCAGGCTCCTTCTTCTGGTCCAGCAGGCCACGCAGGGCCGTGTAGCCACAGATCCTGTCGTCGTGTCCGTAGGCGAGGATGAGTCCACGGTCAAAACCGACTTCCCGCGGTTTCATTGCCGGCACGAGCTCCAGTTCAGACGCAGCGAAGGCCCGCTCTTGGACGTTGAGCTGCTCGGCAAGTATCTTCAGGACATTCGTACGGATAGGCGTTTTGTCGTCCTTGTCATCCGCGGGCACGTGGCCGACGATTGCATCCAGCGCTTCACCCGAAACGCCTTCGCTCAGCTTCTTCTCTCCCTGAGCCTGTCCCAGATGTGGAAGGATATCGGAAATGTTGAACACTGGATCACTGTCTTCCTCACCGATGCGCAACTGAAGCTTCTTCCCTGCCTTGTCATAGATCACGCCGTGTAAGGCAAGCGGAATCGTCACCCACTGGTACTTCTTGATTCCACCGTAGTAGTGGGTCTGGAAGAGGCTCAGCCCAGTGCTCTCGAACAGCGGGTTCTGCTTCACGTCGATGCGTGGAGCGTCGACGTGTGCAGCTATCATGTTGACGCCCTCGCCAAGAGGGCGTTTACCCAGCCTCACGATCACGGCGTTCTTGCCACGGTTGATAAAAAGCAGTTTCCCGCCTGAGGGCAATGCTTTGGTAGAGAGAGCGTCGGCGGTCCGATAGCCGCTAGCCTGGGCAATGACCGTCACTGCCTCGACGAACTCGCGTTCAGTCTTGGCATCCCTCATAACCGACATGTACTCCGCAGCCAGCTTGTCGGTTGCCTTGCGATCGATGCCGCTCCAGGCAGATGTCTTGTTCAACCCGATTTCCTTGGACTTCATCACTGTTCACCTCCGAGTGTGTGAGAAACCTAGCATACCTTGAAATTGGACCGAAATCAAATAGCATGCTAAGTTAGAAGAATGGAGGAGTCCTATGGAATTGCGCGGTGACCTACGGAGCTTTCCGCTTGCCCAGCTTATTCAGACCCTGGACAACGCTGAAAGGACTGGAAAGTTGGACATAAAGGGACATCTGGGTAGCTTTGCCATCTTTTTCCAGAAAGGCAAGGTCATCCATGCGCAGTCACCGTACAGCAGCGGGCTACCGGCTTTCTTTGATGCCTTTCTCGAACGTGACGGTACGTTCAATTTTGTATCTAGTGTCATCATGCCCCCTCGAAGGATCACCCAGAGCAATACGAGCCTCCTCATAGGGGCCACGGGACTTGCTAACGAATACGTACGGTCAGGAATCCAGACGGAACCGTCCGAACTGCAGGTAAGCCTGGGCGAGAATGACTCCGACGCAGCCGTTACGCTGACCGCCGATGAGTTTCTAGTCCCGCAGAAGGCTGGCAACCTGGAGTCGTTCGACAGGATCCTGAAGGAAGCTGAGTTTGGGTTCTTCCGCGCATGGACAGTTCTCAACAGTCTTGTGGACAAGAAGATGGTTACGTTGTCGAAATCGGAGGCATAGATGGAAGGTCAACTGTCTTCACTGGTGATCACAAAGGAAGATATCGAAACCATCGACGAACTGTTTTCACAGTACCTCGTGGATTCGCAGGCGAAGGACCTTATCCTCCTCAACAAGAGCGGCGAGCTCCTAGCGAAGAGTGGTGCTGTCACGCGGGAGTCGGCAGTCGCCGTGTCCGCCTTGGCGGCCGGTGTCTTCTCGGCCACGAATGAGTTGGCGAAACTGCTCGGCGAACGTGAGTTTACCCTGACGTTCCACCAGGGCAAAGAGACCAACATCCACATTTCCCTCGTAGACCCCTTGATCCTGCTCGCCGTCATATTCGACAACAAGGCGCCCATCGGCGCCATCAGGTTTTGGGCCAAGAAGATCTCCGGTTCGATCAAGCCAGTCCTCGAGAAAATGGCCTCCGGCCCGCGTCAAGAACCTTCGCAGGACCTCAGGAATGGACTGCAGGATGAGATCGACAACCTCTTCTAGCAAATTGATGCGATCCACCACATGCCTCTGATCGACTTCTCCAGGTCTGAGATCACGTTCAAAGTCGTCTACTATGGCCCGGCAATCAGCGACAAGACGACGAACCTCAGCTGGATCTTCGGGACGATCCCGGAGAAGGCGAAGGGTCAGTTCACGTCCATCGCGACTGAGACAGAGAGGACGCGCTTCTTTGACTTCCTGCCAGTGGAACTGGGGCCGTCAAGGGCTTCAAGATCCGCCTGAGCCTTTATACCGTGCCGGGGCAGGAACTGTACAAGCTGACACGCAAGTCTGTGCTCAAATCTGTCGACGGGATCGTCTTCGTCGCAGACCCGAATCGCGACCGGCAAGAAGACAACGTCAATAACCTTGCCGATATGTTCAAGAATCTCGAAGACTACGAGTTGCCGGATACACCTATCATGTATCAGCTGAACAAACGGGACATGCCCGCTATCATGCCGGTCCGTGAGGTTGTCGATGACCTGCAGCTGAAGGGGAAAGCCATCTACCTTGGCATGGCCAGTAGCGGAGTCTCTGTCATGGAATGCCTCAAAGGAATCACTCCCGAGGTTGTCAGCAAGATCTGATGTGTCGCTCATGCCCGAGAGATGGTGGGATGCCGGGGCTGGCGCTCTGCCCGTTCTGCGTTCGCTCAGGCTTCCCCGTTGTCGCCCATGTCCTGCACCCATCCATGGACCAGCCCTGATCGGGACCATGTTCTCATGACCCGGTCGCACTCCGCATCGGTGAGTTTCCGCGAGATGCCCAGTACACGGTCAAATGCTTTGTAGGCAGGAAAGTACTGCGTCATGACACTCACGTATGTCCGAAGTGACAGCCGGCGGGACACGAAGCCAAAGACCTCTCGAGCCATACCGGCATGGTGTGGGAGAATGAGGTATCGCACGATGAGTCCTCGCGGGACATATCTGCCCTGTTCGTCTATGCTGATGTCTCCAACCTGGCGATGCATCTCGATAAGCGCACGTTCAGCGACCTGAACGTAATCAGCGACTCCCGAGAGTTGCATGGCAACGGCTTCGTCCGTATATCGAAGATCGCCCAGGTAGATGTCCACGATTCCATCCAGAAGAGCCAGCGTCGATGGCTCGTCGTAGCTGCTCGTGTTGTAGACGATGGGAATATGCAGCCCCTCTTGCCGCGCTGCAAATACTGCTGCGAGCAACTGGGGAACCTGGTGAGAGGGTGTGACAAAGTTGATATTGTGGGCTCCCTTCGCCTGGAGCTCGACGAGCGCAGCCGCGAGCTGCCCAACCGACATCTGCGTTCCATGATGCAGTTGACTCAGCGGATAGTTCTGGCAATAGCAACAATTCAGGTTGCAACCGCTGAGGAAGACCGTACCTGATCCTCGTGTCCCACTGACGGGAGGTTCCTCGCCACGATGCAGATTCCAGACAAAGACGTTGGCCTTGAGAGCGCCACCGCAGTACCCAGTATCTCCAGCAAGCCGATGGGCTCCGCAACATCGAGGACAAAGATCGCAGGCCACCATGCGGCGATACGCGTTCCGGATCCGAGCTCGGAACTCTGCATCCGACAGCCGGAGATACGACCCTTCGACTTCCGCAACCACTTCCGGACTCGTCGCGTCGCCCTGGCTCGGCACCACGACCGCGCCCAAGCCTAGAGGTCCGTTTTCTGTGCAGTCCATACTCGAACCTGGGCGGCAACTTCCCGGATGTGTTCCAGGGCCACAGCAGCGAATGCTTCACGGTCGACGGCCTTCTGTTTGGGGCCGGATTCGAGCGGAAGAAGCCCGTAGTTGGCGCTCGTGGGCTGGAAGTCCTCTCTGTCACGCGTAACGTAGTCGACCAGAAGACCCGTCATCGTCTGGACAGAAAAGACTGGCCGCGGAAAGCCGCGAAGCGAAGCAGCAGCGTTCAGTGCCGCAACGAGTCCCAGTGCGGTCGACTCCATGTATCCATCGACGCCGCACAATTGCCCCGCTGCCCATATGCGTGGAAACGCTCCCAGTTGGAGGTCTTGAGACAGCACTGAAGGGCCGCGCAGAAACGCGTTCCGATGAATGAGGCCATACCGCACGTATTCAGCGTTGCGAAGGGCTGGTATCATGCCAAGTACCCGTTGCTGTTCGGCGACGGCCAGAGAAGTCTGAAATCCAACCAGGCCAAGGACGGTTCCTTCGCGGTTCTCCTTGCGAAGCTGGATGACGGCGAAGCAGTCTGCAGGTCTCTCCCGGAGGCCGACGGGGCGCATCGGACCAAATCTGAGAGAGTCGTCGCCCCTTCGCGCAATTTCCTCGACGGGCAGGCACCCCTCAAAGTACTTCTGTTCATCCGGAGTCTCGGGGAGGTGCTGTCTGGCAGATTGGAGCGCATGCACAAATGCATAGTACTCCTCCCTCGTCAGGGGACAGTTCAGATAGTCGGCGGAATCTCCCCCTCGGGAGCTCAAGAACGAAGAGTTGCGGTCAACCGAATGAGCCCAGACGGAGGGAGCAACGGCATCGTAGAAAAAGAGATTCTCGCACCCGAGGCGCTTCCGGAGCTCATGGAGAAAATCCGGACTCGTGAGAGGACCTGTTGCAAGGATGGTTGGAACCGAGGAGTCGAGCTCTCTGTATTCCTCCCTGCGAATGGAAATGAGCGGATTGCTCTGGATACTCTCGGTCACCAGGGCGCTGAACTGGTTCTTGTCAACCGCGAAGGCTTTGCCTGCAGGAAGACGGCTCGCATCAGCACACCGCACGATAGCGGAACCCAGGAGTCGAAGTTCGGCTTTGAGAAGGCCCCTCGCGTCCCGCAAGGCGTCAGAGCCAAGGGAATTGCTGCAGACAAGTTCTCCGAATCGGTCGGTTTCGTGGATATCGGTCTGGTGCGAGGGCCGCATCTCCCATAGCTCCACCGACAGACCGAGACGAGCCAGAGTCAGTGCAGCCTCACTGCCTGCCAGGCCGCCCCCGATAACACGTATATCAATGTCCATGCTATAGTGGCTGGACGATAGCGAAACTGTCGGGTCCCCGACGCACCAGGAGGCCCCGGAGTTCAAGACTGGTCAAAACGCTGAGCACCTGAGGTGCAGTGCAGGCTAGGCGTTCACAGAGCAAATCAACGGAGGTACACCCTGTCTGAATGCAGCCTACGATCGTCAGTTCCTGCTGCGACAGTGCCTCGGACGGGTGTTCCTCGGGGGCGGCCTTGAACCCCGGGAGTTCATCGAGAACGTCGTGCACAGATTGCACCAGTTTGGCACCAGACTTGATCAATGCGTTCGTTCCAACGTGCTGAAGAGCGTAGATGGAACCCGGAATCGCAAAGACCTCACGATTCTGTTCCAGAGCGAAGTTGGCCGTAATCAGAGATCCGCTCTCCTTCGCAGCTTCTACCACGAGGACACCCAGCGAAAGGCCGGAAATGACACGGTTGCGCTGTGGAAATGTATAGACCGTCGGCTGTGTATGAAGATGAAACTCAGAAATGACGGCTCCCCCGCCACTTCCTGCGATGGTCCGCGCAATTGGACCATGAATGGCTGGGTAGATCTCGTCTACACTGGATCCCAGGACTGCAATCGTTTGGCCCCCTGCGTCAAGACATCCGACGTGGGCTGCCTTGTCAATTCCATAGGCGAGGCCACTGACCACCACGAGACCTGCTGCTGCCAGCTGTCCCGCGAGGTCGGAAGCTGCTCTGACACCTTCAGGCGTCGGTTTGCGGCTTCCCACGATGGCAATGCAGTCCCTGAGCAGAACTGTCGCATTACCGAGAATCTGAAGGAAGAGCGGGGGACGGTAGCATTCGAGGAGGCGACCCGGATAAATCTCCGGTCCGTCGAACATCGTAATGAGAGAAGCTCCGAGGCTGTTGAGCTCGGAGATCTCTTTGTCGGCCTTTTCCAGAGCACTGTCCCGTTCAGCCAGCGACAGATGCTTCCCGCGCGCCGAAGACGACGCAGAAAGCAGTTGGTCGAGCCTCTCCTCTGACGCGGTCTCTAATTCATCCGGCGCCTCAAGCAGGACCGCGAGGTCCCACTTGCAGACGCCAAGAGGCAGGAGGTCGAGGGCAAGAGCCGCTCGACCAAATAGCGAGATCATGAAAGGACTAGGCAGTCAGCTGCTTCTTCGCCTCAGCGACGAGGGTGGCAAACGTTTCCTTGTCATGAACAGCCATGTCGGCCAGAACCTTGCGGTCGAGCTTTACACCGGCCTTCTTCAGGCTTCCCACAAACTTGGAGTACGTGATGCCATTAGAGCGACACAGTGCATTGATACGCACAATCCAGAGTGCTCTATACTCGCGCTTCTTTTCCTTGCGGTTGAAATAGGCATGACGCTCAGCCTGCTGAACAGCCTCCCGTGCAGCCCTGTACCGGATAGAGCGTGCGCCGACATAGCCCTTGCTGAGCTTCAGTATCTTCTTGTGCCTTCTGCGGATCGAGCTTCCACCTTTAACTCTCGACATCGTGAGCCTCCATTAACCCTTGAGATACGGCACAAGTCTCTTCATGTTGCGAGCATCTGCACCCTGAAGAACACGCTTCTTCAGCATCAGTTTCTTCTTCCGCATGGACTTCTTGCCAAGCTTGTGGCCATGGTTGGCGCCATACGCCATGATCTTGCCGGTACCGGTTATCTTGAACCTCTTGGCGGCTCCCCTGCATGTCCTGATCTTGGTCACTTTGTTTTTGATAGCCATGTCCTACTCCTTTCCAGGTCCTTTCATCTTGGCGAGCACTTCTTTGGATGGCTCCATCATCATTGACATATTGCGGCCCTGCATCTTGGGTTCCTGAGTGACTGTTCCATAGTCGGCAAGATCAGCAGCGACCCTCTTGAGCAGCGCACGCCCCTGATCGGGAAAAGCCATCTCACGACCGCGGAACATGATCGTCACGCGAACACGGTTTCCGTCGGACAGGAACTCCTTGAGATGCTGATTCTTCACGGTCAGATCACCAACGTCGATGCGCAGTCGGTACTTCATCTCTTTCATCTCGACTGTGACCTGTTTCTTCTTGGCTTCCTTCTGCCGCTTCATCTGCTCGTACTGGTACTTTCCCAGGTCCATGATCTTGCAAACGGGTGGAGTGGCGTTGGGCGCCACGACGATCAGGTCGAGCCCCTTCGAGTACGCAAGTTCAAGAGCTGCTTCGGACGTCAACAGGCCCAGCTGGCCATTGTTGTCGTCAATGACGCGGACTTCCTTCCAGCGCACTCTCTCGTTGTAAATCAGATCTGAATCCCTATTGATTCCACACCTCCAAAAGAAAAATGGCGGCCGCTGCAAAACGGCCGCCATATAGTTGAACTAGCACATTGGCGAACTCAAGAACCTCTTTGCTTAAAGCTGGAGGTAGAAGCCTTACCGGCTTCGTTTTACAGTGGCTCTACTCTTTCGAGCCTTCACGAGTATAGCAACAATTCCTGGCAACGCAACCGCTGTACCTTGGAAAAAGAGTGATGCTTAACCCTTCTCTTATGAGATCACCTTGTCGTTTTGTTCGAGAAGCTCCACCCAGCCATTGTAATCCACAAGTGGAATGGACGAGTCGGCTTCAGAGAATCCCCTTGCAAGAAAATCCTCTTTCAGAGCAACGAGCTTTACGCCTTGTGTGACCTTCGACTCCAAGTCTTTATCCATTGCGAACAGTACCCCATCCTGGACAAGGAGTATGGTATCTGACGGAAGTGCAACTTTTAGAAGCCTGTTTGAAATCCCATTCTCTGGGCTCTTCTTCACGACGATCAGTGTCATACACTCCTCCTAAAAAAACACAACTTTGTCGAATGCGTGCATGAAGTCAGGAAGCTCGCTCTCGCTTATCCTGGTCACATTCCAGCTTGGCTCTATTCCATCCTCAGCAATCGCAAATCTTTCCAAGTCTTCATTCACTGCGACAACTTTTGTCTTGTATCTTGCAATGTATTTGAATGTTATCGATAAAGGTAGACAGCCAAGTTGCTCTGGCTTGCAGTTGGCACGTACTGCAAGAACTGCCTCCCCCATAAACAGGACCACCGGTTCCAGCTCTTCCCCATACATGCCAAATGCACTGCGGAACGTCTCGTTGATCCAGATGCTTCCTGCAGGGGATTGATAGGCTACAAACAGGACGCTTTTCATCGTGAGCCTCCTATGGCATCAGGCTAACATAACGGTCTGACGTAAAGACAAGAGAAGCCATTTCCGGAACACCTGAAAACACACTGCCGTCGACATTTGTTCCCTGAGTGAGTCCTCTATATTCTGCACATAGCCCACAGATATTCATGGCAACGCCCTTTGAGGCAAGCTCTTGGATCTTTACAGGGATGTTCCTATCAATTCTCATGGGCTTTACCTGCTTATTGGCTGCAAGCACAGAATCAGCAAAGAGAAAGATTGACACCTTGTGTCCCTTCTTCAGGCATGCATCCGCTAAATGCATAGCAGTGTCCATATCCTCGTTTGTATATGGAGGGACATTGACTTGAATTGTAATGTTCATTACGACCTCTTGGATCTCTGTCGTTCAAACAGCCACCAGTACATGAACCAGTTACCGAGGACAAAGAAGATTGTCGCCACAATTGAGCTGATCGCCAAATGTGGGAGACCAGACAAGATATGCCCAATATTGCAGCCCCCGGCCACTCCTGCCCCAAATCCCATAAAGATGCCGCCCAGTGCTACTTTTGCGAATGTTTTCGGATCTTTTGGCAGTCTCAACTTAAATTCCTTAGAGAGAAGTGCAGCAATAAAGGAACCAATAATTATTCCAAAGACGAGCATTCCAATCCAGTTGTATGGAACTGGCTTCGTCGGATCAAGAGACCCAGTGGTGGCTCTCAAGAGGTTGATCCATCCTCCTGTAATTCCAAGTGCATACGTCTTCTGCGAGAGATAGCCAATAATACCGATTACACCAACAGCAACACCACCCCACACCCAGTTAAGACCGCTCACTTTTCTTTCTGTCGTCTTCGTAAAAAGGATAACGGCGAGAAGAATCACTGCAGATATGATGGCAATGATCCATGGATTGATATTGAGCCAACTCGCAATGGTGAGATTTACTGCTCCATTGTTTGCCGAATAAACTCCGCCCGGGTTATTAGTCGTTGTAATTGCAGTTCCGAACCACTTATTCACGAAGGAAAGGGCACCACCCCTTACTGCTGCGGCAGTGACTCCGAAGAAGACGGCTGCGACAAGAGCGGTTACATACCCTTCACCAATTCTGTAAGTAATACCACTCGCGCACCCTCCCGCAAGAACCATCCCCATACCAAAGAAAAAGCCTCCGACAATCTGTGCGGCTGGAATAAACGCTATTGGACTTAACTTGATCCAGCCGAACTGTGCGGCAGCCTGGAACCCAATGGTTTCGATGAGAATTCCGACAAGAGCCATTTTCATCAGATAATTATCGTGGGAGAATTTTACATCTCTGATAGCAGAGTTAAAACACAGTCTCGATCTCTGCAGGACAACACCAAAGACAATACCAACCAAAAGACCTTGGATTATAGCGCTCACTTTTGTCTCCTAACGCTTATGAGGTGTATTACAGTTTCTTGATGGTAATCTTCCACTCACTTGGCCCACTTTCCTCGATCGAGAGAACTTCTCCGCCTGCCGCTTTTACACTTACAGGAATTCTCTCTTTGGAGAGTGCGTAATCAATCAACACCTCAAGGGTTTCCCCGGACTTCATTTCCTTTACTTTCCGCCGTGTCTCCACATCTGGAATTGGACAAACTTCGCCACGCTCGTCGAGCGTGTAATCTACCTTGGATGCCATTTTCGTTACCCCCCCTGGTTTTATGGGTGAAAGACTTGAGAACCTGCTTCACCCAGCTGTGAATATTATCACATATATTTCTTTACTCAAGATAGGCCAGTCTTGCGCTTATCTTGGTGGCTACCAATCTAGAGCACAAAGGCGCCGTCAGCAAAGTCTCGCTGACGGCGCCTTTGTGCTAAACAGGCTAAACAGAAGTGTCAGACCAACTTAATTGCTCCTGGTCACACGAGGGGAATACGACTAATCCCGACGCGTTTCCTTATACGGCCCTGAGCTACGCAAAAATAACTTTGCGCCTTATTTCTTCTAGAAGACGCTCGATGAACTGGTCGACGGCCACCACACCTTGATCGCCTTCATGCCGCATGCGCACGGCTACCGAGTCCACTGCTGCTTCCTTGGCGCCTATGACGGCAATGTACGGGACCTTCTGCATCTCGGCATCGCGGATCTTCGCCTGCATCTTCTCCCTACGGATATCGATCTTGGCACGGATGCCACGTTCGACCAGTCTGGCGGTGATTGCCTTGGCATACTCTTCCTGCACGTCCGTGATGGGAACTACCTCGACCTGCACGGGAGCAAGCCAGAGAGGGAATGCACCAGCATACTGTTCGATGAGAGTCCCGAAGAACCGTTCCATGGAACCCAGCACAACACGGTGAAGCATGATCGGGCGATGTTCCTTGCCGTCTTCGCCGATGTAGGTGACGTCGAAACGCTCAGGCAGATTGAAATCGACCTGGACCGTCGGCCCCTGCCACTCGCGACCAATGGCGTCCACAAGCTTCAAATCGATCTTTGGTCCATAGAATACGCCTTCGCCTGGGTCGACCTTGTAGTCGAGATGCATTTCCTCAAGAGCCACCCTCAGGGCCTCGGTCGCCATCTGCCAGCCTTCATCGGTTCCGACAGAGTGTTCCGGGCGTGTGCTGAGATAGATGTTGTACTTCGTGAATCCGAACGTCTCGATCATGTGACGGGTGAAGTCGAGCACTCCCTTGACCTCATCATTAAGCTGGTCCGGACGGACGAAGAGGTGAGCGTCGTCCTGAGTGAACCCACGCACGCGCAGAAGACCGTGAAGGACTCCCGACTTCTCGTAGCGATACACGGTGCCCAGTTCAGCCCACCGGAGCGGAAGATCACGATAGCTGCGAACCTGCGACTTGTAGATGAGAATATGGAAGGGGCAGTTCATCGGCTTGAGCATGTACTGGTCCTCATCGACCTGGATTGGCGAGTACATGTTCTGCTGGTAGAAACCCCAGTGGCCAGAGGTTTTCCAGAGCTCGAGATTCGCTATGTGGGGCGTGTAGACGAATTCATACCCACGCTTGATGTGCTCAGCACGCCAGAAATCCTCGATTTCCTTGCGAACAATGGCTCCCTTGGGATGCCAGAAAATCAGTCCAGCGCCGGCCTGCTCCTGAATGCTGAAGAGGTCCAGCTGCTGCCCCAGCTTGCGATGGTCGCGCTTGGCAGCCTCTTCCCGGGCCGTGACAAAACCGACCAGCTCTTCCTTCGACGGGAAAGCCGTGCCATAGATGCGCTGAAGCATCTTGTTCTTCTCGTCCCCACGCCAATACGCACCTGCGATCGACAGAAGCTTGAAGTGCTTGAGGTAGCTGGTGGAAGGAATATGCGGTCCACGGCAGAGGTCTGTGAACGATCCCTGAGTGTAGAGCGAGACAGTCGTCGCAGGGATCTCCGAAAGGATCTCGACCTTGTACTGGTCGCCCCGCTCCTTGAAGAATTCGATGGCTTCAGGTATCGGCTTGTCTTGCCGGGTGAAATGCTCGCTGCGCTCAGTGATCTCGTGCATCTTCTGTTCGATTGCAGCGAGATCATCGGGGGAAAGCGTCTTCGACATGTCGATGTCGTAGTAGAAACCATTGTCGATAGATGGTCCGATGGCAAGCTTGGCGTCCGGGTAGAGCTCCTTGATCGCCTCGGCCATGATGTGTGACGTACTGTGGCGAAGGATTTCGAGCCCGTCGCTGCTGGCAGTGCTCACAAGCTGGATGTCGTCGGCCGTGGATGGGATCGTCGTCAAGTCCACGAGCAAACCGCCAATCCTGGCAGCAACGATAGATCGCTTCTGCTGAGGAAAGAGCTTCTGAACAGCCGTGAGGATGGACTCGCCATCAGTGAAAGAATATTGAGACGATGCGTCGTCAACAACAATTCTGATATCCATGTCCGCTCCTAGGAAACGCAGATGGTGGGCGATAGAGGAATCGAACCTCTGACCTCTTCGGTGTCAACGAAGCGTTCTACCCCTGAACTAACCGCCCACAAAACCGGACTTGCTGTAGTATACACAGAACACGCACGGCTGCAAGCCCTCTGACTCGGGGCTGCCCGCTTGCCACAACCCAAGAGGCCTTGAACCCTCTGGTTTTTGTTCGAGCGGGCCAGAATAGCCATCTTGCTGCTGTGACATAGGAGTATACTATTGTTTGCATGCAAACGTCAAGTAAGGGGAGATCGAGATGCGATTCACAGCGCAGAAGCACATTCGACAGGTAGTGACCATACTCGAGAAAACCTATCCCGACAGAGGCACCGCACTAGAGTTCAGGGACCCATGGCAGCTGCTTACGGCAACGATACTCAGCGCCCAGTGCACAGACATCATGGTCAACAAGGTTACCCCACGTCTGTTTGCTGCCTATCCCAGCGTATGCGCTCTGGGTCACGCCGATATTCTTGCTGTCGAAGAGATCGTCAAGCCGACCGGCTTCTTTCACAACAAGGCGAAGGCAATCGTTGCCGCATCCCTCGAGCTCTGTGAGAAATGGGGAGGCACGGTGACTCCCGAGATGGATTTTCTTACCGGACTCCCTGGCATCGGACGCAAGACCGCCAACGTTGTGCTTGCGCATGCGTTCGGTAAGCAGGCTGTTGTAGTCGACACGCATGTCAAGCGTCTGGCCTACCGCATCGGACTGAGCGAGAGCCTTGTTCCGGAGAAAGTGGAACAGGACATCATGGCTGTGGTTGCTGAGAGCCACTGGAACTCCCTCTGTGACGCACTAATTGCCCACGGGCGATCTGCCTGCAATGCTCGCACACCGGATTGCGACGCTTGCGCCATTACCGGGCTTTGTCCGAAGAACGGCGTGCCAGACGTGAAGGCTCCGCGCTGACAGAGGGGATTCCCAGTTGTGCGAGCAGGTCAAGGAACCAACTGGAGCGGTAGCCGGGCCGCAGGCCTACTACAGCTGACGAAGCGAGCGTGCGCAATTCGTCGAGAGACGGGAAGAGATACAGGTCGTTGACCTGCGACATGCCGGGACCAGCCACGTCCGACAAAATGCAACAGGCCACGGTCGCGACACCTTCTCTGGTGACGGTCCGTGGCCTGGTTGTACCAAGGTTGCTCTTGCTCAGGCTCGCTCCCAGTTGCCGAAGGGATGTCTGAAAACACCACGTTCAGTGACGATACCCGAAAGCAGCTCGTGGGGGGTCACGTCGAACGACGGGTTGAAGGCATGTGCGCCTTCTGCGGCAACACGCTGGCCTGCAAATGACAAGACCTCATTCTCGTCGCGCTGTTCGATGGGGATTTCGGCGCCCGAAGCAATCGAAAAATCGAAGGAACTCAACGGTGCCGCCGTGTAAAACGGCAGCCCATGGTACTTGGCCAGGACGGCCAGCTGGTAGGTCCCAATCTTGTTGGCGAAGTCACCATTCGAGGCGATGCGGTCGGCACCCACGATGACCTTGGTGACCATCCCATGCAACATCATGAAGCCGGCCATTCCGTCAGTAATAAGATGGAACGGGATACCTGCGGTCACGAGTTCCAGAGCCGTCAATCGTGCTCCCTGAAGGTACGGCCGCGTCTCGAGGGCAATGACCTGAATCTTCCTGCCTTGCTTGAACGCTTCGTTGATAGAACCAAACGCTGTGCCATATCGATAGGTCGCAAGAGCGCCGGTATTGCAGATAGTCAGGATGGTGTCTCCGTCTTCGAACAGTTCGGCACCGTGCTTCGACAGAGCGAGATTGCAGTCCTCGTCGTCCTGGGCCAGCCTGCCGGCGAACGTTGCAAGCTCATCGGCCGCTGCCTCTGGGTTCTTGCCGAGACTCGGCGCTCCGTCGGCGAGAGACCGATCGACGGCCCAGGCAAGGTTCACGGCAGTGGGCCGGGCGCTCTTAAGATAGGCACCGGCGTCGAGGACAAACTGTGCAGGCTGCGGAGTCGTCAGCGCCTCTCGGGCAGCCAGAGCCATACCATAGGCGCCAGCGACGCCAATTGCGGGAGCCCCGCGAGTGTTCATATTCTTGATGACCGAATAGACATCCCTGTAGGACGTACACTCGATCCACTCAATCTCGAAGGGCAGCCTGAGCTGGTCGAGTACACGCAGACTAGAGCCTGTCCACAACAGGCTCCGGAGTTCTTGACTCATTCGTTGAAGCGTCGAATCAGGCTGTGGCCTTCAGCTTCTTGAGACACTTGCCGCACACGCGAATCCTTTGAACCCTGCCGTTCATCTCTACCTGTACTGTGTGAAGATTCGGCAGGAAACGACGAGAACTGCGCCGAATGGAATGGCTGACCGTGTTGCCTACCATTGGACCCTTGCCACAAATAGTACATACTCTGCTCATTTCGATGGACCTCCATGAAAAAGTAGGTTAATTCTACGTCAAAGGCCAACGAATTCAAGTTTGGTGGTATAATCGAATACCACATTTTGCCTGGAGAGTGGATATGAGTGATACAAAAGGTAAAGTTGTTCTCAGCAGGAACGCAATGGAGGAAATCCTCCGGCTGGCTACCCTGAATGTTTACGGCGTGACAGGGCTGGCTCCCGTCACATTCGCCGAACGCTTCACTGGCGCTCTTGCGCTTCTGTCGACACCGAAGGGCGTCGATGCTCAGATCAGAAAGGACGGCACGATCGAGGTGACCGTTCATGTCCGGCTCCAATATGGTCTTCGTGTTTCCGAAGTCGCGCGTACCATTGCATCACAGGTTCGCTATGTCTTCTGCAGTATGACGGGGATTGCGCAGGAGAGAGTCGACCTGAACGTCGTGGTCTGGTCCATTCGCGTCGAAAACGAAAACGAATAGCAACACTTCCGGAGGATATCTTGAAAGAAATCGGTTACAGTGAGCTTGAGGCTCTGTTCACGGCTGCTCTCGCCAGCCTCGAATCCCGCAAAGCCTTTATCAACAGCCTGAACGTTTTTCCCGTGCCCGACGGAGACACCGGCACGAACATGTCCCTCACCCTCCGGACTGCTCTGGAGGAAGTCCAGAAGAGTCAGCCCAAGTCCATGAAAGAGTTGGTCTCGACGTTGTCCGCCGGATCCCTCATTGGGGCGCGCGGAAATTCAGGCGTCATCCTGTCACAGATTATCCGTGGCATGGCAACGGCAGCTGACAGCAAGCCGGTGCTAACGACGACAGATTTCACACAGATGCTCACCAAAGCGACCGAGGTAGCATATAAGGCGGTGGTCACGCCTGTAGAAGGAACCATCCTGACCGTCGTCAGACGCATGGCCGAGAGTGCGGCCGGGCTGCAGCAGGAAGACTACACGGATTACCTGGCAGAGGTCATCAGGACAGGAAGACAAGCGGTCAAGGAGACGACTGGGCAACTTCCCGCACTGGCAGAAGCCCATGTGGTGGATGCCGGGGCCGAGGGCCTTGTGACACTCCTGGAAGGTATGTTGATGAGCCTCCGGGGTGAGACGGTCGTCTCCGAGAAATTGACACTCAAGGATGAGAGCAAGGAGCATGTTGGCCCGCAGGACCTGACGTATCGTTATGACACTGTGATCCTGGTGGCTTCCGACACGCTGCCGGAAACCGAAGTCCGTGCGAAACTGACCGAACGTGGCGACAGCCTTGTCATGGCCTCGGCAGGCGGCCTTACCAAGATCCATGTCCACACCAACGAGCCGTACGACACCATCCAGTACCTCATGAAGTTTGCTCCGATACGGGAGGGGCACATCGAGGACATGCAATACCAGGCAAACGAGTATGCCGGCGGTCCGGCATCCGGGACGGGTTCTTCCTCAAAGCCACTCGCTTCGACGGAGGGCTGCGCTGACGATAACGTGCAGCGTGCATACGTGGTAGTGTCACCGGGGCCCGGATTTGACGAGATTTTCCGCAAACTTGGAGCGCAGATCATCGTGGCCGGCGGCGACACGATGAATCCACCGACTGAGGCTTTCGTCGACCCCATCAAGGCGTGCAACGCCAAGTCTTTCATTGTCTTCCCAAACAACAAGAATATCATCATGGCCGCACAACAGGCCGCCGACCTCATCGACAAGGACGTGCAAGTGTTGAACGCTCGCCACCCGGTGCAGGCTATTAGTGCGCTGGTCCAGCTGGCTTCCTGTGGTCCCGATGACGACTGTATGGCAGTCGCAAACCAGGCTATTGATGCCACAGATTTCTTTGCGGTCACGTGTGCAACCAAGAATGCCACGGTCTGTGGAATGCTTGTCCACGAGGGCGACTATATGCTGTTCGTAGACGACAAGTTTGTGGGACTTGGACAGTCGGTCGAGGGAGCGCTGGTGCACCTCAGCGAGTCCCCCATCTCTTGGGATGACAAGTCTCTCGTATCGGTTTACCGGGGCGCCGATTTTGCTGAAGCGCCATTCGATGCGCTCGTTGCGACGTTGACCCGGCAATTCCCTGATCTTGAGATCCAGCCTTACTACGGAGGACAGGCCTTCTACGGCGTCGTGGGGTCGGTCGAGTAATGGACAGCGCTCAGCTGAGACAACAGGTGACGATCGCCGTCGACAGCCTGACACGACGTATCGGGCAGTCGTACGAGGTTACTGTCATCCTCGGATCTGGTCTGTCGAGCTTCGTGGACCGGATGGATGCACGGACGGTCGTTCCCTACGTCGAGATTCCGGGGTTCCCCGTGTCGACAGTCAAGGGGCATGCCAGCGAGGTTGTCGCCGGGAGCATCGGTGGGCACAAAGTCCTGTGTTTTGCAGGTCGCTTTCATTACTACGAGGGCTATGACGCTGCCACGGTGACCATCCCTGTACGGGTTGCCCAAGCCCTGGGTGTCCGCACTGCTCTCTTTACGAATGCGGCGGGCGGCATTGCAGATCGTCTGCGACTGGGGGACCTCATGGTCATCGAAGACCATCTCAACTTGCTTACCGCAGACAGTCCACTTCGAGGTCTTGCCGACGAGGTTTTCGGCTCCAAATTCGTGAACATGTATAGTGCATATGACCCCACGGTCACGCGAGCGCTCAAATCGGTAGGCGAACGTCGTTCGTTGCCGATTGCGTCCGGCGTCTATGCAGCGCTGTCTGGGCCTCAGTTCGAGACCCGTGCAGAGATTAGAATGCTGCGGATTCTAGGAGCTGATGCGGTCGGCATGTCCACGATTCCCGAGGTGATTGTGGCAAACCAGGCTGGCATGCGCGTTGGCGGCGTCTCGGTCATTACGGACCTTGCGACCGATACGGTCACTGAGCTGAGTCATGACCAGGTGCTCGCCACGGCCCGATGTGCCGATGAACACCTGGCAGAGTTGCTGGCCGGTGTCATCGAGGGGGCCGAGTGGTGAGCAGCAACTTCGCGGAACTTATTGAGCAGAAGAAGTCCGGTGGCGAACTCGCGGAAGAACAGATCTCGTGGTGGATTGATGGTCTTGTGAGTGGCTCCATACCCGACTACCAGACGTCGGCAATGCTCATGGCCATCTATTTCAGGGGGATGAATGCTCATGAGACCTCCTGGCTCACGCATTGCATCAGCACAAGCGGAGACGTCATCGATCTCTCTTCGCTGAAGGGAGTGAAGTGCGACAAGCACTCATCGGGGGGTGTCGCCGACACAGTGTCCATCCCCCTCATCGCCATTGCCGCGAGCTGTGGTGCCGTGATGCCCAAAATGTCGGGAAGGGGCCTCGGCCACTCCGGCGGGACAATCGACAAGCTTGAGTCGATTCCGGGTTTCAACGTGAACTTGACACCACTGGCGTTCATGGAGGTCGTCAACCGTCTTGGTGGAGCCATCATGGCTCAGACTGGTGATGTAGCCGTGGCCGACAAGAAGCTCTACGCCCTCCGTGACGTGACGGCAACAGTGGACTCTGTGCCTCTTATCGCATCCAGCATCATGGGCAAGAAGCTTGCGTCCGGTGCCGACGTAATCGTCCTAGACGTGAAGTGGGGATCGGGAGCTTTCATGACAGGCAAGTCGGAGGCCATCGAACTGGCGAAGACCATGGTCGGCATAGGAGAGGACAATGGCAAGACGACAGTGGCTTATGTGACGGACATGAATGAGCCGCTGGGCAACGCCGTGGGCAATGCCCTCGAGATCGTCGAGGCCGTCCAGGTTCTCAAGGGGCGTGGCCCGGCCAAACTTGTCGATGTCATACTGACGCTCTGCAACGAGATCCTCATGCAAAGCGGGATCGTTCAGAAGCGCGAAGAGGCCAGAACAATGGCCATGAACGCCATCGCGAGCGGGACTGCGCTACAACGCTTTGCGGATATCGTCAGGGCGCAGGGAGGTGACCCCGCATTCATCGACCGGCCCGAGGTTCTGCCACAAGCGGCGGTCAGGCTGCCGGTCTATGCTCCGGGCAGTGGATTCCTCACGAGCATCGATGCAAAAGGCATTGGGCTGGCCGCCATGCACCTCGGTGCAGGGCGCCGGACGAAGGAGGACGTCATCGATCTGGCCGTCGGCCTCGTGCTGGACTTCAAAACCGGTGATACAGTGACTGCTGCGCATCAGATTGCGACCGTTTACGCACGCACCGACGACGACGCACGCACGTGCGAGCA
>NZ_QXIY01000002.1:0-131306 GCF_003570995.1 Candidatus Cryosericum septentrionale
AAGTCTTCTTCTGCGAGCAAGGCATGGAAGGCGGAGAGCGTCTTCGCATCAACGGTATCGGTCTTCGATCTGTTCCCCACTACCTTTGCGAAGTTCGCACTCTTCTTGGGGTTCACCTCAACCACCTGGACCTCATGCTCTGCAGCAAATGCACGCAGATAGTTGGAATAGGGTCCTGTGGGTTCATAGATGAACCGTACTGTCTCGTTCCACTCCCCTCCATACCTCTTCTTGAGGAGCTTCTTCAGGGTCTTCAAACCCTTCTCATTGGGAACCTCATCCTCTTGTGTTCCATCCCAGAGCTCCAACGATTGCTTTGAAACATCAATGCCGATATACTCTGTCATACGAAACCTCCCCATATGAGGAGAGTTTGCAATGGGTTGCCCTTCCATACGCGTTTCATTTCGTCCACAACCCAAGCTGGAAGAACCTTCTTCCGCTTCTGATACTACACAAACTTTGGAAGGGCGATCCATCTATCGTACAAGCTCATGAGGATCCCTCATTGCTTCAATTAAGATACGATCTACCCATTCCTCTCACCCATACGCCTCTCAATAGTATCTCCTTCCTCGTCGTATGCGGTCCTTTTCATCGTACGGAATTAAGATGATGCAACTCGACGGTTGCCGAGGGCAGCAGCGCCTGTACAATAGGAATCTATGCCCAGAGGGTGCATTGGCGACAATCTGTAGACGTTGACACGTGGAGGAGACAGGGATGCAGTCAGTATTCACGTTCATCAGGGACTTTCTGGGCACGCCGGCGGTGCTGGTCAGTATGGTCGGACTCGTCGGCCTGGTCGTGCTGCACAAATCGTTCAGTGAAGTGCTGATGGGCACTGTCAAGACGATCGTCGGCTTCCTGGTGCTCGGTGTCGGCGCAGCCACAGTCATCGGCTCACTGAACTATCTGGGACAGATGCTGCAGTTCGGGTTTCATATTCGAGGCGTCCTGCCCAACAACGAAGCCGTCATCGCGATTGCGCTCAAAATCCTTGGTTCGCAGCCCGGATGGGTCATGATCTTCGGTTTCCTGTTCAATGTTTTTCTGGCGCGGGTGACGAAGTGGAAGTATATCTTTCTCACCGGTCATCACACACTCTATATGGCTATCCTGCTGGTCGCCGTGCTGACGGCCGCCGGCATGGCCGGTGTCTGGGTCACGGTTGTGGCTTCCATTCTTCTGGGCATGGTCATGACCCTGATGCCTGCATTGGCTCAACCGTTGATGCGGGAGGTAATGGGAGGTGACGAGGTCGCCGTGGGCCATTTCGGGTCGCTGTCGTATATCGTAGCTGGATTGCTGGGCAAGTGGTTCGGCGACAGGACTCAGTCGACCGAGGACATCAGGCTGCCCAAAGGACTCGATTTCCTGCGCGATTCGCTGATCTCCTCGGGACTGGTCATGACGGTCCTCTTCATGGCGGTCACGCTGAAAGTGGGCTCCACCTTTGTGCAGGATACACTGGGGGTCACCCAGCATCCACTGGTCTTTGCGTTTGTCCAGGCGATGACGTTCGCCGCTGGCATGGCCATCATTGTTATCGGCGTCAATATGACACTGGCCGAGATCACGCCCGCCTTCCGGGGGATCGGCGAGAAGATCGTTCCCAACGCCAAACCGGCACTCGACGTTGCTATCACGTTCCCAAAGGCGCCAACGGCGATGATGATCGGGTTTCTGTCGTCACTGGCCGCCGGCGTTCTGTGTATGTTTCTTTTGCAGGTGCTGCACCTGCCGATCATCATCCCGAACCTTGTGCCGCACTTCTTCACCGGTGCGACGGCTGCCATTTTCGGCAATGCGACAGGCGGGCGCAAGGGCGCGGTCATCGGTGGATTCGCCAATGGCGTCATCATCAGCATCCTGCCCGCGCTGTTGCTGCCGTTGCTTGGGCCACAGCTGAGCACGCTGAATACGACCTGGAGCGACGCCGATTTCCTGTGGGTCGGCGTCGTGGTCGGAAACATCGCGCGCCTGTTCCACTAAGTCCGTCCTGCCAGGTCACCGTTGTGCTGCGCGCCCCTGTCCAGGCGCCCAGACGCTGGAACGCGGCCTCGACCTGACCTGCCGGACGGAACACGGCACCATGGTCTCCGCCGTCCAGAACGCGAGACGGATCTTTCCAGGCAAGAAGCATGGCGTCGAACTTGGGCAGGAGGGTGACCGGAGGAACGTCGGGCAGAGGCTTCTGGAGGACGTCCGCGTCCTCCGTCAGAGCCAGCAGGGGCGAGCTACGGCCCTCGACCGCCACGGGTACCAGGAGCCCGCCTGCCCGGGTGGCGGTGTCGCGCACCGTTGCTGCAGGCAGACCCGCCCAATGGGCGAAGTCGCTGAGGGTCGCCGGGGCGAACGTCCGCAGGTAGCGGAGCAGCAGCTCCTCGAGGGACTTGATGCGCGTGCGTGGACGGAAGTGCAGGTCGGGCAGCCACGTGTCGCGGCGGGCGAAAACGGGTCGCACGCCCTTGGTGCCGACCATGAGGAGGTCTCCCTGGTACGCAAGTCCTTTCACGTCTTCACCCCAGCCTGCCCACGGAACGTCCCGAAGTAGAGGGACGGCTGCGTGGAGTGCTGTACGGCCCAGAGGTCCCCCCGCGAGCGCATGCAGGACGTTCTGCTCGACACGATGCCATGCGACCGGGTCCATGTCACACATGCGCAGCATCACTCGCTTGACCGCGAGGTGGTACCGTTCGCCGAATGAGCCGACCAGGAGGGCGAGGTCCTCGGCCGCCAGCACATGCAGGGTTCCGCGCAGACACCACGTCTTGACAAGCGAGCGCTCGCGTGCAAGCGCATGGTCGGTCCACGTGCGCGGGGCCGATGGGCAGCGCGCGTGGATGGCAAATGGAATGGAGGCGGCATACTGCGCCTGGACGGCGACCATGGCGCGGATGCCCGCAAGCGGCTCGCCGAACGGCTGCGAGATGCCGCCCCATGCCAGCGCGAAGTCGGTTGCCTGCCGTGTAGTGATGTGCAGTGCTGCGGGCTTCACGGGAACACCAGGAGCCGGACACGACTCGGCCCATGCACGCTGTAAACATTCGGCCGGTCTGAATGTGGCATTTTTCCTCCAGTCACATGGTTATCTTGCCAGTATATCCCATGATGCGGCGTCATGCCGGCTGATGAGACACACGAGGCGGGATGCAGAAAAGGCGGGCGCAGATGCACCCGCCTGACAGTAGAACAACTGATATGTGAGATCTAGTATGCCTGCTCGCCGAACTCTCCCATGTCCAGTCCGTGGGCTTCCACAGCCTCGCTGACCCGCATGAGGCGGATGGCGTTCATGACCTTGAGGATAACCATTGTGATGAGGAAAGCATAGGCAGAGACGACGACCACGGCTAGGATCTGGACGCCGAACTGGTGCCAGTTTCCTTCGATCAGGCCGGAGATGCCGTTCACGGCTTTCTGGGCGAAGATGCCGGTGTAGATGGGACCAAAGAAACCGCCGATGCCGTGGCAGGCAAACACGTCCAAGGCATCGTCGACATGCCATTTGTGTAGCAGTGCAACCACGAAGAAGGAGATCAGTCCTGCTGTGATGCCGATGATGACTGCAGCCCATGGGAGGACATAGCCCGAGGAGGGGGTGATGGCGGCCAGGCCGACCACGGCGCCGACAAGCGGAGCCACGACGCTGACTTTCTTGTGGGTCTTCCAGTCCACAAACAGCCAGGTCATCATGCCAGCAGCGGCGGCCAGCATGGTGTTGACCCACGCATACGCTGCAACGCCGTTTGCGGCATATGCGCTGCCGCCATTGAAGCCGAACCAGCCGAACCACAGCAGAGCCGTGCCAAGGGCGACATAGGTGATATTACTCGGCGCAAGGCTCTCATTCTTGGTAAACTTGCGTTTTCCGATGACGAATACCGAGGCCAGAGCGGCTATCCCCGCCGTCAGATGGATGACGATACCTCCCGCAAAATCGACGACGCCCATCTTCTGCAGCCAGCCTCCGCCCCAGACCCAGTGCGCCACGGGGGCGTAGATTAGCAGAACCCAGATCACGATGAACCATAGATAGGTTGCAAACTTCATGCGACCTGCGAAGGCGCCGGTGATGAGAGGCGGCGTGATGATGACAAACATCATCTGGTACAGGAAGAACACGAGGAAGGGGATCGTCGTCGCATATGCAGTGCTGGGCGTCATCCTCACACCACGAAGTCCGAAGAATTCCAACCCGCCGATGACGCCGCCGATGTCATGTCCAAACGCCAAGGAAAACCCGCCAAAGAACCAGACGAGGCCCACGAGGCCCATGGCGATGAAGCTCTGCAGCACAAGAGACAACATATTCTTGCGCCGCGCGAGACCGCCATAGAAAAAGGCAAGCCCCGGGGTCATAATAAAGACGAACGCTGCGCTGACCAGCACGAGTGCAGTATCTGCACTGTTGATTGTACCCATTCTTACCTCCCAGGAAACCAAAACGCTGCCCGGGCGTACTGACAGCCCGAGTTCATAACCTTATGAATCATGCTCGGGAGGCGGGACATGTCAAGGCTAGAACCATGATTCTGCGGTATCACAGTATGGGCCGTGCTCCTGTTCGACGACGTCGGGTGGTTCATGGCTCACGTGGAGGAGCCTGTGCTAGTTTTGGCGCCAGTGTTTCATCAGCGGCGAGCGTCCGCATGATGACGCTGCGCAGAAAGCGCTGATCTCCAAGCCGGTTCTTCAGCGCTGTCTCGAGTGCTCCCACAGGATACAGGTTCTGCGGCGCCCTGGTGTCGCCCCACAGGTTGCTTGAGTAGTGCACCGCGATAGCGGAGGCGAGGTTGGCCAGGTGTATCGCCTCGGTCAGCCCCATGACAGGAAGCTCGATACGGACCAGGTTGGCCATCTGGCTGGTGAAGGGTGTGACCGCTTGAAGGCGCAGGAAGAAGCTCATCTTGCTGCTGCCCCTGCTTTCCGGATAGCGGATCTCAAAGATTGGGGTCCGTTCGGCGGTCTTGAGGCTGAGCACCGTCGCGAACTGTTCGCGCTGGAGGTAGGCCTCCTGGACGTTCTTGATGATGCCTGCCAGCTTGCCGGTCCCGGCGGCCAGGCGGTGTTCGTACGGGATGGGACCGTCTGTCACGACTGCCTGCACGTCCGGGCGGTCCACTTCTTTCTGCGCGACATCGTGTTCTAGCTCCTGCATGAGGTTGTTGAGTTCCTGGCCGAAGTCGCCCGGGTCATGGCTTGCGGCGCTGCGAATCTCATATTCGACGTCGAACGGACACGACGCATCGCTCGCCAGCTTGAGCGTCTTCGTGTCCGGGTCGGGCGCGTTGGTCACGAAGTAGTGCCGCACGGCCTCGTCGCACAGCGCCTCGGTGACGTCGTGGGCGTGGGAGCCGCACATCTGCATGCAGCCCGCGGCCACAGAACCGAAGACGCCATAGTATGGCGGATTGCCGTCGATGATGCCGTGCATGTCGATACGACGCACGCCGTCGACGAACGCGACACGAACGGTGTCGACTTCCGCGAACGCCTCGTCGGGCACGCGAACGGCTGCCCAGTGGTCAAGGTCGCGGCATTCGGTGGTCGGCACCACCTCATAGGAACGTTTCTGGTCAGTCAATGCGACCTCCGTGGAACCGGTGTAGACGCTCTGCCAGTAGTCGGGACGGATACGCATCATGCCATCTCCCGACGCGCGATGTGCGCCGAACCACTCTGATTCGTCACCTGGAGGACTGTTTCGAAGCGCTCCACGAGGTCCGCCCTGTGGGTGATGATGCCGACGAGTGAACCGTCTCGGCGCAGGGACTCCAGGACATCGGCGACACCTTGGACAGTGGTCTCGTCCAGTGTTCCGAAGCCCTCGTCGATGAAGAAGCTGTCCAAGTCCACGCTCGTCGACAGCAGGTCCTTGACGGCCAGAGCCAGTGCAAGAGAAGCGAGGAAGGTTTCCCCCCCGGACAGCGTGGCGACATCTCGCGGTCCAGAGGAGCTGAACGAGTCCTGCACCATCATCTGGTCGCCCTCGTCGAGCAGCAACTCGAAGCGTCCCTTGCTCAGAATGCGCAAATGGTCGTTTGCCGTCACCAGCAGCTGTTCGAGGATGCCGCTGCTGACGAACGCCACCATACCCTTGCTGCCGAAGTCACGGGCGACCTGCTGGTAGGTGGACAGCAAGCGCGTTACCTGTTCCTTGCGGGCCAGGCGGTCGGCGAGGAATGCTCGGCGGGCGAGGAGGTCATCCTTACTGCGGCGGGCGGCTGTCAGGTCCTCCTGTGCGCGGGCGAAGTCCGTGGCGGCAGTCTCACGTGCGGCGCGCGCTGCTTCGAGGTCCGCCTCCGATGGCAGATCGGGGCCGAGCTCCTGCTCCAGCATTTCCACCTGCGCAGTCGCGGCAGCGGTGTCGTGGTCGTACTGCCTCACCGACACCTGAAGTGCGACGAGCTGGTCGGCAGGGAGGACGGCGGTTTTCATCGACGCGATAGAGTCGAACCCGTGTGTGCCGGCCTGGGTTAGCAGGTCACGCTGCAGCGTTTCATGCTGGATTTCCGCCTGTCTGCGCTGGCCCTCCAGCGCGGCAGCCTCTGTCTGGAACCCGGCCAACTGCGTGCGGACGGCTTCTTCCTTTCGGCGCTGTTCTTCGAGTTGTGCGACGATCGTTTTCTGCGCCGTGCGGGTCGTCGTCTCCTGCCCTCGCAGCTGCGTGAGTCGCATACGGAGGAACGCCACGGGATTGCTACTGCCTTCGCGGGCAACCGTCGGGTCCATGAGCAGGCGCAGGGTCAGTTCGTGCGCTTCATGCTGGTCGTCCTTGTCTTCGGTCTTCAGAACGGTCAGCTGTCTGGCCAGTTCCTCGAGCCGGACTCTGTCCGCTTCAGATTTTTTCTCATGCACCGTGAGATTGTCCTGGCAGTGTTCAGAACTCTTGCGCGCCTCATCACGGACTGTCTTGAAGCGAGCAAAGTCCAGATGCTCGGCATGCGCGACCAGTTCTTCTACGACATGACCGCACACCGGGCAGGTGTCGCCTGGCCTGAGGCCCTGCTGGACGACGACTGCGGCGTTGTCTGAGCGTGCTCGTTCGAACGCGTCTTCGGCTTGTGTTGACGCGTCGCGCGCCCTGGCGAGCGCTTCCTGGAGCTGGATCCGGCTCTCGTCCTGTACCTTCATGGTCTCATTCAGTTGTGTGATGCTGTGTTCGAGTCCCTGGGCCTTGTTCGTGGCAGAATCGGTCTTGTGCTGGAGTTCCTCCAGCCGGGCGGCAAATGGCTGGAGGTCGCTCAGGCGCGCAATCGCAGAGGAGATCTCATCCAGTTTCTCGGCAAATGCGGCCTCGCCTGCACGCAGGGAGGTATCGGCACGGACGGCCTGCGCAGTCTCGAGAGCCTTCTGTGTGGTTGTGACAGCGGCAGACGCCTTGTCACGGTCGGCGATCAGCTTCTCCAGTTCAGCAGCCAGGCGCGCCCAATTGGCCAGTGACGGCTGCAGCGATGCAAGAGCGAGGCTGGTGGCAAGGCGCGAGCGGTCGCTGGCGACCGCGTCCGCCTTGTCGCGAAGGGCCCCAAGCTGTCCCTGAAGCTTCGCCAGCTGCCGTGCCTTTGACGCCCGCTGTTCCATCATGGCCAGTGCCAGCTCGTCAGCCTTGAGCTGTTCCTGGAGCAGCGCGACCTGGTATCCGGCGTCTGTGACGGCGTGGTCCAGGAGACCCATAGCTTCGTCGGTGATGGCGTTCTGGTCGATACCCGCCAGGTCGTGGTCCAGGCCGCCCAGTTCGCCCATCAGCGTCCCCGCATGGGTGCCGGCCGCCTTGCCGATGTGCTCGTAGATGTCCAGGTTGAGCAGCGAGATGAGGATATCCCTGCGCGCGCGGGGCGTGTCGGGTTTCAGAAAGCGGTCGAACTGGCCCTGCGGCAGAACGATGATGCGTGTGAAGACGTCGAAGTTCATGTGCAGAAGGGTCTCTTCGATGTAGCGGTCGGCGTCCTTCTTCTTCAGGAGCTGGTTGAGCTGGTCGCCGTCCTTGAAAACCTGGACGTCCTCCCTCGTGGCTGTTCCCTGCCGGATGATCCTGTACGTCGCGCCACCAAGGTCGAACGTGAGGGCGACGTGAAACTGCTTGGCGCCGCGGCTGATGACGTTCTCGCGCTGGCCGTTCTCTGTCCGGATGCGTGGGATGCGTCCATAGAGAGCATAGCAGATCGCGTCGACGATCGAGGACTTGCCCGAACCAGTTTCTCCTACGATGGCGAACAGCGACAGGTCGTGGAAGTCCAAGGTGACCGGGTCGCGGTAGGGCATGAAGTTTTCGACTTCAAGCGTCTGTATCCGCATGGGTCACCTCCTGGAACAATTCACCGACCACCTTTATGACGTCTTCTGTGGCGTCCCCGTTGTATGCCCGGTACATCGACTGCACGGTCTCGAAGCTTGTACTTGCCAGTGCCTCAATGGTCGGACGGGTCGTCGCCTCAGCCTCGGAACGCAGGAACTCCACCTTGACGACCCACGGGCAGACAGCGCGTATCTCGCCCTGCAGGTTGAACGGCGGGTCGTCGGCATGGATGCGCGCCTTCGTGTATCCACGGTCTCTGTACGGCTCCAGGCGGCTGGCCCAGTCGTCGACCGCACACTCGACATTGTGCAGCTCGATGGCGGATTTCAGCTCACAGAACTGGACGGTGAGATTGCCCTTCGTGTCCGCGTCCACGAGGTTGAACCCCTTCGGCGTCCCCTCCTCGCTGAAGTTGACGCGGAAGATACTGCCGGAGTATTCCGAGCGTGCGGGCGCCTTCACCAGCTGCTGGTGGCGATGGACGTGGCCAAGGGCGTTGTACATCGTCGAAGACGGCAGGCTTTGCGCAGGGACGGCAAAGAATGGGCTGACCGACATGGGGCGTTCCGTGTCCGTCAGCTGGGCACCAGCGATCATGAGGTGGGCGGCAAAGACGTTGATGTCGGATGCATGCATCTGCCCGGCAAGCCACCGGATAAACGTGCTGACACTGCCGGTGTAGTCGCCCTGAACGTCGTCGCCTGCTCCATTCAGCTTCATGACCACGCGTTCGTGGGGGTACGGGAGTGCCGTCACGACGACGGGCTCGTCGGCGCGCGAACGGAACCCGACTTGATACTGCTCACCAGACGGCTTCTCGAAGACGGCTGCCGTCCCCAGACTCAGCAGGCTCTTGCTGGGAACGAACACCTGTCCGTCGTGGTTGCCGGCCAGGACGACCGAGCGGATGCCCGCGCTGCTGAGGCGGGCAAAGAAGTCGAAGACGAGTTTCTGGCTGATATTGCTAGGCATCGGATTGTCGAACACGTCACCCGCGACGATCACTACGTCCACCTTCTCGGTCTGCGCAGCGGCAAACAGCTCGTCCAGCAGCTTCCCTGTTTCGTCAAACCTGTCCAGCCCAGCGAGTGTGCTTCCAACATGCCAGTCGGCGGTATGCAGTAGTCTCATGAGCTTAGTATACTGCCAATTCCCAAGACTCCACCTGCCGATCTTTCATTCCCGGGCTCGTCTCCTGTGTCCGTCATTCCCGCGTATGCGGGAATCCATCCTTGGCCTTACTCGTGGGTCCCCGTCTTCGGGGAAACGACGGAGAGATCATCTGGCCTAGATCGTTGTATACGTTGACAAACCGCCCAGCATACAGTCGCGACTATTGAAGAGTATGCCAATCGTGACACTTGGCTCGTTGAACAAGTCTGACTGGCAGCTAGAATATCAAGGTATCAGCATGGTGGAGGTCTACGATGATACTTGAGGCAATCGAGAAGCGCTACAGCGTACGACACTACAAGGACCAGCCGGTCGAAGAAGACAAGCTGGCGGAGGTTCTGGAAGCGGCGAGGCTGGCTCCCTCGGGCAGCAACCTGCAGCCGTGGAAGCTGGTCGTTGTACGTGATCGTGCGACTATACGGTCGATGGTCCACGCCATCGGTGGACAGCAGTTTGTGGAGCAGGCGGCGGTCCTCATCGTTGCCTGCATGAACGGTGAGGGGTACAACATCGGTCACCGGTACGACGGAGCCGTCGTCGACATCACCATCGCCCTGGACCACGTAACCCTGCAGGCTGCGTCGATGGGTCTGGGAACATGCTGGCTTGGCAACTACGATGGCAACGAGGTCCGTGCGTTGCTTGACATACCATCGGGGAACCCCGTCGTCATCATCCTCGCTCTGGGGTACCCCGACGAGAGTCATCCGCACCGGCCAGGTCCACGCAAGCCACTGGACGAACTCGTGTGCTGGGAGAACTTCACAGGCTGACAGGTTGCTGCTGGCTGTTGGCGGCGATGAGGACTTGCCGCGGATTGGTACTGTTTCGGAGCCGGTGTCGCCGAGCAAGGATCCTTTGGTTCGTCATTCCCGCGTATGCGGGAATCCATTCTTGGATGTTTGTGTGGGTTCCCGCTTCCGTGGGGACGACGTGCAGGGATCGCCGCTGTTGCGTGTCCCGGGGACGGTGCTACCTTGTGCTGGTGTGAGCGGAACTCACGAAAACGGTACAGGGGGAGTAGGTGGATATATCGAAACGCGAGGAAGCTGTTGCGTATCTCGTCCAGAGGGCAATGTATCCAATGTGGTCCAAAGCGGGGACTTGGTTCCGTGATGCAGACGGCGGGCGGGTAGAAGAGCCGCAAGGGATGGCCATCGTGCAGGTGCTGGACCTTGTCAGCAGCGGGGCCTGCAATGCTGTCCGCAAGGAAGTCCAGTTGCGCGTCAACGCCGAGCGCACGTACGTTTCCATCAAAGACTGGGCGATCGATGAACGTCCCCGCGAGCAGTTGGCGAAGCGTGGAGCCGACACGATGAGCAACGCACGTCTGCTGGCCATTCTGTTCAGGACGGGCAGCCACGGTAAGAGCGCCGAGGAGCTGGGTCGCGACGTGTTCAACCGGTTCGGTGGCTGGGGCCAGCTGGACCAGGCCAGCGTCGAGGACCTCTGCGACGTGCGCGGCGTCGGCCTCGCCAAGGCGGTCGAACTCAAGGCGGCCATCGAAATTGGCAAGCGCCTACAGCAGGGCCCTGCGTCCACGATGAAACGGGTCACCAGCGCCGAGGATGCCATCGACTACGTCTGCGACCGGTTCACGCCACAACTGCGTGACGCCGGCAAGGAGTTCTTCTATGTCGTCCTGCTGGACATCCGCAACAAGGTCATCAAAGACGCCGAGGTCAGTCGGGGCAGCATCAGCGCCAGCGTCGTGGACCCTGCCGACATCGTCCGCGAAGCCTGCATCCACCACGCCAGCCGCGTCGTGCTCGTGCACAACCACCCCAGCGGAGAGTGCGACCCCAGCAAGGAGGACATCGACACGACCAACAAGATTACCCAGGCCCTCAAGTATGTCGGTGTGCGCGTCCTGGACCACATCATCGTGGGCCGCGCCCGCCAGGACTACTTCAGCTTCGCACGGGCGGGGATGGTGTAGACGAGTGGGGTGCCAGGCAACACGGTGATCACGTTATCGTGCGCAAGCGATAGAAGAACTGATGGTTCGTTAGGACCGTTGAATTCCATTCGGGATTGTCTATACATATATGTGGAGACTAATGACCCTGAAGGAAGGCCACGAATGTCCACTTCCAGTGAAGCGTTACTCCCGTACGGTATGCTCGACGGCAGGCTTGTCTCTGTCGATGATATATCGGTATCTCCGGAATCAAACGATACAACGTCAAGGCACGCGTGGACAAGGTGCTGACTAGCGAAGAGCTCCAGTCGGTGTCAAGAAGCATTTTGAAGGAGCTCACACTGACGAAGACGGTGCAATGAATATGGCAATCGATGAAGGTTGGTTAATAAAAGGATGGATATAATAGGAAGATGAAATACAAAAGTAGCATAGGCGTAGAAGTTGTCATTGCACTGAATAAGTGTTTTAAAAGGCCAATTCATCCATTTAATCTCGAAGATGAAGGGAAGGAAACATTTGCAGAATGGGAATTTGAGCAGTCAAAGAGGTTAAGTAATTATTACCTTCCTGAAATAGATTTGCTTAGAGAGATACAGGGCAAAACCATTCTTGATATCGGAGCTGGTAGTGGTGGGAAAACCGCATTTTATGCGCTCAATGGAGCAAGAAAATTGATAGGGATAGATACGGAAGAAAGGTTCATAATTCAAGCAAGAGATTTTGCGTCTTCCAAAAATGCAAAAGATATAGATTTTATAGTTGCTAATGCAGAAGAAATGCCTTTTCAGAATGCTTCTTTTGATATGTGCGTAATGAACGATGTTTTTGAACATGTTTCAAAGCCTGAAGTCGTCTTAAAAGAGGTAAGTAGAGTATTAAAACGATATGGTAAAGTATTTATTAATTCTCCACCTTATTTTCATCCATATGGGGCCCATCTCACTGATCTTATTGGGATTCCGTATGTTCATCTTCTTTTTCCTGAGCCCGTTTTAATCAATGCTTATAAGAAACTTGCTTTAGAAACAAAATCAGCTGAAAAAAGAATTGATCTTCGTTTTGGTGTAGTGGATAATAGAGAACAAATCACATATATCAATAAAATGACGATTGCTCGTTTTGAGGAGATTATGGGCAATCAAAACCAGTTTAAGGCAATTCTTTACAAGCTTATCCCTCTTAAAAACCAGGTTGGATTTCTATTAAAAACACCTTTTCGAGAATTCTTTACAGAGATGCTTGTATATGTAGGGGAAAAGAATCAACTGTAAAATGCTTGTCTATTCAAAATATCTTTGATAAAAGAAATCTTAGTATCAAAGATATCCGTGTATCAGCCCATCACCTCGAAGAAGACGACGTAGTCCAGCGGGAGATATGGCAGACTCGTACGGGATGAGTGCGTATGCTTCAGGTGCCGATCTGTGCCTTACAGGGCGACGTCATACAGGATGAACAGTGCCTCGCCGAGAAGCAGCTGCAGAGGGAAGCCCAGCAGCCCACCGAGGATGTTGACTTTGGGGGCGACAAGGTTCATCAGTCGTGGGATCATAGTACACTTCCTTGAAGGGTGCGCGACAAGCAGTCTAGCCGGCCGAGTCTGGTGATCGCGTGCAACCAGATACCGTGACCACAGCGGCCGTCCGGCTCATGCGGTTCGGTGGTGGATAACATCCTGACACCATGGTCTGCAATGGTGAAGAAAGTTCAACGAAGGCTCCTGGCCGCCGGCGCTTTGCGGACCGAGCGTGGGGCGTACGGCTTGACACGGCTCCGATCGTCGAGGTGTACCGCCTTAATCCGTTCTTAGGGCATGCTGGTACAATGACAGACGTGAGAGGAGAGACGAATGCACATTCTTGTCGTTGAGGACCAGCAGGATTTCGCCCAGAACATCAGGCGGTACCTGGAGACAGAGTCCTACAGCGTCGACCTGGCCTTTGACGGCGAGACGGGGCTGCACCAGGGGCTGACTGAGGAGTATGCTCTCGTCGTTCTCGACCTCAACCTCCCGCGTATGGACGGGCTGGAAGTCTGCCGGCAGCTGCGGCAAGCCGGACGCACCATGCCCATTCTCATGCTGACTGCCAGGATTGGACACAAGAATGCCGTGGCCGGCCTGGACAGTGGTGCCGATGACTACCTTACCAAGCCGTTCGACCTCGAGGAGCTGCTCGCGCGCATGCGCGCGCTGCTTCGCCGTGGCGGCGAGACCCGTAGTCCGGTCGTTGAGTTAGGCGATATCTCGGTCGACACCAACACGCACGAGGTCCGCAAGGACGGCAAGGTCGTGGCGCTTGCGCCACGCGAGTATGCGCTGCTGGAGTTTCTTGCGCTCAACCGCGGCATCGCCAAGACACGTCTCGAGATCATCGAGCTGGTCTGGGGGGAGTACGATGAACTCATGTTCTCTCAGACAGTCGACGTCCACGTCGCCTACCTGCGGCGAAAGCTTGGCCGGGAGGTTATTGCGACTGTCCCGGGCAAGGGCTATGTCATCCGGTGATGCTGGAGCAGCGCATGCGACACCTTCAGACCAGGCAACGAACGACGAAGCTGACGCTGGAACAGCGCCTTGCCCTGAAGTTCACATGGCTGGTGTGTGGGCTGATCCTCATCAGCGGTACGGTTTTCGCCACCAGCGACGTGATCATCGGCAACTACCGTACCACGATCGTGCTTAATGACCGCGTAACTCGTATTCTGGCCAACAGTCAGGGGCAGACCGACCTGTCGTCGGCAAGCGAGTGGCTTTCGTACATAGATCGGCCCTTCACCCGCATCCTGGCGCCGGACGGCATGGTTCTATACCAGGGAGACATGTTTGCTGGATCCGGCTCTGGTCCCGTCGACCCATTCGTGACGCCGAGGCCCGTCGACGAATCGAGTGCCATCGTAACGCAGCCCATTCGACGCGACGGCCGTGTCGTCGGGTACATCCAGCTTGCCGGACGCACGCGTCAGGGGATTCGAGACCTTGGACTGAAGCTGGTCCAGATGCTGGTCGTTACGCTGGTGATGGGCATCCTGACTTACCTGCTTGGGCTGTCGTTCTCGAAGCATACACTTCGTCCTGTCCACGAGTCGCAGGACCGGCTCGAGCAGTTCACGCAGGATGCCAGCCACGAACTGCGGACTCCGCTGGCCAGCATATCATCCTCGCTAGACGTCGCCATGAAGACGGGGGAATACCGGGACGGCATCATGGCTGCCAAAGGACAGGTGAAATACGCTTCGCTCCTCGTTGAGCGACTGCTCGAGGTTGCCCAGCTGGACCGAGCGAAAGTCGACCTCGGACAGGTCGACCTGACTGCCCTTGTGACTGCAGTGGCCAGCCAGAACGTGGAAAGCTGTAAAGAGCACGAACTGACGATGCAGGCGACAATCGGTGAAGGGGTGACGGTTGAGGGAGACGGCCTGCTGCTGCGCCAGCTTGTCAACAATCTCATCGAAAACGCTGTCAAGTTCAATGCGCCGGGCGGTACGGTGAGCGTCGTGCTCAATGCAACCGATCTGCACGTCGGGAATTCCCGCGGGTTCATAGCTCCCGACGATCTGTCGCATGTTTTTGAACCGTTCTATCAGGTTGATGCATCGCGTACGCAGCGCGGATTTGGGCTTGGATTAGCGATTGTGAAGAAGATTGCAGATCTTCATGGATGGCATGTAGTCGTCACCAGCAGCGCCGAAGCCGGCACGGACTTCATTGTCAGATTCACCTGATCGCGGGGGACGGGGCGTGCTTCTTAATCCATCCTTAAATCCTGGTTGTTACAGTACATCACGAATCCAACGTGGTCACGCTGCGCAGTGAGCGCGTTGGTCAATAGATGCGGGCGCAGGCGCCCACTGGAGGAAACATGAGCAAAAAGAGTCGGCGAGTCATTGTCTCGGTCGTGTCACTGGTGGTCGTTGCGGCGATCGTCGTGGTAGGACTGAAAGTGCTGGCTGCCAAGAAAGCAGCCTCAGCATTGGCAGCGAGGAGGGGCGGAGCATCGTCCGTCTATGTCGTGGCGCCACACGATGTCGCTACCCTTACGACGGTCTCTGGAACCGTGGCTCCCTTACGTTCCGCAACGCTGACGGCACAGGCTCAGGGGACCGTCACCGCGGTCTACAAGAAGGTAGGGGACTACGTCAAAGCAGGAGAGGTCATCGTTCGCATTGACTCGGCGGCACGTGACAACCAGCTGGCTCAAGCCGAGTCCACCTACCAAACGAGTCTCCTCAACATCGAGACAGCGAACACAACAGACCTTACGGCGACAAAAACGCAGTTGGAAACTGCGGTGAAGCAGGCACAGATTCAGGAGCTTCAGGCAGAAAACAACTTGAAGAATGCAACAGTATATAACACGAGCGCCACAACTGCCAGTGCCACAGCTGCCACAACTGCCGCCAACCTGCAAGAAGCGGTGACGAGGTCTGAAGAAACCCTCTCGACTGATCAGGCCAACCTGAAGTACCTTCAGGACTCCAGCACGTCGTCGGTGTCGCAGCCTGATATTGCTGTTCAGCAAGCTCAACTCAACTTGACCGCGGCCGAGAATCAGCTTGTGACAGACGCGGCAGATCCTAAAGTAACCACTGCGGAAACCACTGCAGACCTGGCTAAGGTCGACAGTGCACGGCTTTCTCTCGAAAGTGCGAATGCAAGTGCTGCTGCCGACACCTCGGTTGCACAGAGCGACCTCAAGCTGGAGGCTGCTCAACTGCAGGTGAACCAGGATGAACGGGCTGTAACGGCTGCCAAGAATAACCTTGCGGAGAACCTTGCGGAGAACCTTGCGGAGAACCAGAAGACGGTTGACTCACAGGCAAATAACGTGACCGTGCTCCAAGCGGATGTCGACTCGGCAAAAGCTGCGGTGACGCTTGCACAGTCCAATCTTGCCGGGTTCAGTGAGACGGCCCGCAAGGCCGCACTGCAGCTCGAATTACTACAGGAGCAGAAGAAACAGGCAGAACTGTCATTGCAGGCCACGCAACTGACATCCGACAATTATGTGGTGAAGGCTCCGTGGAATGGTGTCATCACGTCGCTCAACGTCCAGGTCGGCGATCAGGCGACCAGTGCGACCAGTGCGACCACTGCGACCACTGCGACGGTGATTGCCGACACAAGCGGATGGAATGTCCAGGCATATGTTGATGAACTCGACGTTCTGCACGTCAAAGCCGGGGAGGATGCATCGGTGACAATGGATGCCTACCCCAACCAGACATTCAAGGCCAAGGTCACGTATGTTGGAACTACGTTGGTGGCGACTTCGAGTAGCGTCAACGCATATGCCGTCAAGATCCAGTTCACCAATCCCCCCACTACGCTGGTTGCCGGCATGACTGCCGATGCGTCGATTACGACGTCGTCTGCAAAAGGAGTTCTTGCTGTCCCGGTCGAATCGATCTTGTCAGAAAACGGCAAGAACTACGTGATGGTAATAACGACGGGTGCTGACAAAAAGACGATGACCACCAGGACAGAGGTGAAAACGGGCATTGAAGGCGATGTCTATGTCCAGATTATCTCGGGCCTCAAAGCAGGGGATCGTATCCTGCGCACGGCGAGTGCGACCACCACTACTACGTCTTCTTCATCGACGACCACAACAAACGGCGGAGGCGGCAGCTTCTTTCTCTCAGGCGGCCGGTAATCCATGAATCTGATCGAGTTCAACGATATCCGCAAGACCTACACGATCGGTACCGTTACGATCGATGCTCTTGCCGGCGTTTCTTTTGACATCGGCGAACATGAGTTCGTGGCTATCATGGGACCGTCCGGTTCTGGAAAATCGACGCTGATGCATATTCTCGGATGTCTGGACACCCCGACCTCCGGGGCGTATCGTCTCGAGGACCATGATGTTTCCGAGCTTCGATCGAATGATCTTGCCCATATTCGCAACCGGGACATAGGATTCGTGTTTCAGGCTTACAATTTGCTGCCGCACCTGAGCGCTCTGGAGAATGTCCTTCTTCCATGCACCTATTCCACACATATAATGAGCGGGAGAGACGAGAAAGTTCGCGCTCATGAACTGATGGAGCGTGTTGGACTCAAGGACCGCATGTACAATCGCCCTGTTGAGATGTCGGGTGGAGAACAGCAGCGCGTCGCCATCGCCCGGGCACTGATGATGAACCCACCGGTTATTCTTGCCGATGAGCCAACCGGCAACCTCAACTCCAAGGGGGCCCGAGAGATCCTTGACATCATGAAGGAATTGCACGCAGACGGGAAGACGATTATCTATGTCACTCACGATGCTATCATCGGGGCGCAGGCGGAACGCGTGATCCGTATCCAGGACGGCCGTGTCGTGGCCGACGAGAGGAACTAGAATGGACCTCAGGGACAGTTTTCGGAATGCAACGCGGGCGATTTTCGCGGCGAAGATGCGCTCGTTTCTTACAATGCTGGGAATTATTATCGGTATTGCCGCCGTTGTCATGCTCATGGGAGTTGGTAATGGGACAAAAAAGAGCATTCTAAGTAGGATGCAGAGTTCCGGCTCCGGCAATCTGTATCTGACAGCTGGTGCCAGATCAAATGTTCTTATGGGTGGTGGTGGCCCCGGTGGCCCCGGAGAAAGGTCGGGAGTATCATCCGGTGCCAAAATCACGGAGGAAGACCTGGCGTATATCGAGGCAAGAGTAACCTACTCCATTGTTGTATCGCCGACGAACCAGACTAATATTACGATCAAGAACGGGGATACCACCATGTCGGGCACCGGGATCTTCGCGACACCGACGTACTTTGAGGTCGACAATGTAACGATTGCCGATGGTCGTATGATCTCTACGAGCGATATCGACAATCGGACGCGCAATGTTGTCATAGGCGCCACCGTTCAGACAACCCTGTTCCCTAATGAATCTGCAGTGGGGCAGCCGATCCGGATAAACGGCGCGAGTTACAACGTCGTCGGCGTTGCCACGGCAAAGGGTGAGACGGTGGGAAGTTCTGTTGATACTGCAATCGTCCTGCCGTTCTCAGACGGAGAGAAGTCGTTCGGTGTCGTCCACAATGTCGTTCAACGAACAACGATCAAGTGTGTCGACCCTACTCAGAGTTCAGCAGTCACGACTGAGATTACCGACATCCTGACTCGCAAACACAAGAAAGTAGACTTCAGCATTCAGGATGTCGCAGCTATGACAGCATTATTGACGTCGTCCATGACAACGCTGACAACGTTACTTGCGGCTATTGGAGGGCTTTCCCTCCTGGTCGGTGGTATCGGTATCATGAACATCATGCTCGTTTCCGTGACGGAACGAACTCGTGAGATAGGCATCCGGAAGGCACTTGGGGCCCGTGAACGCGATATTCTTGTCCAGTTTCTTATTGAATCCTCGCTGTTGAGCATTGCAGGAGGTGCCTTGGGGATTGTGATCAGCGTTCTCGGTTCGGATTTTATTGTTTCCCGATTTACGACGACGTCAATAACTGGTTCATCTATCCTTCTTGCTGTCGGTTTTTCCATCGCTGTCGGGGTGTTCTTCGGAGTATACCCGGCTCGCACGGCAGCCCGGCTGAAACCCGTCGATGCATTGCGGTTTGAATAGGAGGCATCGTATGGTTCAGAGAATCTTTGCAGTACTCCTCATGCTGACACTTGTGGCGGGAGCGGTTCCGCTGGCGAGTGCTCAGAGCGTTTAGGTTGCGCTGAGCAACTCCTATCCAAGGGACGCCCCACAGTATACGGTTACCTTCACGCTAAACACTACTGTCCAAGCAAGCGATAGTCTGACGTTGACCTTCGACGACGGTTCACTGCATATGTGGCTGGCTGTCGGCGATAATGCATTGATGATGATAAACAGGACCGGCATCAAGGGGACGATCATTGCAATCGACAAAGTGGGCAATACGACCAGCGTACCGGTTGACATCCCTGCCCCGGCGACCTCCTGATAGGCTGCACAGATCGAGGGGCAGTGGATAACTGCCTCTCGATTCCTTCCCAGTGGCGGGCTGAGCGTTAGATCGGCAGGGGCTGCGAATGGTCCAGCACAATCTGCTGCAGGACCGCACGCAGTCCTTTTTGCATGCGCTTGCCATGGTCTCTTCGATGCTGCCCGGAGGAACGTGCGACCTTGTATGAACTCGGCATTGTCGATACATTGGTGTCAATAGTGGAATTGTCCCGTCACGGTCGTATCGTATGACAGCGCAGGTGACAAACGGCAACACAGAAGGAAGTGCAACCCGATCTTCAGCGACGAAGGAAGGACTCAAGACGGTCCCGTTCGCAGGAAGGCGATGGGGGTGCCTATGAACCTTATCCAGCTTGACGGCGTCCGAAAGACCTACAGGATCGGCGCGGTGACGATCGATGCTCTTGCCGGTGTGTCCCTTGAAATCGGAGAGCATGAGTTTGTGGCCATCATGGGCCCTTCTGGTTCGGGCAAGTCAACACTGATGCATATTCTCGGTTGTCTGGACAGTCCAACGAGTGGTCACTACGTGTTCAAAGGCCGGGACGTATCGGGCCTGCGAGCCAACGATCTTGCCGCCATACGCAATCGTGACATGGGCTTCGTGTTCCAGGCGTACAATCTGTTGCCGATGATGAGCGCTCTCGAAAACGTCTTGCTGCCGTGTTCCTATGCTACCAGGTCGGTCAAGGGCGGAAGAAGCAAGGCGGAGGACCTGCTGGAGCGCGTCGGCCTCAAAGAGCGGATGAACAACCGTCCGGTCGAAATGTCCGGCGGTGAACAGCAACGCGTCGCGATCGCACGAGCCATGATGATGGACCCGTCGGTTATTCTTGCCGATGAGCCGACGGGAAACCTGAATTCCGCGGGCGCCCGGGAGGTCGTCGACCTCCTGAAGGAGCTCCATGGCGGCGGCAAGACGATCATCTACGTAACCCACGACGATGCCATCGGGGCGCAGGCAGAGCGGGTAATCCGTATCTTCGACGGGCGTGTCGTGGCCGATGAAATGAACTAGCTGCAGGTCGATTTCGCTAGGGGCCTGCGCAAACTCTGTCCTGGAGACAGCGTCATGCCGTCGTCCGTGTCGAGCCGGTCGCGCAGTGCCCGGATGGTGGAATCTAGATGTACGACGTCGCGTCGGGTGGCCAGGCGCAGGACGACTGAGCGGCGGTCCTGCGGCGCGGGGCGCCGAATGATACTCCTGGCGACGTCGAGCCCGGTGTCAGGCGTTTCCGGTCCCGGCTCGCCCCGCATAGAGGTTCCACTGCGCCCGCTGGCGGGTCCACAAGGCTGTCATGTATGCATCTTCGAGTCGCGACGCAGTACTGCCGTTCATCCGTATGCGCGGCACCTTATCTTGGGTCATGTTACGTCTGGCAGGTTGGGCAGATGAACGACGCCGTGCTGCCGGTCCGGATCTTCTGGACGAGTGCGCCACACGTTGGACATGGCTTGCCTTCGCGGTACCCGACCAGGAACTCCGTGAAGCGCCCCGGCTGACCATACAGGTCCTTCTCGTAGGCTAGGCCACCCAACTCCAGCGCATGCCGAAGCTGTGAGCAGATCGCGGCGTAGAGTGCGCGACGCTCGGACGCAGTGACGTCGGCGGTCTTGCGCAGGGGATGCAGTCCGGCGGCGAACAGGATGTCCTGGATGTAGACGTTGCCGATGCCCGCGATATTCTTCTGGTCCATGAGAACCGTCTTGATCGCGCTCCGCTTCTTCTCTACCAGCACCTTTTCGAACGCGTTTAGCGTGAATTCGCCGTCGTCCAGTGGGTCGAGACCTAGCGCGGCTGTCATGGTATGGGAAGCTAGCTCGACGGTCTTGACCGCATGGACATACCCGAACCAGCAGAAGTGCTGGCTGAAAGCACCGCCGTCTTCGAACAGGACAGCCGACTGGCGGTTCCCCGGCAAAGGCTCATCCTTGTGGTGGAAGAGGACTTCCCCACCCATGCCGAGGTTGAGCAGGAACGTCGCTCCCGGCTCGAGGTCCATGAATATCCATTTTCCTCTCGACGTCACACGGTTCACCTGCGTATGGGCAAGCATTCGCCCGAATTCCTCGGGCGGTACGTTCAGACATCTGGGCTGGACGACGTCGACCTCGGCCACACGCCTGCCGCGGAGTTCCCGGTCCATTTGTCGTGCCAGGTTGGCCACTTCGGGTAGTTCGGGCATGGGGTTCTCCTCGTTCCTGGGACCGGCTACAGGGAGCGCACGACCTGGGCCAGGGTTCTGACTCCTTCGTCGATCTCCTCGGTGGTCAGCGCGCAGAACGGCAGCCGGACGAAGGTGTCCCCTCTCCCGTCAGCGAAGAAGTCGCGCCCGTTTGTGAGCTGGATGCCTTTCTCCAGGCCCCTGGCGATGAGGGCTTCGGCTTTGACACTCTTGTTGAGCATGACGCCCACGAAGAAGCCGCCCTCAGGTCTGGCCCATGTTCCCAGGTCAGCCATTTCCGCGTCGAGTGCGGCAAGCAGTTCGGATAGACGTGGGCGGTAGAGGTTGCGTAACTTCTCGATCTGAGCGGGCAGCAGGCCGCTGTCGATGAACTCGAAGACCGTGGCCTGTGACAGAAGGGACGGGGTGATGTACGTATCCTGCGCGGTCTTGCCGAGGCGGTCCATGTACTGCTGGGGGCCGAACGCGACGCCGACGCGCAGGCCAGGCGACAGCAGCTTGCTGAAGCTACTCAACTGGATGGTGCGATGCGGGATCATGGACTGGATCGTGGGAACGTCGTCACCGGCATATCGCAGGCGGCGATAAGGGAGGTCCTCGAGGACGAGCACGCCGTACTGCTCTGCCAAGGCGGCGAAGGCCCGGCGCTTGGCCTCCGACATCGTTGTACCCGAAGGGTTCTGGAAATCGCTGATGACGTAGGTCATCAGCGGATGGTGTTCGCGGATGAGTTCCTCACAGGCGGTGAGGTCCATGCCGTCTTCCTGCAGGGGAACGCCGACAACCGTGGCGCCCGCCCGGCGCAGGACCTTGATGACACGGTCATACGAGGGCTGCTCGACCAAAACGGTCGTGCCCGGCGTGATGAGGGAACGGGCCACGAAATCGACGATCTGCAGGGCTCCCTGGCTTAGCAGAACCTGGTCGGGCTGGAGTCCGTGGCCGGCTGCGATGAACTCACGCAGTGGGCCGAATCCCCGGAAGGAGCCATATTGCAAAATCTGTGAGCTGTACTTGGCGAGAGCCGACGCGGCGCACTCTCCCAGGGCCTCCACCGGAAACGCTTCTGTTGCGGGAACCCCTCTCGTGAATGCAATCATGTTACTTGCCTCCTGGATGTGTCTGATACGTTGATTATGCTTCCTACAGGACCATGAAGACTGCCGAGATGAGCAGTACTCCATAGATGAGCTGGGTGAAGCGTTCACCGCTGATGCGGTGATGCGCGACATCTCCCAGCAGGGCGCCGAGCGCAAGGAACGGCAGAGACGTCAGGACAAGCCTCCCTGGCACGCCGGCCAGCTTGTGGCGCACGACAATATCTACGATAATGAATATATTGAGTGTCGTCCAGATTGCAACCAGTGTGGCGCGGAACGAAGCTTTGTCCTTCAGCTTCTGAGTCGCGTAGATGATGACGGGTGGACCACCCGAGGTGAACGCTCCCTGCATGGCGCCTCCGATGAACAGCAGGGTGTCGAGAAGCCATGCAGGCCATGTTCGCGGCGTACCTCTGCCCGGCCGGAACTGCGTGACCAGTCCTTGGACGCCGACGACGACCATGAAGATGGCGAGGATACGCATCAGCGTCGTGCGTGGCAGGACATTATAGGCGACCATGCCGATAGGAAGTCCGGGCAGAACAAATGCAAGGATGCGCAGGTACTGCCGCCAGTCGACGTGGTTCCACGAGACGACCAGGAGGTAGACGTCCAGCACAAGGGCCAGGACGGTAAGGACGGGGCGAGCCGTGTCGATGCCGGCCAGGAGGATGCAGAACGGCATGGCCAGCACGGCGCAGCCGAAGCCGGTGATCCCCTGGATGAAATGAGTCGCCAGGACGATGAGGCCAAACAGGACAGCAGTCAGGGCAAAGGGCACATCTTCCTCCACGCGTCCTCTCGGGGCGCACTCGAACAGTATACGCGGAATGCGGTGGTTGGCTCGTCGACGCGGGCTGAAGCCAGCGCTCCTGTGCGCGTTTGCGTGCGTGCAAAGGCGAACCATACTGTGCTGGAACGTCAGTGTCGTCCGGCGACATGGCAGCGGAGGGGAGGAACCATGAGACTGAAGAGAGCAGTGGCGATCGTACTGACGGTGGCAGTGGCGGCAGTGACGTGTGCGGGATGCCGCCCGAAGGCAGTCAGCACACCCGAGAATGGGCTGCCGTCCATCGTCGTTCGGACCGTCCGCGAGGAAGACATGACGCTCAACTATTCCGTGAGAACCAGTTATCCGCAGTTCGAGGGCAACCGGCCTGCGGGCGCTCTCGAGAAGGCCAACAAGGCTGTCGCTGCCATGGTACTCCCGGACATTGCGGGAGTGAGGCAGAATGCCGCTCACGACGCCGCCGCATGGGCCGCCGAGAACCCCTCTGAGGCTGCCCAGTGGCTTGCAGACCACAGCAGGTTCCTGAACGCCGACTACGAGATTCCCTATCTGACCAACGACCTCGTCAGTGTCCGCATCCGGTTCGAGACGTACTCCGGTGGCGCACACGGCATGTCGTATACGCGTGTTGTCAACGCGAGGCTCAGCGATGGTGAGATCATCGACACCGAGGGCCTGTTCCTCGACGGGAAGCAAGGCCTGCAGTGGCTTTCGCAGTACTGTGCCACAGATTTGAAGCGCCAGTACGGACCAGACTACGAGGCGCTGAAGAAGTTCGTCGACGATGGAACTGCGCCTACGGCGGACAACTTCACCAGCGTGTCGCTGGAACCGAGCGGGCTGGTCGTCTCATTCGACCCCTACCAGGTTGGCCCGTATGCCGCCGGTCCGCGAGAGGTCCACATTCCGGCAGGCGAGGTCCAGTCGATGCTGGCCGTCACCCTGTCGCCGGATGCCTTCAACCTGGTGCTGGAACCAGGCGACTGAGGTCCAAGACGCTTGGCCGGTCATCCACCTTGCCCATACTGTGCATGTTAGCACCGTGTACTGAGCGGGTTCCGTCCGTAGCGGCGTTCTTCGTGCGGATGCGACGTGCACAGCGTATGGCGGAACGCCGCCACGCCCTGCTTGCAGCAGAAGGGGTCCACCGTGCCGCCGTTCATGATCATCAGCGTGATGGGCCGCTGCAACCTTGCGTGCGCAGGCTCAGCAATGCCAGGAGGAGTCCGACATGACGCCCACGGAGCTCCTTGGCGTTGTCCGGCAGGAGCATGACCTTGGCGTTGGTATCATGCTGCTCGCTGGCGACTCGTGTTCTGCTAACCGTGAGGGCGTGGCATACAAGCAAGACCGTTGGCTGCCAGCCAGAAGGTCGTCTTGGCGCCGGGAACTTCCTGGGGGCTAGTTCTCGGCCCGAAGAGGGCTATCGACATTGAAGCTGAAGCGGTAGCTCCAATACACCCTCCCAGTCTCATCCACAAATTTGCCTCGCAGATTGACAATTCCGTGCGTGCCCGATTTCTTGAGGTTCTCTGCGATGCGAACGGGATTCATGAAAACCTTGCAGCTTCATCTTGGCTGTAGATCGTGTGGAAACGCGTCGCTGCCTGAATGTGGAATCGGGACAATCATCGCTCTCTTTCCATAGCACGGTGAAGGAAGACTCCCGAAGCACACAGTCCGAGTCCCGGCGTTGGCGGCTTGGACACTTAGTTCCTCGTCGCTGAAGCATCCGTCGGAGTCGGAGATCCAAACCCGCTGGACAGTCACGACGACATGAGACCTCGATTTCTTGAACTGGTCGACAGCTACCAGCGTGGCAACTACAGCGCCATAAAGGGCTATCAGATTGGTCAGAGTGAAATTCATGCTGCTGGCCTCCTCTCAGAACATGGAGTTGGCTCTCTACCACGTATCACTACGCAGTCTATGGCATCAGGCGCTTATTGTGAAATGCTGGTCGAGACCATGCGAGTTGACTGATATCGTCAATATCTGCTCCATGTACGGCCTCCTCTTTTTTAGTTTTCCTTCAACTCTTATCCTATGGTCTTTTCCAAGAATCGAAGGAAATTTCCACCGATAAGTTTAACCATATCAGCTTCACTATATCCCCTGGCCAGGAGTTCTGCGGAAAACTCTACCGAATGGGGGTGCCCCTTTATGCAATCGTAATTCCGATGGGGCCCGGGCTTCGTGAAATCTCTCATCTCGTCGCAAAAATCAAAACCAAACCCCACGTAGTCAGTCCCTACCAGATCGCGAATATGATCTACATGATCGGCCAAATCTTTCTCGTCTAGTTTCTTTATGTCCGGGTTACCCACAAAGGTACTACATACATTCATTCCCATAACCCCACCGCTCGACGCCAATTTACGAATCAAATCGTCCGTGAGATTTCTCATGGAGGGGGCTAGAGCTCTACAGTTAGAGTGAGAAGCCATGACAGGCCCCTGGTAAGAATGGAACAGGTCCTCCACTCCCTCATCATTGAGGTGGCTTATATCGAGATACATACCTAAACGGGCGGCTTCCCGCGCCACCTTGACTCCAAACTCCGTCAACCCGCCCTTCTGCCCCTCCTCCACCGGATTAAAGAAACACCCGTCCGCTGCATAATTTCGGCGGCTCCACGTCATCCCAATGCCCCGCACTCCCAGCTCGTAGAAGATGCGCAATAAGGCGAGATCATTCCCGACAGGCTCAAGGCCCTCAAAAGAAAGAAGAATAGCAAGTTGCCCCTTCTGCCGGGCGTTCCGTATCTCTTGAGTGTTACGGCACAAGGTGAAAAGGCCGGGACTTTCCTCCATTTCCGCATGGAGAGCGCTTACTTGATCCAGAGCTCGACGAAGCCCCATCTCGGGTAGGTACTCGTTGGGGACAAACAGAGAGGAAACCACAAGACCGATGCCCCCCTCCCTCAGAGACGAAAGATAATCCCGTTCAATAACCCGGGTCTCTCCTCTCAACCGTTTTCCCAGCACCAAAGGCAGAAGATCGAAGTGGGCATCGACGACCAAATGTTTCTGGTGAAGGTCGCGAGCTTTTTCGTAATAAGGAAGAGATATACTGCCCTTTTCGTTCATAAACAACGCCTCCATGAATGAAAATTCGTATCACTGGTGTTCGAGGCTCGAAAGGATCTCCTCCCCATGACGCACCTTAACTCTATAGAGAGTGGCCCCCTTTGTCAAAGCAGAAAGCGTCAATTCCTAAGCCATTTTGTAAGAATATTGCACGCATCTTTTGTCAACTCATATCGTCTCGTTAAACCTCCTGCATAAACCTGAGCTGGCGTCTTGTACCTCGGCGCCTGGTGCGGACGGCGATGATATAGTGCTCCATGTACTCCGCCGTCGAGCGCGGACATGCCCGAGGGCTTTCATAGTCTTTCAAATGCACCTTCTTGTACTTGCAACTCAGCCAGACTCGCTTGGTGAATATATTGTCCATACAACGACCATGACAACACATAGCGCGAATACCAGTCCAATACCACCGTCGGGTACATAAAACCGCCTTTCAGCGTGACATAGGTGATGCCCGTTCCCCAGATGTGGTTGGGATATTTGGTGCTCACGTTACGCAAAAGATACGGATATTTCGAGTTCTCGTCCTCCCCCTCAACCCTTTGGGGGTGGGATAAATCGCCAACAGCTCCATGTCTCTCATTTGGCTTGAATTGATATCGAAAGTTGCTTGTTCGCCCAGTCTATGAACGCCCCTCGGTCATTGAGAGATCGTGTCGACACCACATTTTGTTGAGCCATTCAAGCTGCATCGAGAGCACCCATCGCAGAATGAACTTGAGCATAGGACCTCCAGGGATACAACAGCGGGGCGGCTCTCCAGCTTCAAGAGCAGAGCCGCCCCGCTTCTTTTCCTGTCTAAATCGTGTGTACCGCCGTCAAGAGGTTTCGGACAGCTACCCCATGTAAGCGTTCTTCCAGTCGACCATTCCCAGCGTCGACTGGTAGAAGTTCTTGATGCTCTTGCTTAGGAGCACCGGGTTCGTGTAGTAGTAGATTGGAAGAATGGGCATATCCGTCATGAGGATCTTCTCTGCGGCATGCAGTGTCGCCATACGTGCCTTCGGGTCGACAGTCACCTTGGCCTTTGCGATGAGAGCATCGTAAGACTTGTTGCTCCAGCCACAGTTGTTAGTTCCGCTACCCGTTATCCACATATCGAGGAACGTGTTGGGGTCCATGTAGTCACCGATCCAGTTCGCTCGCCCGACATCATAGTTGAGGAGATGCCGATCAGCCCTGTAGACGCCCAACTCCTCGCTCCTGAGGGTGCAGGTGATACCAAGGTTCTTCTTCCACATCCCCTGGATCGCCTCGGCGATGGTCTTGTTTGCTTCGGAGATGTTGTAGAGGAATGTGAAGGCAGGGAACCCCTTGCCATTGGGATAGCCGGCCTGAGCAAGCAGCGCCTTTGCGGTGGTGATATCGTTATCCTTGTAGAAGCTCTCCTGGGAACCCTTGCGGAAATCGCTGCCAGGAAGCGCGTCTGCAATACCGTAGGGAACCCAAGCCAGCGCAGGAATCTGTCCGCCCTTAGTGATGGACGTAGTGATGCTCTTGCGGTTGATGGCCAGATTCAAGGCTTCGCGAACGCGGACATCCTTGAACGGCTTCTTGGTGACATTGACCATACAGTAGTATGTCCCAAGGTACGGAAAGATTTTCACATCGCCTGAGGCGACCAGCTTGGGCAACTCTGACAACGGTACGAAGGCCGCGGCGTCCAGCTGACCGGTCTGATACATCGAAAGCGCAGTTGATTCATCCTCGACCATTAGGTAGGTGATCTTCGTGAGCTTGACCTTGTCCTTGTCCCAGTACGTCGGGTTCTTGACAAAGACCAGCTTCTCATTGTGCGACCACTCCGTGAGCTTGAACGGTCCATCGGTGACGAAGTTTGTGACATCGGAGGCCCACTTGTCATTTGTGCTGACAACAGCCTTGCAGACCGGCATCAGGGTAGGAAACGCGGTCAGATTGAGAAAGTAGGCGGTGGGCGACTGGAGATAAACCTTGAGCGTCTTGGCATCCAGTGCCCTGACGCCGACGTTCTTGCTAGGGTCAATCTCTTTCGCCATGTTCGGCACGGGGACGTCCTTGCCCCCTACTTTCTTCGTAAGAGGATTGCCTTTAGCGTCGACAGCTTGGACATAGTACTTGCTGCCGACCTTGATGGACATGTTGAATGCCTGACCACCATAGACGTAGTACAGTTGATATGCATATTCTGATGCCAAGTCCGGGCTCAGCGCGCGCTTCCACGCATACTCAAAATCGTATGCAGTGACTGCCGTTCCGTTCGTCCAGTACGCATCACGAAGCGTAAACACATACGTTTTCAGGTCCTTGGAGATCGTCCAGCTCTTCGCAATTGCTGGCTGCGGCGTATTCTTGTTGTCGAGACGCGTCAACCCGTCAAAGACCTGCATTTCGACGTTGCTTGCTGGAATGCTAGTTGTAATGGCTGGATCAATCGCTTCGGGTTCAGTCCCCAGGTTGTACGTTACCTCCTGAGCAACTGCCTTGGCTGATGGCACATTCGACAATCCACCAAAGAATGAGACCAGGAATACCGCTATCAAGACAAGTGACAGTGCTTTCCTCATACACCAGCCTCCCCTTTCCAAGAAAATTTGTCGCTCGCGCGACTAATGCTAATGCTACCAACTGGCGGGAAAAATGCAACGGGGCGAGATCCAGCCGCATCGACTCATCCAACATGGAGGTGAACTGGTTCCTTCCCAGCCAGAAGCTCGTGCACAAGGTCAGGACCGGGAGTCACATCACCAAGATGCACGACAACGCACAGACACCATGCGCACGGATGCTGGCACGGAAGGATGCATCCAAAGAGACGAAGAAATGCCTCCGGGCCATCCGTGCGGAACTGGACATCATAACGCTGCTCCACGAGATCTTCCTCTGTCAGGAACAACTGAATGAAATCACTAAAAGGAAACAACCTCTAGTGATCAAGAAACGTGGTAACTACGCCTCCGTTTCTGGTGAGTTCACGACCTGATGGTTCACGTACATTCTTAGTGAGTTGACACGGACGTGCCGTGACAATACGATATATTCATGCGGGACACAGAAATGACTAACCTTACGATTGGCGTCTTGGGCGGCATGGGGCCTGAGGCCACTGCCGGATTTTTCTTCACGCTGGTGAGCTGCGACGTGGCGAAGAATGACCAGGACCACCTCCACATGATCGTCGACAGTACCCCTTCTATTCCAGACAGAACGGCGTTTTTGCTGGGGAGAGGCCCCGATCCGCTCCCCGGAATGTTGGCCTCGGCCAAGCGGCTCGAAGTCGCCGGGGTGGACATCGCTGGTATTCCGTGCATGACTGCCCACGCATTCCTCCCACGACTGACGCCGCTCACAGCAATCCGCTTTCTTTCGGCGTTCGAGGAGATGGTGGGCACACTCACCCGTGATTTCTCCTCTATTCACGCGCTGGGAATCCTGGCGACCTCCGGTTCAAAGAAGGCTCGACTCTACGAAACCCATCTCGACCGTTTTTTGATTCTTTGGCCGAATGAGGAAAGCCAGGAAACATGTGTGATGGAAGCGATTTATGGAAAGAGGGGAATAAAGGCGGGAGAAAAAGGCGAGTATCCACGAGGGCTTCTCATCAAAGCGGCCCGCGACCTTCAGGACAAAGGGGCCGAGGCTATCGTCGCCGGCTGCACGGAGGTGCCCCTCGCGCTCTCGCAGAAATATGTCGGAATACCTTTCATCGATCCGATGACGCTCCTCGCGAAAGCGCTCGTCGCGGTGGCACGCAACGTCTAAGCGGATTCAATTGACATATGTTAGAATCCTGCCCCTCGCGCGCGTAAAGGAATTCGGAGCGTAAGGGGTCTAGAGCGTTCTAGCTTTTCTTGCGCCCTACCCCCGCGCACTTGAAGGAATTTTTAAGCTCCATTGCTCACCTGCTGTTAACAATAGTGGCGGCTCCTTGAGCCAGCCTACGCGAACGACATCCGGCTTGCTGACCTGAGGTGCCAAGATATCGCTGATTTCTCTCGGTCACGAAAGGCCGCCGAATGGGGGCAGTTTCTGCGCCCAGCCGAGGCTGTCGTGCTTCTTGAGGATGTGGATGAGGTCATCGATGTCAATGCCGAGGCGCGTGTTGCCGTCACGGCCGACCATGGTCTCGGCGGTGGTAAGGGAGTTGATCACGGCCTCTTCGGTCGCCTCCACGATGGCGGCGAAGATGGCCGACATCGCGTCGTTGCTGACGGTAGGGTAGGTCGCGATGGGCGCGCCAGAGTGCGGGACGCGGTATGCCGTGGAGAAGGCGATGAAGAAGTCGCCCGACCCGTTGCTCGAGTAGAAGCCACTGCGGGCCATTCCGAGGCCCGCGCGCTTGGTGACGCGCGCGAGGAGGCGCTGGTCGAGGGGCGCGTCGGTGGCGATGACGACCATGCAGGACCCGTCGCGCGCGGAGGCGGCGTCAGGCTGCGATGGCGCCGCGGAGACTCCGGCGGGGGAAACTTCTTGGGTCTGGGATCGTTCCGCGGCCGCCGCCCCGCCGAAATCGAACACGCCCAGTTCGCGGCCGACCGGGGCGCCGTTGACCGTGAGCATGCCGCCGAAATTGGTCTGGGCGAGGACGCCGACCGTGTAGCCGCCGAGCCGCGCCGGCAGGACGCGGGAGGAAGTGCCGATGCCACCCTTGAATCCCATGCAGGAACAGCCCACGCCACCACCCACGTTGCCTTCACCGACGGGGCCGCCGCCCGCGGCGCCGAACGCCGCGAACACGTGTTCCTTCTTGACGTGGCGGCCCTGGATGTCGTTCAGGAACCCGTCATCGATGTCGCCCACGACGGGGTTCACGGTGCCGGTGGATATGCCTATCTCGGGGCTTTGGGCGAGGGACCACTCGATGAGCGCATCGGCCACGAGGGGCACGTTGAGTGTGTTGGTGAGTGCGATGGGCGTTTCGAGAGTGCCGAGCTCGTTGATTTGGTGTAGGCCAGCCGATTTTCCGAAGCCGTTGAGAACGAAACTTGCCGCCGGGGCTTTTTCGCGGAAGATATTGCCATCGTGCGGCAGAATCACCGTGACGCCGGTGCGGATGGGGCCCACGCCGGGGACGAGGGGGCCACTCCCTTCGATCAACGTGCAGTGCCCGACCTTAACCCCCCCGACATCGGTTATCGCGTTGCGCGACCCAGTCTTGAATATCCCGATATCTATACCGATATCCCGTACCCGTGGACGATTCATCGTTGTTGCTCCTTTTTGTGCGTGGCGGTGCGGTGGTTCCCCGACCGCGGCGACCTTTCGTTTCCCGTGCGGAATAATCCTGTAGTCCGCTGTTTCCGAGCCTACTATTGCATTCCGGGTCCGTCATTCTTTGCTCGTGAGATATTGTCCTACTCCGTTAGCGATAGTCAAGTTAGGCCAACCGCTGCACGAGTCGCCGCACGGGGACATTTCAGATCGTGACAGACCTGAAGAGCCAGTATGGGGCAGACTACGAGGCGCTGAGCAGCTTCGTGGAATATGGAACGGCGCCAGCGGCGGACAACTTCAAGAGCGTGTCGCTGGAGCCAGGCGGTCTGGTCATCTCATTCGACCCGTACCAGGTTGGTCCGTATGCCGCTGGTCCACAAGAGGTCCACATTCCTGCCAAGGATGTCCAGCCGATGCTGGCCATCACTCTGTCGCCGGACGCGTTTAGCCTGGTGCTGGGACCGGGCGACTGAGGTCCAGGACGCTTGGCCGGTCATCCACCCTGACTATACTGTGCAGGTTAGCCCCGTGCACGCCACGGATTCCGAGGAGCATGACATGAGCGAAACGACTGAATATGTCCACTTATTTGACGATACTATCAAGGCACTGTTCTCCGATGCCGTGCGCATCACGCTGCGGGACCCGTCCGTGGCGGCGTTCTTCGTGCGGATGCGACGTGCACAGCGCATGGCAGAACGCCGCCGCGCCCTGCTTGCAGCAGAAGGGGTCCACGTGCCGCCGTTCATGATCGTCAGCGTGACGGGCCGCTGCAACCTTGCGTGCGCAGGCTGTTATGCCCAGGCTCAGCAGCGGCACGAGGAGCCCGACATGACGCCCACGGAGCTCCTGAGTGTCGTCCAGCAGGGGCATGACCTTGGTGTCGGCATCATGCTGCTTGCCGGCGGTGAGCCGATGACGCGGGTGGACGACCTGCTGACGATTGCGCGCGAGGTACCTGACGTCGTATTCCCAGTGTTCACCAATGGGACACTCCTGGATGATCTGTTGGTGCGCCGGATCCGCAAGCAGCGCAACGTGATTCCCGTCATCAGCCTCGAGGGACATGAAGCAGCAACAGACGCGCGTCGGGGTCAGGGTGTCGCCGCGCAGGCGCAGGCGGGCATCGCGCTGATGCGCAGGGCGGGCGTCTTCTTTGGGACGTCGCTGACGGTCACTCGTCTGAACATCGACGCTGTGCTCGATGAGCAGTACCTGTGCGGACTCATCGACCTTGGGTGCAGATTGTTCTTCTTCGTCGAATATGTTCCGGTACGGGAGGGAACCGAATCGCTCGTTCTGGACAGTGCCCAGCGTGCGCGACTGGTGGCGGTCGTTGCTTCGCTGCAGAAGCGGTTGCGTGGCTTGTTCATCGTATTCCCCGGCGACGAGGAGGTTTTCGGAGGATGCCTTGCAGCAGGGCGCGGATTCATCCACATCAGCCCGTCAGGGCGGGTGGAGCCATGTCCGTTCGCCCCATATTCCGACGCTAATGTCCGGGACGTGCCGCTGCGTGATGCGCTGGCGTCGCCCCTGCTCGCCACCATCCGCACCAACCATGACAGGCTGACCGAGACCAGCGGAGGGTGCGCCCTGTGGTCACAACGTGAGTGGGTGCGGTCGTTGCTGCCTGGTGCGGAGGAGGCAGACGCCACCGATCGAGAAACAACCACATGAGGACGACAGACACTCTCTTCGAACGCGTCTGGAGCGTCGCGGCGAAGGTACCACGCGGCAAGGTGACGACGTACGGAGCCATTGCGCGGGTGCTGGGGAGTCCTGGGGCGGCGCGGACGGTGGGCTGGGCGATGCGGGCAGCGCCGGTAGGATCGGAGCTGCCGTGCCACCGCGTGGTCAACGCGGCGGGTGAGCTCTGCCCCGAGGACACGTTTGGCGGGCCTGGCGTCCAGCGGTCACTGCTGGAGAGTGAGGGAGTTACCTTCGACGTGCAGGGGCGCGTCGACATGAAGCGCCATCTCTGGATCCCCTAGCAATGCTCAGTGCAGTTCATGCACCATCCACACGTTTGGCTCGACGTATGTGACTACTGCGAAATCGTCCCTGTCCATACCATTCCTCGTACCAGCACTACGGGAGGTGGAAGCAGTCTGTCAACGCATACCCTTCATTGAGGCGCTCTTGAGTTTCTGAGGGATGTGCCCATGATGTTGAGCATCATGGAGGACTGGGTGAACGATGCAAGGCAGCGACTGGAGTCCATAGACGAGTTCAGAGGGTTTTCCATCCTGCTCATGGTGTTGGCCAACTATCTGGCCGGTCCCCATATTGTTCCGGCGTGGCTGAAGCACGCGCCTGGCATAGGATTCACCGTCATCGACATCATCGCTCCGATGTTCATTGCGGCCATCGGACTCACATTTGGCGCCTCGTTCCGGGCCAGGCTGACCAGAGACGGCAGGCGCCGGACCATTGAGCATTTCCTGTCCCGGAACCTTGCTCTCATCGGTATTGGGGCTCTTTTCACGGTGTTGGGAAACCTCTCGGGACTTGCTGTCGACCGGTCGGACTGGGGACTGTTACAGGCTATCGGCTTCGCGGGGCTTATCACGCTTGTCTTCATCGCGGTGCCGGCGCGCCTGCGGTGGCTTGTAGGGCTCTTGTTGCTGGTCGCCTACCAGTTCCAGCTCAACAGTTTCTGGCTGGCGAATGTCCTGAGTTCCACGCACGGTGGGCTTGAAGGCGCCCTCTCCTGGGGGGCTATGCTGGTCATGGCGACCGCGCTGGGAGGCCTGTTCCATGATGTCCCAAAAGGAAGGAGGTGGTTTCCCGCCGCGTCAGCGGGTGTCCTCACTCTTGGTCTCCTTCTGGCATTCATCGTTCCGGTGAGCAAGAACCGTGTCTCAGCCAGTTATGTTCTGATTGCATTGGGCGCAAGTGATCTGGTTTTCTGGTGTTTCCATGTGTTCGACGAACGTTTTGGCCGCTCGATACCTATCCTCAGGGAGTGGGGGCGCAACTCTCTGTTGCTCTATGTCATGCACGGTGTTCTTCTGGGCATATTCGTCGCGCCTCGGATACCCGGCTGGTATGAACTGGCCCCCGTGTGGCTGGTAGTCCTTGAGGCACTGTTGATGGTCGGAACGCTGAGCTGGGTCGGGTGGGTGCTGGACCGCAGGCATTTTCATGTTGCCTTGTGATGCCGGCAAGGAGGAATGATGGATGAGTACGCGGAAGTCATTGTTGTTGCAGGGCAGGCTGAGGCTGAGCGCATCGTGCAGGCTCTTGGAGCTGCGGGCATAACCGCGTTCTTCCGCGCGACAACGGGCCTCGAAGGGATGTTCCAGGTCATGGCCGTCCAGTCAGGCCTTGTTGAGGCACGGGAGGTCGCGAGCATGTTTCAGGGTTGTGAGTGCCAGCAGGAAGGAAGCCGTGACGAACCCGAGACTCGCAGTCAGACTGGAAAGCGCGTGCGCCGTCGGGGAATCGTCGAGTAGAGGCGTGCCGGCTGGCAGTCGAGCAGGGTTCTGGCACTGTGCAGGACATTCATGGAGCACACGAGGTGACACATGGAGACATCAGGCATGCTTGCGGGTATTGTCTGCCGCGAACTGGAGCCGAGGCTCTGGCCGCAGCTGGAAACACTATTTGGCAAGAATGGAGCATGTGGTGGCTGCTGGTGCTGGTGGTGGCGGCTTGCGGGCGTGGAACGCTGGGACGACGTGAAGGGCGAGGTAGCGCATGAGCGACTGTGCCAGGCGGTTCAGTCCGGCGGCGTTCACGGGGTGCTCGCGTTCGATGGTGAGACACCGGTGGGGTGGTGCTCATTCGAGCCGCGTGCTTCCCTGCCACGGCTGGAACGCTCGCCAAGGTTCAGAGGCACACCCGCGGAAGGCGTCTGGTTCGTCGGATGTTTCTTCATCCAGCGTGGCTGGAGGCGCAGGCGACTGGCGGAGGTCCTTCTGGGAAAAGCGATCGAGGTGATGGAGCGTGAAGGAGCTCGTGCGGTCGAGGCTGTGCCGAAGGAGACGCACGGGCGCCCACAGGCGGACGCGTTCCTGTTCACGGGCACGTATGGGATGTTTGAGCGGCTCGGGTTCCGCACGGTCCCGGGCGCAGGCGGCAAGACCACCATCATGAGACGGGAATTCATTCCAGGAGGGCAGCAATGACCACGACTGATGTCCCGTGCATCGTTCCTGAGACACCGTTCTTCTGTTCCTGGAGCGGAGGCAAGGACTGCTACCATCCGTCCCTGCAGCATGGGTTGTTGGCGGGGTGCTCCAGACCATGGCACTGCCGTTCATCGGCATGCCTCGCAGCAGGAGGACCGTCAGCGATGCCGGGGGGGGGTAATGCGAGGTGGTGAGGTCGCAGTAACCTTCGCAAGGGGGCGGACGTAGACAAGGTGGACAGTCGGTCAGTATTCTCAGAAGACCGGCTGCGAGGGGTAAGGAGAAGATATGACTGACCAGGACACTCGTAGGACCCGTTCCTCGATGGCGAACCTCGGCATTCTGCTAATCGTCGTCGGCATCGTCATCCTCGCACTGCAGTATGTTCACATCGACCTGAACTGGTTTCCGGAGCGCTGGGCGGAGATGTCATGGCCGCTGCGCATCATCGTCCCCGGGCTTGCGTTGTTCGTGGTGGGTCTGGTGCTGCCGGACCGGGCGGGCGAGGGTCTGTCCGGGTTCGGGTTTGTGGCCGCGGCAGTGGGCACCCTTCTCTGGTATCAGGGTATCACTGGCACATGGGAAAGCTGGGCATATGCATGGGCTCTCGTGTTCCCCGCCGCGGGAGGACTTGCAGGCATCATCCATGGGACGCTGCACGCCAACTGGCGGCACGTGCGTGACAGCGTTGGCGGCTTCGTGTTCGGCATCGTCATGTTCGTTGTTCTTGGCTTCGTGTTCGAGGGCTGGCTAGGGTTCGAGGGGTTTGGACTCAACCGGATTGCTGCCTGGGTTCCAGGAGTGCTCCTGCTGGCAGTGGGCGTCACCGTCCTCTTCGCCGGCACCCCCGGTGAACGCAGCTCAAGACGCGCCGAGCGTCAACAGCGGCGCATTGAGCGCGAACAGAGATGGGCAGAGCGTCGCGCGGCGCCCCAGGGATGGACGAGCGCTCCGGTCGTGCCTCCCGAGGAGAAGAAGATGGAGACCATCACGCCTGCCGAGCTGACGAAGCCCGACGACAAGCAGCCTCAGTAGACGTTGAACACGTCGTTCCTTGTTGGCTGGCCTCGCCATATGGTCGGGCGAGGAATGCAGCTTCCACGGCGGGGCAGAGCCTAGAAGCGTGAGGCCAGGAGGCGGGCGAGAGCCTCGAGCGCGACGATCGGTCGGGGCGTCGTGGTGGTGGTAGTGGCGTTCAGCGTGTACACGATGGTGAACACGGTGTCCTTTTTGCGTACCAGGATGGCAGCGACAGCAGGATCGTCGTACCGGGCCGAGGCCTCGCCGACGATTGCCGCCCCCGCGTCATCGATGAGTCCGTCGGCAGCGAGCTTGCCCCTGTACCAGGCATACGCCCGGTCACGCAGCGCGTGATCCGGATCGGGAGTGAACTGCCCGCCGAGGAGCGTCAGGGAGCCCCCACCACGGAAATCGATGGTGATACCGTTTTTTGCCCTGGCCAGTTCCTTGCCCTGGCCGTTCGTGCCTTGATCAGGGAAGAACACGAAGGTCTGGTCAGCGTACCCGACGTCCACGGCTGTCCCCAGCCCCGTCTCCTTGAAGTCCTGCGGGCTGAGCGTGACGCCGGGCAGTACGCTGATAGGCTCGTCCACAGTCGTCCCTCGCAGAACAGAGAAGAGCGTGGCTGCGCCCCCGCTGACGAGGGCGAGCACGATGACAATGGTGACGAATGTACGCATGCGTTTGCGGTTCACGGTTGCCTCCAGGTACTGAGGATCAATATAGGACGGCCCACTGCTCGAGCAATGCCCTCAGCGCATCAGAAGATGGCGGACGAGGACGAGGACTGCGAGGTGAGCCGGGTAGTATGCATAGAACAGTTCCGGCAAATGGCGCAGATGCAATCGGGGCGGCCAGAGAATGAACGGGATGCTGGCCAGTGCGTAGACCTGAGACGGCCAGAACATGATCCCGGCGAGCACGTGCAGGAGTCCATGAGCGATGACGAGCTGCTCTCTATGCTGAAACAGCATGAAGCTGGCTAGGCACAACACAACGCCATAGAGGCCATAATCTGGACCCACGGCTGGCAGCCAGAGCTGTATGGCAGCCAGGCTCAGTGCAAGGACGACCGCCCACCACCGGCGGTGGTCACATCCCCAGATAGCCAGTAGTCCCAGCAGCAATGTGGCAAAGATGTTGAGCGTCCACGGGCGCACGCCGAACGCGATCATGTAGACCGGCTGTGCGATGAGACCCCAGATGGCAAGCCTGAGCGCATAGCGCGAGAGGTTGTGCGTGTGTAGATAGCCGGCGGCAAGCTGGTAGGCGAAGAGGGGAAAAGCCACGCGCCCGATGATGCGGAGCCAGCCCACCTGTGGTAGCAGAATGGCTCCCACGTGGTCGACGGTCATCGAGACGATGGCGACAAGCTTGAGGGCGTCAGACTGTGCGAGGGTCGGCTGCCCGTCTCCCAGGGAGGAAATACCTTCATCGTGGTTCGTCATTATCAACGATTCATCGCCTCGCTCTTCTTGACAGCCCCCTGAGGCAGCACTAGAATACTGCAGCAAAGCCACGTGTTGGGGCGTCGTCTAATGGTAGGACACTGGCCTTTGGAGCCATGAATTGCTGGTTCGACTCCAGCCGCCTCAGCCATCTTCTTCTGACACAGACAAATGCCTCGATCCTGGGTTGACGCGGTCGAGTCAGCACAGCCTCAGGACAGAGGCGTATCCGTAGTGTAGCAATCCCATCTGTTTTTTCTAGACCACCTGGCCGGCGAGGACCGCATAGGTGTTCGCCGCGTCAAACTTGCCCATTTTCTGCAACGCCATCACGTACGCGCCGAGGACCGGGTCGAGCAGTGGCGGTCCCAGCCGTGCGAGTGGGGCGACTTCATGTACCAGCAGTGTCAGCCTGTCGATGAAGGTAGGATTGCTGCCCCTGAAGACCAAGCCTCCCAGGACGACATCAACCGTCTCGCGCTCGAAGCCCATCTTGCGGACAAGCCCCGTGATTCCCTCCGCCAGAGACTCTGCCTGAAGCATGAGGATGCGCTTGCAGGCTTCGTCGCCGCCCGTCGCGCCGTCGAAGACCAGCGGTACGATGGCCAGAGCCCGATGCAGCAGTTCTCCGTGTCCCACCATGTCTTGTACGGCCTCGAGGAACAGGAGTTGCAGCGTGTCATAGTCGGGGGCACCGGTCACGTCCAGTACCGTCTGCTCCAGCACGGATTTTGGCCCTGTCCCGTCGTGGGAAAGAAACGCATAGTGCAGGATGTCTCTCAGCATAGCCAGTCCGCCGCCTCGCAGGCCGCTCTGATAGCCCAGGCCCCGGAGCGTGACCCAGGTCCCGTCGCGGCTGCAGGCACAGGCATTCGCGCCTCCGCCGCACACCAGGGCAATCCCCCAGCCCTTGTCGCTTCCGGCCTTGAGCATGATCCATGTATCGTTGACAAGGTCGAAGATGAGCCCGGGGAATGTGGTAACCAGAGCTGCACTAAGCACCTCGCGATGCATGGGCAGATCCATACCGGACAGCCCGAACACGGCGCGCTCGACCTGCGTTAGCAAAAGGCCCGCAGCCGCCAGCGCATCCTGAACGGCGTCGGTGATGCCTGATATGGCCGCTTCGAGTCCCACAACCTGGTAGTTGGAGGTGCCCCCTTCGCCGGATCCGACGATATGGCCGGCATCGTCACCGACGACAGCCTTCGTCCTGGTCGTCCCCCCGTCGACGCCGAGATAGTACGTCACAGCCATCCTAGATGGACTCCGAGTCAACGCTTGTATGAAGGTGGAGGGAGGTCAGGACCTTGAATCCCTCTGCCAGCCGCATGCCGTGTGCCCTGCCCAGCTCCGAGGCCTTGAGGGTAGTGTACTGCGTCGCCCTTTCCAGCGTCTCCGGGGTAAACTGGCTCTGAAACAGGCTGAGAGCTGCTAGCTTCGCCTCATGCTCGGCTGCGGTGTCGACAAACTGGTTTGGCCTGCCGGTGAGGTAGAACGCGATGAAGCGGACCGAGTGGGGCGGCAGGTCGGGCATGTACAGTGGAAGGTCACAGTAGATCATGCTTTCTGCCGCTGACCAGCCGCAGTTGAGGTGGTCCTGATGGGCCTCATACGTCAGCCACGGGTCGGGCGCCAAGATGGCGTCCGGTTTCTCCTGCCGGATGATGCGGACCATCGCCGCGGTCGTTTCCCCGCAGTGGGGCAGGGAACCATCGTGGAACGGCAGATACAGGTGTTTGTGAACGCCGATGGCCTCGCCGGCACGCTGATCCTCGTCCCTGCGGATTACGACCAGGCGTTCGCGTGTCATCGAGACGTCTGTGCTGCCCAGGCGTCCGTCGGTCATCGTGGCGAGCGTGATGTCTTTCCCTGCCTTGGCCAGCTTGAGCAGGAGGCCGCCCGCGAACCAGACCGCATCATCGGAATGTGGTTGAAACACGACGTAGTTCTGTGCTGAGTCGATGGGCGGGATTGGTAGAAACTCGTTCCAGTTCATTGTCCATGGCCTCCGTTCAAATGGCAGGCGTGCCGGTAGAAGGAGCTCCCGGATCGGGGCACGACGCGGTGGTGAGAGCACACTGTTTCTTGACAGCCTCCAGCTTCTTGCCGTACAGGGGATACATGAGGATGAACACGAGCGCAATAAGCATGAGCACTGCAGGGATGCCGCTCATCAGGGCACGAAAACCGACCACTGCCGTGTGAGGTTGCAGTGTCGGATCGGTCAGTTTGGCGACGTAGTGTGTCCTGATCTGGACGAAGGCGATAATGCCAGCAGAAATGGCGACGCTGCTGCGCATGATAAGGGCGTTGACGCCGTAGTACATGCCCTCGCGGCGTGCGCCGGTCTTGAGGTAATCTTCGTCGCAGATATCGGCAATCATCATGTCCTCCACGAGAAGAAGAGCGCCCAGCCCGACCCCCAGAAGGGCGAAGAAGGTAATGCCGACACCAAGGGTCTTCACAAATGCGAGAGGTATGAGAAAAACGGTGAACAGGCCAATACCGATGATGGCTGTACTGCGCGTACCCACCCTGACGACGACCTTGTTCCAGAGCAACTGCGAAATGATGGCCATGAGGAACACAGCCAGCAACACAAATGTCTTCTGGGTGTCAGTGAGCAGCAGCGCAAACTGGGTGTAGAAGGGAATGACACCCTGTACCATGACTAAGACGGTCTGGAAGAACAGGTTGAACAGTACAAAGGTCACGAAGGACTTGTTGACCAGCGTATTCTTGATGGCCGGGCCGAGCGACAGCGATTCGCCACCCTGTATCCGTGGGTTCTCTTTGGAGCCAAGCAGCGAAACAAACATGACGAGCGCAGTGCCGCTGCCGATGATGACGCCCAGTCCTTTCCAGCCGAACTTGGCGATGAGGATGGGAGCAAGCGCGACGCCGACGATGACGCCGACGATACCGAGGACCTGGCGCCACGCATTGACGACACTTCGATCCTGTGTCGTCGCGTACATCTCAGGGTATAGTGCTGTCCAGTTGAGGATGACCAGTGTGTAGAACCCGTCGAACGCAAAGATGATGGCGAGATAGTACCAGAACATGGCTATGCCGGTGATGCCCGCCGGCGGGACCCAGATTAAATAGAAGGCAAGCGCCAAGGGCAGCGTTCCCAGTGCGATATAGGGAATCCGTCGCCCCCACCGGGTATGCGTTCGGTCGGACCAGTAGCCGAACAGTGGGTCGTTGAGACAGTTCCAGGCTGTGTAGATCAGCATTGCTGTGGCAAAGAGCCTCGGCGAAAGTCCCAACTTGTCCACGTAGAAGTACATGGCCCACGTCGTGAAGCAGTTCTCGGGCAGGCCGGCGCCCATCGAACCGAAGCTGTATGCAAGCTTTTTCCAGAAGTTCATGCTGCCTCCAGCGAATTGCGGATGCGTGCGGCTACTTGAAGCTGTCGAAGTATGGGGCCTCCTGTTCCTTGAACGCCAGGACGAGATCTCGTGCCACGGCCGGCGAGGGTACCAGCGGATTGAGTGCCAGAGCCTCGATGAGAGCTTTGAGGTCGCGGTACGCAACCGCGTCGACGAGGGACCTCTCGTACAGTTTCACCTGCTCGATCAGCGAGATCTCCGTGAGGCCGAGCCGTTCCTGAAGGTCAAGGAGAGCGCCCACGAGAATCGGGACTCTTGTCCCCCCTCCACCAATGATGCTGACTTTCATCGTTGCCTCCAGTCGGCGCGAACCGGCACGCCATGGCGCATCCGCCAGAGGGTATCCGCCAGCGTTTCTTTGTCCGGCGATATGACGGGCAGTCCTTCCCATCAATGTTCTAGCGGGCCCTCTTCCTTTGTCAAGGAGAGGCTCCGGGTGGTCTATGCTGTTCGGGCGCGTTTGACAGGTCATCCATGACGGCTACGCTCAAAGATGTCAAGAGAGAGGGTGGACGGATGAACCCGGACAATCCAGTAACCAGCAGTCATCGTAACGGAGCAGGTGCGACAGGAAGGCCGAAGTGGTGGTTCAGGCGGGCGAGGACCGGAGCCACTCTGGCTGCATGCTTGTATGTGGTCGTGTGGAGTGCACTCCTGGGCAGTTTTGCCGACAACCTGACCATTGGCCAGGAAGTGCTGATGGCGGTCGCCGTCATCGTTAGCGGCGTTTTGATATGGGCGGCGGTTCGCGCCCTCATCCTCCAGCAGAGGTTCCTTGCCCGGCAGGAGAACATGGAGGCACTTGAGGAGTCACGGGCGTTCATCCGGGCACTGATGGACAATCTCCCTGCCGCGGTCTGGCTGAAGTCGAGAGACCATCGGTATCTCGCGGGCAATCTGCCAGGGGTACAGACCAATCCGATGCTACCTCGTTGGCAAAGCAGAAAGGTTGAGGACCTGATCGGTCACACCGACAGAGAACTCTTCGCGCCCGAGCACGCATCGGAGTTCGAGGCAACGGATGATCTGGTGTTCGAAACGGGACAAGGGTGGGCACATGACTACGACGACGTCCACGACGGCGAACACCGGCTGTACCACATGGTCAAGATGCCGGTGTGGGACATCCGCGGGTCTGTCGTAAACGTCGTCGGCATTGGGTTTGATGTCACCGAGATGCGCAGGAACGAACAGGAGCTAAAGAGGAGTCGGGAGCAGCTGGATGTCTTCCTGAACAGGTCGTCTGAGCACATCTGCATGGTCGGCCTGGACAGGCGCATCATCTTGGCAAATGCCCGTTTGTGCGAGTTCCTTGGCGTACCTGCGCCTTCGCTCGTCGGCCGGGACGTGGTCGATGTGGTCGTGCCTGCCGATCGCGGTCGCGGCGCGGTATTCCTTGACCGGTTGCTGCTCGGAGGATCTGAGCCCCTTGAGGTCTTCGATGTCCAAGATGTCTCGGGTTCAGTCCGACGGGTCGAAGTCAGCGGCGCGCTGGTCAGGACGGGCGGGAGTCCTGACACGGTCGTGATCATTGGTCGGGATATTACTGGGCGGAAGAGCTCCCACGTAGCGGAGTGACCACCCGTCCTTCGGGTTATGCGGAAGTGTCCGCTATCCTGACCTCCCAGGGAGCCAGGCTGTCCATGGATGGCTGCTCCTCTGTGTTGAACAGGGGAGTCTGGTCTGACGTGAAGCTGCCCCGTGGGATCGCGACGGTCTGGTCGGACAGGTTTATCGTAATCGTCAGGTGTTCTGCTGAGGATCTGCGCGTGAAGCAGAGGCAGGTGTCCGACGGACCGGCGACGATTGACATATCGCCCGCATTCAGCGCAGAATGGTGCGACCTGAACCAGCTGAGCCGTCTCGTGAAGCTCAGCACCGAGGTCGGGTCTGCCGACTCTGCACTGTACGACATGGCAGGTGCGCTGACGGGCAGCCACGGGATTCCTGTGGTGAAGCCGGCGTTGGGCGTCGCATCCCACGGCATTGGCGTGCGTTCGCCGTCCCGGCCGACTGGCAAGGGCCAGTATCTCTTGGCCACGGGGTCCTGAAGGAGTCTCCTCGGGAGCAGCGTGTTCGCAAGCCCCAGTTCCTCTCCATTGTACAGGAACGGGGTCCCCTTGAGCGTCAGAAGTAGTCCTATCATGCTCTTGGTCATCGGGGGCGAGCAATGATAGCGTGATACCGCGCGGATGACGTCATGGCTGCTCAGGACCCAGGCGGGCCAGGCGTCCTCGGGCAGCAGGTCGAGGGTTCTCTCGATGATGTCGCGGAAGTCCTTTGCGCGAAAACGTCGAACGAAGAAAAAGAAGTTGAACACCAGGTTGAGCTCGTTTTGACCGTCCCCATAGTAGGACAGCACCTGATCGAGCGTGTGCTGCGCGATCTCGCCCACCATCATGCGCCCGGGCTTCTCGTCGATGACGCCGCGCATTTCCCGCAGGGCGTCGTGCGTCTCCGGCTGATCCACGGTGTGGTCGTAGACCTCGCGTGACATCGGGATGAACAGCGTCTTCGAAGGGTTGCCGGGCATGGGCTGAGCAATGACAAACTCGTGAGAGTTGCCCCGAAGCTGGGCGTCCTTGACGTAGTAATTGGCGACGTCGAGACGGAAGCCGTCGACACCCCGGTCCATCCAGAACCGCATGATGTCGTGGATATCCTTACGAAGCCGGTGGTTGCGCCAGTTCAGGTCCGGCTGTTCCTTGAGGAAACTGTGCAGGTAGAACTCATGGGTCTGCTCGTTCCATTCCCAGGCCGAGCCTCCGAATGACGAACCCCAGTTGTTGGGAGGTTTGCCATTGGTTCCGTCGCTCCAGAGGTAGTAATCGTGGAACGGGTTCTCGCGGGAGGTGCGTGCCTGTCTGAACCAGGCGTGCTCGGTCGAGCTGTGATTGACGACGAGGTCCATGATGAGGTGGATGCCCCGTGCGCTGGCACCGGCCACGAGGCGGTCGAAGTCTTCCATCGTACCATACATGGGGTCGATCGAGCGGTAGTCACTGATGTCGTATCCGAAATCGCGGTTGGGCGACGGGTAGACAGGCGATAACCATAGGCCCTCAATGCCAAGGGAAGAGGGCGTACCGTTGCGCAGGGCGTCCAGCTTGCAGGTCAAGCCAGGAAGGTCTCCTATGCCATCGCCGTTGCTGTCCAAGAAACTGCGGACGTAGCAGTGATAGATGACGCCCCGTTTCCACCACGGTTGGCTCTGAGCGTCAATTGCGGTCATGTCGGTTTCTTCGTGTCACGTCGCTGGTGCACTGAAGCGGGAGGATTGAGAGGTGGCACCGAGGACACTGGAGGCCTCGTCTCCTGCCCGAGGCGTGTCTGGTAGAGTGTGAAACCCGTGTCCGAGAGGAAGGGCTGCCGCAGGACTCCATTCATGCGGTCAGCCATGCCGGGGGCCATCAGGCCGTGCGACAACCGGAAGAAGGCTTCAAGGACCTGGAACGACATCTTGGACAGTGCGTCCAGGGGTTGATTGCGGTGGATGAGCTCGCCCAGCTCCGATTGGGCCAGACCCTCGATGCCGTACTTGTGGACGTATTCGATGACATGCCCGATCTCGACGCCATAGCCGGTCAGGAAATGCAGCTCGCGCAGGATGCCGGCGCGTGCCGCGATGGTCCCCGCAAGTGGCTGGAACAGCCCTCCGAGTTCCGGATACCAGAGGTTCAGCAGGGGGCGCGCGGTCAACTCCGTGACACGGCCGCCGCCCACTTCCACGAACTCGTTGACGACACGCACGGGTCTGCGGTAGAACCCCTTGATAAAGTTCAGGCGCTCGTCCAGGAGAAGAGGCCCGACAAGTCCGGTAACAAGTGACGGGTGGGGATTGGACAGGTCGGTGTCGACGAAGACGAGAATGTCTCCTTTTGCGACGAACAATGCTTTCCACATCGCCTCGCCCTTGCCGGCATAGGTTCCGAGGTCCGGGCGTACCTGCTGGTGGACATAGACGGGGATGCCGCGTGCGGCCGCTATTTCGCGCGTGTTGTCACCACTGTCGCTGTCCATGAGGATGATCTCGTCGAGGAGCGGCCGTTCCTCCATCAGTGGTCCCTTAAAGGCGTCGATGACCTGTCCAACCGTCTTTGCCTCATTGAGCGCCGGCAGGACGAGAGAGATCGATACATGGCGGTCACGCTTGGCCTGGAGGAGCCGGTCGATGTCCGCAAACTCGTCCTGGGAGAACGTGTTCTTGAGGATCCAGGGCTCGATGGTTTTCGTCGTGGCTGATAACTGCTCAACCTCTGCGCCGCGAGCGTAGACGAACACCACTGTCGCGCGGAGCAGTCCTGCCGTGACCTGCGCAAGCAGGTGCTCGGTCACCGAGTGTTTTCTGAGATGCTGCGGCAATCCAAGGACGAGCAGGCCGTACTGAAGCGAACAGTGTTCGATGGCGGATTCCACGCGTTCCTCGGCCTGTTCGATGGCGAGACGGGCCTGTGGCAGTTCAGCCTTCACCTTGCCATACGCTTCGAGGACGCTGTCGTCGACGGTCGCAGACTCGCCGGCATGGGTGACGTGAACAAAGCTCGTCCTGTCCACGACTCCGGCTTCAGTAAGCCGACGCACCACCGTTCCGGCAAGGGCAGAATTGGAGTCGCCGCGGGCGAAGATGGCGGCTGTCGTTTTGGAAGGGTTCTGGTGGAGTTTGTAGCCAATCACCTGCGAGCTCGAACTACAGGCGGACTCGAGCAGACCGATGTTCTCCTGATGCAGGAGGTCGAGGTCGATCACGAGTGCCCGGGAAGGATCTCCCGACGATGCCAGGCGGATTGCCTTATCGATCTCGACGATCTGGAAGGGTATCGATTCAGCTCCAAGAGCCTTGCGAGCCGCCGCCACCAGACGGTGGACACGGCCGATTTCCTCATCCGGTGTTCTGGGAAGGACAAGGACAACATCTCCGGCGATGCCGGCCGAGCGAGCAAATGCGACCTTGGCCATGAGCCGCTTCGGTGCTGTGAGCTCAATAAAGTGCTGTGTCAATTTCCCACCCCCTCTCTGCAGGACGAATCCTGCTTCGGAAAGTATAGCAGAAGCACGGTTTCTTTCACTCCGAGACTACATGGTAAGGGCTACCGAGGTGCTCACAGTCTCTTTTGACTTGCAGGTTGCCAATGGTATACTAAGCACCTAAGTCCACTTAGCCAAGTTGCTTATGAACTTGAAACTTCGTTCTCGAGATGTTTGCAGTATGGACAATAAACTCACGCCGGCAAGACGAAAGCAGGTTATCCGCGACAACGTCGCTGGGTGGCTCTTTACTCTCCCTTCGACACTGGTGCTTCTGGTCTTCACCTTCCTTCCGGCGTTCATCGTGGTTGGCCTCAGCCTGTTCGACACGAACCTTGTCGGCCAGAGCGACTTCGTGGGGCTTGGCAATTTCAGGCAGATGCTCACCTCAGGTGATTTCTGGGGCTCGGTGTTGAGGACACTCTATTTCACGGTAGGTAGTGTCCCGGTCGCGGTCGCCGTTTCACTGCTGATCGCCGTGCTCCTCAACGCGAAAATCCGGGGGCGGACATTCTGGCGCCTGGGGTTCTTCATCCCCTATATCACGCCCCTGGTTGCCACATCCATCATCTGGATCTACATCTTCAACCCCGACTACGGCATGCTCAATGCGACACTGCACTTCGTGGGTCTGCCAGTCAGCAGGTGGCTGACGGACACGGTGTCGGCGATGCCCGCGATGATCCTGTACTCGACGCGGCATGACATCGGGTTTGCGGTCATTATCTTCATGGCCGCCCTGTCGAAGGTACAGACCGAACTCCTCGAGGCTGCACAGATCGACGGAGCCGGCGGATGGAAGACCTTCTGGCATGTCATATGGCCGATGGGTTGGCTTGAGGCAGGGCGGGCACGAAGTCCTGTCGGTTGGCGGCCGGTCCTGCCTCTTGATGATTGACGGGCTCCGACTACTTGCCGATACAGAAGGTGCTGAAGACGGTTGCGAGGATCTCGTCGGGGGCGATGTGCTCGCCCAGAAGCCGTTGCATCGCTTCACGGGCTTCGCCGAGAAGATACGCGAGGACGTCTGCCGGACCTGTCGCGGCTGAGCTCATGAAATCGCGCAGCGCGCGGTCGGCGGTCATGAGCTCTGCTGCTTGCCGGAACGTTACCATCTGCTTGGCTGCGACCGTCCCGGCGACCGTCTCGACTAGGTTCGTCAGGCGCTCAGTGAGAGCGTCGAGTTCGGTCCCTTCCGTGGCGGAGATGCCCAGCACCGGTTCGCCGACTTCTGCCTCGAGACCCGCGGGGACGGGTCCGGCATCAATCTTGTTCACAGCCACGAGATGGGGCAGCGAACGGGCGCGATGGAGAAGGTCGCGTTCGTGTGGTTGGAGTCCTGTTTCGGCATCGAGGACGATCAGGACGATGTCCGCGCGTTCGATGGACTGACGCGCCTGTTCACCCGCCAGACTGTCGAGGACGTCGGCAGGGGTTGCACCTATGCCGGCGGTGTCGACGAGGGTAACCCGATGTTTTCCCAGGAGGATATCCTCCGCCACCGAGTCACGGGTAGTCCCAGGGATTTCTGAGACGATGACTCTCGGGTACTTGAGCAGGGCGTTCATCAGGGAGGACTTGCCGACATTGGACGCGCCGGCGATCACGACAGTGATGCCGTGCTGCAGCCGCGCGGTTGCCTGCGCGTCCACAAGCAGTTTCTGAATCTCCGCGTGCGCCTCTGCAGCAAGACTCGTGGCCCCACGCAGGGCGCCTGCCTCGTCCTCCTCCGTGAACTGGTCGGGGAAGTCGACAGGCCCCTCGATGGACGCGAGGGATTTCGTGATCAGGCTCAGGACCCCGCGAAAGGGCTGAGATGCATCCGTGAACAGTGACTTCCTGGCCAGCGAGAGCTCTTCGTCAGAGCCTGCGTCCACGAGGTCGCGCACCGCTTCGGCCTGCAGGAGGGACAGCTTGCCTGCCAGCAATGCCCGGAATGTGAACTCTCCCGGACGGGCAGGCTCTGCCCCAAGTTCCAGGCAGGCCCCCAGAACACTGTCCAGCAGAAGAGGACTCCCGTGCAGCTGCAGTTCGACGGTATCCTCACCTGTGTACGAGTGAGGGCCGCGCATCGGCAGGACGATGCCCTGGTCCAGGACTTCTCTGGTAGTCGGGCGACAGATGCGTCGCAGATTGACCATGCGGTCCACAAGCGTGGGCTGACCTGGGGTCAGCTGCTCGGCGATTGCCCAGGAGTCCGGGCCGCTGAGTCGTATGATGCCGATGCCGCTGCTGCCACGGGCGGTGGCAAGAGCGGCAATGGTGGAAACGTGCGGCATGCGCCGCTCCCGTTACCTCGTGAGCTCGACGATGACCCTGCGCTGTGGGTCACGGCCTTCGCTGTGCGTCGTGATACCCGGATAGTCCTTGAGGGTCATGTGGATAATGCGTCGCGCCTTGGCGCTCATGGGCTGGAGCATGACCGACTGTTTCTCACGCTTGACACGCAGAGCGGCATCGATGGCCATGCGCTTCAGCATCTCGCGCTGGCGCATGACGTACCCGTCGACGTCGACGGTGACGATGCCGGGGGCACCCTCGCGGTCCTTGTGTGCGACGACGTTGACGATGTGCTGCAGGGCGGATAGGCACATCTGGTCCCTGGTGAGGAATGTACCGTTTCCGGTGAGCCCGGTGATGTTGATGTATGGGTCGCCGTCCGTATATGCTACCTGAATCTCAGGGTTCTCGTCGAGTGCCTTGAAGAAGTCGACAAGGAACTCCGTGACCAGTTGCTCAGCATGTTTGGAAAGCCTCATGGTATTGCCTCCTACTTCTTTGCTGACTTCTTGAGGACTGGTTCCGGGACGGGCATATCTTTGGTGAGACGCCTGATGACCAGGTACTGCTGTCCTGCCGAGAACAGGGAGAAGAGGGCCCAGTACAGCGCGAGGGCGATACTAAAACCGTACGCCCAGTAGCCGAGCAGCAGTGGCATGAAGTACGTCAGCATTGCTGTCTGAGACCGATCCTGTCCCGGGATGAAGGAAGTGATGGACTGCACATAGGTCGAAGCCGCAACGATGATGGGCATGATGAACCTGGTGGCCAGTGGAAGCCCGCTCGAAGCCATGGAAAGGGCAGGCGCCCAAAGGAACGGTGCACTGTTGAAGGGTGAGTAGTTGTTGATGGCGGTGAACAGGGCGAGGAAGATGGGCCACTGCACCAGGAGCGGAAGGCACCCGCTGAACAGGTTGACGTTGTTGTCCTTGTACAACTTCATTGTCTCCTGATTCAGCTTGGAGGCGTCATCCTTGCTCGGATACTTTGCCTTGAGCTTGGTGAGCTGGGGCTGCAGCTTCTGCATGTCGACCGTCGACTTGAATTGCATGCGCGTGAGCGGCTCGGTAATGAGCTTCAGCCCAAGGGTAAGCAGGATGATGGCGAGCGCATAGTTGTGGACAAGGTTGTTCAGGTGTTCGATGATCCAGCGGATACCGTTGGAGAGGAAGTTGATGTTGCCGACCCTGACGATGCCGGCATTCGTGATGGTCTTGGTCACTGCGACGCCATCGCCATCCTTGTAGGAGACACTGACATTGACGGCGTAGGACTTGATGGTGGCCGGAGTTTTCTGCTGCAGGAGCAGCTTCACCTGCGCGGTCTTGCCGGGCATCAGGGGAGCGCTGAGCGAGACCGAGGCGTCGGGGGTCTGCCAGAGGTCGAAGGGAGCAATGCCCGGATTGCCGTCGATGGCGACAATCTGGACCTTCACGTCGCTCACGAACTTGGTCATATTATTCTTGATGGTGATGATGATCGGGACGTTCTCAAGCGGGCGCGCCACGGCCGAGAGGCCGATGCCCACGGGGTCGGAGCTCGTGACAGGCGCGGCGGCGCCGATGCAGCCGGAAAGCGTCAGGACGCCAAGGAGCAGGGTGACGACGAGCAGCAGTCTGTACGTGCTCTTACGGGAGCTTTTCTGAATCAATGGAAACCTCCAGGGTGTGAGTTGAATGCGCGCAGTCGCGGTGCAGGTCGGGTACAGGGTCGAACCCTCCCCGATGATACGGATGACACCGAAGAATACGCTTGAGGCCGAGCCATAGCCCGGTCAGGACACCGTATCGCTCGACAGCCTCGAGCGTGTATTCCGAACACGTTGGATAGTAGATGCAGGTCGCGCCCTTGAGCGGAGAGAGGAATCGACGATAGAAACGCAGCAGGAGCGTAACGACCGTTTTCATCGCTGGCGGTACTGGGCCGTAAGTCGTGCCAGCTCACGCCGGACATCGTCGACAGAAGAGGCGACGATGGGCTTGCGAGCCACCAGGACATAGGCAAAGTCGGGCATGAGGCTGGGCGAGACCGAGCGGAACGCTTCCTTCATGAGACGTCTGGCACGGTTGCGCTCAACAGATTCTCCTACTTTGCGGGAAGCCGTGAAACCCACCACATGCGTAAGGGCGGGAGATACAAAAACCACCATCAACGCACCATGATAGGCCTTCGAGTTGTCGAAGACCTTTTTGTATACGCTGCCTGGAATTCGTTTCCACAGTCTTGCCAACTGCTACTGCACCAACAGGTCAACCATCCGCGGAGCGGACGGACGCCTATGCGACGATGAGCTTCTTGCGCCCCTTGAGTCTCCTGCGGGCGAGAACGTTGCGTCCACCATGGCTCCTCATGCGGTTCAGGAAACCAAGGGTGCGATTGCGCTTGCGGTTCTTAGGTGAGTAAGTAGTTCTCATATATCGATACCTCCACTGATAAAACTCCTCTATATCATAGAGGAAAGACCGTGGTTGTCAAAGCGACCGCGCATCATGAGCGGCACAGAGCTTCATCTGTCTGCAAGCGGGTTCGCAATGACAAGTCCGGCAAGAATACCGGCTGCTCCGAGCATCATCAGCGGCGTGAGCAATTCATGAAGAAACAGGACGCCTGACGCGGTGCCGATAAGCGGGTTGAGGTAGACAAACATGCCGGTCTCGGACGCCTTCTTCGTCTCCAGTGCCTTGAACCACACGGGGTATCCCAGCAGGATCGCCAGGTACGCTAGGTAGGCAACGCTGGCCCAGGCTATGAACGGCATGCTCACGACTTGTGATACCAGAGAAGGGGGGCGAAGCCAGGGCAGCAGGAACAGCGTCCCGAGGAAGAGGCCCCAGACGGTGACATCGAGACCGCGATATTTCGTCACCAGTGGTTTGCCCAGCACCGTGGAAAGCGACCAGCAACAAGGCGCGAGACAGGCGAGGAAAACGCCAAACAGGCTCGTCAGCTCGACATGCCCATTGATTCCCAGGACCAGCACGACGAGACCGGCAAGAGAGACGACGAGGCCGACGACCCGTCGTCCCGGCAATCGCTCACGAAGGATAAGGGACGACAGGACACCGGTGAAAATGGGGGTGAAGCCGGCTGTCAGCGCTGCCACACTGGCGGTCACGCGCGTTTCGGCGGCATTCAGGGCAAGATGGTAGCCTGCTACCATGAGGAAGCTGACAAGAAGCAGACGGGGCCAGTCGCGCGGTTCAAGCTTACGCAGCCGGTACAGGCCCGGAAAGAGAAACAGGAAAGGCCACACAAGGGCAAACCGGAGAATTGCCAGGTTGGCCGGCGTCAGCGAGCGTGTCGCGATGCGTACGAACGTGAAGGTATTCGCCCAGACGAGGAACAGCCCGACCAGGCTGAGATTGACCAGCGCTGCCTTCCGGTCGTGCATCAGCCCGTTTCCGGTCTCCAGAGTGCTTTCACTCGGCGGAGCGGGACAAGGACAAGAATGCCGATGGCAATACTCGGCACGACGTATGCTGCGTTATAGGCAAGAGAGTAAATAAGCGGTGCCATATGCCAGTCTTTTGCATAGGAAGCGAAGAATACGACGCCCGATACGACGTGGCATATGTATCGCAGAGCCCCTGCCGTGAGGATGCCGATCCACCAGTTATGCCCACGACGAAAGACAGGAAGACCTGCTAACCCGAGGACAATTCCAGGGAGTGGATAGTCTAGGATAATCTGCACGGGATGAACAAAGTACCAATCAGTGGCCATCGTCACAAAACCAAGAGCAAGACCGGCGATAAGCCCATCACGCCATCCCCACTTGAGCGCGATGTAGAGAACTGGAATAATACCTAGTTCGAGCGTCCCCCCCATGGGCATGGACCAGATTGCTTTTGAAAGATACGAGAGCGCAACGCCGAGTGCCACGGCAATTCCCATCTCGGCCATTTCCTGCGTCGTCATAATCCTTGATGCTGCTGAATGTTCCACAGATACCTCCTCAATCTGTATGCGTGATAGATTGCGGGGCGTCGTGATACTCCTCTGTCTCCCTACGCTGGCATTATCCAGGTCAGGTTCAACGAGTTGAGCCGTATGACTCTCTCAGCCCTTTCGGGCACCCCATAAAAGCATAACGCCTGATCATCCAGAGTCAACGGCACCATGTCGCGCAAGGGATTCTGCAGGTGAGGGAGCAGCGTACGGCAGGTCAGGGGTTCGGCTTTACTTGCAGGGTGATGTTGGTACAATGGCGTATGAACCAAGGAACGGGACTGTGCCGGGCATGAGGGTTTTGTCGCAGGAAAAAGGGACATGCCTGGACCAGGGGAACATGCGGAAACCGTGCTTCAGAACGTCAGTCTTGTAATGGGAGGCTAGAGAGTATGAAGTTCCTGAGAATCTCACTGATTGCACTGCTTGCTATCGCGTTCGTCGTAGGTTCGACCGGCTGTAAGACAGCGGCAACGCCGACGCCGACTCCTGCTGCCAAGAAGCTGAAAGTAGCCTTTGTCTATGTTGGACCGCACAACGATGGTGGATACTCGCAGGCGCACGAAGACGGTCGCCTGTACCTGCAGCAGAATGACCCGAACGTCGAGACCACCTACTCGGAAAGCATACCCGAAGGTTCTCAGTCTGAGAAGACCTTCCGTGATTATGCAAGTGCAGGTTACAATCTCGTCTTCGGCACTAGCTTCGGCTTCATGGACGCCATGGTGAACGCGGCCAAGGACAATCCTACCGTCAAGTTCATGCACGCGTCCGGGTACAAGCGTTCCGACAACCTTGGAACGTACTTTGGCCGCATGGAGCAGCCGGACTACCTTTCCGGCCTTATCGCCGGCAAGATGACCAAGACCAGCAAGATCGGCTTTGTCCTGCCGTTCTCCATCCCCGAGTGCATCCGCGAAGTTGACTCCTTTACCGTCGGCCTGCGCGAAGTCAATCCCAATGCTACTGTCACCATCGTTTACACCAACTCGTGGTTCGATCCCGCCAAGGAAGGCGATTCGGCCAAGTCCCTGCTTAACAAGGGTTGTGACGTTATTGTGTCCGGAGTCGATTCTCCTGCACCTCTCGATGAGGCGTTCAAGGCTGGCAAATATGGCATCGGCTACGACATGGACATGGCTGCCGGGATGAAGACGCCGGAGGAAGCCAAATCTGTGCTGACGTCCCGCATCTGGCACTGGGGTCCCTACTATCTCAAGGTTGCGAAGTCTGTTGAAGACGGAACGTGGACCAGCGGGGACTACTGGGGAGGCATGGTCGACGGCATCGTCGACATTGCTCCCATCAGCTCGGCCGTCCCGCAGGACGTCATCGACTACGTGAACACCCGCAAACAGCTTATCCTTGACGGCAAGTACACGCCATTCGACGGACCCATGATCAACCAGAAGGGTGTGACCGTGGTTCCTGCCGGCACAACCATGTCCGATGCTGACCAGTTGAACCTGCAGTGGTTCGTGCAAGGCGTCATCGGCCAGATCCCAAAAAGCGGTTCATAGAGAACAGTCACGGCTCCCCGGCGCAATGCCGGGGAGCCTTTCTTCTTCTGCGGAGGAAAAGATGGAAGGCCAGGAACAACTGATGCTCGTCATGAGCAACATCACCAAGCGTTTTCCGGGCATCGTGGCCAATGATCACGTGAACTTCGCATTGCGGAAGGGCGAGATCCACACGCTGCTTGGCGAGAATGGAGCTGGCAAATCAACGCTCATGAACGTTCTCGACGGTATCTACTATCCCGACGAGGGCGAGATCGTCATCGAGGGGAAACGCGTCGACCTGCGCTCGCCGCTCGATTCCATGAAGCACGGTATCGGGATGATCCATCAGAATTTCATGCTGGTCGATTCTCTCTCTGTCATCGAGAATGTCATCCTGGGGCTGGAGTCTCAGGGTTTCTACATAGACAAGAAGTCCGTGGCCGATCGAATTGAGGCCATAGCAAGGAAGTACAATTTCCGCGTCGACCCCTATGCCAAGATCTGGCAGCTGTCCGTGGGCGAACAGCAGCGTGTCGAGATCATCAAGACACTGTTCAAGGGCGCTCGCATCCTGATCCTGGACGAGCCGACCGCCGTACTGACGCCGCAGGAGTCCGAGGAGCTGTTTGGCATCCTCCGGGAGATGAAGTCGGAGGGCAAATCCATCATCTTCATCAGCCACAAGCTCAACGAGGTCATGTCGGTTTCCGACCGCGTCACGGTGCTGAGGAAGGGACTGCTCGTGGGTACGGTCGATACGGCCTCCGTCACGGAGCGCGAGCTCGCAAAGATGATGATCGGGCGCGACGTCCTGTTCCGCCTGGAGCGCAAGGAGATCGAACAGGGTCGGGAGGTCCTCAAGGTCGAAGACGCTCAGGCCCACAATGACCGTGGCATCATGGCGCTCAACAAGCTGAGCATCAGCGTCCACGGAGGCGAGATCATGGGCGTCGCCGGTGTCGCCGGCAATGGGCAGGTCGAGCTGGCGGAATGTATCACGGGATTGCGCCACCTCGTCAGCGGACACGTCACGGTCGAGGGCATCGATGTGACCAACGCGACGCCGTGCACGCTGGCATCCGCAGGCGTGAACTACATACCGGCCGATCGACTTGGCGTGGGCCTCGTGCCCAATCTCTCCACCGTCGACAACGCCATGCTGCGGAAGTACAGGCAGAAGCCCATGTGCAGGGGGACATTCATCGACTATGGTGCCGCCTGCACGTATGCGGACGGACTCATCGAGAAGTTCGACATCGCCGTGCCGCTGCGGAATGCGCCAATCAAGGTCCTTTCCGGCGGGAACATGCAGAAGTTGCTGCTTGCCCGCGAGATCGCGGAGAACCCGAGGCTCCTGATTGCAGAACACCCGACCCGTGGCCTCGATGTGGGCGCTACCGAGTTCGTGCGCAAGACGCTGCTGGAGGAGCGCGACAACGGGGTGGCTGTGCTTCTCATTAGCGAGGATCTGGATGAGATTCTCATGGTTGCAGACCGGGTGGCGGTGATGTACGAGGGGCGCATCGTCGGTATCGTCGACACGCACCACGTGGACATTGCACAGATCGGTCTGATGATGGCGGGTGCCGTGGGTGCCAAGGCTTGACCGGAAAAGGGGTCTGAGATGCTGCGATTCGAGAAACGCGACAAAACACCGGTACAGCTTCGCGTTCTGGTACCTATCTGCTCAGTCCTGCTTGGCCTTTTTATGGGGTCTGTCGTCATGCTGTTTGCCCGTGTCAACCCGCTGAGAGCCTATGGAGCCATCATCAAGGGAGCGTTCGGGTCGGCCTACACCTTCTCGGAGACCCTGGTCATCGCGGTTCCCCTCATCCTCATCTCTGCCGGGCTTTGCCTGGTATACCGCATGAAGTTCTTCAACATCGGGGCAAAGGGTCAGTACATCATCGGGGCCATCTGTGGGTCCTACCTGGCGCTGTTCGGCCCGGCGACGATGTCCCGGCCGCTGCTGCTGACACTGATGATGGTGCTCGGTACCCTTGGAGGAGCGCTGTGGGCTATCATCCCCGCACTTCTCAAGGTGTACTGGAATGTCAACGAGGTCATTGCGACACTTCTGCTCAACTACATCGCCTCGTACATTCTGTGGTTCTTCATGTATGGTACATGGGGCACCCGCGGGTTTCCACTCTCCAAGAACTTCGCCCTCAATGCTCAGCTTCCGCGCATCCTCCCGTCTCCCTCCCGGCTCCACATCGGGCTGTTCTTCGGGCTGGCCGCAGCGGTGATCGTCTGGATCATCATCCGGAAGACGCGCTTTGGGTATGAGGCCAGAGTCCTGGGAGAGAACGAGCGCGCAGCCAGATACGCCGGCATCAATGTGTTCAAGACGGTCATCATCGCTGCGGTCATCTCAGGAGGGCTTGCCGGCCTGGCCGGCATCGCGCACACCTCAGCCGTGCTGCGCGTCCTGCAACTCGAGATCAACTCAGACTACGGGTATACCGCTATTATCGCCGCCTGGCTGGCAGGGCTCGACCCGCTGGTCGCCGTCGGGATCTCGGTGCTCCTGGCGGCTCTCGAAGCCGGCGGCTACCAGATCCAGATCGTCATGCGGGTGCCCTTTGGCATCGTCGGCGTGATCGAGAGCTCGATCCTCTTCTGCCTGTTGGCAGGAGAGATCGTCACGCACTACCGCGTAACCCTGACGAGAAGGTTGGCCGCATGAATCCTACCTTTGGCAGCATCCTGATCAAGGTTCTCGCAGGAGCCGTCCAGTCGGGGACGATTCTTCTGCTCCCCACGCTGGGCGAAGTTCTGACGGAGCGCAGCGGCGTGCTGAACCTTGGGCTCGAGGGACTGATGTTGATTGGCGCGTTCTTCGGGTTCCTAGGAGCCATGAAGACTGGCAATCCTTATATCGGCCTGCTGCTCGGCATGGCAGCAGCAGCAGCAGCCGCCGCTATCCACGCATTCATCTGTGTGACTCTCCGTGGCAACCAGACGGTTACGGGCCTTGCGCTCACGATCTTCGGGACGGGCCTCACCAGTTTCTATGGTGACAGTTGGGTCTCTCAGCGTCTCACGACCGCCATCAAGCCTATGGCTATTCCCGGGCTGTCACAGATCCCGGTCGTCGGCCCAATTCTCTTCAGCCAGGACCTGATCGTTTATGCCGGCTACATCCTGGTAGCCCTATTCTGGTTCCTGCTGTTCAAGACGAAGGTCGGTGTGAACCTGAGGGCGGTCGGCGAAAACGCGAAGGCTGCAGACGCCATGGGCGTCAACGTCGTGGGCACGCGCTACTTCTGGACCATCCTGGGAGGGGCGCTTGCGGGTGCGGGAGGAGCGTACATTACGTGCTGCATCCACCCGTACTGGCTCAACGGCATCACCTCCGGCAAGGGGTGGATTGCCGTTGCCCTTGTAGTCTTTGCCATGTGGAATCCCTTTAACTCTCTCTTAGGAGCGTTCCTGTTCGGAAGTATCGAGGCCTTGCAGCTTCAACTCCAGGCGGCGGGCACCTACATCAACAGTGCTCTGCTGTCGATGCTGCCCTATATAGCGACGTTCTTGGTCATCATCGTGGCAACCCTGATTGTCCGTGTGCGTCACGTCGGGACGCCAAAGGAACTAGGGATACCCTACGCACGCGAGGAGAAGTAGAGGGCGTCTCTGAACCTGAGAGGTCAAGATCCATGCGAACCGGCAGCCCCCATTGTGGCTGTCGGTTCGGTTCATCCAGGGACGCCCGTCAGGATATTGCCGGTGAGAACAGAAAGGTCAGGGGCTTGTCCTCCACGGTCAGCGTGACCGAGATCATGCCACGAAGGCACCCCGCTGTTACTTTAGAAGGACGGCGACCAGGAGCTTGATGCAGCCTTCGACGTCCCCGAGGTCGACCATTTCGCTGGCGCTATGAACATAGCGGTCGGGGATGCTGATGACGCCGGTAGGGACGCCACTGGCGTTGGTCTGGATGGCAGCTGCGTCGGTCGTGCCACCTTGGAGGACCTCGAGCTGGAACGGGATGCCGTGTTTCTTTGCCGTCTCGATGAGGAGGTCACGGACGGCAGGCGTCGCGACCATCCCGGCGTCCTTGACCTTGATGGCGGGTCCCTTGCCCAGACCGATGTCCAGAACATAGCTTTCCGGGGTATCACCCCAGGCAGTGACGTCCAGAGCGATGGCGAGGTCCGGCTGGACGCCCCATGCGCCGACCTTGGCGCCCTTGATGCCGATCTCTTCCTGTACGCTGAACATGGCATATGTCTCGTAGTTCAGCTCCTTCCCCGCTGCGGCCTTGAAGGCCTCGATGAGGACATAGCAGCCAATACGGTCGTCGAGTGCCGCAGAGGTCACGCGGTTACCCACCTGCACACAGTCGCCTGCGTAGACTGCGAAATCGCCGACGGCGACATGCAGGAGGGCGTCATCCTTGGATGCTGCGCCGATATCAAGGAACAGTTTGTCCAGTGTCAGATGCTCAAGCGTCTTGTGTTCCTTGCTTTCGACGGCTGCAACGCCGACGGTGCCGTTCGCGAACACGAAGCGGTGTCCCAGGACCTTGTACGGGTCAAGCCCACCGACCGCGCCGAAGCGAAGGAATCCGTCCTTGTCGACGTGAGTGACGATGATACCGATCTGGTCCATGTGGGCGGATAGTAGCAGCTTCGGCTTTCCTGGAGCGCGGATGCAGTAAATCAGGTTCCCGAGCGCGTCCACCCTGCAGTCCACATGCAGAGAATCGAGTTCGCGCGTGATGACGCCGCGAATGCCCTCTTCGTAGCTGGTTGGTCCCCAGGTCTGTGTCAATGTGCGGATAAGTTCGTTCATCTATGCCTCCGTGGTGGCAAGTTGTGCCAGGAACTTTGAAAGAAGCGATACCGTATTCTCGTAGTCGCAGACCTTGATGAGCGACACGGGAGAGTGGATGTAGCGCGAAGGGACGGCGACTGCCAGTGCCCGCACACCCGCCTTGGTGAGCTGGATGCTGCGAGCATCCGTGCCGCCTGCCGGCATGCGCTTGAACTGCCAGGGAAGTCCGTTCGCCTTTGCGACCTCGATCAGCTGGTTGCGAAGCCGGTGGTCCGTGATCATGCCGCCGTCCTTGATGGTGAGGACGGTGCCGGCGCCCAGACTGGTGACCTCCTGGTAGTCCTTGACCTCGCCAATGTCGGCGGCGATGGTGCCCTCGACGGTGATGCTGATGTCAGGCGTGTATCGCCACGCTCCAACGGTGGCCCCTTTGGTTCCCACTTCTTCCTGTGTCGAGAACATCCCGATGACGGGGAAGGGCCAATCCATCTTGAGCAGCTCAGCCACGATGGCGCAGCCGACCCGGTCGTCAAACGCCTTGCCAACCAGATACCCATCGCCGAATGCTCCAAACACCGTGTCGAACGTGATCTGATCGCCGATGGCCACCTTACCCGCCAACTCCTTGTCCGATTTGGCGCCGATATCGACGACGATGTCGTCGGCTTTGACGACAGTGGTCTCGATTTCTTCGTGGGTGGACAGATGCACGGCCTTGATGGCTGTTACGCCGGGAAGGCGGTCCTTGCCAACCAGCACCTTCTTGCCCAGTAGCAGCCGGTCGTCGATGCCACCGGCCTTGCCGATGTGGAGGTACCCTTCCTTGGTGATGCAGGTCACGTACAGCCCGACCTCGTCCATGTGCGCGTTCAGCATGACCTTGGCCCCAGGCTTGTCCATGCCCTTGAGCGCAAAGAGATTCTTGATGGGGTCGCGCTCGAACCGGTCGACGTGACCCTCAAGCTCTGTTCTGAGGATGGCCGCAACCTCGTCTTCGTGCCCCGAAATGCCCCGTGCTTCGGTGAGCTTCTTCAGCAGCTCAATGCGTGTCTGTTCCATACAACTCTCCTATGAACGCCGCGTCGAAGTCCTTCGCGACCTCGGCAATGAGTCTCGCTGTCCTGTCGACATCAATCTGGTCGGCGGTCTCGACGGGGGAGTGCATATAGCGTAGCGGAATGCTCAGGACGCCGGTGGCGATACCGGAGCCGACAAGCTGCAACTCGTCCGCATCAGTGCCGGAATATGACATGCAGGGTTCTTCGCTGGTAGGGATCTCGACCGCTTTGGCTCTTCTGCGAATGAGTTCGAGGACGTGGTCATTGGTGACAGGGCCGACAGCGACGCCCGGGCCGCCGCCGAGCGGGATGGTCTTGTGCTCAGGAACACCGTCGGTGTCGGCATGCGTGACGTCGACGGCGATACCGACGTCTGGATGCGCGAAGTAGCCGCTGGTCCAGGCACCGTTCCCGGTGATTTCCTCCTGGACGGTGAAGGCCATGACGACGTCATATGGCAGCATCATGTCCTTGAGTAGTTCGAGGGCCTCCACCAGAGCCACGCCACAGAGGCGGTCGTCCTGGGTCTTTCCCGCGAAGCGCTCGTTCATGAGTTTGCTGATGCCAGCCGTGAAGGTGACGGTGGAACCGATGGGGACCATCTTGACGACCTGCTCGCGTGGGAGTCCGACATCGATCCAGAGTTCATCTGGGGCAACCGGCTTGTCCATTTCGTCGTGCGACATGACGTGGACCGGCTTGAGTCCGATAATGCCGGGCAGAGGCTCGGTGCCATGGACAACGACCTGCAGTCCCGGCCAGACGCGCTCGTCGATCGAGTGGCAATGGATGCCGAGAAAACCCTTATCGTTGATCCTTGTTACCCAGGCGCCAACCTCATCGAGATGTGCGGCGAAGAGGATGGAGTGTTCGCTCGAGCGGCCCTTGCGGATGGCGATGAGATTGCCAAGGGGTGTGTCGTGAATCTCGTCGGCGATGCCGTCAAGTGCGCTGCGCAAGATGTCATGGAGACGGCGTTCGTCTCCTGAAACTGCATAAGCACTTGTCAACTGTTCTACAAGCTTGTGCATGTTCGTCTCCTTTCCTGTGACCTGACTATTGTACGACAAACGAACAGAACGTCAAAGCCGGCTTCGCGGGACAGCTTGACCACGTCGTTCGCCACACTAGAATGAATTGCAATGAGGAGACACACTGACACGATACCGCACGAGAGCTCTCGCAACCGGCACGTTGCGACGGTGGTGGCTGCACTTATTCTCAGTGTCGCCATGTTCGCCTCGGCATTCATTATGGCACGTTTTCCGTCGGCAGTCGCGCCCGTTGTTCAGACAGACGTGACGATGACGAAGGCGGATCGGGTCCTCGTTGTGTCTCCGCATCCAGACGACGAGTCCATCGCATGCTCGGGTCTCATCCAGCACGCTCTCGAGGCAGGAGCACAGGTCCGGGTGCTGTGGATGACGGCGGGCGATCACAATATAGTGGGTCCGCCGTTGTTCTGGAGGACGGCGGCAGTCACACCCGCACAGTTTCGGAACATCGGCCACAGAAGGATGCAGGAGGCGATGGCTGCAGCACACGTGCTCGGCCTGAGTTCGAATGACCTCATTTTCCTCGGGTATCCTGACGGAGGACTGTCGGACATCTTCATGACGGTATGGACATCGAAGCCGTACCGGAGTGGCCTCACAAACGCGACGTCGGTTCCCTACGCGGAATCCGCAGTCGCAGGCCAGCCACAGACGGCCATGAACCTCCTCACCGACCTGGAGCAGGTCATGACGTCGTTCCAGCCGACGATTGTCGCCTATCCGAACCTGATCGACGACCACCCTGACCACCAAGCGACCGGGCTGTTCGTCACTGCCGCCTTTGCCGACCTGCATCTCTCTCCGCAGCGTCTGGAGTATGTCGTTCACGTCACGGGATGGCCGAGGCCCCTGCGATACGCGCCGTTTGTCGATGCCTATGCTCCTCCAGCTGCACGGATCCTGGGTCTGCGTCAGGAGGTCGTCCATCTCACTCCACAGGAGGTCGGTATCAAGACGCTCGCGATCAAGGCGCACGCCTCGGAGCTTCTTCCGTTTGCGACCCTGGTCGCGTTTGCCCGCCGGACCGAGGTGTTTCTGGCTCCTGCCGACCTGAATGATCGCACAGATGCAGTCCGAATGGCCCAGTTCTTTTTCCCGGTCAACCGCGTGGGGGACGAGGATCGCCCCGTCATTCAGACGTTCTCCGCTACGGAGGGCGGTGGCGGTCTCCAACTCTCGCTGGACTTGGGCCGTGTACTCAACAGGCTCGAAGAGATGGAGCTGTTCCTGTTTCCAGTCCCGGCGGGCGGTGCCTTTGGCTCCGCGGCGAAACTGCACGTGGTCTACCGCGGAGGCGCGACAACTGCAGAGGTGTCGGATCTGGAACATCCGACTGCGAAGCCTGTTACTGCTAGAGTCAGCAATGACGGGACAACGATCAGTCTGACGTTCGATAATGCGTTGACAGGGGGAAGCACTCCTCAGAAGCTCCCCTCGCATGGGACGAAAGTGCTCGGGGGCCTTGGACCAAAGGGCTCGGGGGGACACCTCCAAGGGTTTTTCCTCCGGATCGAGAAAGGACCGGGGCGCGTCGATCTGACGCGCAGTAGAACTGTCTGGATCGGCATCGTACCAGCTGTTTCGTGAGAGTAGCGGCGGCTCGATAACAATGAAGCGGCGCGCAAGCGCCGCTTCTGTTTTTCTATGCCAGAGAATACTACTTCTTGGCGATGGCGTCCTTCAGAGCCTTGCCGGGCTTGAAGAAGGGGGCCTTCTTTTTCGGAATAGTGATGGCCTTGAGGGTCTTGGGGTTGACGCCCTTGCGAGCCTTGCGCTCCTTGACACCGAACGTACCGAATCCAACGAGTGCGACCTTGTCGTTCTTCTTCATGGCTTCCTTGACGGCATCCATGAAAGCATTGACCATGACCTCGGACTCCTTCTTGGTCATCTTCGTCATGTCGGCGATTCTGGCTACAAGTTCTCCCTTGTTCATGCGATCTCCTTTCTTGTCTTTTATCGCGCTTTTCCCCGCGACTGGGAAGGTACGCACGTAGTATAGCACATTTTGGCAAAATCGGGTAGCGTTATAGCCGCTCCTCATGGGAGATGACAGCGAAACGCGCCCACGATGGGGCATCACCGCGTGGTGATATGCAGTCCTGGACAGCAGTTGGTGGATGTGACGGGAAAGTTGCCCCTCATGCCGGATAAGCCGAATCTCCCACCGGATTTGTCAAGATTGACCGAGGAAATTTGAAAGAACGGCAGGTCAGACACCCTGAAATTGGTTGTGTCGGGTCGGCCCGGGCACCCCTCGAGGTTGTTTGTGCGTGATGACGGAATGACGAAAAGGACATAGCCACCACTCATGGGGGCGCCAGCCACCTACGGCGGCTGGACGGCTCTTCCTGGAATGCTGACAGTCCGACTGCAAAGCGGGACATGGCAAGCACCATGTTGTGTGTATACTATGCATGAGAACTTGTCCACATCGTATCGGGAGGTATGTATGGCGATAGAGGAGAAGCTTGCAGAGCTGGGTATCATATTGCCAGAGGCGACGGCGTCCGTTGGCAGTTATATTCCGGTCAAGCTCACCGGCAACCTTGCGTTCGTGTCGGGAATGCTGCCGAGCGAGGGCGGTCGTGTCAAACAGACCGGGCGCGTTGGAGAAAGCGTCACTACCCAGGAAGCCTATGATCTTGCCCGCATCTGCGCCATCAACGGTCTCGCTGCGCTGAAGGGCGTCATCGGCACGCTGGACCGCGTCAAGGGCATCGCGATGGTGCAGGGATTCGTGCAGGGGGCTCCGGACTATGCGGAAGTACCCAAGGTGATCAATGGGGCTTCCGACCTGCTTGTCGCGCTCTTTGGCGATGCCGGTCGTCACGCGCGCTTCGCCGTTGGTGTCGCATCCCTTCCCATGAATGCGCCCGTCGAGGTCGCGTTCGTTGCGGAGTTCATGCCCTGACATGCGTCTGGGATCACCAGCAGTCGGGAGCCTTCGTTCAAAGCGACGCCCGGTCGTACTAGTATTGAGCCTGTTCAGGGGGTAGCCAGAATGACCAGCGAGGTACGTGTTGTCATGAAGGTCAACGGCACGGAGTATCACGTCACGACGCAGACTAACAGGACGCTCGCCGAAGTTCTGCGGGAGGACCTGGGGCTTCTCGGGACCAAGATCGGCTGCAACAAGGGCGAGTGTGGTGCTTGTACGGTCATCATGAACGGCCGTTCGGTCACCAGCTGCCTTGTGCTGGCGGTGCAGGCAGACGGAGTGACCATCACGACGATCGAAGGGCTGGCGGAGGGCGGCAAGCCCTCGGCACTCGAGCAGGCGTTCGTCGAAGAGGGAGCTGTCCAGTGCGGTTTCTGCACACCGGGAATGGTCATGTCCGCAGAGGCGCTGCTCGCTCTGAACCCCCATCCATCGGAAGCAGAGATAGAGACTGCCCTGGAGGGGAATCTCTGCCGTTGCACGGGCTACAGAAAGATCGTTGCCGCAGTACAGAAGGCAAGTCAGAGCCGCGAATGACTGCAGCAATTGTTCTTGCAGCTGGACATGCCGACAGGATGGGTTCAAACAAGCTGACATTGCCGCTTGGCCCTGGGACGGTTGTCGGCTGCGTTGTTGCAACTGCGCTCGCTGCCTGTGACAGCGTGATCGTGGTCATCGGGCTGCACGATCAGGGGACGAGGACTGCTGTGGAACAGGCAGCAAGAGCTCTTGGCGCCGAAGGACGACTCGATGTGGTCGAGGGCGTACCCTATGATCCAGGCATGTTTATCTCGGTTCAGGCGGGGCTGCGACGGGTCACGGGCGCCGATGTCGTCCTCATCTTTCCCGGGGACATCCCCCTCACCCTGCCCGAAACCGCAATTGCCGTGAAAGATGCGATATCGGAGGGCCAGGCCGACGTAGCCGTGCCGTCGTGCGGTGGACGGCGCGGCCATCCTGTTGCAATCAGCACGCGGTGTGTCCCGGAACTGCTTGCCATGTCGGAGCGCTCCACGTTGCGGCAGTTCATGACGGTACATGCGTCCACCACGAAGCTGGTCCCCGTCGACGACCGTGGCATGCTGCTGGACATGGATACTCCCGACGAGTATGACCGTGTCCTCGAGTGTCTCGGGTCTGCGGGAACGTCCACTAAGGAGGTCTGATGGATTCCATCTATCAGTATGTCGCGAAGCTTGAACAGGAGGGCCGTGAGTTCGCCATCTGCACGGTCATCGACGCCCAAGGCTCTTCTCCTGGGCGTACCAGCTTCAAGATGGTCGTCCTGCCCGACGGCACCCAGCGTGGGACCGTCGGTGGTGGCAAGCTGGAGCTGACCGTTCTGGGGGCCGCTCGCGATGCCATTGCCGAAGGAAAGTCACGCGTCGTCACCTTCGATCTGAGCCAGAATGGCAAGGACAGCCTCGGGATGCTGTGCGGCGGTCAGGTCACGCTGTACATCGAGTACGTGGGCAGTCGTCCTCTTCTGTATATCTACGGTGCCGGGCACGTCGGCCGTTTTCTGGCGACATTCGCGTCTCTTGTCGGTTTCGAAGTGACGGTGCTGGACGATCGGCCGGAGTTTGCCACCCCTGGTCGTCTCCCCGAAGCACACCACTTCCTGACCGGAGATTTCGTACAACTGGTGCAGACGACCGCCTATGGCCCGCAAGGGTACCATGTCATTCTCACGGACAAGCACGTGAGCGACGAGCGAGTGCTGCAGGCACTTCTGGAGCGCAAGCTGGACAACCGTTACATCGGTATGATCGGTTCCCGGTCGAAGACGCTTGAGGTCTTCCGCCGCCTTGAGGCCGCAGGAGTAGGCAGGGAAGACCTTGCACGGGTGTATGCCCCCGTCGGCATAGACCACGGCGGCCAGACTGCCGAGGAGATAGCACTTGCCATCTGCGCTGAACTCGTAGCCGTGCGTCACGATCGCACCCTGGCCGATTCGATGAAGAACAGGGCGAACATCATTGGACTTCTGGAGAGCAAACCATGATCAAGAAACTCAAGTATCACGCAGCACACGACCTGAAGGAAGCGCTGGAACTGGCAGAACAGTTTGGGTCACGCAAGCGCTTCCTGTCCGGCGGCACGGACGTGATGGTGCGTCTCAAGGAAGGACTCGTCAGGGAAGACGTTATCGTCGATCTCTCGCACGTGGCTGAGCTTCGCTTCGTGCGTGAGGAGTCAGGCGTCGTCCATGTCGGTGCTTGTGCCACCCATGCGGACCTCAGCGCTTCCCCCATCGTGCGGCAGCACGGCTGCGCGCTGGCCCTGGCGGCTTCACGGGTTGGCGGTACCCAGATTCGCAACATGGGGACGGTCGGCGGTAACGTGGCCAACGCGTCTCCCGCAGGTGACACGATCCCGGCGTTCATCGTTCTCGATGCCGTCGTGTCCATCGCCAGCCGTACGGGCACCCGGGACGTTCCCATCATCGACTTTTTTACGGGCCCGGGACGGTCCGTGCTTGCCGCAGAAGAACTCGTGAAGGAGCTCCATTTCCCTGCGACAGGGCCAGATGAGCTGACCGGCTTTGGCAAGCTGGGTGCACGGCAGGCGATGACGATCTCCACTGCCAACGTGGCCTTCTACTTCAGGATCGGCGACAACCGGCGCATCGTGGAGGCTCGCATCGCCTTCGGCTCGGTCGCGCCGACCGTGATCCGGGCATACAAGACCGAGCAGATGTTCTGTCAACTTCCCCCACTCCTGTCATGGGACGCCATTCGCGGCGCTGCCCAGATGGCCTGGAAGGAAGTAGCGCCCATCGATGACCTGAGAGCAACTGCCGTCTATCGCAAGGAAGCCGTCGTCGGGCTTCTTGCGGAGGCCGCCTACGAAGCGCTTGCCTCCTGCTGGCATGAACGTTAAGATCAAGCTCTTTCAGGACTACAAGCAGTACCACGACACGCCCGAATACGAGCTGGAACTCCCTGCAGGAACGACAGCCGGGGAGATCGTGAGACAGCTTGGTATCAAGGGCGCAGAACTGGCGTACCTGATCCTCATTCTGAAGGGGAAGCGCGTGTATGACGAGTACGTCCTTCAGGACGGCGACGAGCTGGTGTTTGCAGCCCCTATCGGTGGTGGCTGAGCGTGAAAGGAGCGATGTGATGGACGATATCCGTTTCGAGCAGATCGCCAGGGTCGACGCACAGGGCAAGGCGTGCGGCACCACGGCGTACATGTCCGATCTCTCATTCCCGGGGATGCTGTATGCGTGGTTTGTGCGCAGCAAGTACCCGCATGCCCTGATCAAAAGCGTCGATGTCAGCAAGGCAATGGTGCTCGACGGCGTCGTCACGGTGCTGACGGCCGCAGACGTGACCGGGTTCAACGGCTTCGGGATCGTCAATCCCGACATGCCGGTCATCTGCGGCGACAAGGTACGGTACATGGGAGATACCGTGGCGCTGGTGGCTGCCACGACCGAACGCATCGCCGAGCAGGCGGCGGCTCTGGTCGACGTGGACTACGAAGTCCTGCCGGTCGTCGACGACCCCATTGAGGCGCTGAAGCCCGATGCCCCCAAGGTCCATGACAAGGGCAACGTCTGCCTGCACACCCTCATCACAAAGGGCGACGTGGAGCAGGGACTCCGCGAAGCGGACGTGGTCATCGAGCACGAATACCGGACGCCACGTCAGGCCCATACACCGCTGGAGACCGAATCTGGTGTGGCCGTGCCGGAAGCCGACGGTTCGCTGTCGATGTATGCAGGTTCTCAATATGCGTTCCGGGACCAGCTGCAGCTTGCCCGTATCCTGGGGATGAATCCCCGGATGATCCGGGTCTACAGCAACCCCGTGGGTGGCGGTTTCGGAAGCAAGGACGAGCTGACCATCCAGGGTGGCATCGCCCTGCTTGCCATGAAGACGGGCAAACCCGTCAAGGTCTTCCTCTCGCGCGAGGAGTCGCTGGTTTCCGGCTGGAAACGCCATCCGTTCATCATCCGCATGAGAACCGGTTTCAAGAGCGACGGTACGATGCTTGCCAACGATGTTACCTGCTACGAAGACAAGGGGGCTTACTCGTCGCTCGGTGGGCCCATCCTCAACCTGGCCCTCGAACATGCTTCATCCCTGTACCGTGTCCCCAACACGCGCCACGAGGGCTGGGCGGTGTTCACCAACAACGGCGTCTGTGGCGCGATGCGTGGTTTCGGCGTGCCGCAGGTCCTGTTTGCGCTGGAATCCAACATGCACGAGGCGGCGGAGAAGCTAGGGCTGGATCCGGTCACGATACGGCGGAAGAACGTCCTGCACCAGGGCGAGGTTTCCCCTATCGGCCATACCCTGCGCACAGGTGTTTCCATGGACCTGGTTCTGGATGCCATTGAGAAATCCAATCTGTGGCAGCACCGCGAGGAGTACAAAAAGACGGACAAGCCATGGCTCCGGCGCGGGGTAGCCCTGGCGCTGGCTCCACAGGGAGCCGGGCTCGGGCTCGGGATTCCTGATTATGCCGGTGCGTACATCGATCTCGACCGGGACGGCAACTTCACGCTGCGTATTGGTCTCGTAGAATATGGTCAGGGCACGCATACCGGTTTCACACAGATGGCTGCAGGTCTGCTGCACGTCCATCCGTCGCGGGTCCGCATTGTCGCGGGCCAGACCGAAGGTTCGGTCGACGCGGGGCCCGCCACCGCTTCCCGCTCGACGTACACGGCCTCGAACGCCATTGCAGCAGCTTTCCGGGACTTCGGTGTCAAGGTGGCGGGCGCGCTGGATGCGAAGTACCATACTGGAGCGGATGCGGTCTGTGAGGCGAAGGACGGCGGCATGACGACGCCGGCGGGCTTCCGGACGTACGAGGAACTGGCTCAGGAGTTTTCGCAGGAATCGCCGTTGCGCGGTGAGGGCTACTTCGTGTGGCCGACCGCCGACCGCGAAATCCCCGGGGCTGCAGGGTTGCCACACTGGATCTACAGCTTCGCCGCCCAGGCGGCTTTAGTAGAAGTCAACACCTTGACCGGCGAAACCCACCTGCTCAAGGTCGCGACAGCCCTGGACACAGGACACACGGTCAACCCACAGCAGGTCGAGGGGCAGATCGACGGCGGCGTTGCGCAGGGCGAGGGGTTCGCCCTGTTCGAGGACACGCTGATCGCTAAGGGGCAGGTGCGCACGAAGAACTTCTCCACCTACATCATCCCGACGGTTCAGGATGTGCCCGAGCACGAGTACATCATCCTGGAGAATCCCGAGGGAACCAGTGCCCTCGGGGTGCGAGGTATTGGCGAAGTGGTGATGGTCCCCGTCATTCCTGCTGTTGCCCTGGCGATCCACGACGCCACGGGTGTCTGGGTTCGTCACTTGCCCGCGACGCCCGAGCGCGTCTATCGACTGTTGCATCCAGACGTCCAGTAGCCGAATCCAACGTTCAGAGCGCCCTCTCCGGTTTTCTTGTCCTGGCGGGGGCGCTTCTCACATGGTCTTGTCAGGAACTCGTGGCACGACAGAGCAGTCTAATGAGTGAATTTGTCGCTCCAGGAGGTTCATGGTATATGTGAAGAAAGTGTGAAGTTAGACCACCGGTCAAACGACGAGATTCGCGTTGTATAGATGAAGGTGATTTTCCTTGTTTTTGGATTGCAGGATGATCTGCAACCATCACACTGTACGCAACGACTAGGAGGGGCTTGATGAGGAAAGCTTCTATACTTCTCTTGATTATCGTTTCATTGCTGGCGACTTCGTTCGCAGGGATTGGCCGAATTCCCGCGGCAAGTGCTCTGACTGCTCCGACAGTCACCCTGAGTACATACCAGGCAGGAGCTGCTGCCACATACACGATCAGTTTCTGGACGGGGGCGGTTGGGGCGCTGCAGGCCAATTATGACAAGATCACCGTGACGTTCCCTAGTGGCACGGTGCTTCCCGCTACGATTGCCCACGACCTCGTCAAAGTCAACAACTACCCGGCGTACTTGGTGACGCCCTCTGGAAATCGTCTGGACATTACGCCGACGATGAATGCGACCGCCAACTCGCCCATCCAGATCGTGATCGACAAAACGGCCAACATCAAGAACCCTCCAACAGCCCAATCATATACGTTGCAGGCATCTACGAGCATCGAGACAACGCCCGTCACCAGTGCCGCCTACACAATTGCGAACCTGCCCCGGACGCTTATCATTGTCTCGCCCGCCAACCCGGACGGACTAGCGTTGTTCTACAAGACACGTCCGACCATTGTTCTTATGGCGACCAGTTCGACAGACCCGACGCCTGTCGTCTACTATTCCATCAACGGCGGCGCCCAGCAGACGTATGCAGCTCCATTCCAGCTCCCGGACGGCAACGTGACACTCACGTACCACGCGCGTGACCGTCAGGGCAACCAGGAGGACGTACAGACCTTCACTGCCAAAGTGGACGCGACAACCCCGAGCATCACCATTACCCTCCCCGCCGACGGAACAGTCACTGGACAGGCGACGATCGGCGTGCAGGGAAGGACGGAAGCAGGTGCGATGCTGACCGTAGCCGGAGCAGCAGTGCCCATTTCGGCGCAGGGAGAGTTCCAGACCCAGGTGACGCTGAAGGACGGACAGCAGTCTATCGTGTTCACCGCCATGGACGTCGCTGGAAACGTTGGCCAGGCACAGCTCAAGGTCACCCTTGACACGACGCCCCCAGTCCTGACGATAACGAAGCCCGTCATGTACTCCATAGTGCTCACGAATGTGTGTGAGGTTGTCGGCAAGACGGAGCCCGGCGCAATAGTGAAAATTGCTGGCGCTGCGGTCAGTGTGAACGCCGATGGCAGCTTCAGCTTCAACGTCATGCTGAAGGAGGGCAACAACCTCATCGACATGACGGCGACAGATGCTATCGGTAATCAGCGCAAGACTGCTATCCCAGTGACCTACAAGGCCCAGACGCTCATCCAGCTTCAGGTAGGCAACAAGAGCGCTATGGTCAACGATGTCAAGAAGACGCTGCAGGCGGCTCCCATCAACGTGAAGGGTGTCGTCATGGTCCCGCTCCGGTTCATCGGAGAGGCGTTCGGAGCCGTGGTTACCTGGGACCCTGTGTTCCAGATTATTGATATTGAACTGAAGGGTTTGTCGATTCGTCTTCAGCTCGGAACCAACTATGCATCCGTTGCAGGCAAGAAGGTCATATTGCAGGGTATCCCTGTCAGTATGAAGGGGACGACCATGGTCCCGATTCGTTTCATTGGAGAGGCATTTGGTGCCCAGGTTGTCTGGAACGCGCCTACCCAGGGCATCGACATCACGTATCCGAAGCCCTGAGTAAGGGCTGAGGGCGAAGGACCGTCCACAGAGGAGGTGTCATCATGAAACATGAGGGACTGATCGTCGGTCTGCTGGTCGTTACGGTCGTCTGTTCCACGGCAGCGCTTGCTCTGGGTATTGCACGCCTCCCGCGTGCGTCCAGGGTTGTCGCTGCCACCGGCACGGCCCAGAAGTCGTTTGTACCAGATATCGCCCAGTTGGACCTGGGTGTCCAGACGGATGCTCCGACAGTGCAGAAGGCTCAACAGGACAACCTGGCGACGATGAACGGCGTCCTGGCTACCCTGAAGGCGGCCGGCGCCAAGAGCGAAGACATCCAGACCAGCAGTTTCTACATCAACCAGAACTTCGACTATTCAAGTGGGAAGTCGGCGAAACCGACCGGGTGGCATGTCAGCAATACCGTGACCGTCCGCGTCAAGCCGGATCTCGTTTCGGCCGTCATCGACGCGGCTTCAAAGGCCGGGGCGAACATCTTCAACAGTATCAGCTTCGATATCAGCAATCGGGAGGAGCTGAAGGCAGGACTCATGAAGGATGCCATGGCGAACGCCCGGGCCAAAGCCCTCGGAACGCTGGCAGGCACAACTCATTCCCTGGGTGACATCGTTTCGATAGCGGCAGACTGGTCAGGGCCTTCTGTGGTCTATGCTGGTCCGCAGGGAATGGGGGGCGGTACAGGTTTCGTCCCCGTGGAAACCGGCACCAATGTTCTGTCGGTCTCGGTATCCATCAGTTTCGAGCTCGACTGAAGGTTTTGCTGGCATACTGTTCGTCCGTTTCGCCCCGTCGTTATGTCCGACGGGGCGAAACCATGTTGTAGGTGTTGCATACGGGCGGCAGGATGGTAGTATAATTTCATGTTCTTCACAATTGGGAATGGGAATCCAGTTGAATGCCACTTCTTGGCGTGATTGAACCGCACGCGCTATTCATGCTGACTTGCGGTTCACTGTCTGTTCACACAGAGCGATGACACAATCATCCATCGAGGGTAGAATACAGCCATGAAGAAAATACTTGTAGTCGAAGACGAAGAGAACATCCGTACGCTCGAGAAGCTCTATCTGCAGAAGGAAGGCTATGAACCCGTTCTGGCCGCGACCGGGCGCGAGGCATTGCGCCTGTTCGACGAGCAGAAACCTGATCTTGTGATCCTGGACCTCATGCTGCCCGAGCTGAGCGGCGAGGAGGTCTGCCGCGAAATCCGCAAGAAGTCGACTGTGCCGATTATCATAGTGACGGCCAAGAGTGATGAGATCCAGAAGCTGGAAGGCCTGGAGATCGGCGCAGATGACTATGTGACCAAGCCCTTCAGCCCGCGTGAGCTCATGGCCCGCATCAAGGCGGCGCTCAGGCGGTATGACTGGGAGCGTCTGGCTGACACGGCGCCGGTGGAGAAACTGGTCTTCAAGGATATCGTCGTCTATCCGGGCAAGCACCGCGTTGTCAAGGCGGGCAAGGACATCATGCTCACCCCCAAGGAATTCGAGGTGTTTACGCTACTGGTCAAAGCCAACGGCGAACCTGTCTCGCGTTCCAGCCTCATCAAAGAGATCTACGGCGGCAGCGATGACGAAGTCTTCGACCGTACCATCGATGCCTACATCAAGAATATCCGCAAGAAAATCCAGGACGACCCCGGAAACCCGACGTACATCGAATCCATCTACGGAGTCGGATACCGTATCCTGGTGTAACGTGACCTGTTGAAGAAGACGTCCAGCTTCCATACCAGGCTGATCCTCAGCTACGCGGCGCTTCTGGTACTGGTCATGGTGCTGTCGATCACCATAGCGGACGCCTTCTTCATACGGGCATTCAAGACCTTCCTGGCCGGCGGATATGGGTCGCCCTTTGGCATCGAGTCGATGGTCATCGAGCCAAACAGCTATCTGCTGACCACTACGTATCTCAAGTTCCATGACATGATGCGTCTCTCCGTGTGGATCGGCGGATGCGCCGTCATGTTGATCGCGCTCGGCGTGGCAAGCTGGTTCACGCGACGCTTCTCTCAGCCCATCTCCGGGTTCGCCAGCTTTGCCGACCGCATCGGCCATGGCGACTACGGCGCACAGACCTCGAACAATCAGGGACTGCGTGAGTTTGCCGAGCTGTCCGACTCGCTCAATCACATGGCACACGAACTGAAGTGCCGTGACGAGGTGGAGCAGGAACTCTTCTCCAACCTTTCTCACGAGCTTCGCACCCCCTTGACAGTCATCAAGGGCTACATGGAAGCTCTCGACGCCGGGCTGATCTCCAGCCCTCAGGAGCTGCACTCGGCGGCAGAGGCGATTTCCCAGGAGACGGCCAATCTCGAGATCATGATCAACGAATTGCGGCAGCTTGCCCAGATCGACAATAATGCCGTCATGCCCGAGGAGTCAGACTTCGACGTCAATGAGGTGCTGGGGTATATCTGGCGAAGATTCGCCCCCATCGCTGCGGCCCGTGGAGTCCTGCTGCCGCACCAGTTCGAGGCGAACGTGAAGGTTCATCTCGACCGTCAGCTTCTGGACAGGGCAGTGGCCAATCTGCTGAGCAACGCCATTACTGCCACGCCGTCGGGACACTGCGTGACCCTCTCCAGCGCAATCGATGAGTCGCGCGGGGTCAACATCGTCGTCGAGGACACCGGGTCCGGGATTCCCGAAGAAGACTTGGCTCATGTGTTCGAACGCTTCTTCAGGGGGGACCGTTCGCGCAACAGGAGGAGCGGAGGCCTGGGCCTCGGTCTTCCCATTGCCAGGGATCTCGTAGAGATCGAAGGTGGTCGTCTCGACATCAGGAGCACGGTAGGTGTCGGCACACGCGTAACCGTCTCCTATCCGCGGTCTGTCATCGTACGCGACGAGTCCCTTCTGACTTCCTGAAGAGCTCGTCTTGCACCTGTCGCCCTCAGAGTTACACTGACACCTGCGGCCCGGGACGGCCGACTTGTTCACAGGGGATGGTCCATGGCCGGAGACAACATGTTGCGCGCCGAAGTTCGTCAGACTGAAGGACTCACATTCGTGGCACGCGGTCCTTCCAATCACTGGGTTGTTCTGGATACATCCGAATCGGGTGGCGGTCACGGGGCGGGGTCCAACCCCATGGAACTGTTACTGATGGCGCTTGGTGGATGCACGGGGATGGACATCGTGTCGATCCTCGCCAAGATGAAAGAGTCGTATGCGGGATTCCGTGTCGAGCTGTCCGGCGAACGTGCGGAGGAGCACCCTCACCGGTTCACCCGCATCTACGTCGACTACTACCTGACGAGTGACAGTGTTCTGACGGACAACGTTGTCAAGGCGGTCAGACTGTCCGCCGAGAAGTACTGCTCCGTCGGCGGGACATTGGGCCCGGGTGTCGCCTTGGTCCACAGGTATCACATCATCCGTGGCACAGGCGAGGAGACCGGCGAGGTTGTCTGATCTCTATACGTCATTCCCGCGCCTCTGTCCTTCCCGCAGTGCTCTGTCATTCCCGCGAAGGCGGGAATCCATCCTTGCATCATCGCGTGGGTCCCCGCCTCCCTCCGTCATTCCCGCCTCCCTCCGTCATTCCCGCGAAGGCGGGAATCCATTCCTGTGTCACCATATGGATCGACGCCTTTTCTCTATTCACGCTGAATTGAGATGATGCAGCGCGTTTGTTTACTCTGGCCCATGATTTGATATGATAAGGATATGGGAGCCAGAAGACACAGGAAGGGACACCAGGATCAGCCACCCGTTGGGGCGTCGGTCGCCGTATCGCGCAAGAAGGATGCGGCTGCGCCGAGAGGTGTGACAGCAAACATCTCGCAGGACCATACGCTCGACGCGATCTTCGATCCCGCGCATATACGTCTGAGCAGCGTCATGCAGCGCCAGTCTGAGCTGGCGACGCTCGCTTGGCACTTCGCCCTTGCGTCCGTGTTCGTGCCGGTGGCCGGCATTGTCCTCGGTCTTCTCGCGGTCCTGTTCGCGCGCGAAGCCCAGGACATGTTCGACCTTGTCGGGGGGGCCGACTTCGACAGGCGCCGGGCGCACAAGTCTCTTGTCATTGGAGGCACGATGACAGGGGCCTGGCTGATCGGGACGATCGTGCTCATTTTTGTCCTCGCATCCAAGGGATCCTAGTGCCGTGTCGCGTCCACGCCGCAGTAATCCAGACAATCCGAACGACGCGACACCAGTCTCCGACACAGAGACTGGCCGGTTGTCACAAATGCAGTAGACTGCCTCAGAACTTGTAACCGAACCGTCGCAGCAGGGCCTTTCTGTCCGCCGCGTCGCCGTCGCTCTCAACGCCCTTTGGTTTCTCTCCGTCGATGACGCCGAGGATGCCGCGGCCGGCTCCGTCGTCCGCAACGATCACCTTGAGTGCGTTCGCCGTGGCAGCAAAGATGCTGCAGACCTCTGGCACGGTCTTGATGGCGTTCAGGACATTGACGGGGAAGGCATTGCCAAGCAACAGGACGAAGATGTGTCCCGCGCCGATGGCTAGGGCGTTGTCCCGTGCGAGGTTGATCAGGCGCTGATCGGTCCCCGCGCACCGCACCAGGCAGACCCCGGACGCCTCGTTGAACGCCAGCCCGAACTTCACGCCCGGCACGGCGTTCACCACAGCCTCGTAGATGTCCTCGACACTCTTGATGAAGTGCGTCTGCCCAATGATGACGTTCATGTCTTCGTCCTTTGTGACCGTTACCAGCTCCAGTTGCATGGCATCACCTCCACAGTCATTGTAGCGCTGGAAGCGCAGGAGCCAACCGCTCCGTCATTCCCGCGCTCTCCGTCATTTCCCCCGCCTCCCTCCGTCATTTCCCCATGCCTTCCGTCATTCCCGCGCAGGCGGGAATCCATTCTGTCCTCCTTTACCTCTATTTTGGATAAGTCGTAGAAGACGCAGGCCGTCGCTCAAAGGGCTGACGTGTCGACAGGATTGTATTAAGGCTGCCTCGGCGGTGCTGTGCAGCCGAATGTCCGATGAATACTGCGTAGACGTGGGGGAGTTGATAAGTCCGGGACACGTTGTAAACTAACCCGCGTTCTCAGGACTGGGGCCACGTTCCTTTTCGGGTCGTATGCAACCTTTTGGCACCAACTGGGATATCATAGTTGAAAGGCACTTGAAGGAAAAGTTCGCACATTGTGCTGACCATCCGGACCGCCGGGTCAATGATTGCAGTAGTCTGCCGGCAGGTCATCGACATGACAGCGCGCGAAGGTGACCAAGACTGGCCGTGGTTGTGCTTTTCGCACGCATTCAGGTTCTCCTCTGCATCAGCCCAGGCCCCTTCAAATTGGTTGGACAGCCGCCGTAGTCGAGTGTCTCAAGCTCGTCGACGTCGGCAGCCGCCTCGGGTCGTACCACCAGCGACCGGCGGTGTCCTCGAAAAGCTCCTGCGATGGTGGTGGGTAGTCACGTGTATCGGGGTCGGCAGGTTTATCGCGGTCGGACGTTGACAGGTCCGGCATAGGGTTTTCATCAATATCTGTCAGCTTACTTCCGAAGGTGGGCGTTAATGAAACTTGGTGAGCAAGAAGTACATGTGGGACCCTCTCCTATGGGTTCGTGTGTCTTCCTCCAGAGGAAACTCAGATTAAATTGGAAACCAGTTGGAGGGAACAATAAACTTCCAATTTTTGATATTGGCACCTTAACTAAGAAGGAATAGAGGTTTAGAAAGAAGGGAGCAAATGACGAGAGGAAAGACCGGTTGATATATGACATTCGGGAAAGACTGAAAAAATCCTATAAGTCTTGACCAGAAATGGCAAGCAAGGAAAGGAGACTTATGAAAAAGATTCTAAGTATTATTCTTACAGCAACAATGGTATTCTCCCTTGTTGCTGCATTCAGAGCACCAACTGCAAGCGCAGTATTATCATATGTAACAACAAACCCTGCAACCTTAGTAGCTCCAACAAGTGCAACACTGAACGGTATTGTTGGCGAAGCTGACGCAGACTACACTTCTTTCTGGTGGGGGACAACAGATCCTGATTATGATTATATTAAGGCAGGAGCCAACCCTACTATTGAATCAGGTTGGGCTTACTACGATATTAGCGGTGCTCAATCAGTGGGTACTTCATTCAGCCATAACCTTACAGGCCTTACATCAGGCACTCAATATTACTTCGTAGCATGGGCTCGGGTTGGTGGAGTTTGGCATCCTGATTCTGTTTTGTCATTTACCACCGTTTATGTAACAACAGACCTTGCAACCTCAATAACTCCAACAAGTGCAACACTGAACGGCACCAATGGGGGTAATGACGCAGATAATACTTCTTTCTGGTGGGGAACATCATCAGCTGGCCCATTTACGGCTGCAGTCGACCCCAGCGGTCAACTTCCATCTGGTTGGTCTTATTCTTCTACTGGTACTGGAGCCCGATTAGCTGGCAATCCATTCAACGACGCTCTTACAGGCCTTACACCAAGCACTCAATATTACTTCGTAGCTTGGTCTCTTGTCGGTGATACATGGTATCCCGGCGCAATCTTGAATTTCACCACGCAAGCAGCCGCTAATGTTATCACTAACCCTGCAACTGTTGTGACTTCAAATGATGCAACACTGAATGGCGTCAATGGGCCTGCTGGCGCTACGGGGCACTCATTCTGGGTTTCGCTAGCTACGTTCAGCACTGCGAGCCCGATAATTCCGGCTGACGTCTATTCTACGCCTGACTTTGGCGCTATTACTGCAAATACCGCTTTCTCCGCTTCTCTTTCGTCTATTACGACTACGGGTGTTCCTACTAATCTCCCTGCGGTAACACCGGGCACGACATACTACTTCGCAGCTTGGTCTTTTGTTGGCGGGACATGGTATCCCGGCGCAATCTTGAATTTCACCACGCAAGCAGCTGCTAATGTCATCACTAACCCTGCAACTGGTGTGACCTCGACTGATGCAACACTGAACGGCACCAATGGGGGTAATGACGCAGATAATACTTCTTTCTGGTGGGGAACATCATCAGCTGGCCCATTTACGGCTGCAGTCGACCCCAGCGGTCAACTTCCATCTGGTTGGTCTTATTCTTCTACTGGTACTGGAGCCCGATTAGCTGGCAATCCATTCAACGACGCTCTTACAGGCCTTACATCAGGCACTCAATATTACTTCGTAGCATGGGCTCAGGTTGATGGAATTTGGTACCCTGGTGATGTTTTGTCATTTACCACCTCGGCGACCTATACACCCTTGGAAGTCGTGGGTCCATTCGCACCGCTTATGAAGAATGGAATCGGAATAGGACAGTTCAAAGCTGGAAGCACCATTCCCGTCAAGTTCCAACTTACTGATGGCACGAGCCTGATAACAACCGCGACAGGTACGGTGACGATCGGTTCTGCCAGCGCTTCATTCCGATGGGACGCCACAGCACAACAGTACATCGCTAACGTCAAGACAGACAAGGCGGTAATTGGTACTAGTGTGTCAGTGGTATTGGCGGTAGATCAAGCTGGAAATCAGACAATCGCTACCATCGACCTGCGTTAGATAATTCCTTTTCTCTCTCTAAGTAATCCGAGGAGGGGTGTGTGATAAAATCACCACCCCTCCTTCATTTTGAATAAGGCTGACATTTTAAATTAATGCAAAACACCTATTTCTTAGGACGCTTCTAAGAGTGAACAGGGTCTAACATCGTCCAAGCCCCGTAGCGAAAGTAAAAATATTAAACATTAACTAACAATTCTTTCATCTGTTTTAGAGCGCCTTCTGGATAACCAAACATTTCTTCCCATCTTAAAGTTCTAAAATCGTCCGCTAGAGCGAGCCACGTAAAACAAAAAATCCTCTGTGATATGGGGTCAGCTGGTAATTAGCGGGCAGAGTGGTAAGTTCACCGCCTGAGACGAAGACGTGGATTCCCGCCTTCGCGGAGAAGCACCCCTCGCCTTAGACAAAAGGGTTCGGGGGAATGACGGAAGTCAGCGGGAATGACGGAACATCGTGGGTGGCTTGACAGCGAGCCGACCCTCAGTACCCTGCATGCGGGGCCAGCGTGCGTGAAGCTGCGCCCAATTGACAGGAGGCATCCATGCAATACAAGATCATGTATCAGCCGTCCTACTCCTTGCTGGAGCTGCAGCTTGACCTGTCTGAGTCTGTCGTCGCGGAATCGGACGCCATGGTCAGCATGACGCCGAATGCCAGGATGGACACAGGAGCCAAGGGAGGTCTCTTTGGCGCCCTGAAGCGTGCCGTCGGTGGTGAGAGCATGTTCCAGAACACGTTCACGGCTCAGGATGGCCCGGGCAGGGTGACCTTTGCCCCGACCATGGTGGGCGACATCGCAGCTCGCGAGATGAGGGGCGAGAGCCTGTTCGTCCAGTCAGGCTCATTTCTTGCGTCGTCTCCGACGATCGAGCTCGACACCAAGTGGGGCGGCGCCCGGACGTTTTTCTCCAGTGAGGGGTTGTTTGTCCTCAAGGCGACCGGCGTGGGCATGTTCTTCATGTCCAGCTACGGTGCCATCCATGCGGTCACACTTGCTCCGGGAGAGCAGCTGGTCATGGACACTGGCCATATGGTTGCCTTCGACGCGACGATGGGGTATCACGTACGGACGGTCGGAGGTCTGAAGCAGACACTGTTCTCCGGCGAGGGTCTGGTCGTGGATCTCACCGGACCGGGCACGATCTATATGCAGACGCGCAACTTTGGAGCTTTCGTGAATTACCTGGTCCCCAAGCTGCCCTTCAAGCGCGACTAATCGTCTCTCCCAGAAGGGGAAAAGGCCGGCAACGTTGCCGGCCTTTCCGCATGGCAGGTTGTTGACGGACACTGACTGCCCGGCAGAACTACTCGACGATGATGACCTTTGGCGCCGTCGCTGCCATGTTACTCTGGACGAGAGCTGCGCGTTCGGCGACGATTGCCCTGAGATCCCCGTCCTGTGCCAGTTCTTCGCGTTTGAGCAGCAGGACGTCATCGCGACGGTCCAGCCGCCCTCTCTCGACAAGAAGATTTCCCGCGTGCAACAGGAGCATCCGGGCGCGCGACAGCGACTTGGCGACGTAGAACCAAGCCTTTTCGGTAACGGCGGACGTCCGTATCATCGCCTGGTACCTCTTCCTGAGCCGGGCGTCGCCTCCGCCGGGCAGCGAATCCAGCCAGGCAAGCGGATCACGGGCTGCTTCCACGCGAGTCGCTGCCCCGGTTTCGCGTGCCCGCAGCAGGGCGACAGGAAGCAGGTCACTGCGTTCCTGCAGGGTCGGAGATCCGACGTCGACGATAGATGTCCTGAAGAAGGAGAACGCCCGCATGAAGGCTTCCAGGTCGCGCTCGACAGTGACGTCCGTGCACAGGGTGCGCAGGGCCTGTTCGGAATCGCCCTTCGCTATGGCTTCGGCAGCGAGGCGTGCGGTATCGTCGGAGACCCTGGCTGCGATGCGGTCGAGATGGGTCCACGGGTCCAGGCCGGCCGTGTCGCTGGCTGCCTGCAGTGCCTCGACGAAGCGGTCCTGAATACCGCGATGTGCCAGCGCACGCTTCAGGTCGTCTGCCCGGAACGAGGACGAAACGAGCAGCAGGAGGAGGTTCAGAACGAGAGGACGCATGAACGTTAGCAGCTGTTGCAGGTTGGCCTGCGTCTCGTCGCCGGTCAGGGTCTCGACGTGGGCACCGTCCAGCTCCGTGAGGCGGGTACTGTTGTCGCTGATCCATCGCTGCAGGCGGGGCACGGCAAGGCGAACGGCTACCGCTGCCCGGGACGCGCGTGGAAGACGGATGAGCGACTTGGCGGGCAGTCTGATGCTGGCAGTTGTCTGCTGCAGCAGCACGTCGTCCAGTGCGCCCGGTGGCAGCCCTGTGTGGTCGAGCAGGTAGCGGGCGAAGGTCAAGTCGATGTAGACGAAACCGTCGAACACTCTCGCGACATCCGGTGGAACCGGTGGCGTCCGGTTTCCGAGCAGCAGTGCCCCAGTGCCCTGCAACAAATCGTGGAGAAGTTCAACGACGATATCGGAGGCCATCGGACCCAGTGGACGTGGTATCAGACGAGCCAGCGAACGACGTGAGAATGTTCGTGCGCCGACGTGCGCTGGGGCAGGAAGGGCAGACAAAAACGTCAATTCCTGACCATCCCAGATCCAGTTGAGGGTGCAGGGCATGGCTGTGCGGTCACCGAGGAGCACGGCCAGACGCGCAGACTGGATAATTGGGCGTTCGTCAGCGGGTGACGGCGTTGGCCGGCGGAGGACCTCTCCGGTCGTGCTGACAGTCCACTCCCAGGCAGCGGCTTCACCATCGCCTGCGCCCAGTGTGCACTGCACCATGGCATTCAACTCCCCAAGGCTGGCATTCGGCGACCAGGCGCGGCCCGAGAGTCCGGGGTGGAGCTCGGCGCGTTGTACGAGGACCGCCATGGAGGCGGTCGACAGATACTCGGCCTCCGTCACGCCGGCGTCACGGGCTCTCTGGATGGTCTGAATGTCCAGAAGTTGCAGCCATGATTCCCGGATGCCGTCTTGCAGCTCCGCGAGTCCGCGGAAGATTTCCGCTGTGTCGAAGGTCGCAGGGTCGAACCAGGACCAGGCTCGTGGCACGACCGGGGAGCATCGTTCCATGATGTCGGGACCGATCGATTCGACAAGTCGGGTGAAGGAGGGAGCGTCGGCAGAGAAGTCGTACTTCTCCAGCGCACGCCGGGCGTCAGCCAGCGTTTTTGCTCCCGCGAGGGCATGACGATATGCGATTCCGGTCAGGACAAATGTCTCAGTGACGTTGAAGCTGGCTGCAATCATGGCGAGGGTGGCCTGGCTAGCCATGCCGACGTCGCGAAGAGGCAGGAGGCGTCGTTCCTGCAATCGGATCCATTTCATCGTGATACCGTGACCGGGATGATGGCGCCGACCCCGAGGAGACCGATAAAGATAGTAAGGAACACGGCAGCAAGGATCCGTCGCGTCTTGAGTTCAGTGCAAGCGTACTGTGCCATCAGGTCACCTCAATTGGCCGCTCATATGCTCAAATGAAGCCTTTGAGTTCAAAGACGATAGTATCGTATCTGTGCGTGGGAGGGCTTGAATTGATCCGACGTGAGCATCTGACCACAGACATGGACGGTTCCAGACTGGCGGAGAGGGTGGGATTTGAACCCACGAGGCAGGGGTTACCCACCTACTCGCTCTCCAGGCGAGTGCTTTCAGCCGCTCAGCCACCTCTCCGCATGGTAGGAACACGAACAGAACAAGTATAGAGAAAACGTCCCCAGATGCAACGAATTGGGAGCAAACGGCGGACTATTCTTGCGATCCCGGCGGAGCCTGCTTCTGGCTGGCCAGGCTTTCCAGGATGTAGATAGCGTTCTTGCCACTCTTCTTGGCCTGGTACATCGCAAGATCGGCGAGCAGGAGCAGGTTCTTTGGGTCGGACACGCGGTCCTCGAAGCTTGCCACGCCACCGCTCAGCGTGATCACGGAACGGAAATGGCGGTGGTCACGGGCGCTGTTGCGTTCGACAGACGCGAGGATACGCTCGGCGACCTTGCGGGCGTCGGTGGAAGAGGCCCCCGGCATCAGGATGACGAACTCCTCGCCGCCGTACCTGTAGGCTGAATCGACAGTCCGGATGCTATGGCGCAGGATATCCGCGATGCCCTGGAGGGCGAGGTTTCCATCCAGATGGGAGTAGGTGTCGTTGTACTTCTTGAAGTCGTCGATATCGAAGAACAGGAGGGAGAACACTTCACCAAATCGCGCTGTGCGTTCCGACTGTTCCGTGGAGTGTGTCACGAACGCGCGGTAGTTGCCGAGGCCCGTCAACTCGTCGGTCACCGAGAGTTCATCGATGCGATGCACGTAAAGGATGTTCTCGGCGACCAGACTGCAGTCTGAGACGAACGCCTCCACCATGTGCCGCTCTTCGTCTGTCAGAAGCACGGGGCGTTTGAATGCCACGTACAGGACTCCATAGAGAACGCCTTCGAGCGTCATGCGGAGTGTCAGCTCGGTCATGGCTCCTGGGGCGAGCGGGACCATCGTGTTCGAGACTTCAGAGTGGACGACTGCAAGGCTGGGACTGCTGAACGCTTCGCCCAGGATACCCGGCTCGACCCCGGCTTCGGGAATGAACCCGAAGATGTCGGCCTGGCTGACAACCAGCTGTCTGGACCCTGCTTCGAAGGGGATGTATGCCGATGCGTCCGCCTCCATGACATCTTGCAGCTTGTGAGCCGTGGCAGCCAGGAACTGCTGCAGGTCTGTGCGCTTGAACGAGGTGTCGAGCAGTTCCCTCGCCGCGAGTCGATACTTCGTGAGCAGGACGGAGCGCTGCTTCACGAAGATCTTCTGTACGATGGACTCCGCATAGGCCATGAAGAGGTCGAATGCGCTGGTTTCGCTGACTGTCAGCAGTCTGTGTTCTCCAATGCCCATGATGACGAAGCCGACGAGGCGTTGCTCGAAGTCAAGGTGACGCACCAGCAGGTCGTGGCCCTGCAATAGGCCGGTGACCGAGCGCGACAGCGAGTGTGTCATATCCAGTCGAGCCCGTAGCTCGCTTTCGAAGACACGGACAGGTTCCGTCTCTTCCGTGCCAGCGGCCCAGATGGCAGTCCAGGGGCGTGCCGTGTTGCCCGCGTTTTCCAGCAGGATGACACTCCCTGGCCCTGGCAGGATTCGCCGCAGGAGGCGACTGAGATGCGCTGTTGCCTGTTCGGCTGTCGAGACGTCGATGTTTTCCAGTTCCGCCCTGTTGATGGCTTCGCGGATATTGCGCTGCTCTTTGACTTCTTCCCAGATCAACCTTCCCTGCAGGAATTCCTGTACCTCTCCGGAAACCGCCAGGACGTCCGCGGAGACGTCGCTGGTGAAGTAGTCGCTCTGGCCACTTTCCAGGCTGAGCACGGCGATGACCCCCCCTTCCGCATTCTTCATCGGGATGGCCAGCTCACTGCGCGTGGCCTCATCGGCCATGATATAGTTGGCATACTCGGCGGTGTTGGGGACATTGACGATCGCTCGCTCACGCAGGGCCTGTCCAATGGCGCCTGCTCCTGCGTTCATACGGGCAATGATCTCCTGAGGTGGCACAGGGGACTTGGACGGCGGCACCGCAAAGAACCGGGTGAAGCGGTCGTTTTCCACCATAAGCAGGTTGATGCGCGACAGCTGGAACGCATTGTTCATGATGGAGAGGAAGCTGTTGACCTCGTCCTCGAACGGCAGGGGGGAGACGATGGCTGAGGACAGCTGGTTCGTGACGGTCAACGTGAAGTTCTTGCGCCTCAGTGCCTCCATGATCGTGGCATTGTCCAGCACCGAGGCAGCGATGTTCGCAAACGACGTGAACAGGGCGAGGTCGTCTTCGTTGAACGGATTCTCGACGCCAATGCGGCTGACGGAGACGAGACCGAACTTCTGGCCGCCCTTGCGCAGTGGAGCGGCCATCATCGATTCGGGCTCTTCGGGCGTGCCGTAGATCTGCATGGCGCGCGGGTCCAACAAGGCGTTCTTGATGAGTTCGGGGGCGTCGCCGTCGAAGATCTTGCCCAGAATTCCCCGTCCCCGTCGGATGTGCATGTGCGAGAGAACTTCGTGATATTCGCTCTTGGCGGCGACGACGGACAGGCCCTCCATGTCAGCGTCGATGGTTGCTATGATGGCGTCGTCGGCCGAGAAGAACAGCGCTGCGCGGTCCGTGATGGCCTCCAGAACCTGCTGATAGGCCTGAGACGCGGCCATATCCCGGATAATGGCGGTAAGGAAGGACAACTTGTGGAACGCAGCCTGCATGCGTTCCTTGTCACGATTGACATCAGCGACATGGGTATCCATGGCGCGAAGCCTGCGCCTGACATGTTTGTCTGCAGCATACGACAGGATCCCCACACCCGCGACAGCAAGCATCCCTGCACTGATGTCCCCCCAGTTGGCTGACCGGAGCGCCTGCATGAAGCCGCCGCCCTGCTGCTGAGCAATCGACAATCCCTGGCTTACCACGAGACTTGCAAGGGCTGCCGTCAGGTACAGGGGGAAGTGCCCGTTTTGCAGGAGGACGGACGCAATGACGACGAAGGTCCCACTGACGACGAAGCTGACGTCAAACGGCAGGATGCGCGTTCCGCCATAAAACACGGGCCTGCCCATCAGCAGGGGGCTGCCCATCGCGCCCAGGAAGAGGTTTATAGCGATGCTGTCGAACAGGATCTGGTGGCGGAGGATGGCGCGCACCGCGCCGCTGCGAGGCGCGAAGCGGTCTATGAGATCAAGCGCAACGTTGAAGGCGATTGCGGTGACAAGGAGTCCAACCAGAAACACGAGCCCGATGGGCCGAGGGGGCTGACTGAGCATGGCAAGAAGCCACCAGACACTGCCTCCGGCAATGATAACATACCGGAGCAGAATGAGTATCCTGGCTATGTTGCGTTCGCCAGGTTTCACGGTGTCCAAACCCTCTCCATAGAGAAACTATAGCGTGCCCATGGAAAATGCAAACCGCAGCGCAGGTCTCTCGCTGACAGGTCTGGACGAGAGTCAGGGAGAGCTTGTCAACGAGACGGCAGTCTAGAAGCTGAGCAGAACCTCGACAACGCGCGAGGAGGCGAGGATGATGAGGAACGAGGCGCCGGCCAGAGCGAAGGCCAGGACTGGCGTCCAGCGGGCCGTACACCCGCGTTGTGGTTCGGTTGCTGTCAGGACCTGGCGCAGGAGGTGCTCTGGTACCGTCACGCCGTCGACAGCCGCGTGATAGTGTGTCCGAAGCAGCTGGTCAAGCTCGTCGTCACTGTGTTCCATGGTCACGATGTGCCTCCAGGAAGGCCTTCAGCTCTTCCTTCGCGCGAAAGAGGCGCGATTTGACGGTTCCCACGGGCTTCCCAATGAGTTGTGCAATCTTCTCGTAGGGCATCTCCTTGTAGTAATAGAAGTACAACACGTCTCTCAGGTCGCTCGGGAGGTGCCGCATGCCTGCTGCGACGTCCCGTACGGTCTCGGCTTGCACCGGGTCATATCCCGTCCCGTCCGAACCCGGCTGCGGCAGGGCGTCTCCCGGGGTCAGCAGGGGAAGCTCCCGTCCCTTGCACTGGCGAAAGCTGCTTGCTTCATTCATGGCAATCCTCATGACCCACGTTGTTGGGCTGGAATCGCCGCGAAAGGACGGGAGGAAACGACGCACCTTGAAGAACGTGGACTGGAAGACGTCGTCCGCGTCGAACCGGTTGCCCATTCGTGAGACCAGGTATGTGTAGATTTCATCTGCACAACTGTTCATAAGCGTCTCGAAATCCAGGAGCATCGATGCTAGAAGAAATCCGTCAGGCTTGGCAGGAGGAGATACCTGTACGGCAGGACGACGGCCAGTGCCACAATCCAGCTGACAGCCAATGTGGCGGCGAACGCCATGCTCCACCATGACACGGCCTGTTTGAAGGACAGTCCCAGCACCGCCGAAACGACCAGACATGCAAGCACGAAGGCTGCGACGAACCAGAGGACCGCCCACGGCAGTGCCTGGAACAGCGTGCCTCGGATAAACGAAAATCGCAGCAGCGCTGTCGTACGAGGCAGGATCAGTGGCCCGAACAGCAGAAGAAACGAGATGGCAGACACCAGAAATGCCTTGAACCAGGAAAGCCTGACGGGCAGACGGTACGCATCGTAGCGCACCATAAACAGCATGACAAATGGTGCGACGACGACTCCGCCCAGCAGTCCGGTCAGTCGAGCCGTAATAAGGCCCGGAATGATGCCGAACATCTGTCCTCCTTACCCCCCATCCCCGTCAGGCCCTCCTTACCCCCCATCCCCGTCAGCTGGGCATGCAGTACGTTGCACCTGGCCACAAGAAGCCCGGTCCGCGTGATGGTTGTCAGGAAACGCTCCTGTCCTGCAGTACCTCTCTTCAGGAGTATCCATGCGGCTTCTACATGCTTCTCGGCGGTCAGTGCGAGGACGTCGGCGAGAAGGCGGTCACTGGTATGCTGGTCCCGGGCAACGCGTCGGGTTGCGCTGTTCACCTGATCGAGCGCAGTCAGGTAGGTGCGGGCGAGGAGACGGTACTGTGGCATAGTCCCCTTGACTGAGCGCGCAAAGAGCAGTTCAGCGGTGACGTAGGCCGCCAGCTCGTGCGCAGCGTCCGAAGTCGTCTTATTGTGAGTCCTGTAGAGGTCCAGATCGGCGGTGAACGTCGATGCCGCACTGGCGACTGGTGCCAGGAGGGAACAACACAGCAAGCCCACGATCAGGCAGGAAATCAATCTTAGTTTTCTCATCACATCACCTATTATTAGACGGCCGATGATCCGACATTGTTCAACGGACGGGCGCAGTCCTGCCCGGGCCGGAGGCTAGCTCTTATGACTCAGCTCCAGGAAGGCCTGCAGCGCTTCCTCGAATCGCGAATCTTCTAGTAGACTGTTCGCGTATCGCATCGTTATATGAGTGGGTTCGGCCGGTTGCGACGGTCGTTCGGAAGAAGTCAGCTCGGCGACGGATTCGGCTACGGATACTGGCTCCCGATTGGTGGTGGGGATCGGCTCAGGGACACTGGACACTGGGCTGGATTCTTTCGGCGCACGGGACAGCGGAGCCGGCGCGGGTGTCGGCCGCAAGTCGCGTGCGATGAGCTGTGCCTGTTCCAGCATGCTCGCCATGTGGGCCATGACAGGTTGTGAGGGACCTGCCGGCTCTTCGCTCGTCAGGGACGCGACCGCGGGGGAGACCTGGGGAGGTGCTTCCGGCTCAGGAACCTGAGGTTGCTGTGGAATGCTCGGCAGGGTGAACGTTTTCTCAAGCGAGGCAGCTTCCCTTTCCTCCCGCGGCGTCAGGGCTGTGATGTCGAGAGCATCCGCTTCCGTCGTTCCAATGAGGTTCTCCAGCTCCCGCACGGGCAGTACCCTGGCGAAGATGGAGTCGGGAAGGTCCTCGAGAGACTTGATGAAGTTGATATGGCGCAGCGTCTCCTCATCAAGGTTGGAGTAGCCTAGACCGGTAGCCCGATCGTTGAGTGGATCGACCTCGAGCAGGCGGCGGACGAAGAACTCTCCTTTCTGATGGTTACCGAGGTGGTCGTCATACGTCTTCCACAGCAGATAGAGTCTCTCAGGAAATGCTTCATAACTTGCCAGGCTGGTCTCAAGCAGGACGAGGGCCTCACGGATCTTGCCGCTGCGTCGCTGCAGAGAAGCAAACAGTGCCTTCAGCACAGGGTCGGTCGGGTTCTGCTCGACCAGTTGCTGCACGTCGGTCTCAGTCACGTCCGGGACGCGCAGCCTGAGGTTGCTGTATGCTGCGAGAAGCGGGTTCTGGAGCTGGGCGGCACAGATGGCCCTGCGGTTGCGGAGTCTGAGGTCGGTGAGGAAGGTGTTGTCAGAGGAGAGCGAGAGACACTTCAGGAACGCGAGTCTGGCTTCGTCGGTGCGCTGAAGGGCTAGCAGGATGCTCGCGTGGACCAGATGGCAGAGTGGACTCGCAGGATCGATGTTGAGCGCGTACCGGCTTTCGATGAGCGCTTCGCTGGGTTTGTTGCGAAGGTAGTACCCGAGTGCGATGGCCAGTTGGACGCGCAGGCTCTTGGAAGAGACCGACAACGATGCTTCCAGGGCGGACTTGAGTGCATCCTGCGGCCGATCGGAGAGGATGTACAGATACGTCTTGCCGACGCTGACCAGGCCGTCGCGCGGGGTGCGCTCGGACATTGCCTCGTACAGATTCAGCTGTTCACCCAGGTTTTCCTGTGTCATTGCGTCACCTCTCCTCGCTTATTATTGCCCTCGGAGTTGTTTTGTCAAAGTATTGTGGAGCGGCCGCGTCCTGCAAAACGGCAGCACGTCGTCACTCCCGCCTAGCGCATGAGTGACACCAGGTTCCAGCCCCAGTTGATCAGAGCGGCAAGGACGAGCGCCAGCACGACCTCTCCTGCACTGACGAGTGCCGCACGGCGATTGCCAAACTCGCGTCTCAGAGCCGCGATGGTGCTGACGCAGGGGACATAGAGCATGACGATCAGGGCGAAAATGTACATCTGCTGAGGTGTCATGACTGTCCCAAGGTGGGGGGTGTGCATCAGCGTGGCCAGCATGATGAGTGCAAGTTCCTTGCGCAGGACGCCAAAGATGAGGACGACCAGCGCCACAGGAGGAAGCCCCAGGACACCCTCGGTGAAGGGTGCCGCCCATGTCGTGAGAGGAGTCAGCCACCCCAGCTTGTCGACGACGTAGAGGACGACGGAGCCACCTGCGATGATGGGGAACGCGAAGACCACGAAGTCCTTGAGCCTGAACCAGGTCTGCTTGAACGTGATGCGCAGTGGCGGCCACTTCAGCTTGGGCATCTCCATGATGAGCCCGGGATTGGTACCCGGGATGAACCGGTTCAACACGCGTCCGACGATGAAGACGATGATGAGGCTGATGACGTACAACGACAGTGCGGGCCAAAAACCCATGAAGGCGCCCACAAGTCCCAGAATGACGACCGTACGTGCCGAGCACGGGATGAGCGTCGCAAGCACACCGGCGATGAAGCGATCCCGGTCGCGTTCCATGATGCGTGTCCCCAGGACTGCGGGTACGTTGCACCCAAACCCGAGGATGATGGGCATAAATGCTTTGCCATGCAGGCCCATGCGGTGCATGATGGCGTCGGTCAGAAATGCCATGCGTGCCAGGTATCCCGAGTTTTCCAGGAACGACAGGATAATGTAGAATGGAACGATATAGGGGAGGGCCACGGAGACGCCTGCCAGGATACCCTGCAAGACGCCGCCCCACAGGAAGTCCCGCAGCCACGGGACGATGGGGAGCGCCAGAAAGGCCTTTTGCAGAGAGCCGAAGAGAGCGTCCAGGACAGAGGAAAGCCGGCCCCCCAGGACGAAGATGAGACCGAAAACGGCGAACATGACGGCGACCAGTGTCACCCATCCGAAAACGCGATGGAGCAGGAGCTTGTCGAGGCGATCACCCGGCGCGTCGTCGCGAGCTTCGGGTCGCCGTACTGATGCGGCGGCAATGCGGGCACAGGCACTGTACCGTTCCGCCGACATGATGCTGGCGCCCGATTCCCCGTGGATCTGTTCCAGGTCGTGCGCAAGCCTGGCTGCCATTGTCGTCACGGAATCACACGCCTCGCAGCGGCCCATGATCTCGGCGTCTCCCTCCAGCAGCTTGATGGCGAGGAAACGCGGAGCGTAATGGACCAGGCTGTCAGGCAGGGCGATCGTCTTGAGTTTCGTCTCCAGCGCTTGGATGGCACCCTCGACCTCTTTGCCATAGGCCACCGGCGCGACGGGGGGTCTGCCCGCCGTCGCCAGGCATGCGTCGACCAAAGCGTCCAGCCCCTTGCCTGCAGCTCCTGACGTGCGGACGACGGGTACACCCAGGAGCGAGGAAAGCTTCGACTCGTCAATGACCAGACCCTCTCTGACGGCGAGGTCGATGAGGTTGAGCGCCGTGACGAGCGGGGCGCCCAGTTCCCTGAGCTGAAGGGTGAAATACAGATTGCGTTCCAGCACCGTCGAGTCGACCACGTTGACGACGACGTCCGGCTGGGCCTCAGCGATGAACTCGCGGCTCACCACCTCTTCCTGTGAGTAGGTCGACAGGGAGTAGATGCCCGGCAGGTCGACGACCCGGATGTGCTTCCCCTTGTAGTCGAAGGAACCCTCTGCCAGCTCGACGGTCTTGCCTGGCCAGTTGCCGATGATTTGGTTCATGCCGGTCAGGGCGTTGAAGATGACGGACTTGCCGACGTTCGCATTGCCGGCCAGTGCAATGGTCAGGTCGAAACGCTCCCCGCGCACGATGCGCGGCGTGACCTCACAGCACTCCATCATCGGTCCTCCGGTGTGACGAGGATCTTCAGGGCAACGCCGCGCCCGAGGGCAATACACGCTCCGTGGGCTTCGACTTCAACAGGTCCTCCGGATTGACGGTTGCAGACCGTCACGGTCGAACCCTGCCCCAGCCCCATGTCTTCCAGGCGCCTCCGGACCACCTGGCCCCCGCGTATCCAGCGCACGCGGTAGGGTTTGCCCATGTCTGCCTGGTTCAGCGTGACCGCTCCGAGGTCGACCATACTGATCACCATGGCCATACGCTTTTCGAGGTCCGCGGCGTCAGTGTCGGTCAGGACATGTTCCAGTTTGCATGCCTCTCTGTGGGCGGCGTCCTTCTGCAGCCCAAGCATGCACAGCATACGCTCGGCCAGCTGGTGCCGACGCACGATGCGCCTGCCGGTCGCCCGCCCCTTCTTCGTGAGACTGAACGAGGACCCCTCGGTCGTGACATCGCTGGACATCACCAGGTCGAGCAGGAGGTCGGCGAGCCGCTTGCCGGCGAGGTCCTGTTCTGCCGCCAGGTCCGCGGCTGTCGAGGAGTGGTGCGCTTGCTCAAGACGACAAAGCGCCTCCAGGCATTCTTCGCGGTCTTCCGACGTGACTGATTCGTTTTCGTTGCTCATGTGACACGATCCTCTCTGACCGCTGCATGCGGTCTGCCGGGCCATGCCCGGTCGGTGATGCTGACCTTCCCTATCGGGTGGTCTGCCGGTGATGTTATCCGGCGTTCAATTCTTTAATCGTAGCGGCCAGAGCCATGATGAGCTCCGGCGTCCCCATCGACTCCTCGCCCATGACCTCGGCTGCCGCGTCTCCGGCAAGTCCATGGATGTATGCCCCCTGAGCCGTTGCCAGGTCAGGCGCCACTCCACGCGCAACCAGCGACAGGATGATACCCGCGAGAGCGTCACCCATACCGGGTTTGGCCATGCCGGGATTGCCAGTCGTATTGATGTACAGCGACCCGTCGGGCAGTACGGTGAGCGAGCGATGTCCCTTGAGATGCACGACAGCACTTGCCTGAGCAGCAAGTGTCTGCGCTGAACTTAGCGTTCCACCCTTCTCGACGTCCTCCGGTGTCAGGCCCACCAGACGGGCGAATTCGCCGGAGTGCGGGGTCAGGATCGTGGGAGCGTCGCGTTTCCATAGGACGTCCAGATGACCCACGCAGGCGAACAATGCGTCGCCGTCCAGGATGAGCGTTTTCTTGAAGGCGGTGGCAAGAAGCAGGACGGCCTCCAGCGTCCGGGGGTCGCGCCCCACACCTGGACCTATCAGTGCCGCAGTCGTATCTTCCAGCAGTTCCAGGATGTGAGGAAGCGCCTCGACGGTAAGGACCTCGCCGGCGAACGCATGAACGATCGGCCCGTCGACCTTGACGCGGACGACGTCCGCGATGCTCTGAGGCACGATGAGGTGGACAGTGCCTGTCCCGGCGGTGAGCGCAGCCTCGGCGGCAAAGACGGGGGCGCCCGTGTAGTCGGGAGAGCCGGCGATGATAGCCACCTTGCCATAGGTGGCTTTGTGCATGGTCCGCATCCGTTCCGGGAACTCGGGGGGCTCGGTCAACTGAGCATGGATCGCACTCTGCTCTAGCAGGATGTCGGGATAGATGAGCTGTTCGACGTGGACTTCGCCTGCCGCTTCTGCACCCGCGCCCATGTACAGGCCCAGCTTTGGCAGGCCGAATGTGACGGTATCGCTGGCAAAGATGGGAGTCCCCAGCGCCATGCCGGTGTCGCAGTCGATGCCGGATGGGATGTCTACCGCGACGACAGCGTGCGCCAGACTTGCGTTGACGATCTCGATGATGTCCTCGGCTATTCCTGAAACCGGATGGTCGAGGCCGATGCCAAACAGGGCGTCGATGACGATGGCGTCCTCGTCGATCGATTCCTCGATCTTGTCCAGGACCTCTTCGTCCGTGACGTTGATCAACGTGTCTTCGGGGGCGACTCGCTCCAGGAATGCGCGTTCCGTCTCTACATCGTCGCTGGGGTGTCCTTTGACGGGGACCGCGAATACCGTGACGGGGAAGCCCGCGAACAGGAGGTCGCGCGCTGCGACGAAGCCGTCGCCTCCGTTGCCGCCCGTTCCACACAGAACGACGAAGTGCGGCCTCAGTCCCTCTTCTGCGTCCTCGTCCGCGATGTTCAATGCGGCGTCCGCGACAGCCTGGCCGGCGCGCTCCATAAGCACGATCGACGGCATGCCGTATTCGTTGAAGGTGTGTTTCTCGATACTGCGGATCTGACTACGAGTCGCCGCTCTCATACATGCTCCCATATTCTCCCTGGATCACCATGGCCACGGCGACTGCGTAGTCGCGTTCGTGGCTGATGCTGAGGGAACAGTTGAACCAGGGTGTCCCGCGGATGACGGCAATCGGCGCGCCCTCCGGTCCTGGAGCGATCTCGACCTCGCGCAGAGTCGGGAGGTCCCTTGAAGGCAGCAACTTGATGACGGCCTCCTTGGCGGCCCAGCGGCCTGCCAGACACTGCCAGCGGTCGGGGCGGTCACATGTCGAGAGTTCGGAGGCGGAGTAGACGCGGTTCAGAAAGCGTTCTCCATACCGTTCCCCCAGAGTCCGGATACGCGCCACGGCCACTATGTCCACGCCGAGTTGTTTCATCATTTCAGTATAGCAGCAAAGACGTGTACGGCGCGGTCTTCACCGTGAATCGACTCAGAAGGCCCACGCATGTGGGCTGACCGGCGTCGAATGTCCGCGTTTCATTTTGCCTCTACTTGGCTAGAATATGGATAGAAGTCAAGCATGTCAAGGGAGGCCGATATGGCAAAGAAGGTTGCTGTTCTGCTGGACGAGATGGTGCACGAGCATGAATTCATTTATCCTTATTATCGTCTCAAGGAAGCCGGGTTCGAATCGGTCAGCGTTGCGACAGAAAAACGAGTCTACAAGGGCAAATTCGGCGTGCCCTTCACGCCGGACATGCTCATTGCGGACGTTACCCCGGGAGAGTTCGAGGGTGTGGTTGTGCCCGGTGGATATGCGCCGGACTTCCTTCGCCGGACGAGAGCTATGCTTTCGCTGGTTGGGGAGATGAACGACAAGGGCAAGCTGGTGGCGATGATCTGCCATGCCGGGTGGGTGGGCATCAGCGCAGGGATCGTCAAAGGGCGCACGCTCACCAGCACCAGCGCTATCAGAGACGACATGTCGAACGCCGGGGCAATCTGGGTCGACCAATCGGTTGTCGTCGACGGCAACCTCGTCACGTCCCGCTCGCCGGCGGACTTGCCAGACTTCATGCGTGAAGTCCTGAGGGTGCTCTCCGTTCAGAGATAACACGGTCTGGGTCAGAGTAGCAGCATGCACCGCCGGCCGGCGCGGTTGGCGGCCGACGGTTTCCATATACAATGAATAGGGAGCAACCATGGGGTTCAAAGAGAACGTCGAGGTACTGCTGTCAAGGAGCCACTGGAGCCAGCGCCAGTTGGCTGCCGCTGCCGGCATCTCCTCGGGGCGGGTCTCTCAGATCCTCTCCAACCCTACGTCGCCCACACTGGCTACAGTGACCAAGATCGCCTCTGCATTTGGCCTCGACGTCGCAGACATGGTGCGCGACGAGACGCTTTCTGCTCCCGGCGATGAACTCGAGATGGCGCTGCGTCACCAGGGAGACCTCAGCTCCCAGGACATCCAGGCAGTCCACGCATTCATCGCGTACATCCGCGAAGCACGTCCAAAGAGGAACAGGCGTGGCAAGTGAGACGGTCCTGACCCCGCGCTGGCTGAGGAGCCGGCTCGTTAATTGTCGCTTACGTACGGCGTGCCCATGACCATGGCGCGCAATTCCATACCCCAGTCAATCGCGGAGGCAGCATGAGCAAATTCATCTTCATTACCGGTGGCGTCATGTCGTCGTTGGGCAAGGGCATCTTCTCCGCCTCTCTAGGACGCATCCTCCTCGACGAGGGCTTCTCTGTGACCATGCTCAAGATGGACCCGTATCTCAACGTCGACGCCGGTGTGCAGAGCCCGTTTGAGCACGGCGAGGTCTTTGTGACTGAGGACGGGGCGGAGACCGACCTGGACCTGGGACACTACGAGCGCTTCCTCAACCAGAACCTGCACCGCATGAACAATGTCACCAGCGGGCAGGTTTACCTGTCTGTCATCGAGAAAGAGCGCAAGGGCGAGTACCTGGGGCACACGGTGCAGATCATCCCGCACCTCACCGGGGAGATCCGCAGCCGTGTCACGAAGGTTGCCGAGGCGTCGAAGGCCGACTTCGTGATCGTCGAGGTCGGTGGCACGGTCGGCGATATCGAAGGCCTGCCGTTCCTCGAAGCCATCCGCGAGTTCTGGGCTGAGGATCCTGCCAACTCGATCTTCGCTCACCTGACGTACGTCCCTTATCTCGAGACCACGGACGAACTCAAGACCAAGCCCACCCAGCACAGCGTCGGCGAACTGCGCAAGATCGGCATCCAGCCCACGCTGATCGTGGCCCGTGGGGTGAAGGAACTGCCGGCCGACCAGAAGCGCAAAGTGGCCCTGTTCTGCGGTGTCCCCGTCGATCACGTCATCTCGCTGCCCAACCTAACCTCGGTGTACAAGGTCCCAAACTACCTGCAGGAACAGCGTGTCGGCCAGCTCGTCCTGTCTGCGTTCGGCATGGCGCCCCGCATGGCCGAGACCGAGACGCCCTGGGTGCGGTTCACGTGGACCATCGACCAGGCGAAGACACCGCGCAGGCTGGCCATCGTCGGCAAGTACGTTCAGCTGAATGATGCCTATCTGTCCCTTCGCGAAGCGCTTCACCATGGCGCATGGGCGACCGGGTGTGACCTGCACATCGACCTGGTTGACAGCGAAGACGTCGAGAAGCAGGGGACGCGCCTGCTGGATGAGGGCAGGTACGACGGCATCCTGGTCCCGGGGGGCTTCGGGAAACGCGACGTCGAAGGCATGATCCTGGCTGCGGGATACGCACGTACCCACAATCTGCCCTACCTGGGCATCTGCCTGGGCATGCAGGTTGCCAGCATCGAGTTTGCACGGAACGTGCTCGGCATTGCGGACGCGAACTCCCAGGAGTTCAAGCCCGATGGCAGGGACCTTGTCATCTACCTCATGCCGTCGCAGAAGGGTGTGCAGAAGCTGGGCGGGACCATGCGGCTCGGCGTCTACGAAAACACCATCACACCGGGGAGCAGGGTGGAAGAGGCCTACGGGGCATCCACGCTTTCCGAACGCCATCGTCATCGCTACGAGTTCAACAACGAGTACCGTGCGGCCTTTGAAGAACATGGCATGCGCGTCGCTGCTGTTTATCCGGAGGAGGACCTGGTCGAGGCCCTCGAACTCAAGAGTCATCCGTTCTTCGTCGGTGTCCAGTTCCACCCTGAGCTTTCGTCCAAGCCACTCCAGCCCGGACCCCTGTTCGTGGCGTTTGTGAAGGCCATGCTGGCGCATGAGGGGTAGAAAGCGGGTCCGCACTGTCACCGTCAGCCAGGCTGCGAGCGATGTGCTGGACCGGCTGCAGATCATCGGCGGCGTGGGACAGGTGCGTACGGAATCCGAGGCGCACCTGCGAACGGTGCTGACACAGACGGCCTCGGCGCTGTTCAAGCCCGAGGAGCTGCCACGCTACCTGCAGGTACAGCTTGCCGGCAAGACCGGGAGCATCCCGTCCTGGGACAATCTGACCGGCGAGCGCCTGACGCATCTGGGCCTGCCCCGTCATCCAGAGGGCGTGCGTGCGGACGAATGCGGCACGCTCATCCTGACGCTGGTGCCTGCCACCATCGACTACGTGGCGCAGGTGGAAGGGCGCGAGGTCTGTTCCTCCGCAGCGTATGACCCGAGGGCGACGATGGCTTCCTTCGAAGACGGCATCCACCGCATCGTCATGACGGCACCCGAACTCACCGTGACCAGGAGTGCGTTTCCTCATGGACTGATGGACTTGCCCTTCGTTCAAGTCACGTTCCGGCTGCGTAACACCAGCGACCAGTTTCACGCCGTAACGCTCGTCCTCCTCATCAAACCGTTCGACGAGGTGGGCATCACGAGTCTGGAACGGTTCAGTTTCTCGCGTGAGAACCTCATCATGCTCAACGGACAGCGCGTTGCCTTTGCCTGTGAACGACCGAGCACGACCAGGGTCACCATCTACGATCCCCGGACTGCCAGCATGGTCGACGCCGATGCCGGCGGCGAAGTCGTCTCGCCGACGGGGCTTATGCAGCTGCGGCTTGCATTCGATCACCAGCTCGAACCTGGCGGCGACACCGAGGTCACGTTTTTCTTCTTCGTCGACAGGGACCGCGTCTACAAACCTGAGGAACTCACGCTCCTCCTTGGACAGAGCGCCGGGATCCTCGAGCAGGAGCACCGGCTCGTCGTGACGCAGGAAAAGCACGTAGGATATCGCACGGGCGACGAGCGCCTCAACCGTTTTGCTGCCAACCAGCTACTCCACCTTTCGTCCCTTGAAGCTGCTGCTGCTTCAGCGTTTGACGACGGCCTCGATGCCGTTGCCTTGCCGGCGCTCGTCGAGGCGTATGACCGCGTGGGAGAGGTCGACACGGCTTCCGGCCTCTTGCGTTCCTATGCGGCGCAATTGCCCCCAGGGCCCGCTCTGTCGGCGGATGCACTGTTTACATACGCAAGCCTCGTCATCGCTCTGGGTTGGCATCTGAAGGTGGCGCGCCAGGTACAGCTCCGCAGACAGCTGTTTCCCGTCGTGGACCAGTTCGTCACCTGGCTCAGCCAGTCGCAGACAACAGTGGAGCCTGTCGCCATCGGCTTGCTGGGACCATTGCGGCGTTCCGGTCCCATGCTGCATCTGGTGCTGGGCAAGGCCATTGAGAGCTATCAGAGCATGCTTTCCGAGAAGGACGACGTGCGCCTCAGACTGTGTGACGACCTCCAGCTGCGGCTGCTCAAGCAGGCGGATGCGGCCGACACTCATGTTGGCCCCGGCAAGCCGACGTTTGCCGACATAGCGCCGGTTGCGGCCTACTCCCTGTTCGGAGCGCACGGTACCGAGGACTCCATCCTGACCGGCACCATGAGCTGGATCGCCGAGCATTGGCTGCGCGACGGCTTCGTCGTAAACCCCTCCCTCGGCTCGCTTGGCGACATCCGTCTGTCACTGCTGTGCGCCAAAGCTCTGGTTCTGCGCCGTGAGAGTGGAGCGTACGGTCTGATGCAGGAGGGCCTGGAGCAGCTTGGAGTGTCCGATGCCCTCCCCGACTACATCGACCTGCACACCAGGAGAGCTCTCGCCGGTCCGCGGCACAGCGCCGTCGCGACGGCGCTCGCCCTCGAGCTGCTGACCAGCCTCATCTTCGTCGAACGCGGCACCTATCTGAGCATCATCCCGGTGCCAACGCCCGAACTGTTTGCCGGCGACGGTATCGACGTCCACGGCCTGCAGTCTACGTTCGGCGAACTTTCCGTGCGCATGCAGCGTCTGGGCGACAAAGTCCGGTTCAGCATGCGTTCAGATTTCCTCCGGGGCGTCAGCGCCATCGAACTCAACTTCCCCTGGGAACTCAAGGAACTGGTCGCCCGCAAGGGAACGGTCAAGTACGTGACCGGAGGAACCATTGTCATGGAGCCTGCAGACCTTATTGAAGGTGAGGCTATCGCGGCCAGCCCTGGCCCGTCGTAGACGGTCCGTTCTTCACATCATGCACGAGGGAACGACCCCTCTCGACAACCGACGTATGGAAAAGCGCCGGGCGTGAGCCCGGCGCTTGTGCGTTCAATAGAAGATGGACAGGCTACTTCTTGGTGACCGCCAGTCCGAAGTGCTTCATGGTCACCAGCTTGCGGTTCCAGTTCTTCTCGACCTTGACGCGGAGGTCGAGTTCGACCCGCTCGCCCAGGAAATGGACGAGGTTCTTGCGGGCGACGTCCTTGATGGTTGCGATGAGTTCACCGCCCTTGCCGATGACCATGCCCTTCTGAGAGTCCTTGGCGACGTACACGCTGACCATGGCGCGGATACCCTTGGCGGACTCCGTGATGTCGTCTGTGACGACTGCCGTCGAGTAGGGGAGCTCGTCCTGCAGACGGCTGAACAGCTGTTCGCGCACGGTGTCCGCAACGATGAGTTCGATCGGGTGGGACGTCAAAGTCTTGTCGTCGAAATAGGGCTCACCGATGGGCATTGCGTCAATGGTCGCCTTTACCAGCGGCGAGATGCCTGCGCCGGTCGCCGCCGAAACGTGGAAGACAGCCGTCGGATGGAGCTTCTCCACGAAGGGAGCAGCCACCATCTCATGGCGCTTGGCCGTGTCCAGGTCCAGCTTGTTGACGACGAGGAAGATCGGTTTGCCGAGCTTGGTGACAATGGGGATCATCTCCTCGTACTCGGCGTCAGGATAGGCCGACTGGTCGATGACGAAGTAGACGACCTCGATGTCCTCCAGCGACTGCAGCGCCGTCTCCACAAGGTACTTGTTGAGCTTGCTCTTGCTCACCTTGTGATATCCGGGCGTGTCAACGAAACAGAGTTGGGCATCCTTCTTGTTGAGGACGCCAAGAATGTTGTACCACGTGGTCTGCTGTTTGGGCGACACGATGGATAGCTTGGTACCAAGGATAGTATTCATCAGCGACGACTTCCCGACGCTGGGCTTGCCAAAAATCGATACGAATCCACTCTTCATAATGGGAGTCTACAGGCTTTTGCGCCCCACACAAACACGTGTACAATGGATTTCATACTATCTCATTGGAGGTTCCCCGTGCTGATCCAGGTGGCTATCAACAATATCGAAAGCATTGAGGAAGGCGAAGAGATTCTCAAGAAGTGGCACTACCACCTTGACGAGGACCAGTCTCACGTCGTCGTGGAGCGTGACGTCGACGGCGTCACCGTTCGCATCTCGGGGTTCCATCCGTGGGCTGACGAGATGGGAGAGGACGGCGAAGAGTGCTCCTGCGGCGGCGGCGATTGTTGCAAGGAAGGCGACGAGCACACCGAGGGCGGGTCCTATTGCTGCCAGGGCGGAGATGACGCCGCGGATGGCAAGGACAAGGAAGCCGAGGACGACGAGGGCGAGGAGTCCGAGGTCATCTATCTTGGCCAGGCCCTGTTCATGCCAGCCGAGGACCAGGCTCGTGTTTTGGCCAATGAACTGATGGACGACGACTACATCGGTACGGTATCCGTTTCCATGGCCGGCGTCGAGCTCACCGACACGGATGCATTCCGCGCGCTGCCTGCGGACACAAAGAATGCCGTCATCGTTGCCATCGAGGAACTCGGCGACGCTGAGGCGTATCTCTCGATGTACGAGGTCATGGGGCTCAAGGACTAGGAACATCATCTGTTCATGAGTATTCTTTCGGCAATTAGTACGTTGGTTACCGCCCCTTCGGGGGCGGCAGCGGGTTTTGTGCTCAGGTTCCCCCTAAGCGCGACAGTCAACGCGATCGCAGTCGTGATCGGCAGCTTGGTCGGCATGCTCGCCGGCAAGTTTCTCAAGGAGGACACCCGCAACGCCATCTTCATCGCGAATGGGCTGGCGACGCTTTCCATCGGGACTGGCATGGCTCTCAAGACGGGCAATGCCGTCATCATGGTCATGGCTATCGTGAGTGGTGTCGTCGTGGGAGAGATCCTGCGGCTCGAAGACCGGGTCGACGCGGCGGCCGAGCGCTTCCAGAAGCGGCTCCATGTCGCATCTGGCAGCCGGTGGGCAGAGGGGCTTGTCACTGCTTCCCTCATCTACTGCATCGGCCCCATGACCATCATTGGTTCCATCCAGGAGGGGATGACGGGCAATGGCACGCTCATCTACACGAAGTCCATCCTCGACCTGGTCATGAGCATATCGCTCGCTGCGGCGCTGGGCAGCGGCGTGGCGTTCAGCGCCATCCCTGTATTCATCATCCAGGGAAGTCTGACCCTGCTGGGTTCCGCGCTGGGGTTCCTGATGCAGCCCTACATCCTGGGCGAGCTGACGGCCACGGGCGGCCTCATGGTCATCGCTATCGGCATCAACCTGTTGGGCCTGAAGAAGATCAAGCTGGCCAACCTCCTGCCCGGCCTGATCTTCGCCGTCCTGTATGCCTTTCTTTTCCACGCCCTGAAGCTCGTCTGACCCCGTTTCTCCCGTCAAGGAGACGCCACCAGTGCGTCCGCCATACATGCCTCTCCATAACAGGAGAGCAGGGCACCCCCCTGCCAAGGAGGCACGACATGGACGAACTTGTCACGCTGATCGGCAACATTGGCTTCCCAATCGCCGTCTCTGTGTACCTGCTGACGGTATTCGGAAGCAAGCTGGACCGGATGCAGGCAAGCTTGGACCGGCTGGCTGACCTCATCCAGGCCGCTTTGCGCATCAATGGTTCGGCAGTCACGCCCTGATGCGGCCCATCACCCATATGGTTCTGCACCACAGCGCGACGGATGCGACCCTCAGGAGCGGAGATCCCGAGGGCGCTGCGCTGTGGGCTGCGATCGAACGCAATCACCAGAAGCACTGGGCGAAAACCGTCGCCGGCTACATCTGTGACTACCATTTCGGCGTCGGGCCCACCGGCGTCGTCCTCACTGGGCAACCGCTTGGCATGGTCTCATTCAACTGTGGCAATGCGCGGCTCAACGCTGTGAGTATCGCCGTATGCTTTCTGGGCAACTTCCAGGTAGCGCGCATGCCCGCGGCGCAGTACGCGGCCGGCGTGCAGCTGCTGCGTTCACTGTCCGTACAGCACAGCATTTTGCTTTCCCATATCATGCTTCACCGCGAGGTCCCAGACGAGAGGACCGGTATCCCCGGCTTCACGGCGTGCCCCGGGCGCTGGTTTCCGTCCGCGGCTATGCGGATCGCCTTTCAGGAAGACGGGGGAGGCGGCTCATCCCGTGCCGCCATGACACGGTAGTCCTGGTACCATGACAAAACCCCCGCCTGCAGGCGGAGGTTTTGTCATGTCCTGATGCGGCGCTTCAGGGACTCCTGTCGATGTAGACGCGCGGCACGCGCTTCGAGATTCCAGTCAAGACCTCGTAGGAAATGGTCCCCATGAGTTCCGCGAGTTCGTCGGCGGTGATCGAACAACCGTCTTGCTCACCAATAAGGGTCACGCGATCGCCGGGCATTGCGGCGGGGATGTCTGTGACGTCGAGGGCGCAGACATCCATACTGACACGACCCACGACGGGCGCGAACCGTCCCCGGAGGATGACATGCGCCTTGTTGGACAGTCCGCGCAGATAGCCGTCGGCGTACCCTATGGGGATGAGCGCCATATGGGTCGGCCGGTCGGTGATGAACGTCCTCCCATAACCGATGCCGTGGCCTGCCGGCAGCTCCTTGACCATTTCCAGCTTTGTCCGCAACGAGAGTACCGGGCGTACGGGGCAGGTCGGGGCAGGGACTGGCGGACAGCCGTACAGGAGGATGCCGGGGCGCACCCCGTCTAGCATGACGCCGGGAGACGTAAACATGCCCGCCGAATTGGCCAGGTGCACCATTGCCGGCTGGAGGCCGCCCGCGCGGAGCTCTCTCACGACCGCCGCAAACCGTGCTGTCTGTAGCGCCGTGAACTCCGGGTCGGATCCGGCGCACGCGAAGTGCGAATAGAGGCCGACAATGCTGACGCGCGGGACCGCAGCACTGTACAGGATCTGCTTTGTCGCATTGTCTGCCAGGACGCCTGCGCGCCCCATGCCGGTGTCGACCTTGTAATGCAGGCGCACCGTATGTGTGCCCGCCGCTGCTGCGTACATCATCGTCGTCGCCTGGTTAACCGTTGTGAGGGCGACATTGTTCGTGACGGCATACGGAACGAAGTCGGCGGGCGAGTTCCCCAGGACAAGGAGTTCCGCTGTAATACCGTTCTCGCGGAGCTCGACGGCCTCGTCGGGCGTCGCCACTGCCAGCAGCCGGACCTGTTCCTGTTCCAGCACTGCCGCAATGCGTGCTGCGCCGTGTCCATATGCGTCAGCCTTCACAACACCAATGACCTGCGTCTTGAGCGGAGTGAACGCCCGGATGGCCCGCAGGTTGTCGCGGATTGCTGTCAGATCGATCTCTGCTACGGTAGGCCGATACATCGTCGCTCTCGTCGTTTCCTCCAGATTCAGGTATCTCGTTTTCCAGCCTGATGCCATGGTACCGATGCCCAGCTCCATGTCAAGGACGTTTGGTCGGAGGTCACGTCCGGGTATACTGTCTCCATCCTGGGGAGGAATGCATGATGACGATACTTGTGACCGGATTCGAACCCTTTCGCGGCGAAGCCCTCAACCCGTCATGGGAAGCCGTCAGGCGGCTGGGCGGCGATACGGGTGATGCCCGCATCGAACGCCTGCTGGTTCCGACAACCTATGCAGAGAGTATTGGGACCGTGACAGAAGCGATCGACCGGCTTCGTCCGGCCGCTGTCGTGATGGTCGGTCAGGCGGGAGGCCGGGCTGAGCTGAGCATCGAACGCGTCGCGGTCAACTGCGACGATGCGCAGACTCCCGACAATGCCGGTGTCCTTCACGAGGACGCGCCCATCGTTTCACAGGGCCCGACCGCCTACCTGGCCACGCTGCCCATCAAGCAGATCGTTGCCAGGCTTCGGAGTGCCGGGTTCCCAGCTGCCGTCAGCAACACGGCGGGCCTGTTCGTCTGCAACCATCTCTTCTATGGCGTCCTGAACCACATCGTCATACACAATCTGGAAACGCAGGCCGGGTTCATCCACATGCCGTTCCTGCCCGAGCAGGTGGTGGGTAAACCGGGGACCCCCTCCATGTCGCTGGAGACGATGGTGGCCGGGCTCGACTGCATGGTCGCTGTCCTGACGTCGAACGCACAGCCGTAGCGGGTCTGCACAACTACACGAGTGATAGAAACACTCGACAAAGGGGGAGCCATGAAGAGGAATCGGAAACTGCTGTGTGCCGCACTTGTCGTCGCCCTTGCGCTGTTCTGCCTCGTCAGTCCGGTGGACGCCTGGAACAGCCATGGTGCCTGTACGAAGCTTATTATCAGTGATCAGGAGTGGCTCAAGACGTATGACAGCATTACCGTCACGCCGTGGACCTACCAGGACGTGGATACCGCCACAGTCGGACCCAACTTTGTCCTGCAATACATCGAGGGCAAGCCGGGCACGGTGACCAGCGCCGCGGCTATCCTGACCAACTATGCAGATGAACCCGACTGGAAGATGGATCAGGACCTCCAGCTCAGCCCGTTGCAGGCGTTGACGGGTGGTTCGCAGGGTTGGCGTCACCAATACTATGGCCTGGGCTGGCTGCGCTTCGGCGTCGCACCGTCGCGTGCGCAGTACTTCTTCGACTTGGCAGGCAAGGCAAGGGAGAAGGGCGACCTGTACTGGACCTTCCGCTACCTTGCGCGCGCGATGCACTATGTGCAGGACACAACTGAGCCCTATCACGGCGTCCCTGCGCCTGTTGGCCTCATCTTCAAGGGTATCGGCGACTTCGGCACGCTCATGGGATCAGCTACCAACCATCACTACAACCTGGAGGAGTATCAGGGTGCGATGGTTGCGCGCAACAGTCCGGTGTTTGTAACCGCGTTGCAGAACGCCCTTCCGCTGGACATTGCGACGGCAACCTCGCCAAGCTGGCTGTGCCGCCACGGCGCTTATCTGGGCAGGCCCGAGGTCCGCGAGCTGTGGCCACTGGAGACCACATTCTTCGGGGACAGTATCAACGGCAAGGACAGCTGGCTGTTCGACGCAAGCACGGTACATGTAGCTGATCCTGGCACGGTGCAGGCAACGTATGATCAGGAGATCAGTACTCCGCTGGGCTGCATGTCCAGCTACACCAAGACACTGTTTCTGCTGGCACGCCAAGAGTACGGCCTGTAACAAACCAGATCTTCACCAATTGTGAATCCCTTTGGTGTCAGGCACTTTGGGGATTCACAATTGGGAATTGGGGTCAGGTGCCGTGGATATCCTCCCACTCGGCGCGGGCCCGCTCGAAGATCTTGTCAACGGCTTCGGTGAAGCGTGACCACAACACCTCGTTCTCTTCCGGCGGAACGGGTCCTGAGAACTTCCACCGCTGCTGGAGCTTCTTGGCTTTTTCCTTGGCCTCGAACGGGTCACGCTCGTCCAGCAGTGCTTCCGCCTCGGCGCATAGCTGTTCCTTGACCTCGACGTTGTCGCCGGTCCACGAGCGGTAGAGCTCGAAAAAGCGGTCACAGGCGGCCCGATACTCCTGCCACAGGGCTTCGCCCTCGGCGTGCGCGACGGGACCAGCTCCCATGTACTGCTTCTGAAGGAGCACGACCTTGTCGCGGGCGTCGCGCCATGAGGCGCCCTTGCCGGCCTTGTCGGTCAGCTCGCGGATGAGCCGGATGACGTCGCCCCGCTTCTCGGTACTGTTGCCCCGCAGGGTTCCCAGCTTGCTGACCACAGCCTGGCAGGCGGCGCGGTATGCCTGCAGCAGGTTGGCTTCGCTGTCTGCGGCGACCGGACCCACATCCGTATACGCCTGTTGCAGTTCCAGCAGGACGGCGCGCGTTGCCTTCCAGTTGTCCAGGGGACGGCGGCTCAGCGCCTGGATGCGGGCGACGATCTTCTCCTTCTGCTTCAGAGCCTCGTGTTCCACCTCGCCCTGACGGACGTGGAAGGCAGCGAGGACGCGCCGAAGTTCACGCTCCATGATCTCATGCTGGTCGTGGGGCAATTGCCCTGCTTCGTGCCAGTCGTGCTCCTCGATGTCCGCCACTTCGCGTCGCGCTGCCTCCCATGCGAGTCCGCTCGCGGTGTCCGCCAGGGTCTCGATGCGGTGCAGCAGCTTTTCCTTGCGCGCGTGGTTGGCGTCGTACCATGCGTCCCGATGTGCTTCGAAGGCCCGCTCGGCGGCGGCAAAACGTGCCGACAGCGCCGTGTCTTCCTCGTGCCGGGCCGTTTTCTTCCACAGTTGGGCCAGCTGCTTCAGGCGCTCGCTCGAGGCTGCCCACATCGTGTCGTCTATCTCGTCCAGCAGCTGCTCGGCGCGCGTGCACAGGTACTCGCGGTACTCGTGGGTAGGGGCGCCGCGCATGCGCTGTTCATCGAACCACTGCTCCTGCCTTCGTGTGAACGTCGCCACGGCGTCGTTGAACACTTTGCGGAAGGGAGCCGTCGCTGCGTCGTCCGACCAGCCTGTCAGGCGCCACTCGTGCATGAGGCGGTCCAGTGTGGATCGTGCGTTCTTCCAGTCGGTGGACTGGGCCAGAACCACGGCTGCGGACGAGAGCTGCTTCTTGCGCTCCAGGTGCTCGGCCGCCAGGCGTGCGGCTTCCTTCTGCATGTGCGCGAGACGTGCGAGCTGTTCTTCGGCTTCGTCCCGGCCTGCCAGGGCGGCGATGCGGACGGAAGCGGCTGTCAGCCGTGGCAGCAGCTTCGCCTTGTCTCGTGCTTCGCTATACGCGTTCGCCAGGGCCGCGACGGCGTAGGAGATGGCCTCCAGCGAAGGGTCGGCCCGTTCTGTGTGGGGAACGGCGCCCTCTGCGGCAGGCGTGGTGGTCAAAGGCTTCTGCGGTGGCTTGTCCTGCCGTTTCATTGTTGTGCGGGCTCGAGCAGGATCCAGCTGTCGTTGATGCAGGAGTTTCCGTCCGGCGTGAGTCCAGGAGCGACGAGCAGGTTGACGCCCTCCACCCCCTGCGGGAGCACGACGGTCTGAGCGGCAATGCTCTTGTCCAGGTGGATGCGCACATCCAGCGAACCCTGCGCATTGCGCAGGGTCACCTTCTGGCCCTCGATCAGGCAGCGTTCGTGCGCAAGCTCCGTCGACACCGATGCCACGGGAGGCAGGGTGCGTGCCCGTGCCTGGTTTGGGTCGATGCCATTGATGTAGTCGCGCACATGCACGGTGATGAGGCGCAGCATGCTTGGGAGGGCGGCTACCTCGGGCACGCGGGAGGGGAAGTGAAACGTGCCCTGGATGCGTGGCGCTTCTTTGAGGCGCCACATGCCGGGACCCGCGGGCGTCAGCCGGGGGTCGTTCTCGACATCTGCCAGCCGCGCCCTCTCGGTGATGAACCGGTCCGGCAGCCCAAGCCGCAGGGCGACGTCCCGGACAATGTTCAACTCGTCGCGGACGCCCTCGGGCGGCTCCGCCGCCTTGTTCGTCTTCTGCAGCAGGTCATGAAAGTAGCTCATGACGTAGTCATCGCCGCGTTCCAGGAACACGGTCGTCGGCAGGACAAGCGTGCAGGCACGTGCGGTCACGCTCATGTGCCAGTCCAGGCAGACCGAGAAGGGACACTGCTCAAGAAATCTCAGCACCTTGCCGGCGTCCGGGCACTGCGACGCGGGGTTCCCCCTCACGAACATCGCAGCCTCGACGGGTGGGTCGGCTTCCAGCAGTGACGCTCCCAGACTGGGACGCGGCACGAAGCGGGTCTGAGCGCCGGGCACGGTCGCGAAGCCGTCCGGCAGCAAATTGTCGTCGTCCTGGTCGAACCAGACGCCGCCGCCGGGGACGCCGTGGTTGCCAAGCAGGAAGCCAAGCGTGTCGATGACGTGGACCAGGTCGGCGCCCCAGCGCGTCCTTTGCAGGCCGTAGCCGGTCCAGATGCTGAGGGGCGGCTGATCCACCACGAAGCCGACGAGCGCATGCAGGGCTGCGGCGGAGAGGCCAGTGGCCAACTGTGCATCCTCGGCGGACACCAGCAGACACGCCTGCCTGAACGCGTCGTATCCCTCGTGTGCCGCTTGCGGTTCGCCATGGAGGATGAGGGCTTCGTGGCATAGGTACAGGGCGAGCGTCAGGTCCGATCCTGGGCGCACGACCCACGCGGAGTCACTGATGGTCGTCGTGGGCGTGGCGCGGACGTCGATGGTCCCCAGGTGGGCACCTCGTTGACGGGCGTCATGCAGAATGGCGAGGAAGTGCACGCTGTTCTCGGCCGGGTTGCGACCCCACAGCAGGATGGACTTGCTCTCCAATGCCGCCAGCGGCTGGTCGCGGCCGACCGTGCCATAGCTGCGAGCCAGGCCGACCTTGCCCTCGGAGCCGCACAGCGACCCGGTAGCCATCGTGCTGCCCCCCAGCATCAAGGGAAGCAGGTGCTGGACCTTGTTGCCCATGAGCAGGTTACCGGAACCCTCGTAGAAGAGGAAGGACTGGTGACCGTGACGCAGGGCGGCTAGCCGGATCGCCTGTGCCGTCATGTCCAGGGCCTCGTCCCAGCCGATAAGGACGAACTTGTCGTTCCGGCGTGCCAGGGGCGACGTCAGACGGTCCTGGCCCCGCAGATCACGGACCCATCGGCGCCCTTTGTGACAGATGAAGCCACGTGTGTATGGGTTGTCCTTCCGTCCTTCCAGCTTGACGAGTCGCCCCTCGCTGCAGGTTGCGACCATGCCGCACGAGTCGGGACAGTCATACGCGCATACACTTAGATAGTTGCCATCGGCCAGCATTGGTTCCTCCACGGTTCAGGGTACCGACAGTATATCTGAGAACATCGAAGAAGGTGTAACATTCTCGGGACGGTTCCGAAAGTGTTACACCTTCTTCAAAGCTGCACCCCCGGCTGCGATGACCGGGGGTGGGTGATGCCGTTTTCGGAAGGAGAACTATGTCAGTCTGACCTCGATATCACCGCTGCCGGTGTGGACCGAGAGTTCGACGGTCGCCAGGCCCACGGGAATACGCTGCCGCTGGACCTCGACATCGACGCCTGGTCCCCTGACGGACGCCTCGCCCGACCGTGTCTCGACGTCGACCATGACGTCGTGCTGGTCAAGTTCTGCGCGCACGTCTCCGCTCGTCGTCTTCAGGCGGGCGCCGCTCTGGACGGTCACACCTTCCAGGCTCACGTCCCCGCTGAAGCTGAGGACGTCGGCGTCGTTCAGGACAGCATTGAGGACGGAGACATCGCCTGAATACGACTTGACCATGCCACGGACGGTCGAGTTCCGGATGTCGACGTCGCCTGATTTGCTCACGATGTCGCCATTCACGAGGCACTCGTCCAGGTCGACGTCACCCGACGTCGACTGTGCGGACGTGAGGTGTGTCAGCGTGCTGGCGTCGATGTCGCCGGATACGCTGCGCACGACGACTTCGCCCTTGAGATTGCTGAGCGTGATGTCGCCCGAGACGGTCTTGAGCTCGCATGGCATGTCGGCAGGCACCTCGAGCTCCACCGGCTGCCCGTCGCTGCCAAACCCGAGACTGAACGAGAAGCCATGGAATTCGCCTGCCGTCAGCCTCGATTCGACCTCGACAACGTCACCGTCCTGGCTGGTACGGATGCTGGGCTGACCCCGGACGACCCGGACAGCTGGGAGCCCCTGGACGCCGCGTACATGCAGGTCCTCAGAGATCAGGCGTACGGTCAGACTGTGACCCACGGCTTGCGGAGCCGGTGTGGGAGTCATCGGCTGAGCAGGGGGCATGGGTGCCGCACGTTCAACTGGCAGACGAGGCGCTTGTGGGACCTGCGGCAGCTCGTTCTCGACCGTGCCGAGAGCAGCCAGCAGTTCATCGTATTGCTCCTGCGTAATAAGTCCTTTGTTGTTCAGTTCACTCAGTCGTTCCTTTGCCCGGCTCATCGCTTCCTCCCTTGATGGTTTTCAGGACCGCATCGACGCTCAAGTCGCCAGCTTCCAGCTTGTCCAGCAGTTCCATGACGTCAGGTTTGCGTGCGGTCTTCTCGGCAGACTTGTCGTCGCCGGCCAGTGCCAGCGCCGCAAGTACCTTGTCCAGACGGCCGCGCACGGTCGGGTAGGACAGGTCCAGGCGGTCCTGGACTTCTTTCAGATTCCCGCGGGCCGCCAGGAAGGTCAGCAGGAACTGCTCGTCCTCGGCGGACAGGGCCGCGAACCGGTCGAGCGGGTACGCTCCTCGCACGGTCGTACCACAGGCGGGGCAGTGCAGCTCGGAGATCTCCAGCTGTGACCCGCAGGACGGGCACGTTGTCGGGAGACGCTTCATGGCGCCCTCACTCGATGCTTAGGACGACGGTGTCTCCGTCTCCCGTATGAACGGTCATGAGTTCACCGACGAAGGCAGGGTCCGCAATCAGACGCTTGATCTCCTCGGTGTCGATCGGGACCTCCTTGCCGTCGAGGTCGATCGTCGCCTTTCCTCTCCGGGCAAGGATGTTCAGGCCAACGCCCACAAGCGCCATAGGAAACCCCAGGTCGACGTGTTTACCGTTGGCTTGGTCGACGTGGATCCGGAACGTCCTGCGTGTGCGAGGCTGTGTTCCCTGGATGGATGGGCGGGACAGCCCGGATTCCTGCGGCTCGAGGGTCGCGAGTAGTTCGTCTGCCTCGGCACGTGAGAGCTTGCCTTGTTGCACCATGCGTTCGATCTTCTCTTGTTCTTGCGACATGTTGTCCTCCCGCTCTCGGATGTATGGTCAGTCTTTGATGATGTATTCGCGCTTGCCACTGACCGTCCAGAGGACGTTAAACAGCAGCGCCGCCGTTGTCGTGTCCAGCCGGCCACCATACATCATGTCCATCAGTCTCGTCGTCGTGTCGGTCATCTCGTGCCTCCTGGTAGGATTTTGCTCACTTACAACTAAATAATATTAAGTCGCGAATGAATGTCAAGAGGCAAGTCATGATATAGTGAAGAAGACGTGAACGCACTCAATGTCAGAGAAATACTGGCCTCAGCACAGATCATGCGTCCACAGGGTCTGTTCACTCGCAATCCATATTATTCATGTACCACGCCTTGGCATGGTCGAGCCGCTCAGGTCCGGGGTACCGTTCTTGTGGACGTGGAGAGCGTGGGCGTCCCTGAGTTCGCTCAGGACGTGCTTGCTTTCCTGCCCAACCCTGCCGACGCCGACCGCACCCGGCTGTTTCCCGAGTTCATCCAGACGGCGCCGTGTAGGTCCGAACCCTGTTTGTTGGTGGAGTTGTATCGGCAAGAACGTCGCCCTTCCCGTTGATTCATTTCAGAATGTGGTATAATAAACAAGAAATAATCGGGGTCATTGTCGAGGCTGTTTACCCGCATATGGAGTGAAGCCAGGCCCTTTCCAGTCGGAAGCAGGAAATGAGTGATAAGGAGATGATGGCGATGCCGGATACTGTTGCTTCGAGCCTGTGGTTGTCCCTTGTGGACATGCTGGTGGTGTTTGCGGTCTTGGCGTTTCTCATGTTTGTGTGCTACGGGTTGAAATTCTTCAGCCGTGGGTCCCTGGATAAGGGGTCCGCTGACGACGACAGCCGGGTCGGCGCCGTGGCAGATGAGCCTACCTGCAAGCTCCCGATGATTCAACCCGCGTCTGCAACCGGGGAGGGCTCCGAACGGGTATCAGCGATGCCGGCCATGGTTGACCCCGGTCAACTGAGGACAGATGGTGCGCTCAGTGTTGGCCGGAGCGAGGGAGGCCTCAGGACGGCGACCGCGCAATTGCGCATCTTCAGAATCACGGTCAATGGGAAGGCGTTCGAGGTGGAGGTCGAGCAGGCGACTGGTACACAGCCTGTAGTACAGTCTGTGAGTCAGGTCGCGGCAACTCCTGCGCCTGTTGCACAGCGGTCTGTGGTTGCCCCTGCGTCTCCACCCGCCGCACCTCGTCCTGTACCCTCTGCGCGCGCGAGTGACGCGTCCAATCTCATGAAGTCGCCGTTGCCCGGCAAGATCCTCAAGGTATTTGCCGCGCCCGGCAAGGCGTTCAAGCGGGGTGACACGCTGCTTACCATCGAAGCAATGAAGATGGAAAACGAGATCCTCGCCCCGCGTGACTGCGTGGTTGGCGAGGTCCATGTCGAGGTCAACCAGTCCGTCAAGACGGGCGAGCCTCTCCTGAGGATAGAGTAGAGCCATGAGCATTATTCTGTCTGCGATCAAAAGCTTCAGAAGCTTCTCTGGCATCTACAACTTCAGCGTGGGCAACGCCATCATGCTGGTCGTGGCCTGTGTGCTCATGTATCTGGCTATTGCCAAGGATTTCGAGCCGATCTTGTTGCTGCCGATTGCGTTCGGCTGCTTTCTCGCCAACATCCCGGCGGCCAAGGGCACCTTCTTCAGTATCAACCCCGCGTATGTCCGTGACCTGACTGGCACCGTCAAGCCGACGGCCCTGCTCGATTTCTTCTATTTTCTGGTCAAGTCCGAGATCCTGCCTCCGCTCATCTTCATGGGCATCGGCGCCATGACAGACTTCGGGCCGCTGCTGGCCAACCCCGTGTCGCTGCTGCTGGGCGCGTCTGCACAGTTGGGTGTCTTTGTCGCCATGGTCATCGCCAAGCTGCTGAACTTCACCATCGCCCAGGCAGGCGCCATCGGCATCATCGGAGGAGCCGACGGGCCGACGGCTATCTATACCGCCACGAAGCTGGCCCCGGAGCTGCTGGGTCCCATCGCGGTTGCTGCGTACACGTACATGTCCCTGGTACCGCTGATCCAGCCGCCCATCATGCGGCTGCTGTCCACGCATGAGATGCGCAGCACGGTTATGGAGCAGCTGCGCCCGGTCGGCAAGCTCGAGCGTATCCTGTTTCCCATCGTCACCACCTTCGTCATCGCCATCCTGCTGCCACCGGTCGGGCCGCTCGTGGGCATGCTCATGCTGGGCAACCTGCTGCGTGAGAGCGGTGTGGTGGAGCGGCTCAGCAACACGGCCGCCAACGAGCTCATCAACATTTGTACGATCTTCCTGTCGGTCGCCGTGGGCGCGTCCATGAACGCGGAGTCTTTCCTGAACCTCAAGACGCTCTACATCATCGGCCTTGGGGTTATTGCCTTCGGGTTCAGCACGGCGGGTGGCATGCTGCTGGGTGATCTCATGTGGGTGCTGTCCGGACACAAGATCAACCCGCTCATCGGGTCAGCCGGCGTGTCGGCCGTTCCCATGGCCGCGCGCGTCAGCCAGAAGGTCGGGCAGCAGGACAACCCCGCCAACTTCCTCCTCATGCATGCGATGGGTCCCAACGTCGCCGGCGTTATTGGTACTGCCGTTGCTGCGGGTATCATGATCAGCCTGCTGCATCACTAGAACGAGAGCGAGCCATCAATGGCGAGGCCGGCAGCTGTACGCTGCCGGCCTTTTTGCTATTCTGGAGTGCGGAAGGCCCGGCCGGCGATCAGGGCTGTGACTCAAATGCTTGCCGGACAGTCTCTGCGAGCTGGACGCCCTCGGTCACCAGCTCCTGGTCCGATGGGCGCACGGCCCTGGGGTCCGGGACGTACCCCAGTACTTCGCTATGCCCGACGACGGAGGCTCCGCGCGCCATCAGCCGCTTCCCCAGCCGGGCGATGGTTCCCGGGTTGGCCGCAGTCCCGCCGACGGCGACGATGAACACTCTCTTGCCCTTGAGGACAGCATTATTGATGAACGTCGTGACGGCAGGAGCTGGGTTGCCGATCCAGACCGGCGTCATGACCACGACCGCTTCAAACGGTTCGACAGTGTAGTCGGGGTCCACCAGCGTCGTCCCCAGGCGAAGTAGGGTGGCGAGCAGGGCACGAAACATTCCGCCGTTCTCCATCCTGCGACTGTCCACCAGCTCCCGCAAGGTGCCTCCGGTCGCCTGTGCCAGTCCCCGGGCGATCTGTGCGGTCGACCCCTCACGGCTGTAGAACACGATGAGTGCCTTAACGCTACTACCCCCTAAGGGCGAGCGCCGAGAGCGTTGTCGATGGCCTTGAGCGTCACCTTCGTGCTGATCGTGGCACCCGAGACGGCATCGACTGAAAGCGACTGCGCCGTGACCACCTCGGCGGCCAGCTTCGGGACTTCCGCGCCAGAGGGCTTTCCCACGTAGCTGACGTCAGTGATGCGGTGGTCCTGTACGACGACGCTCAGGCTGGCTGCTACGTGCAGGACGCGGGCGCTGCCACGGTACGTGCCGTCTGCCAGCGAGGTAAGATTGAGGGGTGCAAGTACCAGCTTGTCGGCTCCTGCCTTGAGCATCCGGGGATAGACGCCGATGACCAAGGCGAAGAGGACGATGAGGATGACGAACGTGATGAGAAGACTCTTCAGAACGGTATTGACGAGGCGCATGGTCAATCTTCCTGATTGTGGGGCTCTCGGAGCACGTCTGCAAGACGTTGACCCGCTTTCTCGAGTTCCTCGGCTGTTGCTGAAGGGCCCGCCTTGCCGGAGGAGTTGAGGCCGTGGATGTGGTGGACGCCGATGACTTGGCCGCCTCGTGCCCGAGCCATCTGCTCCAGGCGGCTCGAGGTCGCAAGGTTTTCGCCGCTCTCGCCAAGTGCCACGATCAGGACCTTCTTGCCAGTCAGGTTGACCGTCCGCAGGAACGTGTTGGCCGCCGGGGCAGGGTTCCCGATCCAGATAGGGGTCATGATCACGACGGTTTCGTAGCCCGAGACGTCATAGTCGGGGTTGACCAGGAGGGCGGACCTTCGAAACAGTGCAGCCATGGCGGCCACGAACAGGTTCGTCCGTGCGTTTGCGTCGACCAGTTCGCGCAGGGTTCCCCCCACGCCATGAGCCAGTGCAGTGGCCACGGTCCTCGTCGATCCACTTCTGCTGTAGTACACGACCAACGTCTGCATAAAACCCCCTTATGCTCGATAGTGTGGAGTCTCTCTTTTGAGTATCGTCCCTCTACCATTATTATAGAGCCGCGCCGACCACGCGCAAGAAGTCGTCTCGTATGGCCCAAATGTTGCCGCCATGGGGTTCACGAGTATGATACTTGTTGGATGAATCGTGGCAGGCATTGCCGTGATGTTCGTTGTCTTCGGCATGCTGGGGACGGTCACGGCAGCGGCCGGCTTCTTCATCCATCAGCTTCGGGATGCCGAAGAACTGCTTCCGGACGTCGTCGCGCCGGATGCGGCATGCGAGATCGCACACTGACACACGGAGGACAATCATGACAGAAGGGCAGGGACGGGTACCTTCCATCGTGCGGGACGAGCTGCCTCTGGCGGGCAGGCGTCTCCTGCTGGTCCCGGGACAGACACGCACTTCCGAAGAAGTTCTGCGGGCGTCTGCCACGTCGTTCGAGAGCTGGAGCGAGGTAGAGCGTGCGGATACCGAGTGTCGCGATGGGCTGACCCCTCTATTCGGAACCGAACAGGCCGGCATCGTCGTCGTTCCCGGAGCAGCATCCCTGGGCATGGAGGTAGCGGTCGTTGCAGCGTCACCTCCGGGTGCCGTCGTCCTGGTCCTCGTACACGGCCCGCAGGGTGATCACATCGCCTACGTCGTATCGCGTCGCGGCCGTGTCGCCGACATTCTCCGGGCGCAGGAAGGCGGCAGCGTCGACCCGAAGCTCCTGCGCGCGCGCCTGATCGAAACACGGCCGTCCGCCATCGTCGTGTCCCACGTGGACGCGGACAGCGGCATCGTCGCTCCGATCGACGACTATGCCGCGGTCGCCCGTGAGGTCGCGCCGGAGACGCTGCTGGTCGTGGACGGGACATGGGCGGCCAGCTGCATGCTCCAGCGCATGGACGACTGGCACGCCGACATCGTGTTCACGGACAGCGCCTCGACGCTGGGCGGGTGCTCGGGACTCATGCTGGCAGCGGTGAGCAGCCGCGTGAGCATGCGCAAGGTGCGGCATGACGCAGCCGCGTCACTCTACATCGAACTGGCCCGTTGGTCCTCCCCGACGGGAGCCGAGGTACCGCCGAGTCTCGTCTTTGCACTGCGCGCCGCCCTGCGCCGCATCTACGCCGAGGGCCTGTCGGCGCGGTTTGCGCGGTGCGACGGGGTCGCTCGTGGCTTCCAGGAGGAGGCTGCGGCGCATGGGTTCCGTGTCGTGGCACCACCCGGGCATGAGGCCGCGACACTGACGGCTCTGAGGCCGCCGGCGGGGGTAGATGTCCAGGAGCTGCACGCAGCGCTGGAGCGCCACGGCGTCGACGTGGGCATGGGGTCCGCAGGCCTGATTGTTGCGCATACGGGTGACACCAGCCCTAACGACCTCCAGCGCTTCTGGCACGCCGTGGAGGCACTGCACCTGCAGACGTAGCGGTACCGGAACAGGTGAGCCGGCTCAATCGGTGATGGTACGCTGCTTCCGCTGACTGGACGGCAAGCCCAGGGATAGGGCGTGCACCGGGCAGACGGCGACGCAATCGCTGCACCGGATGCACTCGGGGTCGCCAGGATGGACCGACGGGTCCACGCCCATCTTGCAGACGTCTGTACAGTCGCCGCAGTGCGTGCAGGTATCCTCGTTCAACGTCAGCTGTACGAAGCTGACACGGTTGAACAGCCCATAGATGGCACCCAGCGGGCAGACGAACCGGCAGAAGGGGCGGGACACGACGACCGACGCAGCCACTGTCGCGACAAGAATGCTTGCTTTCCAGGCAAACAGCCATCCTGCGGCACCTCGCAATGATGCGTTCAGGGCAAGCAGGGGAAGGGCAGCCTCCAGCGTTCCTGCGGGACACACCAGCTTGCAGAACCATGGGTCGCCGACGCCAAACCGGTCGCGAACCAGCAGGGGCATGAGGACGACGAGGATGGCCAGCACGGCATACTTCAGATAGCGGAGGCGTGTCGGGCCGATACGCACCTTGCGCGAGTGGATGCGGTACAGCACTTCCTGGATCAGGCCAAAGGGACATAGCCATCCACACACCAGGCGCCCCAGCACGACGCCGAAGAGCCCGATGAGCCCGGCGACGTACAGCGAGATGCGGTCGCTCGCGCGGTTGAAGACTGCCTGCAGCGAGCCGATCGGGCATGAGCCCCAGGCACCAGGACACGAGTAGCAGTTGAGCCCTGGGACACACACGGCCTTGCTGGAACCGCGCCAGACGCGGCCGCGCAGGAACCCGGCGAACCATGAGTTCTGGAGGACAGCGGTGACAGCTTGAAATGCGGTCCTGCGCGAGCTCATACGCCTACCCGATGCCGATGCACTGAAGGCATACGTTGATGGCCTTGTTGACGACCGTGTGGACCTCGCCGTTCATGGCGCCAAGGACGATACCGGCGATGGCGAGGACCAGCAGGGCGACGCGCAAGAGTCTGAGGCGTGTGTTCACTATGCTACGACCCGGCGGGAAGGTTGGCCAGCTCGCCCCGGATGATGCTCACCCACTGGGCCTTAGTGCGTGAGCCGGTCAGCACCTCGCCCAGCAGGGTCCCGGTGCGGTCGACGAAGAAGGTCGTCGGCACGACGCTGACGTTGGCCAGCATCTCGGTCGTGATGGAACGATCCGGGATGGCGTTTCTATAGGTGACGCCTGTCGAGCCTGTCAGCTGACGCGCCGTGGCCTGGTTCGCCGCATCCGGCGTGTCGGCGATGACACCCAGGATAGCAAAGTCGGTGGCGGGGAACTCCGCTGGGAGCTGCGCCAGGTCAGGTATCTCGCGGATGCAGGGGCCGCAGAAGGTCCCCCAGACGTTGACCATGGTCAGGCGCTGGTTCGCGAAGAAGCTGTTGTCGACGATGCGTCCGGTCAGGTCGCTGGCGCTGAAGGGCTGGACCACTTACCCGGTGCCCAGCGTGTCGGGTCCGGTCGACGTACTCGTGCCGGGTGTTGTCCGCTTGGCGTCGCACCTTCAACCGATGATGCAGTCAGGCGTTATGTCCGTCCTTGACCAGCGACGCGAGCACGGCTTCGTACGTCTCCAGGGTGGCCCGGTCGTAGCAGATGCAGGTGACGTGCTCGGGCAGGAGGTGCCCATCCAGCCACGCGAGGATGGTCCGCAGGGCAACGCGTGTCGCCTGTTCCAGGGGATACCCGTACACGCCGGTGCTGATCGCGGGGAAGGCGATGGTTGCTAGGCTGTTCGCCTCGGCCAACTCGAGGCACGACCGGTATGCGCCGGCCAGCAGCACCTCCTCACCGTGCGTGCCGCCGTGCCACACAGGGCCGACCGTATGGATCACGTACCGTGCGGGCAGGCGATACCCGCTGGTCAGCTTCGCCTGACCAGTTGTGCATCCGTGCAGGGTCCGACACTCGGCCAGCAGGTCGGGTCCTGCGGCGGCGTGGATGGCGCCGTCGACGCCACCCCCGCCCAGCAGCGACTCGTTGGCAGCGTTGACGATGACATCGCCCTTGAAGTGGGTGATGTCCCCAAGTTCCAGTGTTATCCCGCTGATCCCTTCATTCCTGTGCATGTGGCGTTTACCTCCCTTCCGTGTCTATGCTTCATCATACGCCGCCCCTCTGGTCAGGCAACGTCTCCTTTGGGGTCAGCTGGTAATGATGGCCTCAAGTGGTACATTCGTGTCGGCGGCGTCTACCCCGGGGCACTGTCAACAGGAAAGCAGAAGATGGCGCCAGTGCGGGCAACACGACCTTGCACGGCATACGCGGGAGAGGTACTATGAGATGAGATCCTTCCGGGGAGGTTAGCTGATGATGGCAAGGCGCTGGTTGCTGGTCGTCCTCTGTGGGGTGATCGTGGTCACCCTGGTCACGATGCTCGTGTTCCGCGAGTTCGACTTTGGAACCTCCCTTCCCGGCGGATTTCCCAACAACGTCCCGATCGTCCCCGGTACCATCACGTCCTGCAAGACGGCGCGGAGTGACGACCTGGTGCGCGTCGTCGAGATCCACATCCAGTCCGACCTTCCCTTCCAGGACGTCGTGCAGTTCTATCGCACCGCGTTCGCCACTGGTGCGACGGAGCACTAGAATGTCCCCGAGTTCCCCCTGTCCGGCCCCGACGCCACGGAGACGTCCAGCAATGCCCTCTTCGGCAAGAACACGGTCGTCGTGATGATCAACGCTACGGGAGCGACCACGAGTGTGCTGGTCCAGGTCCGGGGCACGTCCATCTTTACGTTGCCGCGCCAGTGACCCCAAAGGAATCTTGCCGTGCGGGCGGCGCCACCTATACTTGACTCCGGAAGCAGGGATTCGGCCGACAAGCCGCAGGGCGGCAAAGGAGAGTACCATGGGACTAATCGCGAAGAACGAGGTTGGAGAGAAGGGAGTCATCCCTGCGGGGACGCATGTCGCACGTTGTTACGGTATCATCGATCTGGGGGCGCAGTACTCTGAGAAGTTCGGAAGATGGGCGAACAAGGTCATGGTTCAGTTTGAGCTGCCCACAGACCTGACGGATGACGGGCGTCCCTCCATCATCTCCAAGAAGTACACCCTGAGCCTCAACGACAAGGCCAGCCTGAGGAAGGACCTGGAGTCGTGGCTTGGCCGTCCTGTCACGGCCAAAGAAGAACGCGACGGGTTTGCCCTTGGTTCGATGCTGGGCGCTGTCTGTTTGCTCTCGATCCTCCACGGCGAGAACGCCGAGAAGACATATGCATATATAGCAGGCGTAATGAGCGTTCCCGAGGGTATGGTTGTCCCCGACGCTGTTAACCCTGTGGTCCTGTACGATATCGACAACGGCGAAGATGCGGTCTACGCCAAGCTGCCCGACTGGGTCAAGAACCTCATCCAGCAGAGCAGGGAGTTCAAGAGGGACGAAGAGCCGGCCGAGACGCAAGCCAACGAGTAAGCTCCTTGTCTCAAGGGTTCTGAGGGTTCCTGTTCTGCCGGGTCGGATAGCACCACTAGCCGATAATCAGATCCTCAAGAGACCGCTTTGGAACATGATGGGTTTCTTCGGCATCTCTCCAGTATTTGATGTCTCCACTCGCAGGGACAGGCTCAATGACAACGTGCTCCTTTGGCTTGCCGAGGGCTAGAACGAACACGATTTCATACGTGTCGGGGATGCTGAGCGCCTGTTTGAGAATGAGTTTGTTGACTGAAGCAATGATACAGCCGCCAAGACCCTTTTCTGCCGCTCCAAGGAGAATGCTCTGGGAACAAATGCCGGCATCCCAGTTGAAATTCGTAGAAATCTCCTTGTCTGCAAGCACGATGATATATGCTGAAGGGCGCTCTCCGACAGACGGTCCGCTCCAATCCTTGAGGTAATCAGCCCAGGCAAGGGTCGGGAATATCAGTGCATTCTTTTCTCTTGCGCAGGAAAGCATGTACCGCAGAGGTTGTTTGTTCGAGGCAGAAGCGGATAGTCTTGCAAGGTCGACAAGTTTCCTCAGCGTCTGGCAGTCTACCTCAACATCTTCGTGGAACCTGCGGTAACTCCTGTTCTTCAGAACCAGATCCTTCAACATGGCAGCCTCCTGTCCATCATCCTTTCTTGCTTCCAAGTCAATTGCAGCCTGCTTCTTCCACACGTCACGGGCAGCCTTATTGTACACGTTTCTGCGAAATGACGCCATGCACGGGGTGGCGGTCATGAGCGCCAATTCGTCATTCCCGCGTATGCGGGAATCCATCCTCGGTTCAACGCATAGGTTCCCGCCTTCGCGGGAACGACGAACCATATTCCAACTGTGAAACTCACCTGTTGTTTCTCACGCGATACAGCATACACTGACCTATCGTTGACTGACAAGTCAATCAAAGGGGGTCTTGCAGATGGCACCTCGCAGTGAAGAATCAAACACACAGATCAAGGATGACAGACAGAAGCAGATCCTCTCTTCTGCCCTGAAGGTCTTCATCCATAAGGGCTTCGCGGCCGCAAAAATGAGCGACATCGCGACGGAAGCAGGAATAAGTTACGGGCTCATGTACCACTACTTCCAATCGAAGGATGAGATCTACGCCGAACTGGTCAGGGATGCAGTCGATTCCTCGAGACACATGATTGAGCAACTGAAAGCAGACGATATGGAGCCGATCGACAAGATGCGAGCCCTGGTCGCGGGAATCTTCAAGAGCGTTGGACAGGAGCAATCGGCAGGATACTACTTTGTCCTCATGATGGAGGCCATGACGAGCGGCGTTTATCCTGTTCAAGCAATCGAGCATCGACATGGTCCAGGGAGATCGTTCGAGATGCTGGTCCGCGTGATCGAACAGGGACAGCACAAGGGCCAGATAGCGCAGGGAGATCCTGCGCAGCTTGTCTATACGTTCTTTTCAGCAATCCTTGGCCTCGCTTCACTGAAAGTCTCCGGAACCATAGAAACAATGCCTGACCCCGAAATACTCATGCGAATATTCCAGCCTGCATCACAGACGACAACTCGACATTGAGGTGGTACCGTGCGTAATCTGTTCAAAATATACCGGAATCTGAAGCAGTTCACCATTCTCATCATTGTCGGTGTGGCACTCATGTACCTGTCGGTCAGGGCCAACCTTGAGCTGCCCACATTGATGTCAAACATAGTCGACAAGGGCATCATTGCTGGCGATACCGGCTACATCTGGAAGGAAGGGGGCATCATGCTGCTGATTTCAGCAGCGGGCGGGATCTGTGCCGTACTGGCAAGCCTGATGGCCGCCCGGTCAGCCCTGGGCCTGGGCAAGGTCCTGCGTGCCAAGATCTTCACGCACGTTGAGAACTTCTCCCTTCACGAATTTGACAAGTTCGGTGCGTCGACGTTGCTCACGAGGACGACAAACGACGTTGTCCAGATCCAGACGAGCACCGTCCTATTCCTGACCATGATCGCAAACGCACTCTTCACCAGTGTTGGCGCCGCATTCCTTGCCTATGCCGCAGACCCGCAGCTGACGCGGATCCTGTATGTCGCTCTGCCGATCATCGCCGTGGTGATTGTGGTGGTGATGAGGCTGGTTATACCGCTGTTCGGCATAGTTCAGACCGAGATCGACAAGATCACGAAGGTTGTTCGTGAGAACCTCACTGGTATCCGCGTCATCCGTGCGTTCAATCGGATCGACCATGAGAAGGCCCGTTTTGACCAGGCCAACGCTGATGTCACCAATACGTACATCAGCGTGAACCGCATCATGGCGGGACTGATGCCGCTCATGATGCTCGTGATGAACGGCGTCACGATCGCGATCATCTGGTTCGGCAGCGAGCGCATCGACGCCGGCGGTCTGACGCTGGGCCCGATGCTTGCCTTCATGCAGTACGCCCTTCAGATCCTGATAGCGATCCTCATGCTGTCAATGCTGTTCATCCAGTTGCCACGCAGTGTGGCGGCAAGCGACCGAATCATGGCGGTGCTCGAGACGCGCCCCGAGATAACGGACGCGGCTGAGGCACGACAGATCGATACAGAACGGGGTCATGTGGCTTTCCAGGACGTCACCTTTAGCTATGACGGAGGCGAAGAGGCTGCCCTGTGCAACATCAGCTTCGACGCAAAGCCCGGCGAGACGACAGCCATCATTGGCAGCACCGGTAGTGGAAAGACCACGCTGGTCAGCCTCATCCCACGCTTCTACGACGTGGACAGTGGCAAGGTTCTGGTCGATGGCGTGGATGTACGGGAGCTTTCGCAGGAGGACCTCAGACGCAGGATCGGCTTCGTGCCTCAGAAGGCCGTCCTGTTCACGGGTACAGTAGCAGACAACATCCGTTATGGCAAGAAGGATGCGTCAGACGAGGAGGTAGTCTATGCAGCCAAGGTGGCACAGGCGGCCGAGTTTATCGAAAGCATGCCGGATGGATATGCGACGATGCTTTCAGAAGGCGGCCTGAACCTCTCAGGAGGTGAGAAGCAGCGCCTTGCCATGGCTCGCGCTCTTGTCCGAAGGCCGGAAATCCACATCTTTGACGACAGTTTTTCGGCGCTCGACTTCAAAACGGATGCCAACCTCAGAGCAGCTCTCAAGAAAGAGACCCATGACGCGACGGTCATCATCGTCGCCCAGAGAGTGGGCAGCATCATGAATGCCGACCGTATCATTGTGCTGGATGAAGGAAGGATCGCTGGTCTCGGGACTCATCAGGAGTTGATGAAAACCTGCGAGGTCTACCGCGAGATTGTTTACTCGCAGCTCTCCGAGGAGGAATTGGCATGAGTGATACTAAGAGAGAACAACCGGTTAGGATGCGCGGACCCATGGGTGGTGGAGGTCCCGGTGGTGGCATGCGCGGAGCCGTGGAGAAGCCCAAGGACTTCTGGGGCACGACCAGACGTCTCATACAATATCTCAAACCGCAAACCGCTAAACTGATGATTGTATTTGTGCTTGCCATTGCGAGCACTGCGTTTGCCGTGTATGGCCCCAAGATTAGTGGAAATGCCGTGAACCAGCTTATGAACGGGTTTGTTGCAAAGAGCATGGTGAGCGAAATCTCCAAGGCCCAGGAGCAGGGCGTCCCTCAGATCCAGAAGGTCCTGCAGGGAATGCAGACCGCTCAGGACGCAGCGGTGACACAGGCCCAGGCAGCGGTCAAAAAACAGTTTGACACTACTCTGGCGGCGCAGGAGCAGCAGGCGTACGCTCAGGCGGAGGCACAGGCCAGGAAGGTGCTGGCGACCAATCCTCCGAAAGAGCTGGTAGCGGCTGAGCAAATGGCCCAGGCCGAGGTCAAGAAGCAGGTCGATGCTCAGGTAGCTGCGCAGAAGAAGCAAGCATACGCACAGGCCGAGGCACAGGCGACCCAGATGTTCGCGACGAATCCTCCGCAGGAGCTTCTGGCTGCAGAACAGCAGGCGCAGGCGGCAGCTGAGGCAGCCGCGAAGCAGCAGGTCGATCAGCAGTTTGCTGCCAAGTTCCCGGGCGTCCCGCTGGAGACCATCCCAGGGTACGCGGCGGCACTCGATGCAGCCCAGAAGCAGGCAGCTGCGGAAGCCAAAGCACAGGTGGACGCTGCCGCTCTGACTCAGGCGCTCGCGCAGGCGAAAGCCGCCATCGACGCCGCATTCGTGAAACAACAGCCGGCGATGCAGGCGGCGCTCGATGCTGCCCAGAAGCAGGCCAAGGCACAGGTGGACGCTGCCGCTCTCACGCAGGCACTGTCCCAGGCGAAAGCCGCGGTCGATGCAGCGTTAGTGAAACAAGAGCCGGCGATGGCGAAGGCACTTGCCGATGCTCAGGCAAAGGCTGCGGATGCAGCAACAAGTGTGGTGGAGAAGGGCTTCCTCGACACTGCCAAGTTGACGCCGGAGCAGCTCACGGCCATGCGCGAGTTCGTAGCACTGCCCGTCGTGAGCGGCATCACGGACAACAACAAGAAGGCCGATACGGTCCAGACCATTATCAATCTCGGCAAGACACTGCCGATGACTGGCCAACAACAAACGATCAATGTCTCACAGACAGACCTCGACAAGGGCATCGCCGATATCCGGGAAAACGGTGGCACCATCCCCTTGCCTGCGATCGGGAAGACCTTGCTCTTCCTGCTCTTGGTCTACGTCCTGAGTGCGCTGCTCACCTTTGTCATGCAGTACATCATGTCGGATGTTGCCCAGAAGACGACCTATGACATGCGCAGGGAGCTCGACTACAAGCTGGCGGCGCTACCCCTCCGCTACTACGATATGCACTCGAACGGTGAGATCCTGAGTCGCATGACCAACGACATGGATACGATCTCGACCACCCTTCAGCAGGGCCTCACACAGGTCATCGTTTCCGTGTTCCAGATTCTCGGCTACATCTACATGATGCTTACGATCAGCGGGAAGCTGACCATCGTGACGCTTGCCACCCTACCGCTGTACATCCTCACAACGGCACTCATCGCACGAAAATCGCAGAAGTTCTACCGTGCACAGCAGGTGCACCTTGGTCGCCTCAGCAGTCATGCAGAGGAGATGTACACCGGCCACAATGTGGTCAAGGCGTTTGGCCATGAACAAGAATCGATCGCTACCTTCGAGGCGGTCAACAATAACCTGTATCAGGCCGGATGGAAGGCTCAGTTCATGTCAGGCATCATGTTCCCCCTGATGAACTTCATCAGCAACCTTGGCTATGTCTTCATCGCGGTCCTTGGAGGTGTCTATGTCACCAGGAATCTCCTCAATCTTGGCGACATCACGGCGTTTATCCAGTACTCACGGTCCTTCTCGATGCCGATCATTCAGACGGCGAGCATTGCAAACGTCATCCAGTCCACCATGGCCTGCGCAGAGCGTGTGTTTGGTGTGCTCGACGAGCCCGAGGAGAAGCCCGACGCGGAGGACGCGATTGTGATCGCCCAGCCTCGTGGTGCCATAACGTTCGACCACGTTGCGTTCAGTTACCGCCCGACCGAACCCCTGATCGCGGATATGAATCTTGACGTCAAGCAAGGCGATACCGTTGCCATCGTCGGACCGACCGGAGCAGGCAAGACGACGCTGGTCAACCTGCTCATGCGTTTCTACGACATCCAGGGCGGCGCCATCACGTTCGACGGCGTCGAGACCCGGAAAATGCGCCGGGGCAGTCTGCGCACCATGTTTGGTATGGTCCTGCAGGATACCTGGCTCTTCAACGGCACGATCCGTGAGAATATTGCCTACGGGCGCGACGACGCTACGGAGGAGGAGATCGTGGCTGCCGCAAAGGCAGCGCACGCCGATCACTTCATCAGGAGTCTGCCCGAAGGATACGACACCGTTCTCAACGAAGAGGCCTCCAATATCTCGGCTGGTCAGAAGCAGCTGCTGACCATCGCTCGCGTGGTCCTGGCAGATCCAACCGTCCTGATTCTCGATGAGGCCACAAGCAGCGTCGATACCAGAACGGAAGTACGCATCCAGAAAGCAATGGCACAGCTGATGACCGGCAGGACCAGTTTCGTCATCGCCCACCGTCTCTCGACCATCAGAGATGCGCACCACATCCTTGTCATGAACCATGGTTCGATCGTCGAACAGGGCAGTCACAAAGAGCTGCTTGCAAAGCACGGATTCTACGCCGACCTCTACAACAGCCAGTTCACTGGTGCGGCAGTCACCGAGGAAGCTGTCTGAGTTCACACAACTACCGATCTGAAACAGGTCGTCACCGACCTCGGCCTTCATGGTCGGGGTCGTTTCATTGTGCCCTGTCCGTCGTGCTGCAGATTTCCAAGGAGGATGAGCTGGGCACATTCACCATACTGGTTCTTTACACGGGGCGCTGCCGGCCTAATATACTTGGTTGTTGTCGCAGGAACGGGTGGAAAGGAATCACGCGCCACCTTTTTCCTGCACTGGAGATGATGGAATGCATTCAGGATCAGAGACCCTACGACAGCTTGGCTACCTGTTGCTAGCTGTTGTGCAGGTCAGTGTTTTCTTCCTGTCCGCATACCAGTCGGTCCTGTCGCTGTTCGGGTTCTACCAGAGGCGCAAACCCCCGCTGAGGGACCCCGTCACGCGGTTCGCTGTGCTCGTCGCGGCGCACAACGAGGCGCATGTCATCAGTGACGTGCTGGATTCCCTGGCACGCCAGGAGTACCCACGTGAGCTCTTCGACGTCTACGTCGTCGCGGACAACTGCACCGACAATACCGCAGACGTGGCCCGTGGACACGGAGCCAGTGTCTATGAACGCACGGATACGGTCCTCACCGGCAAGGGCCACGCCATCGGCTGGCTTCTCACGCGCATCAAGTCTATGGGCACGTCGTATGACATGGTGGCCATGTTCGACGCAGACAACCTGGTCAGTGCTAACTTCCTGCGCGAGATCGACCGTTATGCGCAGGCGGGCCATCGTGTCATCCAGGGGTATCTCGACATGAAGAACCCCGGGGATACGTGGATCTCGCTGTCGTATGCCATCGGGTACTGGTACACCAACCGTTTCTGGGACCTTGCCCGTAGCAATATCGGCCTTGCTTCCATGCTGGGTGGAACGGGCTCCTGCATGGCCATGTCGCTCATCGACGAGATCGGCTGGAACCCTCATTCCATTACCGAGGACCTGGAGTTCACCATCAAGTGCGTCCTGCGAGGTGTTCGCCCGACCTGGGCGTGGGATGCGCACGTCTACGATGAGAAGCCCCTCACCATGCGCGCCTCGTGGAACCAGCGCATGCGGTGGATGCGCGGCCATTTCCTCCTGGACTTCCGCTACACCGGGCCTCTGTGGAAGCGCTTTTTCACCCGCTTCGACATGGCGGCGTTTGACATCCTGGTCTACCTCGGGCAGCCAATCTGGATGGTGTTCTCCTATTTCCTGATGCTCGCCAACATCGTCATTTACTTTGCTCATATGGCCGTGCCTGTGTGGGCATCCGCCGGTATCGTACTCCCCTGGGTCTGGATTGCCCTGTTCGCGCTCGAGTGGTTTGCTCCTCCCATGCTCGTCGCAGCCCTGCTGCTCGAGAAGGTCAAGCCGAAGTACTGGTGGGGCGTGTTCCTGTTCGCCGTGTATGGGCTGACGTGGCTTCCGCTGGACTTCATCGCCCTCTTCACGCGCAATGACCAGACCTGGTTCCATACCATCCACAAGCAGGCCGCAGTCTCCAGCAAGTAGCCATCGGGCTCAGCGCTGCAGCACTGTGTCTGTCGGCGCGTTCCGCCGGATGCTGCCTGCTCAGGGCCGCTCCAGCAGCTGGTTGATGGTGCTCAGCAACTCCTGCAGTTCGTAGGGCTTTGGCAAGAATCCCTGCACAGTCCCCTCGGCGAGCATGCGCTTGACGGTGTCGCCTGAGGTATAGCCCGAGGTCAGCAGGATCGGCACGTGCGGATCGGTGGCACGCATCGCATGGACGACGTCGTCGGTCGTCATGCCCGGCATGGTCATGTCGAGCAGGACGAGGTCGATGGTGCCCTGGCGTTCCCGGAACGTGGCCAGGGCAGATGCCCCATCCCCGGCCGTCAGGACCGCGCAGCCACTGCGCATCAGCAGGGCCTGGGTGACGGCGCAGACCACCGGTTCGTCCTCGACGACCAGAACGGTCCCACTGCAGACTTGGACGGGCAAGTGGATTGGCACGGCTGGTGCGGATGGCTCGTCGAGACAGCGCGGCAGAAAGATGCCGAACACGGTCCCCGCACCCGAAAGCGCCCCTCGGATTGAACAAATATCCTCAGGGGGGGGCGAGTCTGCAGTCACCCACCCACCCGCCTGTTTGATGGCGCCGTACACGATGGACAGGCCCATACCGGTCCCGGAACCTATGGGTTTGGTCGTGTGAAATGGTTCGAAGAGATGGGAACGGATCTCTGGAGGGATGCCAACGCCGGTGTCGGCGACGCTCAGGTGGACGAACTCACCCGTGCGCGCATAGGGGTGTTCGTGGACATAGGCTGTATCGATGGTCACGTTCCTGGTGCGTATCGTCAGCATCCCTTTGCCCTTCATGGCATCGCGTGCGTTCACCGCGAGGTTGAGCAGGATCTGCGTCATCTGTGACTGGTCCAGCAGGACGTTCCACGTTGTCTGCTCATAGTCACGGACGATCTCCATGGTGGCTGGCAGTGACTGTTTCAACAGTGCCAGAGTCGCGTTGAGTGCGGCCGTGATATTCATGGGCACCGGCAGGACCATGGCACTGCGACTGAAGGTCAGCAGTCCTTTCGTGAGGTCGGCTGCCTGACGGGCGGCGGTCTCGGCTGCGTTCAGGTTCTCCAGCAACGGGTCGGCTGGGGGCAGGCTGCTGCGCATGATGGCGATGTTGCCCAGGATGCCGGTCAGCAGGTTGTTGAAATCATGCGCCACCCCTCCTGCCAGTTCCCCGATAGCCTCCATCTTCTGGGACTGCAGCAGCTGCGCCTGCATGGTCTCTCTCTCTGCCTCGGCCCGCTTGCTCTCGGTGATGTCGCGGTAGAGCAATTGATATTGCTTTTTACCATTCCAAAGCTGCCCTTTGCGGGAGACCAGAAGATGCCGGACCTCGCCGTTTTTCCTCACGACGTTGACTTCATATTCCGAAGGAGAATCCTCGCCTTGCTGTCTTCTCTCATATCTCTTCTTGAATTCGATATAGCTCTCAGACGTGTACCGCTTTTCCACGGGTGTTGTTCTCAATTCCTCAAGGCTGCTGAACCCATAGATATCCAGGATCGCCCGGTTGGCATACATTGTCTCGCCTTCGGCAGTAACTATGCGCACGCCGAGCGGAGAGTCATCCAGAAAGTGCCGGAAGTTCTCCTCGCTCTCCCGCAGTGCCTCCTCCGCCTGCTTGCGGTCGGTGATGTCGCGACCGGAGCCGACGAGGGCGACGACAGTGTTCTGGCTGTCCAGTTCGGCGTGGGCGTTCCATTCGATCCATCGCCAGCCGCCCACGGTCATCGAGCGTGCCTCATAGCGGCAGGAGTAGGGCGGATGGAACAGGCCGGCGGTGGCGTCAGCGACGGAAGAGATGTCGTCGGGATGTATCACCAGCTCGTAGCTTGAGTTCGCCAGTTCCTGCGGGCTCTTGCCATACAGCGCGCAATAGGTGGGGCTGGCGTAGAGGAACCGTCCCTTCGGGTCGGTCTTGATGATGAGGTCGGTCTGGCTTTCGACCAGGAGGCGGTAGCGCTTCTCGCTTTCTGCCAGTGCCCGTTCGGCGTCGCGCTTGTGCTTGCGTTCGTCTGCCTCGCGCAGCTCTCGCTGGACGACGGGGCCAAGCCGCGACATGTGCTCCTTCATCACGCAATCGGCGGCGCCGTCCTTCATCACCTGGACCGCCACCTCCTCGCCGATGCTGCCCGAAACGACGATGAACGGCACGTCCAGCCCGGTCTCCTTCAGGGTGGCCAGTCCCTCAGTGGCTGAGAAGTGCGGCAGGCTGTAGTCGGCCAGTACCAGGTCCGGGGTTCCCTGCGCCAGTGCGTCCCGCAGCTCTTCGGCTATCTGGACACGCTGCGCCTGGACGGCGTAGCCGGCATGCTCCACTTCGCGGACGACCAGCAGAGCGTCGTCGGGGCTGTCTTCGATGATGATGATGCGGAGGGCAGGTTTCATCCGATGACGTGGTGTCAGCGATTGACCGGCGGCGCCTGGTTCAGCACCAGCCAGTACAGCCCCAATTCGCGTACGGCTTCCACGAACTGGTTGAAGTCCACGGGCTTGCGGATGTAGCTGTTGGCTCCCAGGTCGTAGCTGGCGATGACGTCCCGCTCCTCGGAGGATGAGGTCAGGACCACCACGGGCCGCAGCCGCGTTTGCGGGTTCGCCCGAATAGCGCGCAGGACCTCGAGCCCTCCCACCTTCGGCAGCTTCAGGTCCAGCAGGACCACCTGGGGCAGGTCAGTAAGGGTGTATCCCTCGTACCTGCCAGTCGCCGTCAGGTACTCCAGGGCCTCCTCCCCGTCGCGCGCGACGACAACCTCGTTGGCGATGTTGTTCTTCCTGAGCGCCCGCAACGTAAGGGCGACATCGTCCGGATTGTCCTCGACCAGCAGGATGATCTTGTCACTCATGGTTGTTTCCCCTTGACAGGACATGATACATGCAGATCTGGAATCGTAAAGTAGAACGTCGCTCCCCGGTCGACCTCGCCCTCGGCCCACACGTCGCCGCCATGGCGGCGGATTACCCGCTGGATCGTTGCCAGCCCGATGCCGGTTCCGGGAAACTCCTCCTGTGCGTGCAGGCGCTGAAAGGCCACAAACAACTTTTCCTTGTACTTGGCATCGAATCCGACTCCGTCGTCGCGCACGAAGAACGCAGGTCCGTGCTCCGGGTCGCGCACAGTCCCCATGCTGACGTGCGCGTGCTGACGCCTGGACGTGAACTTCCAGGCATTGCCCAGCAGGTTGACCAGCACGATGCGCAGCAGCTGGGGGTCACCCGTCGCGGCCATTCCCGGCTCGATGGTCAGCTGGACGTCTCGCTGCGGGTTGTCCAGCGCCAGTTCCCCGGTCACATCGGCTGCCAGCGCGCTGATGTCGGTCTCCTGCATATGCATCTCCCTGCGAGTCACCCGTGACAACAACAGCATGTCGTCGATGAGTTGTCCCATGCGCTGGGTGGCGCGCCGGACACGTTCCAGGTTTTCGCGTCCCTCCTCCGGGACGGTGGAGCCAAAGTCGTCCAGGAATGCCTGGCTGAACCCGTCGATACTGCGCAGCGGAGCACGCAAGTCATGTGAGACGGAGTAGCTGAACGCTTCCAGCTCCTTGTTGGCGGAAGTCAGTTCTGCGTTGAGCGTGCGGATCTCCTCTTCCACCCTTTTGCTCTCGGTGACGTCGCGCGCAGCGGCGAACACGCCCTGCAACCTCCTGTCCCGATCGTAGAAGGTGGTCGCATTGTAGGACACCACAGTTTCCCTACCGTCCCTGGCGCGCGCGGTGAGCTCGTAGTTGGTGACCTTCTTTTCGCTCAGCACCAGTTTGATACTCGTCTCGGCCCGCTCCGGATCGGTGAAGTAGTTCTTGAACGGAGCGCCAATCAATTCGTCGCGCGTGCAACCGGTGAGCGCCTCCATCTGTTTGTTGACGTCGGTGATGATGCCGGACGGATCGGTGG